>NZ_RBIZ01000002.1:0-4317 GCF_003634235.1 Yokenella regensburgei | reverse complement strand
CGATGGTAGTGTGGGGTCTCCCCATGTGAGAGTAGGACACTGCCAGGCATCAATTGCGTGAAGAGGCCATCCGGAAGGATGGCCTTTTTGCGTTTATACCTCAAGCCATCGCCGCACAGATACGGTAAACTAGCCCAGTTTTGTATCAGGAAAGCGTCTCTAATGAATCATTCCCTAAAGTCCTGGAATACCTTCGGTATCGATCGCTGCGCGCGGAATATTGTCTGCATTGAAAATAGCCAACAACTTCTGCAAACCTGGCAGCAGGCGACTGCAAATGAGCAGCCGGTGCTGATTCTGGGTGAGGGCAGTAACGTCCTGTTCCTTGAAGACTATGCTGGCACGGTCATTATTAACCGAATAAAAGGTATTACGGTCCGCGAAGAACCTGACGCGTGGCATCTGCACGTCGGTGCTGGTGAAAACTGGCATCACCTGGTGCAATATGCGCTGGAAAACAACATGCCGGGCCTCGAAAATCTGGCGCTGATCCCAGGTTGTGCAGGTTCAGCTCCGATCCAGAACATTGGTGCTTATGGCGTAGAACTGAAAAGCGTCTGCGAGTACGTCGACTGTGTCGAACTGGCTACCGGCGAGCAGAAAAGGCTCACCGCACAGGCGTGCGCGTTCGGCTACCGCGACAGTATCTTTAAGCATGAGTATCAGGACCGGTTCGCGATTGTCGCACTTGGGCTGCGTCTGGCAAAAACGTGGCAGCCGGTACTGAGTTATGGCGATCTGACGCGTCTCGAGCCACAATCAGTGACTCCGCGCCAGGTGTTTGACGCAGTGTGCCAGATGCGCACTTCAAAATTACCTGATCCGAAAGTGAACGGTAATGCCGGCAGTTTCTTCAAAAACCCCGTAATTGCCAGTGAACTGGCGACGGCGTTATTGGCTAGTTTCCCCCATGTCCCACATTATCCCCAGGCTGATGGTAGCGTTAAGCTGGCGGCAGGCTGGCTTATCGATCAGTGTCAGCTAAAAGGTAAACAGATAGGCGGTGCCGCCGTTCACCGCCAGCAGGCTCTGGTGTTAATTAATGAACATCAGGCGACCAGTGCTGATGTCGTCGCTCTCGCGCACTATGTTCGCGAGCAGGTTGGTAGCAAATTTAATGTCTGGCTGGAGCCAGAGGTTCGCTTTATTGGCACAACAGGTGAAGTGAATGCTGTGGAGACCATTGCGTGAAAGATAACACCGTACCGCTGACGCTCATTTCATTGCTCTCTGATGGTGAATTCCATTCTGGCGAGCAGCTGGGAGAGCATCTGGGAATGAGCCGTGCCGCCGTGAACAAGCATATTCAGACGCTGCGCGACTGGGGCGTGGATGTGTTCACCGTGCCAGGTAAAGGTTACAGCCTGCCAGAACCTATTCAACTTTTGGATGAGTCGTTTATTCACAACCATCTGAAGTCCGGCAATGTCGCTGTTCTGCCAGTGATTGATTCCACTAACCAATATCTTTTGGATCGCATGCAGGAGTTGCAATCAGGGGATGCCTGTGTGGCTGAATATCAGCAGGCAGGGCGTGGTCGCCGTGGCAGAAAATGGTTCTCTCCTTTTGGCGCAAATCTCTATCTTTCAATGTACTGGCGACTGGAGCAGGGGCCGGCGGCGGCGATTGGTTTGAGTCTGGTCATTGGTATCGTGATGGCGGAAGTGCTACAAACGCTGGGCGCCGAACGGGTTCGCGTGAAATGGCCGAACGATCTTTACCTCGATGACCGTAAGCTTGCAGGCATTCTTGTTGAACTGACCGGCAAAACTGGCGATGCCGCACAGATAGTCATTGGTGCGGGGCTTAACCTCGTCATGCGTAAAGTAGAAAGTGACGTTGTGAATCAGCAGTGGACCAATCTGCAGGAGGCGGGCATTACCATTGACCGCAATCAGCTCACGGTTCGTCTGATAAAAGAGCTGCGTGATTCACTGCAACTTTTCGAGCAGGAAGGGCTGGCACCGTGGCTTTCTCGCTGGGAACAGCTGGATAATTTTATTCATCGTCCGGTGAAACTGATTATTGGCGATAAAGAAATTTTTGGTATATCCCGTGGAATAAACGAACAAGGTGCGCTATTACTTGAACAGGATGGTGTTATTACTCCCTGGATGGGTGGCGAAATCTCCTTGCGTAGCGCGGAATAAAAAAGGGAGCTGAGGCTCCCTTTTTTTATTTTCTTAAACGAACCTGCTCAACAGAGTGATTCGAGCTTTTGGTCATAATGAGACTGGCTCGCTCACGAGTAGGAAGTATATTCTCTTTCAAGTTCAAAAGGTTAATCTCATTCCATAATGAGGTGGCAGTATTCACTGCTTCCTCTGTGGTTAATTTTGCATAATTATGGAAGTAAGAATCCGGATTGGTAAACGCACCTTCGCGGAATTTCAGGAAGCGATTTATATACCAGTTTTTAAGTAGATCCTCCGGCGCATCAACATAAATAGAGAAATCAACGAAGTCAGAAACAAAAACATGATGCGGATCGTGAGGATAATCCATTCCACTTTGCAGCACGTTCAACCCTTCAAGGATTAATATATCTGGCTGGGCAACCGTCTTATCGCCATCCGGAATAACATCATAACTTAGATGGGAATAAACTGGCGCAGTCACATTTGTTGCCCCTGATTTGATGTCAGAGACAAATTTCACCAGCCGATGCATATCATAAGAAAGCGGGAAGCCTTTCTTCTTCATTAACCCACGTTCTTTCAGCACGGCGTTAGGGTGCAGGAAGCCATCGGTAGTGATTAGCTCAACTTTGCGGTGTTCCGGCCAACGGCTCAGTAGCGCCTGCAGCACACGAGCGGTTGTACTCTTCCCAACGGCCACGCTACCAGCAATGCTGATGATATAAGGGATACGCTGCCCATTCGTTCCAAGGAACTGTTCCAGTACAGCCTGGCGGCGCAGGTTAGAACTGATATAGAAGTTAAGCAGACGCGAAAGCGGCAAGTAGATTTCCGCGACCTCTTCCAGGGAGAGATCTTCGTTAATCCCTTTTAAGCGTGTAATTTCCCCTTCTGTCAGGGTCATCGGTACGGAGTCACGAAGAGCAGCCCATTGGCTACGATTAAACTGTAAATAGGGTGTTGTTAACGCTTGTTCTTTTTTGCTCATAGGCATGTTCTTGTCGCCACGGAGAGAAGATGTTCAGAACGTGACGCTTTACATTTCGTTAGTCAGGACAATGGGCAGGAGGGTAACACCAGATGGCTGCGAATAATAAGAAAAAATCGACACGAATGATGGATTCGCGTGATGACCACCATTTTCGTCCAACCCGTTATCTTTATACTGGCTAAAGCCCTCGTGGAAGGCCTGCGAATGACGAAGATTTATCCAGCATTGGCTGAAATAGCACCTCTTTTTGTGTTTTGCGCACAAAATGTGAGCGATAGAACGTTTTATGCAATTTTTTAGTTGCATGAGGCCGCAAGCCTCCCTAGAATGCGCGCTACTTGATGCCGACTTAGCTCAGTAGGTAGAGCAACTGACTTGTAATCAGTAGGTCACCAGTTCGATTCCGGTAGTCGGCACCATCAGGTGGGGTTCCCGAGCGGCCAAAGGGAGCAGACTGTAAATCTGCCGTCATCGACTTCGAAGGTTCGAATCCTTCCCCCACCACCACTTTCTGGCTTGTACTGCTAAGCCGGAGTTGATAGATAAGTCTGTCAGCTCAAACAAAGAAGAGGGAAACCTCTTTTTTGTTACAGAAAGAACTGGGTAGCCGAGTTTCAGGATGCGGGCATCGTATAATGGCTATTACCTCAGCCTTCCAAGCTGATGATGCGGGTTCGATTCCCGCTGCCCGCTCCAGACGTGCTGATATGGCTCAGTTGGTAGAGCGCACCCTTGGTAAGGGTGAGGTCCCCAGTTCGACTCTGGGTATCAGCACCACTTCACTTCTCCTTCCCGTTTCTCTCTGTTTACTTGTAAATGTATTCAACGATTCAGGCATATCGCCTGGTTGATGTGGTGATATCACCGATTTATCCGTGTCTTAGAGGGACAATCGATGTCTAAAGAAAAGTTTGAACGTACAAAACCGCACGTTAACGTCGGTACTATCGGCCACGTTGACCATGGTAAAACAACGCTGACCGCTGCCATCACTACCGTACTGGCTAAAACCTACGGTGGTTCTGCTCGCGCATTCGACCAGATCGATAACGCGCCGGAAGAAAAAGCTCGTGGTATCACCATCAACACCTCCCACGTTGAATATGACACCCCGACTCGCCACTACGCACACGTAGACTGCCCGGGCCACGCCGACTATGTTAAAAACATGATCACCGGTGCTGCGCA
>NZ_RBIZ01000001.1:0-4782 GCF_003634235.1 Yokenella regensburgei | reverse complement strand
CCTATCAACGTCGTAGTCTTCAACGTTCCTTTAGTGTCCTCAAGGGACAAGGGAGAACTCATCTCGGGGCAAGTTTCGTGCTTAGATGCTTTCAGCACTTATCTTTTCCGCATTTAGCTACCGGGCAATGCCATTGGCATGACAACCCGAACACCAGTGATGCGTCCACTCCGGTCCTCTCGTACTAGGAGCAGCCCCCCTCAATTCTCCAGCGCCCACGGCAGATAGGGACCGAACTGTCTCACGACGTTCTAAACCCAGCTCGCGTACCACTTTAAATGGCGAACAGCCATACCCTTGGGACCTACTTCAGCCCCAGGATGTGATGAGCCGACATCGAGGTGCCAAACACCGCCGTCGATATGAACTCTTGGGCGGTATCAGCCTGTTATCCCCGGAGTACCTTTTATCCGTTGAGCGATGGCCCTTCCATTCAGAACCACCGGATCACTATGACCTGCTTTCGCACCTGCTCGCGCCGTCACGCTCGCAGTCAAGCTAGCTTATGCCATTGCACTAACCTCCTGATGTCCGACCAGGATTAGCTAACCTTCGTGCTCCTCCGTTACTCTTTAGGAGGAGACCGCCCCAGTCAAACTACCCACCAGACACTGTCCGCAACCCGGATCACGGGTCTACGTTAGAACATCAAACATTAAAGGGTGGTATTTCAAGGTTGGCTCCACGCAGACTGGCGTCCACGCTTCAAAGCCTCCCACCTATCCTACACATCAAGGCTCAATGTTCAGTGTCAAGCTATAGTAAAGGTTCACGGGGTCTTTCCGTCTTGCCGCGGGTACACTGCATCTTCACAGCGAGTTCAATTTCACTGAGTCTCGGGTGGAGACAGCCTGGCCATCATTACGCCATTCGTGCAGGTCGGAACTTACCCGACAAGGAATTTCGCTACCTTAGGACCGTTATAGTTACGGCCGCCGTTTACCGGGGCTTCGATCAAGAGCTTCGCGTTGCCGCTAACCCCATCAATTAACCTTCCGGCACCGGGCAGGCGTCACACCGTATACGTCCACTTTCGTGTTTGCACAGTGCTGTGTTTTTAATAAACAGTTGCAGCCAGCTGGTATCTTCGACTGATTTCAGCTCCACCCGCAGGGGCTTCACCTACATATCAGCGTGCCTTCTCCCGAAGTTACGGCACCATTTTGCCTAGTTCCTTCACCCGAGTTCTCTCAAGCGCCTTGGTATTCTCTACCTGACCACCTGTGTCGGTTTGGGGTACGATTCAATGTTACCTGATGCTTAGAGGCTTTTCCTGGAAGCAGGGCATTTGTTACTTCAGCACCGTAGTGCCTCGTCATCACACCTCAGCGTTAAAAGAAGTCCGGATTTACCTAAACTTCCCGCCTACATGCTTAAACCGGGACAACCGTCGCCCGGCTAACATAGCCTTCTCCGTCCCCCCTTCGCAGTAACACCAAGTACAGGAATATTAACCTGTTTCCCATCGACTACGCCTTTCGGCCTCGCCTTAGGGGTCGACTCACCCTGCCCCGATTAACGTTGGACAGGAACCCTTGGTCTTCCGGCGAGCGGGCTTTTCACCCGCTTTATCGTTACTTATGTCAGCATTCGCACTTCTGATACCTCCAGCAAACCTCACGGTTCACCTTCAACGGCTTACAGAACGCTCCCCTACCCAACAACACATAGTGTCGCTGCCGCAGCTTCGGTGCATGGTTTAGCCCCGTTACATCTTCCGCGCAGGCCGACTCGACCAGTGAGCTATTACGCTTTCTTTAAATGATGGCTGCTTCTAAGCCAACATCCTGGCTGTCTGTGCCTTCCCACATCGTTTCCCACTTAACCATGACTTTGGGACCTTAGCTGGCGGTCTGGGTTGTTTCCCTCTTCACGACGGACGTTAGCACCCGCCGTGTGTCTCCCGTGATAACATTCTTCGGTATTCGTAGTTTGCATCGGGTTGGTAAGTCGGGATGACCCCCTAGCCGAAACAGTGCTCTACCCCCGAAGATGAGTTCACGAGGCGCTACCTAAATAGCTTTCGGGGAGAACCAGCTATCTCCCGGTTTGATTGGCCTTTCACCCCCAGCCACAAGTCATCCGCTAATTTTTCAACATTAGTCGGTTCGGTCCTCCAGTTAGTGTTACCCAACCTTCAACCTGCCCATGGCTAGATCACCGGGTTTCGGGTCTATACCCTGCAACTTAACGCCCAGTTAAGACTCGGTTTCCCTTCGGCTCCCCTATACGGTTAACCTTGCTACAGAATATAAGTCGCTGACCCATTATACAAAAGGTACGCAGTCACACCACGAAGGTGCTCCCACTGCTTGTACGTACACGGTTTCAGGTTCTTTTTCACTCCCCTCGCCGGGGTTCTTTTCGCCTTTCCCTCACGGTACTGGTTCACTATCGGTCAGTCAGGAGTATTTAGCCTTGGAGGATGGTCCCCCCATATTCAGACAGGATACCACGTGTCCCGCCCTACTCATCGAACTCACAGCCTGTGCACTTTCATGTACGGGGCTATCACCCTGTATCGCCGGACTTTCCAGACCGTTCCATTAATGCACAAGCTGATTCAGGTTCTGGGCTGCTCCCCGTTCGCTCGCCGCTACTGGGGGAATCTCGGTTGATTTCTTTTCCTCGGGGTACTTAGATGTTTCAGTTCCCCCGGTTCGCCTCGTTAACCTATGTATTCAGTTAACGATAGTGCAACGAGTTGCACTGGGTTTCCCCATTCGGACATCGCCGGGTCAAAGGTTCATATCACCTCGCCGACGCTTTTCGCAGATTAGCACGTCCTTCATCGCCTCTGACTGCCAGGGCATCCACCGTGTACGCTTAGTCGCTTAACCTCACAACCCGAAGATGTTTCGTAAAACACCATCGTGTTGCGAAAATTTGAGAGACTCGAACACACATTCGCTGTGTGTCGTTTCAATTTTCAGCTTGATCCAGATTTTTAAAGAGCAAATATCTCAAACGAGACTCGAGAGTCTGTTTTGAGATACGGAGGTCGGCGACTTTCACTCACAAACCAGCAAGTGGCGTCCCCTAGGGGATTCGAACCCCTGTTACCGCCGTGAAAGGGCGGTGTCCTGGGCCTCTAGACGAAGGGGACACTGAAGTCTCAATCGCAAGACGCCTTGCTTCTCTACATCTATCAGACAATCTGTGTGAGCACTACAAAGGCAGGTTCTTTAAGGTAAGGAGGTGATCCAACCGCAGGTTCCCCTACGGTTACCTTGTTACGACTTCACCCCAGTCATGAATCACAAAGTGGTAAGCGCCCTCCCGAAGGTTAAGCTACCTACTTCTTTTGCAACCCACTCCCATGGTGTGACGGGCGGTGTGTACAAGGCCCGGGAACGTATTCACCGTGGCATTCTGATCCACGATTACTAGCGATTCCGACTTCATGGAGTCGAGTTGCAGACTCCAATCCGGACTACGACATACTTTATGAGGTCCGCTTGCTCTCGCGAGGTCGCTTCTCTTTGTATATGCCATTGTAGCACGTGTGTAGCCCTACTCGTAAGGGCCATGATGACTTGACGTCATCCCCACCTTCCTCCAGTTTATCACTGGCAGTCTCCTTTGAGTTCCCGGCCGAACCGCTGGCAACAAAGGATAAGGGTTGCGCTCGTTGCGGGACTTAACCCAACATTTCACAACACGAGCTGACGACAGCCATGCAGCACCTGTCTCAGAGTTCCCGAAGGCACCAAAGCATCTCTGCTAAGTTCTCTGGATGTCAAGAGTAGGTAAGGTTCTTCGCGTTGCATCGAATTAAACCACATGCTCCACCGCTTGTGCGGGCCCCCGTCAATTCATTTGAGTTTTAACCTTGCGGCCGTACTCCCCAGGCGGTCGACTTAACGCGTTAGCTCCGGAAGCCACGCCTCAAGGGCACAACCTCCAAGTCGACATCGTTTACGGCGTGGACTACCAGGGTATCTAATCCTGTTTGCTCCCCACGCTTTCGCACCTGAGCGTCAGTCTTTGTCCAGGGGGCCGCCTTCGCCACCGGTATTCCTCCAGATCTCTACGCATTTCACCGCTACACCTGGAATTCTACCCCCCTCTACAAGACTCAAGCCTGCCAGTTTCGAATGCAGTTCCCAGGTTGAGCCCGGGGATTTCACATCCGACTTGACAGACCGCCTGCGTGCGCTTTACGCCCAGTAATTCCGATTAACGCTTGCACCCTCCGTATTACCGCGGCTGCTGGCACGGAGTTAGCCGGTGCTTCTTCTGCGAGTAACGTCAATCGACACGGTTATTAACCGTATCGCCTTCCTCCTCGCTGAAAGTACTTTACAACCCGAAGGCCTTCTTCATACACGCGGCATGGCTGCATCAGGCTTGCGCCCATTGTGCAATATTCCCCACTGCTGCCTCCCGTAGGAGTCTGGACCGTGTCTCAGTTCCAGTGTGGCTGGTCATCCTCTCAGACCAGCTAGGGATCGTCGCCTAGGTGAGCCGTTACCCCACCTACTAGCTAATCCCATCTGGGCACATCTGATGGCAAGAGGCCCGAAGGTCCCCCTCTTTGGTCTTGCGACGTTATGCGGTATTAGCTACCGTTTCCAGTAGTTATCCCCCTCCATCAGGCAGTTTCCCAGACATTACTCACCCGTCCGCCACTCGTCACCCGAGAGCAAGCTCTCTGTGCTACCGTTCGACTTGCATGTGTTAGGCCTGCCGCCAGCGTTCAATCTGAGCCATGATCAAACTCTTCAATTTAAGTTTGATGCTCGTAGAATTAAACTTCGTAATGAATTACGTGTTCACTCT
>NZ_RBIZ01000011.1:0-29109 GCF_003634235.1 Yokenella regensburgei | reverse complement strand
GACGTGACTGGTACCATCGAACTGCCGGAAGGCGTAGAGATGGTAATGCCGGGCGACAACATCAAAATGGTTGTTACCCTGATCCACCCGATCGCGATGGACGACGGTCTGCGTTTCGCAATCCGTGAAGGCGGCCGTACTGTAGGCGCAGGCGTTGTAGCTAAAGTTCTCGGTTAATCGCTGATAACATTTGACGCAATGCGCATTAAAAGGGCATCATTTGATGCCCTTTTTGTACGCTTTCGATCCAGAACCTGGCTCATCAGTGATTTTTTTTGTCATAATCATTGCTGAGACAGGCTCTGAAGGGGGCGTTTAGTCCGAAACGCCACAGAGCTTTTCGGTTTGGTTGCCTCGCATTTATGCGGGGCGAAGATGTTTGTCGAATTCTTGTGACAGGTTGGTTTATGAGTGCGAATACCGAAGCTCAAGGGAGCGGGCGCGGCCTGGAAGCGATGAAGTGGGTAGTTGTTGCCGTACTGCTGCTCGTAGCTATCGTGGGCAACTACCTCTATCGTGACATGATGCTGCCGCTGCGTGCGTTAGCAGTTGTCATTTTGATTGCTGCAGCGGGTGGTGTCGCGCTGTTGACGACGAAAGGCAAGGCAACCGTAGCCTTCGCTCGTGAAGCGAGAACCGAAGTTCGTAAGGTGATTTGGCCGACTCGTCAGGAAACGCTGCACACTACGCTGATCGTTGCTGCGGTCACTGCGGTAATGTCACTGATCCTGTGGGGACTGGATGGTATTCTGGTTCGCCTGGTATCCTTTATCACTGGCCTGAGGTTCTGAGATGTCTGAAGCTCCTAAAAAGCGCTGGTACGTCGTTCAGGCGTTTTCCGGTTTTGAAGGCCGTGTAGCGACTTCGCTGCGCGAGCATATCAAATTACACAATATGGAAGAGTTGTTTGGTGAAGTCATGGTGCCGACCGAAGAAGTGGTCGAAATCCGTGGTGGCCAGCGTCGCAAAAGCGAGCGCAAATTCTTCCCGGGTTACGTGCTCGTTCAGATGGTGATGAACGACGCAAGCTGGCACCTGGTGCGTAGCGTTCCGCGCGTAATGGGCTTCATCGGTGGTACGTCTGACCGTCCTGCGCCGATCAGCGACAAAGAAGTCGATGCGATTATGAACCGCCTGCAGCAGGTGGGTGATAAGCCGCGTCCGAAAACGCTGTTTGAGCCGGGTGAAATGGTTCGTGTTAGCGATGGTCCGTTCGCTGACTTCAACGGCGTGGTGGAAGAGGTGGACTACGAGAAGTCCCGCCTGAAGGTTTCTGTTTCTATCTTCGGTCGTGCGACCCCGGTAGAACTGGACTTTAGCCAGGTCGAAAAAGCGTAAATAAGCAGCGATCAATCGTTGCACAAGGCGTGAAATTGGAATACAATTTCGCGCCTTTTGTTTTTATGGGCCAGTGCCCGTAAAACGATCGATTTTAAACACGGGAAGCCTTTATCGAGGCGCTATACCCAAACGAGGAAATTTAAATGGCTAAGAAAGTACAAGCCTATGTCAAGCTGCAGGTTGCAGCTGGTATGGCTAACCCGAGTCCGCCAGTAGGTCCGGCTCTGGGTCAGCAGGGCGTTAACATCATGGAATTCTGCAAAGCGTTCAACGCGAAAACTGATTCCATCGAAAAAGGTCTGCCGATTCCGGTTGTTATCACCGTTTACGCTGACCGTTCTTTCACTTTCGTTACCAAGACTCCGCCGGCAGCAGTTCTGCTGAAAAAAGCGGCAGGCATTAAGTCTGGTTCCGGTAAGCCGAACAAAGACAAAGTAGGTAAAGTTTCCCGCGCTCAGGTGCAGGAAATCGCGCAGACCAAAGCTGCCGACATGACTGGTTCCGACATTGAAGCGATGACTCGCTCAATCGAAGGTACTGCACGTTCCATGGGCCTGGTAGTGGAGGATTAAGAAATGGCTAAACTGACCAAGCGTATGCGCGTGATCCGTGACAAAGTTGATGCGACCAAACAGTACGACATCAATGAAGCTATCTCTCTGCTGAAAGAACTGGCTACCGCTAAGTTCGTTGAAAGCGTAGACGTTGCCGTTAACCTCGGTATCGATGCTCGTAAATCTGACCAGAACGTACGTGGTGCAACTGTACTGCCGCACGGTACTGGCCGTTCTGTTCGCGTTGCCGTATTTGCCCAGGGCCCGAACGCTGAAGCTGCAAAAGCAGCTGGCGCTGAGCTGGTAGGTATGGAAGATCTGGCTGACCAGATCAAGAAAGGCGAAATGAACTTTGACGTTGTTATTGCTTCCCCGGATGCAATGCGCGTTGTTGGCCAGCTGGGCCAGGTTCTGGGTCCGCGTGGCCTGATGCCAAACCCGAAAGTTGGTACCGTAACTCCTAACGTTGCTGAAGCGGTTAAGAACGCTAAAGCAGGTCAGGTTCGTTATCGTAACGACAAAAACGGCATCATCCACACCACCATCGGTAAAGTGGACTTTGACGCTGACAAACTGAAAGAAAACCTGGAATCTCTGCTGGTTGCGCTGAAAAAAGCAAAACCGACTCAGGCGAAAGGCGTGTACATCAAGAAAGTTAGCCTCTCCACCACCATGGGTGCGGGCGTTGCAGTTGACCAGGCTGGCCTGAGCACTGCTGCAAACTAATGCCTTTACGTGGGCGGTGATTTTGTCTACAATCTTACCCCCACGTTTGCTAACGAAAGTTAGCGGCTAAAAGATTTGTTCGTTGGAGCCTGGCCTAATCCAGGCCTCCGTCGAAGACCGCAGGTGTCTCGCAAGAGACTTAATCCCCTGCGTAGACGGTGACAGAACGCTAAGATTATTTTTGAATACTCTGGCTTGTTTCTGCTCACCGTATTAAGACGCTCTTCTCGTTGGGGAGAGTGAAGTGAGTTCCAGGGCATGAGCCCTGGCAAACATCCAGGAGCAAAGCTAATGGCTTTAAATCTTCAAGACAAACAAGCGATTGTTGCTGAAGTCAGCGAAGTAGCCAAAGGCGCGCTGTCTGCAGTAGTTGCGGATTCCCGTGGCGTTACTGTAGATAAAATGACTGAACTGCGTAAAGCAGGTCGTGAAGCTGGCGTTTACATGCGTGTTGTTCGTAACACCCTGCTGCGCCGCGTTGTTGAAGGTACTCAGTTCGAGTGCCTGAAAGACACGTTTGTTGGTCCGACCCTGATTGCATACTCTATGGAACACCCGGGCGCTGCTGCTCGTCTGTTCAAAGAGTTCGCGAAAGCGAATGCAAAATTTGAGGTCAAAGCTGCAGCCTTTGAAGGTGAGTTGATCCCGGCATCGCAAATCGATCGCCTGGCAACCCTGCCGACCTACGAAGAAGCAATTGCACGCCTGATGGCAACCATGAAAGAAGCTTCGGCTGGCAAACTGGTTCGCACTCTGGCTGCTGTACGCGATGCAAAAGAAGCTGCTTAATCGCAGTTATTCTTTTAAAGCATTGGCTTACATATAAACTTTATTCTGATTTTCAGGAACAATTTAAATGTCTATCACTAAAGATCAAATCATTGAAGCAGTTGCAGCTATGTCCGTAATGGACGTTGTAGAACTGATCTCTGCAATGGAAGAAAAATTCGGTGTTTCCGCTGCTGCTGCTGTAGCTGTAGCTGCTGGCCCGGCTGAAGCTGCTGAAGAAAAAACTGAATTCGACGTAATTCTGAAAGCTGCTGGCGCTAACAAAGTTGCTGTTATCAAAGCAGTACGTGGCGCAACTGGCCTGGGTCTGAAAGAAGCTAAAGACCTGGTAGAATCTGCTCCGGCCGCTCTGAAAGAAGGCGTGAGCAAAGATGACGCTGAAGCACTGAAAAAATCTCTGGAAGAAGCTGGCGCTGAAGTTGAAGTTAAATAAGCCAACCCTTCCGGTTGCAGCCTGAGAAATTAGGCTGATGGCTGGTGACTTTTTGGTCACCAGCCTTTTTGCGCTGTAAGGCGCCAGTAGCGTTTCACACTGTTTGACTGCTGGCTGTCCTGACAATGCTTGTTTCTATCGACGTCTTAATATACTGCGACAGGGTGCTCGCTCTGTGTAAATCGCAATGAAATGGTTTAAGCGTGATAGCAACAGGTATTGCGGAAAGTAATCCATTTTCCGGTCAACAAAATAGTGTTGCACAAACTGTCCCTCTGGTGGACAGATGCGTCGACTTGTCAGCGAGCTGAGGAACCCTATGGTTTACTCCTATACCGAGAAAAAACGTATTCGTAAGGATTTTGGTAAACGTCCACAAGTTCTGGACATACCTTATCTCCTTTCTATCCAGCTTGACTCGTTCCAGAAGTTTATCGAGCAAGATCCTGAAGGGCAGTACGGCCTGGAAGCGGCTTTCCGCTCCGTATTCCCTATCGCAAGCTATAGCGGTAATTCTGAGCTGCAGTACGTCAGCTACCGCCTTGGCGAACCGGTATTTGACGTTCAGGAATGTCAGATCCGTGGCGTGACCTACTCCGCCCCGCTGCGCGTGAAACTGCGCCTGGTGATCTACGAGCGCGAAGCGCCGGAAGGCACCGTAAAAGACATTAAAGAACAAGAAGTCTACATGGGTGAAATTCCGCTCATGACCGACAACGGTACCTTTGTTATCAACGGTACTGAGCGTGTTATCGTTTCTCAGCTGCACCGTAGCCCTGGCGTCTTCTTTGACAGTGACAAAGGTAAGACCCACTCCTCCGGTAAAGTGCTGTATAACGCGCGTATCATCCCTTACCGTGGTTCCTGGCTGGACTTCGAGTTCGATCCGAAAGACAACCTGTTCGTTCGTATCGACCGTCGTCGTAAACTGCCTGCGACCATCATTCTGCGTGCGCTGAATTTCACCACCGAGCAGATTCTTGATCTGTTCTTCGAAAAAGTGGTCTTCGAAATTCGCGACAACAAGCTGCAGATGGAACTGGTACCGGAACGCCTGCGTGGCGAAACCGCTTCCTTTGACATCGAAGCTGACGGCAAAGTGTATGTGGAAAAAGGCCGCCGTATTACTGCGCGCCACATCCGCCAGCTGGAAAAAGACGATATCAAACATATCGAAGTTCCGGTTGAATACATTGCTGGCAAAGTTGCAGCTAAAGACTACGTTGACGAATCAACTGGCGAGCTGATCTGCCCGGCTAACATGGAGCTGAGCCTGGATCTGCTGGCTAAGCTGAGCCAGTCTGGCCACAAGCGTATCGAAACGCTGTTCACTAACGATCTGGACCATGGTCCGTACATCTCTGAGACTGTACGCGTCGACCCAACCAACGATCGTCTGAGCGCGCTGGTAGAAATCTACCGCATGATGCGCCCGGGTGAGCCGCCGACTCGTGAAGCAGCTGAAAGCCTGTTCGAGAACCTGTTCTTCTCTGAAGACCGCTACGATCTGTCTGCGGTTGGTCGTATGAAGTTCAACCGTTCTCTGCTGCGCGACGAAATCGAAGGTTCCGGTATCCTGAGCAAAGAAGACATCATCGAAGTGATGAAGAAGCTCATCGATATCCGTAACGGTAAAGGCGAAGTGGACGATATCGACCACCTCGGCAACCGTCGTATCCGTTCCGTTGGCGAAATGGCGGAAAACCAGTTCCGCGTTGGCCTGGTGCGTGTAGAGCGTGCGGTGAAAGAGCGTCTGTCTCTGGGCGATCTGGATACCCTGATGCCACAGGATATGATCAACGCCAAGCCGATTTCTGCAGCAGTGAAAGAGTTCTTCGGTTCCAGCCAGCTGTCTCAGTTTATGGACCAGAACAACCCGCTTTCTGAGATCACGCACAAGCGTCGTATCTCTGCACTCGGCCCAGGCGGTCTGACCCGTGAACGTGCAGGCTTCGAAGTTCGAGACGTACACCCGACTCACTACGGTCGCGTATGTCCTATCGAAACGCCTGAAGGTCCGAACATCGGTCTGATCAACTCCCTGTCCGTGTACGCACAGACTAACGAATACGGCTTCCTTGAGACTCCGTATCGTAAAGTGACCGACGGTGTTGTAACCGACGAAATTCATTACCTGTCTGCTATTGAAGAAGGCAACTACGTTATCGCTCAGGCGAACTCCAACCTGGATGACGAAGGCCACTTTGAAGAAGATCTGGTTACCTGCCGTAGCAAAGGCGAATCCAGCTTGTTCAGCCGTGACCAGGTTGACTACATGGACGTATCCACCCAGCAGGTGGTATCCGTCGGTGCGTCCCTGATCCCGTTCCTGGAACACGATGACGCCAACCGTGCATTGATGGGTGCGAACATGCAACGTCAGGCGGTTCCTACTCTGCGCGCCGATAAGCCGCTGGTTGGTACCGGTATGGAACGTGCTGTTGCCGTTGACTCCGGTGTTACTGCAGTTGCTAAACGTGGCGGTCTGGTTCAGTACGTGGATGCTTCCCGTATCGTTATCAAAGTTAACGAAGACGAGATGTACCCGGGCGAAGCTGGTATCGACATCTACAACCTGACCAAATACACCCGTTCTAACCAGAACACCTGTATCAACCAGATGCCGTGTGTCTCTCTGGGTGAGCCGGTTGAGCGCGGCGACGTGCTGGCAGACGGTCCGTCCACCGACCTCGGTGAACTGGCTCTCGGCCAGAACATGCGCGTAGCGTTCATGCCGTGGAACGGTTACAACTTCGAAGACTCCATCCTCGTCTCCGAGCGTGTGGTTCAGGAAGATCGCTTCACTACTATTCACATCCAGGAACTGGCATGTGTGTCTCGTGACACCAAGCTGGGGCCAGAAGAGATCACCGCTGATATCCCGAACGTGGGTGAAGCTGCGCTCTCCAAACTGGATGAGTCCGGTATCGTTTACATCGGTGCAGAAGTCACCGGCGGTGACATCCTGGTTGGTAAGGTAACGCCGAAAGGTGAAACCCAGCTGACTCCGGAAGAGAAACTGCTGCGTGCTATCTTCGGTGAGAAAGCGTCTGACGTTAAAGACTCTTCTCTGCGCGTACCGAACGGCGTATCTGGTACCGTTATCGACGTTCAGGTCTTTACCCGCGATGGCGTGGAAAAAGACAAACGTGCGCTGGAAATCGAAGAAATGCAGCTCAAACAGGCTAAGAAAGACCTGTCTGAAGAACTGCAGATCCTCGAAGCTGGCCTGTTTAGCCGTATCCGTGCTGTGCTGATCTCCGGTGGCGTTGAAGCTGAGAAGCTCGACAAACTGCCGCGCGATCGCTGGCTGGAACTGGGCCTGACCGACGAAGAGAAACAAAATCAGCTGGAACAACTGGCTGAGCAGTATGACGAACTGAAACACGAGTTCGAGAAGAAACTCGAAGCGAAACGCCGCAAAATCACTCAGGGCGACGATCTGGCACCGGGCGTGCTGAAGATTGTTAAAGTGTATCTGGCCGTTAAACGTCAGATCCAGCCTGGTGATAAGATGGCGGGTCGTCACGGTAACAAGGGTGTTATCTCTAAGATCAATCCGATCGAAGATATGCCGCACGATGCTAACGGTACTCCGGTAGATATCGTACTGAACCCGCTGGGCGTACCGTCTCGTATGAACATTGGTCAGATCCTTGAAACTCACCTGGGTATGGCTGCTAAAGGTATCGGCGAGAAGATCAACGCCATGCTGAAACAGCAGCAAGAAGTCGCGAAACTGCGCGAGTTCATCCAGCGTGCGTACGATCTGGGCACTGACGTTCGCCAGAAAGTCGACCTGAGCACCTTCAGCGATGACGAAGTTCTGCGTCTGGCAGAAAACCTGCGCAAAGGCATGCCGATCGCAACGCCGGTATTCGACGGTGCGAAAGAGTCTGAAATCAAGGAACTGTTACAGCTGGGTGGCCTGCCGACTTCCGGTCAGATCACGCTGTTCGACGGTCGTACCGGTGAGCAGTTCGAGCGCCAGGTTACCGTTGGCTACATGTACATGCTGAAACTGAACCACCTGGTTGATGACAAGATGCATGCGCGTTCCACCGGTTCTTACAGCCTGGTTACTCAGCAGCCGCTGGGTGGTAAGGCTCAGTTCGGTGGTCAGCGCTTCGGGGAGATGGAAGTGTGGGCGCTGGAAGCTTACGGCGCCGCCTATACCCTGCAGGAAATGCTCACCGTTAAGTCTGATGACGTGAACGGTCGTACCAAGATGTATAAAAACATCGTGGACGGCAACCATCAGATGGAGCCGGGCATGCCAGAATCCTTCAACGTACTGTTGAAAGAGATTCGTTCGCTGGGTATCAACATCGAACTGGAAGACGAGTAATTCTCGCTCAAACAGGTCACTGCTGTCGGGTTAACCCCCGGCAGCAGAGTGTGCTAACTCCGACGGGAGCAAATCCGTGAAAGACTTATTAAAGTTTCTGAAAGCGCAAACTAAAACCGAAGAGTTTGATGCGATCAAAATTGCTCTGGCTTCGCCAGACATGATCCGTTCATGGTCTTTCGGTGAAGTTAAAAAGCCGGAAACCATTAACTACCGTACGTTCAAACCAGAGCGTGACGGTCTGTTCTGTGCCCGTATCTTCGGGCCAGTAAAAGACTACGAGTGCCTGTGCGGTAAGTACAAGCGCCTGAAACACCGTGGCGTGATCTGTGAGAAGTGCGGCGTTGAAGTGACCCAGACTAAAGTGCGTCGTGAGCGCATGGGCCACATTGAGCTTGCCTCTCCGACTGCGCACATCTGGTTCCTGAAATCGCTGCCGTCCCGTATCGGTCTGCTGCTCGATATGCCGCTGCGTGATATCGAACGCGTACTGTACTTCGAATCCTATGTGGTTATCGAAGGCGGTATGACCAACCTGGAACGCAACCAGATCCTGACTGAAGAGCAGTATCTGGACGCGCTGGAAGAGTTCGGTGACGAATTCGATGCGAAGATGGGTGCGGAAGCTATCCAGGCCCTGCTGAAGAGCATGGATCTGGAGCAAGAGTGTGAAACTCTGCGCGAAGAGCTGAACGAAACCAACTCCGAAACCAAGCGTAAAAAGCTGACCAAGCGCATCAAGCTGCTGGAAGCGTTCGTACAGTCTGGCAATAAGCCGGAGTGGATGATCCTGACCGTTCTGCCGGTTCTGCCGCCAGATCTGCGTCCGCTGGTTCCGCTGGATGGTGGTCGTTTCGCAACGTCAGATCTGAACGATCTGTATCGTCGCGTTATCAACCGTAACAACCGTCTGAAGCGTCTGCTGGATCTGGCTGCGCCAGATATCATCGTACGCAACGAAAAACGTATGCTGCAGGAAGCGGTAGATGCCCTGCTGGATAACGGTCGTCGCGGTCGTGCGATCACCGGTTCTAACAAGCGTCCGCTGAAATCTTTGGCCGATATGATCAAAGGTAAGCAGGGTCGTTTCCGTCAGAACCTGCTCGGTAAGCGTGTTGACTACTCCGGTCGTTCTGTAATCACCGTAGGTCCATACCTGCGTCTGCATCAGTGCGGTCTGCCGAAGAAAATGGCACTGGAACTGTTCAAACCGTTCATCTACGGCAAGCTGGAACTGCGTGGCCTCGCCACCACCATCAAAGCCGCTAAGAAAATGGTTGAGCGCGAAGAAGCTGTCGTTTGGGATATCCTGGACGAAGTTATCCGCGAACACCCGGTACTGCTGAACCGTGCACCAACCCTGCACCGTTTGGGTATCCAGGCGTTTGAACCGGTTCTGATCGAAGGTAAAGCAATCCAGCTGCACCCGCTGGTTTGTGCGGCATATAACGCCGACTTCGATGGTGACCAGATGGCTGTTCACGTACCGCTGACGCTGGAAGCCCAGCTCGAAGCGCGTGCGCTGATGATGTCTACCAACAACATCCTGTCCCCGGCGAACGGCGAACCAATCATCGTTCCGTCTCAGGACGTTGTACTGGGTCTGTACTACATGACCCGTGACTGTGTTAACGCCAAAGGCGAAGGCATGGTGCTGACTGGCCCGAAAGAAGCTGAGCGTATTTATCGCGCTGGCCTGGCCTCTCTGCATGCGCGCGTTAAAGTGCGTATCACCGAATATGAAAAAGATGAAAACGGCGAATTCGTTGCGAAAACCAGCCTGAAAGACACGACCGTAGGTCGTTCTATTCTGTGGATGATCGTACCGAAAGGTCTGCCTTTCTCCATCGTCAACCAGGCGCTGGGCAAGAAAGCTATCTCCAAAATGCTGAACACCTGTTACCGCATTCTGGGCCTGAAGCCGACCGTAATCTTCGCTGACCAGACCATGTACACCGGCTTTGCTTATGCAGCGCGTTCAGGTGCATCTGTTGGTATCGATGACATGGTTATCCCAGAGAAGAAACACGAGATCATCTCTGAAGCTGAAGCCGAAGTTGCCGAGATCCAGGAGCAGTTCCAGTCTGGTCTGGTCACCGCGGGCGAACGCTACAACAAAGTTATCGATATCTGGGCAGCGGCGAACGATCGTGTATCCAAGGCGATGATGGACAACCTGCAGACCGAAACGGTTATAAACCGTGAAGGTAAAGAAGAGCAGCAGGTTTCCTTCAACAGCATCTACATGATGGCCGACTCCGGTGCGCGTGGTTCTGCAGCACAGATTCGTCAGCTGGCTGGTATGCGTGGCCTGATGGCTAAGCCAGATGGTTCCATCATCGAAACGCCAATCACCGCGAACTTCCGTGAAGGTCTGAACGTACTCCAGTACTTCATCTCAACCCACGGTGCTCGTAAAGGTCTGGCGGATACCGCACTGAAAACAGCGAACTCCGGTTATCTGACCCGTCGTCTGGTAGACGTCGCGCAGGATCTGGTTGTTACTGAAGACGATTGTGGCACGCTGGAAGGCATCACCATGACCCCGGTTATCGAGGGTGGTGACGTTAAAGAGCCGCTGCGCGATCGCGTTCTGGGTCGTGTGACCGCTGAAGACGTTCTGAAGCCGGGTACCGCAGATATTCTGGTTCCGCGTAACACACTGCTGCACGAGCACTGGTGTGATCTGCTGGAAGCGAACTCTGTTGACTCCGTGAAAGTACGTTCTGTCGTATCCTGTGACACCGACTTTGGTGTATGTGCGCACTGCTATGGTCGTGACCTGGCGCGTGGCCACATCATCAACAAAGGTGAAGCTATCGGCGTTATCGCGGCACAGTCCATCGGTGAGCCGGGTACACAGCTGACGATGCGTACGTTCCACATCGGTGGTGCGGCATCTCGTGCGGCTGCTGAATCCAGCATCCAGGTGAAAAACAAAGGTAGCATCCGTCTGAGCAACGCGAAGTCGGTTGTGAACTCCAGCGGTAAGCTGGTTATTACTTCCCGTAATACCGAGCTGAAACTGATCGACGAATTCGGTCGTACCAAAGAAAGCTATAAAGTGCCTTACGGCTCTGTTATGGCGAAGGGCGATGGCGAACAGGTTGCTGGCGGCGAAACCGTAGCAAACTGGGATCCGCATACCATGCCAGTTATCACCGAAGTGAGTGGTTTCATCCGCTTCACTGACATGATCGACGGCCAGACCATTACTCGTCAGACCGACGAGCTGACCGGTCTGTCCTCGCTGGTCGTTCTGGATTCTGCAGAACGTACCGCTGGTGGTAAAGATCTGCGTCCGGCACTGAAAATCGTTGATGCGAACGGTAACGACGTTCTGATCCCGGGCACCGACATGCCGGCTCAGTACTTCCTGCCGGGTAAAGCGATTGTTCAGCTGGAAGATGGCGTACAGATCAGCTCTGGTGACACCCTGGCCCGTGTTCCGCAGGAATCCGGCGGTACCAAGGACATCACCGGTGGTCTGCCGCGCGTTGCCGACCTGTTCGAAGCACGTCGTCCGAAAGAGCCGGCAATCCTGGCTGAAATCAGCGGTATCATTTCCTTCGGTAAAGAAACCAAAGGGAAGCGTCGTCTGGTTATCACCCCGTTAGACGGTAGCGATCCGTACGAAGAGATGATTCCGAAATGGCGTCAGCTCAACGTGTTTGAAGGCGAGCGTGTAGAACGTGGTGACGTGGTTTCCGACGGTCCGGAAGCGCCGCACGACATTCTGCGTCTGCGTGGCGTTCATGCGGTAACCCGCTATATCACCAACGAAGTGCAGGACGTTTACCGTCTGCAGGGCGTTAAGATTAACGATAAGCACATCGAAGTTATCGTTCGTCAGATGCTGCGTAAAGCAACCATCGAAAGCGCCGGAAGCTCTGACTTCCTCGAAGGTGAGCAGGTTGAATACTCTCGCGTGAAGATTGCTAACCGCGATCTGGAAGCGAATGGCAAAGTGGCGGCGACCTTCGCACGCGACCTGCTGGGTATCACCAAAGCGTCTCTGGCAACCGAGTCCTTCATTTCTGCGGCATCGTTCCAGGAAACGACTCGTGTTCTGACCGAAGCAGCTGTTGCGGGTAAACGTGACGAACTGCGCGGCCTGAAAGAGAACGTTATCGTGGGTCGTCTGATCCCGGCGGGTACCGGTTATGCGTACCACCAGGATCGTATGCGCCGCCGTGCTGCGGGTGAACTCCCGGCTGCACCGCAGGTAACTGCTGAAGATGCGTCTGCCAGCCTGGCAGAACTGCTGAACGCAGGCCTGGGTGGTTCTGATAACGATTAATCGTTAACAGAGTCCAGACTAAAAAACCCGCTTCGGCGGGTTTTTTTATGGCTGTAAAAAACAAATATGCCCGGGTAACCGGGCATATTGCTATATGACTGAGTATTGTTGTTATCAGTTAGCGAGCGGTAACCGGCGATACAGTTCAATCATGTCGCCCGCCAGATCCTGAATGACCATCGCGTTCATCAGGTGATCCTGTGAGTGAACGGTAATCAGGTTCACCGGTAGCTTTCCAGTACCTTCATCAAGACCAATGAGCTGTGTCTGGATCGTGTGTGCATGCTTCACGTATTCACGCGACTCTTCCATCGCTTTTTCGGCTTCGCTAAAGTCACCTTTACGTGCCATTTGCAGCGCCGTCAGAGCAGCACTACGTGCCGCACCCGCGTTGACCAGCAATTCCATGATAGTGGTTTCTAAATCTTCCACGGCTTACTCCATCATCTTAAGGGCTTTTTCGAGTACAACATCACCCTTCATCATGCCATAGTCCATCATGTCGATGACGGCAACCTTTTTACCCAACGGGTCGGCCTGTGCCTGCAGTTTTGCTTGTTCATATTTCACCTGCGGCCCCAGCAGCACAATATCTGCCGTAGCGATATTGTCTTTAAACTCAGCAACCGGCACCGCCTTGATAGAGACCTCTACGCCTTTCTTTAGCGCTGCGTCTTTCATTCGTTGAACCAGCATGCTGGTGGACATTCCGGCAGCACAGCATAAAACTATGTTTTTCATCACTTGCCCTCACGTTTCCTAGTCCCTCATCTTTATCCTGTGAGACCAGGCAGAACAACCGCTTTACGATGATTGTGTGTAAGTCATCACAAAATAATGAAACCGGTTACAGCGATGGCTGATACCACAAAAAAGCCCGCAGCAGCGGGCGGTTAAAGAGAGTGAAGAGTTATCTGTTTCAGGTCCGCAGGATCTGATTTTTACCCTGCTGTTTGGCTTTATACAGCGCCTCGTCAACCCGGATAACCAGCTGTTCCAGCGATTCCATATTCCACTCTCCAAGTCCGGCGCTGAAGGTAACGTGCAGACCATCTTCCCGCCAGGTGCGGTTGGCAACGTTGACGCGCCACTGCTCCAGCAACTGGTGGGCGGCATCGGGTTCATCGCCAGAAAACAGCACGGCGAACTCTTCGCCGCCGTAGCGATACACCGAGATTTTATTCGGCTGCATGACCTGAATACCTTCACGTGCCACGTTTCGCAGCACGATGTCGCCATTCAGGTGACCCCAGGTATCGTTAATGGATTTGAAGTTGTCGACGTCGGCCAGCGCCAGTGAGAAGGGCTGATTGTCATTCATCAGCGTGGCAATATCGCTGTCGAAGGCCCGACGGTTTTTGCAGCCAGTCAGTGCATCAATGGTCGCCTGGCGAACATACGCCTCTTCGCGCTCTTTACTGGACTCAATCGCTTTACTTAGCATGGCTTCAAGACGCGGAGCCTGTTTAACGTCACCGGTTTTAATGGCGTTGATGATGTTCATCAGCACGGTGCGCGACGAGTGGCGCAGATAGAGCCCGAAAAGCACCACAAGTATCACCGCAAGGCCAAACCCCCAGGCAACAATAATGCTCTCATGCCGCGCCAGGTCGCTGAGCGTCGCGTCAGCCACTTTAAACACAACAAACCAGTCCGGGTTGGTGAAGGAGTAATAGTAGTACCAGGTGTCGCTCTTTTTATCGAACACCATGCCTTCCCCGTTGGTCATTTTATCCATCAGGGTGGAGGGGATCTGCATGCGAAACAGCGCGCCGGTGTCCGGGTGTAGCACCGCGAGCCCGTCACGGTTAACGACAAAGAATTCGCCCTGCATCGGAGATTGCGTCTGACGCAGGGTATAACCCATGGAAGCCAGATCGATATGAAACGCCAGGGTGCCTTTAAGTTTTCCTTCCGGCGAGACTACCGGCTTATAGATGGTGATAACTTTATGGTGGGAAAAGAAGTCGTTGTAAGGGTCGGTATAGCGGCTGAAGGTGCTGGCATCCGCCTGGTGTGCGAACCACGGGCGAACCTTCGGGTTAATCGGTGGCTCATCGCCGTTCATCACCGCCTGCGGTGCGCGCAGGTAGTGGCCATCGGCGTCGGCAATCGAAATAGAGGATACCGTGGGCATCAGCGTCAGCAGCTGCATTAGCCGTTCTGAACCGGCTTCGGGATCGAGGTTGACCGTCTTATTAAGCTCGTCATTACGGGAGAAAAAATTCACCGCGCGGCTCAAAATATAATCGTTCTCGCGCAGAATAACGGCCGTATAGTTCACCGCCAGGTTGTGGGTGAAGTTGCGGTTAATCTGGTGATAGTCCTCAATAATATCTTTACGCTGGTTCAGGGTGACCAGAACGGCAATCAGGATAAACCCCAATAAAATTCCCGAAAAGCTCACCAGGATAGGCGTCGTAAAAGACAATTTTCTGCTATGGATTTTCATATCGCGTTCAGCATTCCATTTGGCGAATAGCAAAAGTATAGAGGTCGTGCGCTGGTGTGGCGTAGTATACGCTTCCCTTCTGTGGAAAGAGTCCGAAACAGCAGCAGAAGGCAGGGCGGTCAGAGGAAGAAAGCTCCGCCCTGGTCAGCATCCGTTGCTGACAGGCGGAGAATAATCAACTGGCAAAGCCGACACCACGCCCGGATTGTCGCTTTGCGAGGCGTTTTCAGTCCTTTCTGGTGGAGCAACATCCGCTTGCTGAATTATTGCGAGGCGCGTCCCAACCAGCTATCCCAGTCTTTCCACACCGGCTGTAATCCTTGTGCAACTAACGCGCTGGCGACCTCTTCCGGCCGACGACCATCATGCGGTGCAAACTGCTCAAGCTCCGGATGGTCATCAGCGTAGCCACCCGGCTGGGTTTTTGAAAAGGCGCTGACATTGTTAATGGCAAGGGGGATCACCCGATCGCGGAACCACGGAGATTCACGCGTGGAGAGCGAAAGCTCAACCTCCGGTGACAGCAGGCGAAATGCGCAGATGGTTTGCACGAGCTGGCGTTCATCCATGATGGAGGCAGGTTCAATACCCCCGGTGCAGGGTCGCAGTCGCGGGAAGGAAATAGAGTAGCGGCTCTGCCAGTAGTGTTGCTGCAACCAAAGCAGGTGTTCCGCCACCATATAGCAATCTACGCGCCAGCTGTCAGAAAGGCCAATCAGAGCGCCGAGGCCAATTTTGTCGATACCGGCGCGGCCCAGACGGTCCGGGGTTTCCAGTCGCCAGAAAAAATCCTGCTTGTTCCCTTTAAGATGATGCTTTGCATACATCGCCTCATGGTAGGTCTCCTGGTAAACCATAACGCCGTCGAGCCCCAGCGTTTTTAGTTCGGCATATTCGGCCTGTGGCATGGGCTGAACTTCCATTTGCAGCGAGGAAAAACGCTGACGAATGGCTGGCAGATGCTGGCGAAAATAGTCCATTCCCACCTTAGCCTGATGCTCTCCTGTGACCAGCAGCAGGTGCTCGAAGCCCATTTCACGGATCGCGTTGCATTCGCGCTCGATCTCGTCGGCATCGAGCGTTTTGCGCTTGATGCGGTTGCTCATCGAAAAACCGCAGTAGGTACAATCGTTGGCGCACAGGTTGGAAAGATACAGTGGAACATAAAAGCTGACGGTATTGCCGAAGCGCTGGCGCGTGAGGCGCTGTGCGCGCTGCGCCATCGGCTCGAGAAACGCGTCGGCGGCGGGGGAGAGTAGCGCCATCATATCCTCCCGCGTGGGCAGACGCGCATTCAGCGCCCGCTCAACGTCGGCGGGCGTTTTACTGTTGATTCGCAGGCGGATATCGTCCCAGTTGAGCTGCCGCCAGCGATCGCTAAACGAGGTCATGACAGCGTCTCCAGGAATCCGGTCAGCGGGCTGGTGGCCTGTGCGTGCAGGCTACGCGCACCTGGCCCGGACTGACGCGCCAGAATGCCCGCCTCAACGGCGAGACGAAATGCACGAGCCATGGCGACGGGATCGTCCGCAACGGCAATCGCGGTGTTCACCAGCACCGCATCGGCACCCATCTCCAGGGCCTGCGCTGCATGGCTGGGAACGCCAATTCCGGCATCAACCACCACCGGAACACCGGACTGAGCGATGATTATCTCCAGCATCGCGCGGGTTTCCAGACCCTGATTTGAACCAATCGGCGCCCCCAGCGGCATCACTGCCGCACAGCCGACCTCTTCAAGACGTTTACACAGCACCGGGTCCGCACCGCAGTAGGGCAACACAATAAACCCCTGTTTTACCAACGCTTCTGCGGCTTTCAGCGTCTCGATGGGGTCTGGCAACAGCCAGCGCGCATCGGGGTGGATCTCAAGCTTCAGCCAGCGGGTACCCAGCGCTTCCCGTGCCAGCTGGGCGGCGAAAATCGCCTCTTCGGCGGTTTTGGCTCCCGAGGTGTTAGGTAGCAGCGTGACGCCCGCGGCGAGCAGAGGCGCCAGGATCGCGTCGTTGTGCTCACGCAGATCGACACGTTTCATGGCAAGGGTCACCAGTTGACTGCCCGAGGCGCGAATCGCCTCAACCATCAGCTGTGGCGATGCGAATTTGCCTGTTCCAGTGAAAAGGTGTGAATCAAAGACTTTATCGGCAATCTGTAACATCTTAGCCTCCGGCAATAACCTGAAAAAGCAGGATAGTGTCGCCGTCCTGCAGATGATGGGCTGCCCACTGATCACGGGGAAGGATCTGTTGGTTGAGCGCCAGCGCAATGCCGGGTTTATGCTGCGCCAACTGTTCAAGCAGTCCGGCGACGGTTGTCGTTTCGGCACACTGGATAGGCTCGTCGTTAAACCGAATCTGCATGCAAGCCTCCACATACCGGGCACGCCTGCGAGCGGCGCAGCGCCAGGGTTCGCCAGCCGCTGTTGCGGGCATCAAACAGCCGTAGCTCGTTGCGAACGGTGTCCATTCCGCAGAGCAGTTTGATAGCCTCAAGTGCCTGCAGTGTGCCCATCATTCCCACCACCGGGCCGACTATACCGGCGGTACGGCAGTTGCGCTCCGGCTCGTGTTCATCAGGCCACAGACAGCGGTAACAGCCCTGCGTCCACGGCGGTGTGAGCACCATCATCTGCCCACCAAAACCGACGGCGCTGGCGGTGATTAAGGGGGTGTCGAGCGCCACGCAGGCGGCGTTGATGGCCTGACGCGTGGCCATGTTGTCAGTACAGTCGAGCACCACGTCGGCAAGTGCCACCTGTTCGTGCAGCGCTTTGCCCTGAAGCCGTTCCGTCAGGGCAATCAGCGCGTTGTGCGGGTTAAGCTGGTGCAGCCGCTGGCGCGCCGCCTGGGCTTTAGGCTGCGCGACATCTTCGGTGCTGAAAAGGATCTGCCGTTGCAGGTTGCTGATATGTACATCGTCGTTGTCAGCGAGCACCAGCGTGCCGACTCCGGCACCGGCGAGGTACAGTGCAGCCGGTGAGCCAAGCCCGCCAAGACCCACAATCAGCACCCGGCTGTTCAGCAGTTTTTGCTGACCTTCAACCGCAATATCCTCCAGCAGGATCTGGCGGCTGTAGCGCATAAAGTCCTGGTCATTCATCGCCCACTCCTGCTAACTCAAGCAGCTTTGCCGTGGCAGCCTGCCAGTCCGCGGCCTGGGTAATGGCACTGACCACAGCAATACTGCCGACGCCGGTAGCCAGAACCGGTGCGGCGCGTTCAAGGCTTATCCCACCTATTGCCACTGTAGGGTAGTCCTTCAGACGAGCAATATGCGCTGCCAGCTGCTCGAGCCCCTGAGGAGACGAAGGCATCTGCTTGGTCTGTGTCGGGAAGACGTGACCGAGTGCGATATAAGAAGGACGCGCTGCCAGGGCGACGTCAATCTCCATGTCGTCGTGGGTTGATACACCGAGCCGCAGCCCGGCAGCACGAATGGCGTTCAGGTCGGTCGTCTCAAGATCTTCCTGACCGAGATGTACGCCATACGCATTGTGCTTAATTGCCAGGCGCCAGTAGTCGTTGATGAACAGGCGGGCGTCGTAACGACGCCCCAGCGCAATGGCGGCGGCCACGTCCGCTTCTACCTCTGCGTCGCGCTTATCCTTGATGCGTAGCTGAAGTGTGCGTACCCCTGCCTGCAACAGACGTTCGATCCACTCAACGCTATCAACCACCGGGTAAAGTCCCAGTCGGAAGGGAACGGATGGAAAATCAGGTTGATACATCACACCTCCTCCTGTTTGAGGTAGATTTCCCCCCCTTTGGCGCGGAAGTTGTTCGACATATCCGCCATCCCTACTTCAATAGCCTGTTTTGCCGCGTAGTCGCGCACTTCCTGGGTGATTTTCATCGAGCAGAATTTCGGTCCGCACATTGAGCAGAAGTGGGCGACTTTACCGGATTCCTGCGGCAGGGTTTCATCGTGGTAGGCGCGGGCGGTGAACGGGTCGAGCGCCAGGTTGAACTGATCTTCCCAGCGGAATTCAAAGCGTGCTTTCGACATGGCGTTATCGCGGATCTGCGCCCCAGGGTGTCCTTTCGCCAGGTCAGCGGCGTGGGCGGCGATTTTGTAGGTAATCAGCCCCTGTTTAACATCTTCTTTATTTGGCAGGCCGAGGTGCTCTTTTGGCGTGACATAGCAGAGCATTGCACAGCCGAACCAGCCGATCATTGCAGCACCAATGCCGGAGGTGAAGTGGTCATAACCCGGTGCGATGTCGGTAGTCAATGGCCCCAGTGTATAGAACGGGGCTTCGTGGCAATGCTCCAGCTCTTCGGTCATGTTGCGGCGGATCATCTGCATTGGCACATGTCCTGGACCTTCAATCATTACCTGTACGTCATATTCCCAGGCGATTTTGGTCAGTTCGCCAAGGGTGTGTAGTTCAGCAAACTGGGCTTCGTCGTTGGCATCCTGAATGGAGCCCGGACGCAGACCGTCGCCCAGCGACAAAGAAACATCATAGGCGGCGCAGATTTCGCAAATCTCGCGGAAGCGCTCGTAGAGGAAGTTCTCTTTATGATGGGAAAGGCACCACTTCGCCATGATAGATCCACCGCGCGAAACAATACCTGTCAGGCGTTTGGCGGTCATCGGAACGTAGCGCAGCAGGACGCCTGCGTGAATGGTGAAGTAGTCCACGCCCTGTTCCGCCTGCTCCAGCAGGGTATCGCGGAACGCTTCCCAGGTAAGATCTTCGGCGATCCCGTTCACCTTCTCCAGCGCCTGGTAGATCGGAACCGTACCGATTGGCACCGGGCTGTTACGCAGGATCCACTCACGGGTTTCATGAATATAGCGGCCGGTGGAGAGATCCATCACTGTGTCTGCGCCCCAGCGGGTCGACCACACTAATTTCTCCACTTCTTCTTCGATAGAAGAGGTCACCGCCGAGTTACCGATGTTGGCGTTGACCTTCACGAGGAAGTTGCGCCCGATGATCATCGGTTCTGATTCAGGGTGGTTAATATTTGCTGGAATGATGGCGCGGCCGGCGGCAACTTCATCGCGAACGAATTCCGGTGTGATGTTTTCCGGCAGACGGGCACCAAAGCCCTCTCCCGGATGCTGGTGGCGGAGCACTTCGCTGCGGATACGCTCGCGGCCCATGTTTTCGCGAATGGCGATGAATTCCATCTCCGGGGTCACAATCCCCTGGCGGGCATAGTGCAGTTGAGTCACGCATTTACCCGCTTTGGCGCGTTTTGGCGTGAGGAGGCCGGTGAAGCGCAGTTCATCAAGGCCATCGTCTGCCAGGCGCTCTTTGGCCCAGGCAGAGCTACGGTCGCTGAGTACTTCGCTGTCGTGACGGGCTTCAATCCACGGCAGGCGCAGCTTCTCAAGGCCCTGCTGGACGTTAATTGCAATAGCCGGGTCGCCATAAGGGCCGGAGGTGTCATAAACCGGAACGGCTTCGTTCTCTTCAAACTGCGGGTTATCTTTGCTGCCACCGGTGAGGGTGGGGCTCAGCTGGATTTCACGCATGGGGACGCGGATATCCGGCTGCGAACCTTCAATATAGATACGTAATGAGTTGGGGAACGCGGTGCCTTCCAGGGTATCGATAAAGTGTTGGGCCTGGGCGCGCTGTTCGCGGCGTGACGGTTTAGTAGTTGCAGACATAGCTCATTCCAGATAGTAAAGGACATGGCTTGTCAGACGACGGAGGGAGTAATGGGTGTGCGCACCCCTGAGGGTAGCAGCGTAAAGCTGGATTACTCTTGTTCCCTTCGCAGGTTTTAACCTGATCAGGTTCCGCGGATCCCGAATTAACGGTCTCAGCCCGTGTTCGCACACTGGGCACTCCGACAAGATAGCAATCCCCTCCGCAGAGGGGAACGGATGTAAACTACGCGTTAATGATTAAGAACTCAAGCGGGACGTACCGCGCTTGTGCCGTTGAGATTGAGGTTGTTGTCAAACGCCAGCACGATGAGCTTATCTTCCAGCGCGAAACGAGCTTCCAGCGCCTCACCTATCCCGGACAACGCCTGCTGAAACTCGCGGTAGTTGTCGTGATCGATGGCATTTTCAAGATTAGAGTCGTAGTAATCCATGATCTGCTGGGTGTTGGCTTCCAGCCGAGAGCACAGTTTTGTCGCCGTTAAATGTGGGTTATTCCCTTCCATTTCGCTGATAATGCGTTCATAAATATTAAAATGTCCGGCGGAAAGATAGTCCACCAGGCCCTGACAGAAATCATCCAGCGCTTTTTCATTCAGACGCATATAGGATTCTTTGCCAGGCTTGATGCCAACCAGATTGTAGTAAGTCACGAGCAGATGCTTACGCACATGTAGCCACTGATCGATGAATTTACTTGTTCCGCCAACGCGTTCGGTCAGGCTTTCTAACTGGTTTAGCATGTTTGACTCCGCAATTTAAGATTTAAAACGGCTCACCTGAAATGTAAAAATTATGTTGTCAAGGTGCCAGTGAAGCGAAGGTAGTGCAATAGATATGGATCGTATAATTGAAAAATTAGACAGCGGTTGGTGGATAGTCAGCCATGAACAGAAATTATGGCTACCGCAGGGTGAATTACCATACGGTAAGGCAGGAAATTACGATCTTGTGGGACAGACCGCACTTCAGATAGGTGAATGGCAGGGCGAGCCGGTCTGGCTGGTGCAGCAAAAACGCCAGCATGATATGGCCTCGGTACGCCAGGTGATTGACCAGGATGTGGGGCTGTTTCAGCTTGCTGGCCGTGGCGTACAACTGGCGGAGTTCTATCGTTCTCATAAGTATTGTGGCTACTGCGGGCATACCATGCACCCGAGCAAAACCGAATGGGCGATGCTCTGCAGCCACTGTCGTGAACGCTATTATCCGCAGATTGCACCCTGCATGATTGTCGCCATTCGCCGTGACGATACCCTTCTCCTGGCCCAGCACACCCGGCATCGTAACGGTGTACATACCGTGCTGGCAGGCTTTGTTGAAGTGGGGGAAACCCTGGAACAGACGGTCGCGCGTGAGGTAATGGAGGAGAGCGGTATCAAGGTGAAAAACCTGCGTTACGTGACCTCGCAACCCTGGCCGTTCCCGCAATCGCTGATGACCGCTTTTATGGCCGATTATGACAGCGGCGAGATAGTGATTGATAAGAAAGAGCTGCTGGAGGCGAACTGGTATCGCTATGACAATTTACCGCTTCTACCTCCGCCGGGTACGGTGGCGCGACGGCTGATTGAAGATACCGTGGCAATGTGTCGGGCAGAGTACGAATGACATGATAGACTGGCGCTCTGTAGCTAAAGGAATGTGAAAATGACCGAACTGAAAAACGATCGTTACCTGCGCGCGCTGCTGCGCCAGCCAGTAGATGTCACTCCGGTATGGATGATGAGACAGGCTGGGCGCTATTTGCCGGAGTACAAAGCCACCCGTGCACAAGCGGGCGACTTCATGTCGCTGTGCAAAAATGCGGAGCTGGCGTGTGAAGTCACGCTGCAACCGCTGCGTCGTTACCCGCTGGATGCGGCGATCCTCTTTTCCGATATTTTGACCATTCCTGATGCAATGGGGCTGGGGCTCTACTTCGAAGCCGGAGAAGGCCCGCGCTTCACTTCACCGTTAAAGAATAAAGCGGATGTAGACCGCCTGCCGATCCCCGATCCGGAGCAGGAGCTGGGTTACGTCATGAACGCGGTGCGCACCATTCGCCGTGAGCTGAAAGGCGAAGTTCCGCTGATTGGTTTTTCCGGCAGCCCGTGGACGCTGGCGACCTACATGGTGGAAGGGGGCAGCAGCAAAGCCTTCACCGTGATTAAAAAGATGATGTATGCCGAACCGGCCACGCTGCACGCGCTGCTGGATAAGCTTGCGAAAAGCGTCACTCTGTATCTGAATGCACAGATCAAAGCGGGTGCGCAGTCAGTAATGATTTTCGATACCTGGGGCGGCGTGCTGACCGGGCGTGACTATCAGCAGTTCTCGTTGTACTACATGCATAAAATTGTCGATGGCCTGCTGCGAGAAAACGAAGGGCGTCGGGTACCGGTAACGCTGTTTACCAAAGGCGGCGGCCAGTGGCTGGAAGCGATGGCTGAAACCGGCTGCGATGCCTTAGGTCTCGACTGGAGTACCGATATCGCCGATGCGCGCCGTCGCGTTGGGCATAAAGTTGCGCTGCAGGGCAACATGGATCCTTCCATGCTGTATGCGACTCCTGCCCGAATCGAAGAGGAAGTTGCGTCGATCCTCGCGGGCTTTGGCCAGGGGGAAGGTCATGTCTTCAACCTGGGGCACGGCATTCATCAGGACGTTCCGCCAGAGCACGCGGGTGCGTTTGTAGAAGCGGTGCATCGTCTCTCTGCGCCGTACCACCGCTAAGGCTCAGGTATGGATCTCGCGTCGCTTCGCGCTCAGCAACTCGACCTCGCGGCAAGCGTTATCCGCGAGGATAACCTGGCCTGCAATCCGCCGAAGATAATTGGCGGGGCAGACGTTGGGTTTGAAGAGGGTGGGGAAGTGACGCGGGCGGCGATGGTGCTCCTGAAGTACCCTTCTCTTGAGCTGGTGGAGTACCAGGTGGCGCGCATCGCCACCACCATGCCTTATATTCCGGGCTTTCTCTCCTTCCGTGAAGCCCCGGCGCTGATGGCCGTCTGGCAGCTGTTGTCGCAAAAGCCCGATCTGTTGTTCGTTGACGGACATGGGATTTCGCACCCGCGGCGCCTCGGCGTTGCCAGCCATTTTGGCCTGCTGGTTGACGTGCCGACCATCGGCGTTGCCAAGAAACGCCTGTGCGGTAAGTTTGAGCCGCTTTCGCCCGAACCGGGGGCACTGGCGCCACTCATCGACAAAGGTGAACAGCTGGCCTGGGTGTGGCGCAGCAAAGCGCGCTGCAACCCGCTGTTTATCTCAACCGGGCATCGCGTCAGCCAGGACAGCGCATTGGCATGGGTTCAGCGCTGTATGAAGGGCTACCGTTTACCCGAACCCACCCGCTGGGCAGACGCCGTGGCGTCCGGTCGTCCGGCGTTTCGCCGCCTGCAAGCAATTCGCCCCTGATTCAGGTACACTGCGGCTAATTATCGATTCCGAGATCTCATCATGTTACAAAACCCGATTCATCTGCGTCTGGAGCGGCTGGAAAGCTGGCAGCACACCACGTTTATGGCCTGCCTGTGTGAACGCATGTTCCCGAACTATGCGATGTTCTGCAAGGAGACCGAGTTCGGCGAAGCGCAGCTGTACCGTCGCATTCTTGATCTGATCTGGGAAACGCTGACGGTGAAAGATGCAAAGGTGAACTTCGACAGCCAACTGGAAAAGCTGGAAGAGGCCATTCCTTCCGCCGATGACTACGATATGTACGGTGTCTACCCGGCCATCGATGCCTGCGTGGCGTTGAGTGAACTTGTTCACTCACGGCTGAGCGGTGAAACGCTGGAACATGCCATTGAGGTTAGTAAGACTTCAATCACCACCGTGGCGATGCTGGAAATGACCCAGGCCGGTCGTGAAATGACCGACGAAGAGCTCAAAGAAAACCCGGCAGTTGAGCAGGAATGGGATATTCAATGGGAAATTTTCCGCCTTCTGGCCGACTGTGAGGAGCGTGATATTGAGCTTATCAAAGGGCTGCGCGCCGACCTCCGTGAGGCGGGTGAGAGCAATATCGGTATAATTTTTCAGCAATGAGACAACAAAACGTGATTTACCGCCTGATTTGTCGTGCCTGAAGGCTTCACATCTGCCCCCCGTCTGGTCTACATTTGGAGGGCGAAAAAAAGTGGCTATCGGTGCGTGTATGCAGGAGAGTGCTTTTCTGGCATTTCCGTCGCACTCGATGCTTAGCAAGCGATAAACACATTGTAAGGATAACTTATGAACAAGACTCAACTGATTGATGTAATTGCGGACAAGGCTGATCTGTCTAAAGCACAGGCAAAATCTGCTCTGGAATCCACCCTGGCTGCTATTACTGAGTCTCTGAAAGAAGGTGATGCTGTACAACTGGTTGGTTTCGGTACCTTCAAAGTGAACCACCGCGCTGAGCGCACTGGCCGCAACCCGCAGACCGGTAAAGAAATCAAAATCGCCGCAGCTAACGTCCCGGCGTTTGTTTCTGGTAAAGCACTGAAAGACGCAGTTAAGTAAGACCGCGTGGCAGTGAACAGTTTTAACGGAGGGGCGGTGTTATCGCCCCTTTTGTCCGTCTGGCGCCGTTCTCTTGCGCTGGCGGCTGTTCTGTTGCTGTCCGCCTGTAGCCATAACTCCACACTCCCGCCGTTCACGGCCAGTGGCTACGTCGACGACCAGGGCGCTGTGCGTATCTGGCGTAAAGACACTAACGGAGAAACGCATCTCCTCGCCGCATTCAGCCCATGGCGAAGCGGTAGCACCACAACCAGCGAATACCGCTGGCAGGGTGACCTGTTGACGCTCATCGAGCTCAACATCATGAGTAAACCTCCCGAACATATCCGCGTGCGCTTTGACGATCAGGGCGAGCTAAGCTTTATGCAGCGTGAAGTGGATGGTCAAAAGCAGCAGCTTTCCAGCGACCAGATTGCGCTGTACCGCTACCGCGCCGACCAAATTCGTCAAACCAGCGATGCGCTACGTCAGGGGCGCGTCGTGTTACGCCAGGGGCGCTGGCATGCCAACGGCACGGTAACCACCTGTGAAGGGCAAACCGTGAAACCCGATCTGGATACGCTGGCGATTGATCATATCGAAAAACGCCAGAGCCGCTCCTCAATGGAGGTCAGCGTGGCATGGCTGGAAGCGAAAGAGGGGTCACAGCTGTTGCTGGTGGCCAACGAAGACTTCTGTACCTGGCAGCCAACGGAAAAGAATTTTTAGCGTGGATCGTGCTGATCCCCTCTCCCTGCCGGGAGAGGGAATGGGTATCGCTTACTCGCCCTGCTCGCGGGCAATCGCCCGATAGCCGATGTCTTTGCGGCTGAAGCAATCTTCCCAGTAAATATCCTGCATCAGCGCATTGGCGCGTTTCTGCGCCTCAGCAACGGTATCACCCAGCGCGGTGACGCACAGTACTCGTCCACCATTAGTTAACACCTGGTCGTCAGCGGAAAGCGTGGTGCCGGCGTGGAACACCTTACCGTCAGCAGCGTCTTTCAGCGGCAGACCGTGAATAACGTCGCCGGTACGATAGTTGCCAGGATAACCACCTGCAGCAATAACCACGCCGAGGGATGCACGGCTATCCCACTCAGAGGTTTTCTCATTAAGCTTCCCGTCGCAGGCGGCGAGACACAGTTCAACCAGATCGGACTGCAGGCGCAGCATGATAGGCTGGGTTTCCGGATCGCCGAAGCGGCAGTTGAACTCGATAACCTTCGGGTTACCCTGCTTGTCGATCATCAGCCCGGCATACAGGAAACCGGTGTAGGTATTCCCTTCCGCCGCCATCCCGCGAACGGTTGGCCAGATGACTCGTTCCATGGTGCGCTGGTGAACTTCATCGGTGACCACCGGCGCCGGAGAGTAAGCGCCCATACCGCCGGTGTTCGGGCCGGTATCGCCGTCGCCGACGCGCTTGTGATCCTGGCTGGTTGCCATCGGCAGCACATGCTCACCGTCAACCATCACGATAAAGCTGGCTTCTTCACCGTCGAGGAACTCCTCAATAACGATGCGATGGCCTGCGTCGCCAAAGGCGTTCCCGGCCAGCATGTCGTTCACCGCGGCTTCTGCCTCTTCAAGCGTCATCGCTACGATAACACCTTTCCCGGCGGCCAGACCGTCGGCTTTGATGACGATCGGCGCACCTTTTTCACGCAGGTAGGCCAGCGCGGGCTCCACTTCGGTAAAGTTCTGATATTCCGCCGTCGGGATTTTGTGACGTGCGAGGAAATCTTTGGTGAAAGCCTTGGAGCCTTCCAGCTGTGCGGCACCGGCGGTGGGGCCGAAAATCTTCAGCCCGGCTTCGCGGAACGCATCCACCACGCCAATCACCAGCGGCGCTTCCGGCCCGACGATCGTCAGGTCGACATGTGAGTCCTGGGCAAACTTCAGTAATGCGGGAACGTCGGTTGGATTAATCGCCACGTTCTGCAGTCCTGGCTCGAGAGCCGTACCGGCGTTACCAGGTGCAACAAACACGGTGTCTACCTGCGGTGACTGTGCGACTTTCCACGCCAGCGCATGTTCGCGACCGCCGTTACCGATAATTAATACTTTCATTCGTTGCTCCCTGTATTAGTGACGGAAGTGGCGCATGTCGGTGAAGATCATCGCAATGCCGTGCTCATCGGCGGCGGCGATAACTTCATCATCGCGAATGGAGCCACCCGGCTGAATCACGCAGGTCACTCCCACGGCCGCTGCGGCATCAATACCATCGCGGAACGGGAAGAAGGCATCAGAAGCCATCGCCGAGCCTTTGACTTCCAGCCCTTCGTCACCGGCTTTGATCCCGGCGATCTTCGCGGAGTACACGCGGCTCATCTGACCGGCACCTATTCCGATAGTCATATTCTCTTTGGCATAGACGATGGCATTGGATTTCACGAACTTAGCCACTTTCCAGCAGAACAGCGCATCACGCAGTTCCTGCTCGCTCGGCTGGCGCTTGCTGACCACGCGCAGTTCATCCTTTGTCACCATGCCCAGGTCACGGTCCTGAACCAGCAAACCGCCGTTAACACGTTTGAAATCGAGGCCCGGAGTTCGCGCGGCCCACTCGCCACAGGTCAGAACGCGGACGTTCTGTTTAGCGGCGGTAATTTTCAGGGCTTCCAGAGAGGCCGTTGGGGCGATGATCACTTCCACGAACTGACGGGAGATGATTGCCTGTGCGGTTTCGGCATCCAGTTCGCGGTTAAAGGCGATGATGCCGCCGAAAGCGGAGGTTGGATCGGTTTTGTAAGCACGATCGTAGGCGTCCAGAATCGAAGTGCTCACCGCCACGCCGCACGGATTCGCGTGCTTCACGATAACGCAGGCAGGCTCGCTGAACTCTTTCACACATTCCAGCGCCGCGTCGGTGTCAGCGATGTTGTTATAAGAGAGGGCTTTACCCTGTAGCTGTTGGGCGGTTGCTACGGACGCTTCGTTGATCTCTTCTTCTATATAGAAGGCAGCTTGCTGATGGCTGTTTTCGCCATAGCGCATATCCTGCTTCTTAATGAAGTTCAGGTTCAGGGTACGTGGGAAACGACCAGACGCTTCTTTAGACTCGCCATGATAGGCCGGCACCATGCTGCCGAAGTAGTTGGCGATCATGCTGTCGTAAGCGGCGGTGTGTTCGAAAGCTTTGATGGCGAGATCGAAACGAGTATCGAGCGTCAGGGAACCGTCGTTGGCATCCATCTCTTTAATAATAGAGGTGTAGTCGCTGCTCTTTACAACGATGGCGACATCTTTATGGTTCTTGGCCGCCGAGCGCACCATCGTCGGCCCGCCGATATCGATGTTCTCGACGGCGTCTTCCAGCGAGCAACTTTCACGGGCAACGGTCTGTGCAAACGGATACAGGTTAACAACCACCATATCGATCGGCGCGATCCCGTGTTGATCCATAATCCCATCATCCTGACCGCGACGGCCGAGAATGCCACCATGAACTTTCGGGTGCAGGGTTTTAACGCGTCCATCCATCATTTCCGGAAAACCGGTGTAGTCGGAGACTTCGGTAACCGGTAAACCTTTATCTGCTAACAGGCGGGCAGTACCACCGGTAGACAGCAGCTCGACGCCGCGTGCGGAGAGTGCCTGTGCGAATTCGACGATACCGGCTTTATCAGAAACACTGAGAAGCGCGCGGCGGACTGGACGACGTTGTTGCATGGTATAAATCCCCAGGATTTGAACATTACAGAGAGCGTTAGATGAATTTTCCCTAAAAAAACTCAGCTAACGCGCCTGGCCAGGCATCCTTGTCTTTGCGCGGCATTGTAACGAAAACGTTTGCGCAACGCTCGCGAATTTTTCCCTTTTCTCTGCTTTGTGGATAACTCTGTGTGTAAATGGGTATAAGGCGGGGTTTTGCTGTGGAATGCAGCAGTCAGTCATTTTTCTGCAATTTAACTATTGCGAGCGCTCGAGAACTCCCTATAATGCGCCTCCATCGACACGGAACAACGGCAAGCAAGCCGCCGGGTTGAAAGAGTTTCTCCGGAAATTCTGCCAGAGAAAAGCGAAAATAATCGCTTGACTCTGAAGGAGGAAAGCGTAATATACGCC
>NZ_RBIZ01000010.1:0-41315 GCF_003634235.1 Yokenella regensburgei | reverse complement strand
GACGTGACTGGTACCATCGAACTGCCGGAAGGCGTAGAGATGGTAATGCCGGGCGACAACATCAAAATGGTTGTTACCCTGATCCACCCGATCGCAATGGACGACGGTCTGCGTTTCGCAATCCGTGAAGGCGGCCGTACTGTTGGTGCGGGCGTTGTTGCTAAAGTTCTGGGCTAATCCCCACGCTTTATTTTAAAGCGCTTTAGTACGAAAAACCCTGATGGAAACATCAGGGTTTTTTTTATCTATAGAAAACCCCTCCAGGTTCGGTCTGCCAGTTAACCGTATCTGAAAAAATCTGCAATATTGAGAATATTTATTAGTTATGTCGGGTTTTAATACATTCCGTTCTCATAATTTATTATATTCAAATTAGATATTAATTTATCGCTATATCGTTAACATAAAAAAACCATCTTATTGGTGGTATTTGAAAATCAATATTAATAAATATATATCACAATGCATAAAAAACAGCATCTCTTAAATTTAGCTTAACTTCTTACTTATTTTTAATTAATTGTCCTGTCATGCCCTGAGGAATATTGTTTGCCACGGTTTCAACGTTAATAAATGTCCGACGTGCAATCGTGCACATTCTCAGGAGTTACTATGAACACTAATGAATCAAAACCATCTTTAGGTGCTGTAGCGGCGACCGTTACAGTTACTATGAACGACGATACCAACACCCTGTTGGGTCTTAATAATTCCATGATGATCTCCCGTGATGGTGGCCATTTCTGGGAAGCATATAACGAGTATTATCGTAATTATTTCCCAGGCAGTCCGCTGGTCATGGTCGCTAAATTACAGGAGTTGGCACTTAATTCTGAAGACTACGATCTCAATAAAACATACAGCGGAGGCGATGTTGTGCGTGACCAGGGATATTACTGGACGGCACAATGGTGGGTAGATCAAGGGATTAGTCCGGGTTCCGATTCTGTCTGGCTTAAAGGCGATGCAATTAGTTATGAACGCTATGGTACATTCCAGTTCTCACCATTTACTGGCGATAAAGCTACACAAATCCAGACGAAGGGAAAACAAGACGCAGCCAAACAACGTAAAGTCATTGGCTATTTCCCGGAGTGGGGCGTTTATGAAGCGCATGATTACTTTACCCCGGATAAAATTGATTTTAGCAAACTGACTCACCTGAACTATGGTTTTGCGGTAGTAGAAGAGGGGCAGGTCATTATTCATGATACCGTCAAGGGCCCTGGGCTGCTGCGTCAATTGGCCAAAATGACCAAAGCTCATGGCGTAACGAGCATGGTCTCCGTTGGTGGCTGGACCAATTCTGCGGAAGGTGTTTTTGAAGCCGCGACGGCCACAGCCGCTGGTATTGAAACGCTCGCGGAAAGTATGGTTGCTTTCGTGCGTCAGTGGGACTTTGATGGTCTCGATGTTGACTGGGAATATCCGGACAATAATACCGAAAAAGCAAACTTCACTACCCTCATCCAGAAACTGCGTAGTAAGCTTGATGCTGCAGGCCTGTTGGATGATAAATATTATCAACTTTCTGCCGCGGTAACGACTAACCATAACAATATCCAGTTCATCAACCCGGCGGTAACTGCGCCGCTACTGGATAGCGTCAACGTCATGGCTTACGATATTCACGGCGCATTTGACGCGATTACCGGTCATAACGCCCCGCTGTTTGCCAATAGCGAAGATGCCGATCAGCTGCTGAACGTTTCTTCTGCCATGCAGGCGTATTGCGTGACCTGGGGTGTGCCGAAGTACAAGCTGATGATGGGCGTGCCATTCTATGGCCGTGGCTGGGGCAATGTTGCTGCAACGCAGGTTGTGAAAGGCTTGCCTGGGCTGTTCTGTGCAGGTTCTGCAACTGTTCACGGTGCGTGGGACGACGAGGGGGATTACACTGGTACCAACCCGTTCTATGTTCTGAAGCAGAAGCTGGCAAGCGCTGACTATACGCGTTACTGGGACGATGAGTCCAAAGTCCCTTATCTCTACAATGCGAAGACGAAAGAGTTTCTGACCTACGATGATGCCGAGTCTATTCAAACTAAGGTGAATTACATCAACGATCAGGGTTTTGGCGGCGCTATCATTTGGGATATCAGTGGTGATACCGGTGATTTCGAGCTGGGCACCATCGTTGGTACTCTTAAAAATTCATCTATTACCAATTTCGATACACCACAAATTCACTTCTTTACGGGGAATAACTACGCCGGAGCAAAAATCAGCGTATCCGACAATATTCCAGATTTGAAGGATGTGTATACTGATGATGGTCATTCAGCGGATAATACTATCTCCTCATCTAAGAATGATGTTGATTCTTTGGGGTATTTTATCTTTACCGATAATTACTACAATTTCGGTGTGGAAAACAGTACCGCAACACGTGTCAACGGAGATTTAGCCAAGTTTGGTAACCTCTATAATGATAAGTGTTCATCATTCAAAATTATCAAGATGATTGGTTATGCCGGCGAGGATGCCACAAAAGGTGAAGTGGTTGCTTTCCTCGAGGACAGCCCTGATCTTACGGAAAGCCACGGTGATCATATTTCCTCAATTAAACTTCTGCCGGGGTACTGCGTACGGCTGTATGAAGGAATACATTACACCGGTGCTTATCGTGATGTGATGGGCAGCCCATTCCCGACAAACTTAAGCACAATCGGGTTTGATAAACGTGTTTACTCAGCAAGATTTATTAATATGAAAGTCGCACCTAAAGCCACTTTCTTTGATGGAAGCAATTACTCTGGTAATACGTTTGATTTGTATAGCGACGTGCCTACCTTTACAGGTGTTGTCAATAGCGGAGGCGTTTCTGCGAATGATATGATTTCCTCAGCAACCCAAGCGAAGGATTGCCTGGGCTATGAAGTTTATACTGGTGATAATTTCACTGGTAGTTCGACAGTTGTCAAAGGTGACCTGACAACATATAACAGTACATTTAATAATAACGCTTCGTCTATTCGTGAAGTTAAAGCATTTCTTTATAGTGGCACTAACTTCTCGGGTAGCGAGCATGCGGTATCTATTAATAATGTTGTGCTTGAAGATACTGGCGTAACTAACATTAAATCCATTAAGGTTGCTAAGGGTTATGCAGCGCGGATTTATGATCAGACATGGCATACCGGTAATTCTATTGTGATTGCCGATACTGATTCCTGTTTAGACCTAGCGACTCTTGGCTTTGCTAATAAAGTGCTCTCCATTATGTTTATTAAACTCTAACCGGTAGTTGTAACCCCAGGCCTCTTCCTGACCAGAAGGGGCCTTTTTTGTAAGTACGGTTTTGATTGAAATCAAAATCATTCTCATCTATGCTGTGTACAGAGTTTGAGCAGGAGTGGCTATGTACGTCTGTCTTTGTAACGGTATCAGTGATAAAAAAATTCGTCAGGCGGTGCGCCAGTACCATCCTCAATCCTTTCAACAGCTGCGTAAGTTTATGCCCATCGGCAATCAGTGCGGTAAGTGCGTCCGTGCTGTGCGTGAGTTGATGGAAGATGAACTGCTTCAGATCCCGGAATTTAAAGAAATCGCCTGAAGGTGGCTTTACATACTCCGTCCGCCATCTACGCTTTTAGGTAGTGGAAGCGGAGGAAGTCATAATGAAAGGTGATACTAAGATAATAAATTATCTCAACAAATTGTTGGGAAATGAGCTTGTCGCAATCAACCAGTACTTTTTGCATGCCCGGATGTTCAAAAACTGGGGCCTGAAGCGCCTCAACGATATTGAGTACCACGAATCCATCGACGAAATGAAGCACGCCGATAAGTACATTGAGCGTATTCTTTTCCTCGAGGGCATTCCTAACCTGCAGGATCTTGGCAAACTCAACATCGGTGAAGATGTGGAAGAGATGCTGAAATCCGACCTTGCGCTTGAGCTTGATGGCGCGAAAAATCTCCGTGAAGCCATTGCCTATGCCGACAGCGTCCATGACTATGTCAGCCGTGACATGATGATTACCATTCTTGCGGATGAAGAAGGGCATATCGACTGGCTGGAGACCGAACTGGATTTGATTCAGAAACTGGGTATTCAGAACTATCTTCAGGCCCAGATCCGTGAAGAAGAGTGAGATTTAAGGCAGAGTTTCGCTCTGCCTTATTCTTACACGTAGTTGAACCAGAGCAGTACGACAAAACCGGCTAACGCCAACGGCGGACCGAAAGGTATGTTTTTGCCCTTAAAACCCCCTTTGCGGGTGAAAAACACCGCTGACAATAGCCCGATAGTCGAGGCTACGGTGAGTATGAGCGGTAAACTTTGCCAGCCCGTCCAGGCACCGCAGGCCGCCAGAAGTTTAAAATCCCCATATCCCAGCCCATCGCGCTTTAGCCACAGCAGGCAGATTTTATTTATCGACCATAAAATAAGATACCCGGCAGCGGCGCCGTAGACGGCATCGCTCAGCATCCATGGTGAATACCCGCTGTGAAACAACAGTCCCAGCCACAGTAGCGGCAGAGTTAGCTTATCCGGCAACAGAAAAGTACGCAGGTCGATAAGGCTCATCGCGCAGGCAAACCAGAAAAACGTTGCCACCCCGATAGTCTGTATTTCTGGTGGGAACAAAAAGGCGATAGCAAGGAAGCCGGTCATTACGCCCGTTTCGATAGCAGGATAGCGCCAGCTAACCGGCTGCTGGCAATAACGGCAGCGCCCTTGCAGCCACAGCCAGCTTACTAGCGGAATATTCTCCCGCCAGCGCAACGGCGTGTGACAATGAGGGCAGTGCGAGCCCGGCCACCAGAGCGAGAGCCCGGCCTCAGGTTTCTCAATCATGATGGGGAGTCGATGCACCACCACGTTCATCAGACTGCCCAACAAAAGACCAAGTAGCCCCATGCTGACAGGCCATAGCATCGTTATCATTAGCTACCCGCCTTCGTGAGTCGTAGAGCCTGCAGCACAATGAAAGGTGTTCCTTTCTTGCTGGCATCGAACGCCATCTCAAGCGGATAAATCCCCTGGCTTGCGCGGAGTTGTTCGAGCCACTGTACCAGCGCTGGAAGTGCAATATCGTTGCCGGAAATCACCACGCTATGGTTACCTTCCTGTTTCAGTTCGATGCTCAGCCCGGCAGCTTTTGCTGAAGTCTGAACCAGGGTATCCAGAGGTTGCCCAGTGCGCTTAGAGGCAACTATCCCGGCAGCCAGTGTCTGTTCCTCCAGCCAGGCGCTTTCGTTTTGAATCTTTTTGAGATCCAGCCGCTGAGCGGTAATCGTATTGTTCAGCGGCATCACCACGCCATATACCGTTATGGTCAGCCCGAGAAAGAGCATCAGCACTATCAGCCATCGTTGCTCAGACAAGGATTTACTTTGCCACCATGCCTTCACCGGGTGCCTCCGCTTCTCAACGTGTAGACACCATCGTTTGATGGTTGCGGGAGAGTCAGGTTCAGCGTGGCTTTGCTCTGGTCGACAAACTGCTCCAGCACGGAGAAATCTGACGTCTGGACGATGATTTTCAGTTCTCCCGTCTCTTTCGTGGCCGAAAAATGCGCAAGCGCAATCCCGGACGCTGGCTGAAGACTTTTTTCCACCTGGCGCAGGCGCGTGAGGGGGTCCGGTGCCGGTGTTGTCACCTTCTGTCGAAAGAAGAAGCGATAGTTACCCTGACGCTTATCGCCTGGAAAGTACTGCTGCCAGCGTTCCTGGAGCGCAAGACGTTCTGCTTTTTGCCGTTGGTGCAGGTGCCAGATAGTGCCCATCTGAATACAGAAGTAGGCCAGAACTGCCGCCGTCGCAAAACCAACGATACCTTTACGCCAGAGTGGCAATACCGGATGAGCAGGAGGATTGGGACGAAACTCGCCGTGCAGCAGGTTTAAAGGTGGTGCGCTAAATTTTCGGGCGTACCACAGGAGTGGCGATTCGCCCGGGAGCATTTTGGCCGGGATCTCTTCAGCACTATCCCCGTAGCAAAGGGGCGGTATGCCGGGGGTAAAGCGTTCTGCAAGCTGGAACAAAAGCGTGGTATTCAGGTAGCTCCAGCCGAATTCGCTATGTCGTACCAGCCAGCCATTCTCCAGCCGTAGCGCAGACCACCCATTCTCTTGTATCGGGAGATAGCAGCCATCGGGAATGATGGCGGTAATGGTGAGCCCGTGCTGGCGGTAACCATCAACCAGTAACGCCAGTTTTTGGCGCTCTATACCCAGCACGTAACACAGGCCATCTTGCTCTCCGGCGACCGTCCAGTGCAGTGTTTCGCTGTTGCTGACTAGCTTGTCTTCTACCTGCCAGGCAATCGCCTGCTGTGTGGGTATAAGCCCTGGTTGCGGAAGCGGGAAGCAGCAGCAGGTTAACCAACTTGCAGGTAGCAGAAGTGAGACATTCCGCGCGCCAGCCAGTCCTGACAATTGCAGGAGAATATCCTGCACGTCTGAGCGCTCAACCTGTCCGTTGTCTAGCCACTCGGTGTAGGGTGAATCTTCTGATGGCGGACGAATTATCAGATAAGGGATATTCTTCATCTGGATTCCTTGTAATTAATGAGAGTCAGGCGCTGCCGTTCGGGCGTAAACGCTCAACTGACTGTCCTTCCGTTGGTAATAAATACTGCTACGTTGCAGTGTTGTGCGTCCCTCATGCTGCAGGCGAAGCGTCAGGGTATAAAAATCACTGGTGGCGCTGAGCCCGGTCGCACTTTTGCTCAGAATGTCTTTGTCGGCAGGCCAGGCTTGTGCGGCGGCGTTCAGTAATTGCTTTGGTGAAATCCATCCATTCTCTGGCGTCTGTGACAGCAGGCTTCGAACGTTGCCGGTGTTCTGTTTATTGAGAAACAGAGCAGCCAGCAGCGGCGTTTGATCGGCGGAGAGCGTGTTGACGTGAATCTGCAGAGTGCTGCTGCCCAGCGCACAGAGCCAGGGGGAGAGTGTCTGGTATAAACGGGGCGTCATTCCCTTTATGGCGCGCAGTTCACTGACATCAAAAAAAGGTTGGTTCGCGACGTAACGCAAGGGCTTATCGCTGTAGCTGTCGTCTTCAGCACCATCGCGGCGAACGTTATTATCGCTGTCGATGTAATCAGCAATAGCGGCGGTCAGCGCATTCGCATCCAGAGCACTAACGCCAGATTGCTCCAGTAGCGCCAGAAATACGGCGACGCTATAAGGCGGTTCTTCCAGAGGCTGCAATGGCGAATGTGCTAATGCATTCAAATTAAAGCAGTCTTGTGCGCTATGGAGCTGCCAGATAACGGTAGCGCCATCTTTTAAAGCGAGCGTATGGGGTTGCGCCCATAATTGGTCGCGACTATTCAACTGCGGATTGTTTTTTAGATCCTGCAGCAAGATGCGCAATGCCTGATCTTCCGCGATGCGAAAATCCCACCGCTGTTGCAGGGCAGTTTCAATTTGTCCGGTCCTGCGTAGTGAGGTGTGAAAACGGGTAGCCATATCTGCGGCAAGCCCCGCCATCAGCCCCAAAAGCAGTAGGACAACCAGCAACGCCATTCCCCGCTGCTTCATGGCGCGGTCCCTTCCGTTTTTACGGCATTTTTTGTTGTGTCAGTGGTGTTCTCTGTTGCCTCGTCAGTAGTGTTCCCAGTGCCAGGCCTGGTGCTGGTCAGTAAAAAGCGGCGAGTCAGCGACGTGTCATCATTCAGTGTGAAGGTCATCTCAAGCCCTGTAGGCAGTTGAGACGACTGAGCGTTGTAGATAAGCGTTTCGTTGCTGGGTGGCTGCTGCCATCGTTTCTGAAAATAGCGCATCTGCATAGTGCGGATATTGTGGAGCACCGCTTCTGGCCGTTGCTCTTTAGGGTTATCCGGATAGATAGCGGTAGCGCGGTAGAGCGTATCGCCGTTGAGGAACCAGCGAACTCGCCGCAGGTCGGGGGCACAACAATCGCTAACGGCATCACCGGCCAGACGTGTGGTCAGCATAAATGTATTGTTATTTAAAGAGAGAATCGCCCCGGTAACACGCGACTGGCGGGGCACAAAGTTATCAATGTCATCAGACAGTTGAGTCATGGCGAGCCCCAGCAGTCGGAGCTGCTGGTCGGCTTCTCCGGTTCGCTCGTGAGCACGAAGGACGCCAGAAAGCACCATTGCGCTGGCAAGGCCAAGCAGCGTAAAAATAGCGATGGCGACCATCAGCTCAATCAGGGTGAAACCGTCCTGTCGGTTACTTTTTCTCACGCGAAACGCTCTCTTCGGGTAGGGCATAGCTCCATAGCCCGTAGGACAGCCTGCCGTTGGCGCCAATCCGAAGCTGCTGTGCGATCATGTCATCGTTGCTATCGCGGTCGAGCTGCCAGTGCCAGCTCAGGCCACCCATTTCAGAATCACCTTCACGGGGGATACTGGATGGCATGAGCTGCAGGTCGACAAGCTGGTTGTCAGCAACCCACAGCGCCAGCTGTTGTTGCTGCATGCGTGCCGTGCTACTGATGGTAACGCCGAGGCTGTTTGCGAGCGTCAAGGCTGACACCGCGAAAATAGCCAGCGCCAGTAACACTTCAAGCAGGGTAAACCCTTTCATTTGCGGCATGGCTTACTTCTTCTTATCCAGCTCCCAGTTATTGATGTCGTCGGCGGTACCGGCTTCGCCATCCTCGCCGCAAGCAATCAGATCGTAGGTACCATGTTCGCCCGGGCTGACCAGGACATATTCATTCCCCCAGGGATCGGCTGGAAGGCGCTTGATGTAACCTTCGGGATTGTAATTCGTCGGGACCGGGCTGCTGGTTGGCGCCGTGACGAGCGCAGAAAGCCCCTGCTCGGTCGTGGGATAGCGATGGTTGTCCAGCTTGTACATATCCATGGCACCTTCGAGCGCCACAATGTCACTGATCGCTTTTTGCTTATCGGCTCGCGCTTTGTTGCCCATCAGATTGGGGACCACGAGGCTCGCGAGAACGCCGAGAATGACAATGACCACCATGAGTTCGAGCAGAGTGAAGCCACGCTGAAGATTTTTTGTCGTATGCATAATGTTTTCCTTAACTGACCAATGAATTGAGCTGAAGAATGGGTTGCAGGACGGCAGCAACGATAAACAGCACGATGCCTGCCATGGTGATAATGAGAGCGGGTTCGAAGAGCGCCAGGGCCAGAGACATGCGGTGTTGTAGCAAGTTGTCCTGATTATCTGCCGCCCGGGTCATGAGTTCGCTCAGCTGCCCGCTTTTTTCGCCGGTAGCAATCATGTACAGCATGACCGGGGGCAATAAATCACAGTTTTCCAGCGCTGCATGAAAACTGCTGCCCTGGGTAACTTGCTCTGCGGCCAGGCTCAGGCGATGACGCACTTCGAGATTGCTGATCCCTTCAAGTGCAATATGCATAGCATCCAGTAGTGGAACGCCGCTGCATTGCAGGATGCTAAGCGTGCGCAGATAGCGGGCGCCGTTGATGGCGCGCAGCAGTTCCCGCGTCATTCGGCGTTGCAGCAACTGCCGGTGAAAACGATGGCGATTACCTGGGCGTTTAAGCCAGTATCTGAAAGCGATTGCGGACAGCATTGCGCATGCTAAAAACCAGGGGCCCCAGCTTTGCAAACCGTTGCTGATAGCGAGCAGAATACGCGTTGTGGTCGGAAGCTGTTGCTTCATATGAATAAATTGCTCAGTGACCTTAGGCACCACGGTGGTCAAGAGAATAATGACGACGCCAATGGCGACCGTGCTGAGCATGACCGGGTAAATCAACGCCTGGGTGAATTTGGCGCGTATTCGCTGACGGATCTCGTTGTAATCAGCCAGCTTTTCCAGTACCAGACCCAGCTGGCCTGATTTTTCTCCCGCTTTGACGAGCGTGCGGTAAACCGGGTCGAAAATCCGTGGCCAGGTCTGGAGTGCGTCAGCCAGTGAATAGCCTGAGATGATTTTCTCGCGTATTTGCTCAAGAATGTGCCGCAACCCGGAGTGCTGAGTCTGACGGGCGATGACCATGAGGACTTCTTCGAGGGGCAATGCGGCAGCGATAAGCGTGGCAAGTTGCCGGGTCAGCAGGGCCAGATCGGCGCTACCGACAGAAGTTTGTCGGCGAAATGACAGGGCTTTGCGGCGTTTTTTCTCGACAATATTCTGAGGAAATAACCCGCTTTTGCGCAGCTGGTCTCGAGCATGGCGCGCACTTTCGGCCTCGACAACACCGTGCTGGCGTTTGCCTGAACTATCCAGAGCCTGCCATTGAAAGTTCATTGAGCACGCTCCTGTTCCCCATCATGTTGAGCGGTTACGCGAATCACTTCTTCCAGGGATGTGTCACCGTTGACAACATGCTGTAAGCCATTCTGTAATAACGTCTTACTGTTTTGGCGGAAAGCGAGGCTAATATCCTGTTCACTGGCATTGTCATGGATAGCTATCCGGAGCGGGCGGTCTATCAGCATTAGTTCGTGGATAGCCAGTCGTCCCTGATAGCCGGATTGATGGCAGGCCTGGCAGCCTTGAGCTGTCCATAACGAATCAGGATACGGGCTGAAATCGTGGAAGATATTTGCCTCATGTGCCGCAAGCGGTGTCACTTGTCGGCAGTGCGGACAAAGACGGCGCACCAGGCGCTGTGCCAGCACGCCGATGAGCGATGAGGAAAGCAGAAAAGGTTCAATCCCCATATCTCTCAGACGGGTAATAGCGCCGGCAGCGCTATTGGTGTGCAATGTCGAGAGTACGAGATGGCCAGTCAGTGAGGCCTGGACCGCAATTTGTGCCGTTTCGTTATCACGGATTTCTCCCACCATCACCACATCGGGATCCTGACGTAGAATTGCCCGCAGGCCACGGGCAAAGGACATATCAACGCGTGGGTTCACCTGCGTCTGGCCGATACCCTCCAGTTCATATTCAACAGGATCTTCCACGGTAAGGATATTGCGCCCGGGCGCGTTGAGTGCCGAAAGGATGGCATAGAGCGTGGTGCTCTTTCCTGAACCTGTCGGCCCGGTTACCAGAATAATGCCGTGTGGCTGATGGATGAGTTTCTCGAGCCGTCCGGAATCCTCTTCAGAGAGTCCTAACCTGTCTATCGATAGTGTCAGATTGCTTTTATCCAACAGTCGAAGCACCGCCCTTTCTCCATACCTTGATGGCAGCGTCGAGACGCGAACGTCGATGTTGCGGCGCCCGAGCCTCAGCGTGATCCGTCCGTCTTGTGGCAGCCGTTTTTCCGCGATATCCAGTTTTGCCATGACCTTGATGCGAGAGAGCAGCAGGGGGGCAAGTTTGCGCCCGGGCTGCAGCACCTGGCGCAGTACGCCATCGGTACGAAAGCGAATGCTTAATGTGGTTTCGAAGGTCTCAATATGAATATCAGATGCACCTTCCTTCACTGCTTCACTGAGAATGGCGTTAATCAGTCGGATAACTGGTGCGCTCTCATCATCGGCCAATAAATCTGCGTTCTCCGGAATTTCCTCGGTAAGGGACATCAAATCAACATCGAGATCCATATCCTGGGCAATTTGCTGCGACTCTTCGCCTGCCTGCTGAAAAACCTGTTCCAGATACTCCTCAAAAGCCGCTGCGGTGAGGGCTTCGAGTCGTGTCGCGCGCGGGGACACCCGAAGGGCTTCAAGTATTGACGACAGAGGTGCATCTTCCCGCATGATGATGGCGTTCTCATGGAGGCAGATCCCCAATGTCTGGGACTGCGACCAGCTGATTGGTGGCATTACTGGGTTATCCATATCAGCTCCTTATCCTTTGAAGGGATTCCGTGGCGCCGTAGGGACCGAATCTGCAGGAACGGCTGGTGCTTTGAAGTCGAGCTCATCAAGCCGTGGTTCATCATCCTCACTGATAAGTCCGGGGGTCTTCTTATCCAGTCGCTGTTTCTGAAGATCGCGGAACGCAGAGTATTTTTCTGCAGACAATGAGCGATAGACATCGTCGTCCCGAATAATGGTCGGACGGATGAAGACCATCAGATTGCGCTTGGATTTGTCCGTTGAGGTGTAGCGAAACAGCTGGCCAAGGAAAGGAATGTCACCCAGCAGTGGAACTTTGGAAACTTGTTCTTTGGTGGCGTCATCAATCAAACCTCCGAGCACCACGGTTTCGCCACTTTTCACCAGTACGGCGTTCTGGATCGTTCGGGTATTGAATGTTGGGCCAAGCGTTGAAGAGGTTCCGCTAGAGTTATCCACACTGGAAACTTCCTGCTCAATTTCCATCAGTACGGCATCCCCTTCATTAACCTGCGGGGTAACCTTCAGTTTTGTACCGACCGTTTTACGCTCGACGGTATTAAAAACGTTATCGCCAGAGGTAGTTTGCGACCCGGACAGGACCGGAACATCCTGCCCGACGTTAAATGAGGCTTCTTTATTATCAAGCGTCACAATGCTCGGCGTGGAAAGGATGTCGTTTTTGCTGTCTGACGCGAGAGCAGAGAGTAAAACTCCCCAATTACCGTCGAAGAAGCCCGCGGCCAGACCGTTGAAATTACTCAGCGCATCATAGACCGGGTTATCTGAAGAGATAGAGCCTGACTGTTTGTATTGTTGCGCACCCACTGCGGCATTGAACACAGGCAGGCTGGTGCCCTGAAACTGCTGCATGCCAACATTTTTGTTGATCCACTGGACGCCAAGGTTCATTCCCCGGCCATCCTGAACTTCGACAATGATGGCCTCAACCAGAACCTGCGCCCGACGAATATCAAGGCGGGCAATGACCTGTTCAAGTTGATTCATTACGCTCTGCTCTGCGGTGATCACCAGAGAGTTAGTTTGCTCATCGGCGGTAATGGAGGTACCTGAAGTGTCTGGATTGGCGCTGCTACTATTACTGTGGCTTGTGCTGGTATTGCTATTTGCAGCCTGCTGCTCACCTTCAATTTTTTCCGAGACCCCAGTAAGCACTTCAACCAGCTTTTTGGCTTTGGCATATTTGAGATAAAAAACGCGGGTGTTGCCCTGGTTTTGTTGTTCTTTGTCCAGATTGGCAATCAGGGCCGCCATTCGTTGGCGTACATGGGCTGGACCGCTCAGAATTAGCGTATTGGTGCGTTTGTCCGCGATAACTTTAGGTATTAGCCATTGCGTTGGTTTATCGCGGGTTTCTACTTCTATTAGGTCGCTTAGTACCTCAGCAAGGTCGGTAGCTGATGCATAATGTAAGGGGATTAGCTGGCGCTGCTGTTCACCGAGGACGTCTACTTTGCGAACGACTTCCAGCAGGCGGTTAACCAGCGAGGCCTTACCGGTCAGCATTAATGCATTTGAGGCTTCATAATGTACGACGTTACCGACGGAACTACCCTCAATCATCTGACGAAGAAGGGGGGCAAGCTCCCGGGCCGGAACATACTGTAGCGTGACTATGCGGGTAACGATTTCATCGCCTTTCCCGGGATGACTGCTGTCACCAGACAGGCCAGGGGCGTTTTTAATGGTCTGAGAGCTGACAACCTTCAGGAATCCATTATCCAGCGTCGTTACCGAATAGCCGTAGATATCCAGCACGCTCAGGAAAAATTGATAATAGCCAGCTTCATCAAAATCATCGTAGCTACGCACAGAGATGGTCCCTTGAACGGAAGGATCGACCAGAATTGTTTTACCGATATTCTGGCTGACATTATCGATAAATTCGCGTATGTCGGCGTCTTTAAAATTTGCCGAGTATCGTTCGGTGAATGCAACTGACGGCATGAGCAATGACGCGAAGGCCAGGCTGTAAAAAAATTTCCCTGGTGAGTGCATTTTTATTTAACATCCATATTAGTGATGAAATCCTGGGTGGTGATTTTTATCGGTTGTTGTTGTTTGTCGCGTAAAATGGTGAACTTCGCAGTATTCAGCAGGCTAATATCTGCGAGTGCTGCGTCAATGTTTTCTCTATCCTGCAAATTTCTGTCGTTCATTTTTATGGCTAAGTCACCGGGTATCAACCCGGTTTTGCGAAATGCTGTGCCAGAAATGTTATTGTTCAGACGTAATCCGACGATTTTTTTATCAGTGCTATAAATAACTGTTGCCTTGATATATTTATCCAGTGAATTTGTACTTCGGGGGCCCGCAGGTTTGCGCTGTGATGTTGTTTCTCTCTCTGTAAAGAGGGGTTCCAGTTCCAGCACTTGCTCGCGGACACCTATTTTTAAAATGACTTTATCTGGATGAATTTGGCTTATCAATGTATCTGGATGTTTTTCCAGAGGGGTATTGATAGCATAACTTTTTTGTCCCTCAGGACTTTTAATAATAGCTCGTGAATGTGAACTATGGCTGCTGTATGTGATACCCGTGACTGTCAGGCTCGGTAGCGTACTTTCCTGTACGGCTGCTGGCGTTGGGGCATCAGCAGACGAAATAGTATTCATCGAAATGTAGTGTAACGGCAGATTAATATTATCAACAACAGTGTCTTTCGCAATGCGATGACCATATGCCAGATACTGGGTTAGTTTAACGATAGAGTGCCCAGCCAGAAATACGCTGAATATGGCTATGGCAACGTATAACGCTCTTACTCGATTCAAGTTTAAAATAACATTTATTTTATCTAACACTGCTTTGTAGTTCTTCTTAATTTATCTTCCGCAAATGTGGCTCATAATATTATCAGTCTTGTGATTGAGCAAGTCAGTCGATACTATATTGTCTTACTTAAAGCGATAAAATGGAATGATTGGCCTGTTTTATTTCTTATATGAATATAGACAGGATAAAGGATTTTTATTTTTTATGATTTATACACAAATAAGAGTGCGGAGAATTTAATATGTCTCCGTTCCAGGTTATTACGCATTATCTGTGCCAACAGCTCGCACCAGGAACTGCAGCCGTAGTGAGTGGGAGGCGCGGATGCGGAAAGACGCAAATCATGAAGCAAGTCGGCGCCAGTTTCGACGGTGCGGTGCTATATATTGTCGCGTTGCCAGATCAGGACCTGCTGGTGGTTGATAGTCGTGGGAGCTGTTGTTTTTTCGCCGGCGAGCAGATCTCTGCAAGCCAAATCTGGACATGGTTTCTGACCAGAAAATCGTCAGCCGATATTTCGTGGATGCTGGTTATCGACAATGCGCATCTTCTGAAGTCCCTCACCACCATAGTCGACACTTTTTATCAGTTGGCCGAAACGGGTGAGAGTTCGCTTAGCCTGCTGCTGGTAGGACAGCCGTTTTCCCTGAGGAAAAGACGATTACGCGCAATGTGTCCAGTTTGGGTAGATGTGCCTGGAGGGATCGTTCCATCTGATGAAGCAGGAGCGTTGCAGCCTGCGCTGCAGCATATACTTGCCCGGTCCAGTAATCCTCTACGGCTGTTCACCGTCTTATGTCGTTCGATACAAGATATGGAATCCTCCGAGGAAGTTCGTAATGTGCTTTTTAGACTGGTTCCTTCGCGCTGGAAAGTGTGCGTACTTGGGATCGGATATGCCCTGCTAGCGGGTTCATTTGGTTGGATGATGACAACCGTTTTACCGCTTCATTTACCCGTGCCGTGGGCAGAAAAAAAGAGTGTGGTGATGGATCTCCCGTTAGCAAAAATAACAGACCGGCCCGCCGGTGAGCGCAGCGGCATGCAGGGGCTTATCTCTACGTGGGGTTATGACGTACCACTTGAAATGGCGTGGTGCGATCGTATCGAAATTGCCAGTCTTCGCTGTGAAAGCGCGACCGGACAACTCACTGATATGGTCAATCAGGGGCTACCGTGGATGGCGCGCCTTAAGGTAGAAGATAAAGATCTGTGGGGGGTAGTGATGCGCGTCGGTGAAGATACGCTTGATGTCCTGGTAAATCAGCAGATTTGGTCCGTCAGACGCGCATGGTTTGAGCGTGTGTGGCAGGGGCAGTATACCGTGATTCGAAAAACCACACCGGAAGGGGATGACAGAGTGACGGCGAAAAGCGGCAGTGAGCAAATTGTCTGGTTGGATAATGCGCTGAGTCGAGCGCTGAATGTACCCACAACGCAGGCGACAAATTGGAAACCCATGCTCACCGAGAAGGTGAAGCTTTTTCAAAACCAGCAAAAGATCCCTGCAGATGGTGCCGCGGGTAAAATGACCTTGATACGACTCTTCCAAGCCCTGGGCGAGAGTCCACGTCTACAGGTGGGTGAAGACCTGAAAAGGAAAAACCCATGATAGGATTTTATCTTTCCTTTTCAGCACACTGTTCAACTCGTACTGCAGAGCTATTGCAACCGGCCAACAGAGGGAGATGTATTCTTAGCTTCTGTTTTTGGGGATTGTGGCTCGTCTTCTTCTATATAGTAGGAAACTTTGCCTGCCTTTACTGGCAGCAGCGTCTTGAATCGAACAGTACGATAGCGACCAGTACGCTGCCGCCTCCTGACTATGTGCGGTCAGAGCAAACGTATGTTTTTCGGAAGAACCCACTACCTGAACAAGCCCCCTCAGTCTCTGAAGAGAACACTTCGGATGACGTTGAAGAACAGCAACTGGAAATCCCCGCAACAGAGTATCGCGATGATGATCAGGAAGGGAAGGGTGACGTCACTGATACCCGTTTACGCCAGCGTGTACGTGATGCGCTGCAGGATGTGACACGATGAAGCAGATTGTGCCCATTTTTCGCGCGCTGTGACTTGCATCTGGGCTTTAAATTCGTATAATACGCGGGCTGTCAATCTGACGGCAGGTTCGATATGAACCATGGCGGTGTCTTTTAGCTGCCATACAATGTTCCCAATTGGGGAACTCTGTAAGAACGGTTACACTCTCCCATCAATCGTAATGGGTTTGAGGAGTAACTATTTCGTCTATAAAATAATTGGAGCTCTGGTCTCATGCAGAACCAAAGAATCCGTATCCGCCTGAAAGCGTTTGATCATCGTCTGATCGATCAATCAACCGCGGAAATCGTCGAGACTGCCAAGCGCACTGGTGCGCAGGTCCGTGGTCCGATCCCGCTGCCGACCCGCAAAGAGCGCTTTACCGTTCTGATCTCTCCGCACGTTAACAAAGACGCGCGTGATCAGTACGAAATTCGCACTCACAAGCGTCTGGTTGACATCGTTGAGCCAACCGAGAAAACCGTTGATGCTCTGATGCGTCTGGATCTGGCTGCCGGTGTAGACGTGCAGATCAGCCTGGGTTAATCAGGTCATCGAGCGATTGAGAGGTTGAAACAATGATTGGTTTAGTCGGTAAAAAAGTGGGTATGACCCGCATCTTCACTGAAGATGGCGTTTCTATCCCAGTAACCGTAATCGAAGTTGAAGCAAACCGTGTTACTCAGGTTAAAGACCTGGCTAACGATGGCTACCGTGCTATCCAGGTTACTACCGGTGCTAAAAAAGCTAACCGTGTAACTAAGCCGGAAGCTGGTCACTTCGCTAAAGCTGGCGTAGAAGCTGGCCGTGGTCTGTGGGAATTCCGCCTTGCTGAAGGCGAAGAGTTCACCGTAGGTCAGGACATTAGCGTTGAACTGTTTGCTGAAGTTAAAAAAGTTGACGTAACCGGTACCTCTAAAGGTAAAGGTTTTGCTGGTACCGTTAAGCGCTGGAACTTCCGTACCCAGGACGCTACTCACGGTAACTCCTTGTCTCACCGCGTTCCGGGTTCTATCGGTCAGAACCAGACTCCGGGCAAAGTGTTCAAAGGCAAGAAAATGGCAGGTCAGCTGGGTAACGAACGTGTAACCGTTCAGAGCCTGGACGTAGTACGTGTTGACGCTGAGCGCAACCTGCTGCTGGTTAAAGGTGCTGTCCCGGGTGCAACCGGTAGCGACCTGATCGTTAAACCAGCTGTGAAGGCGTAAGGGGATAGCAATGGAATTAGTATTGAAAGACGCGCAGAGCGCGCTGACTGTTTCCGAAACTACCTTCGGTCGTGATTTCAACGAAGCGCTGGTTCACCAGGTTGTTGTTGCTTATGCAGCTGGTGCTCGTCAGGGTACTCGTGCTCAGAAGACTCGTGCTGAAGTAACTGGTTCTGGCAAAAAGCCATGGCGCCAGAAAGGTACCGGCCGTGCGCGTTCAGGTTCTATCAAGAGCCCGATCTGGCGTTCTGGTGGCGTGACCTTCGCTGCTCGTCCGCAGGACCACAGTCAAAAAGTTAATAAAAAGATGTACCGCGGCGCGCTGAAAAGCATCCTGTCCGAACTGGTACGTCAGGATCGTCTGATCGTTGTCGAGAAGTTCTCTGTAGAAGCGCCGAAAACTAAACTGCTGGCACAGAAACTGAAAGACATGGCTCTGGAAGATGTGCTGATCATCACCGGTGAGCTGGACGAAAACCTGTTCCTGGCTGCGCGCAACCTGCACAAGGTTGACGTACGCGATGCAACTGGTATCGACCCGGTTAGCCTGATCGCCTTCGACAAAGTCGTAATGACTGCTGATGCTGTTAAGCAAGTTGAGGAGATGCTGGCATGATTCGTGAAGAACGTTTGCTGAAGGTGCTGCGTGCACCGCACGTTTCTGAAAAAGCGTCTACTGCGATGGAAAAAACCAACACCATCGTTCTCAAAGTTGCTAAAGACGCGACCAAAGCAGAAATCAAAGCTGCTGTGCAGAAACTGTTTGAAGTCGAAGTCGAAGTCGTTAACACCCTGGTAGTTAAAGGGAAAGTTAAACGTCACGGACAGCGTATCGGTCGTCGTAGCGACTGGAAAAAAGCTTACGTCACCCTTAAAGAAGGCCAGAACCTGGACTTCGTTGGCGGCGCTGAGTAAGTCGGAGGAGTAACACAATGGCAGTTGTTAAATGTAAACCGACATCTCCGGGTCGTCGCCACGTAGTTAAAGTGGTTAACCCTGAGCTGCACAAGGGCAAACCTTTTGCTCCGTTGCTGGAAAAAAACAGCAAATCCGGTGGTCGTAACAACAATGGCCGTATCACCACTCGTCACATCGGTGGTGGCCACAAGCAGGCTTATCGTATTGTTGACTTCAAACGCAACAAAGACGGTATCCCGGCAGTTGTTGAACGTCTTGAGTACGATCCGAACCGTTCCGCGAACATCGCGCTGGTTCTGTACAAAGACGGCGAGCGCCGTTACATTCTGGCCCCTAAAGGCCTGAAAGCTGGCGACCAGATTCAGTCTGGCGTTGATGCTGCAATCAAAGCGGGTAACACCCTGCCGATGCGCAATATCCCGGTTGGTTCTACCGTTCATAACGTAGAAATGAAACCAGGTAAAGGCGGTCAGCTGGCGCGTTCTGCTGGTACTTACGTTCAGATCGTTGCTCGCGATGGTGCTTATGTCACCCTGCGTCTGCGTTCTGGTGAAATGCGTAAAGTCGAAGCAGACTGCCGCGCTACTCTGGGCGAAGTTGGCAATGCTGAGCATATGCTGCGCGTTCTGGGTAAAGCAGGTGCTGCACGCTGGCGTGGTGTTCGTCCTACCGTTCGCGGTACTGCGATGAACCCAGTAGACCACCCACATGGTGGTGGTGAAGGTCGTAACTTTGGTAAGCACCCGGTAACTCCGTGGGGCGTTCAGACCAAAGGTAAGAAGACCCGCAGCAACAAGCGTACTGATAAATTCATCGTACGTCGCCGTAGCAAATAATTTTAGAGGATAAGCCATGCCACGTTCTCTCAAGAAAGGTCCTTTTATTGACCTGCACTTGCTGAAGAAGGTAGAGAAAGCGGTGGAAAGCGGAGACAAGAAGCCCCTGCGCACTTGGTCCCGTCGTTCAACGATCTTTCCTAACATGATCGGTTTGACCATCGCTGTCCATAATGGTCGTCAGCACGTTCCGGTATTTGTTTCCGACGAAATGGTCGGTCACAAACTGGGTGAATTCGCACCGACTCGTACTTATCGCGGCCATGCTGCTGATAAAAAAGCGAAGAAGAAATAAGGTAGGAGGAAGAGATGGAAACTATCGCTAAACATCGCCATGCTCGTTCTTCTGCTCAGAAGGTTCGCCTTGTTGCTGACCTGATTCGCGGTAAGAAAGTGTCGCAGGCTCTGGACATCCTGACATACACCAATAAGAAAGCGGCTGTATTGGTCAAGAAAGTACTGGAATCTGCCATTGCTAACGCTGAACACAACGATGGCGCTGACATTGACGATCTGAAAGTTACGAAAATTTTCGTAGACGAAGGCCCGAGCATGAAGCGCATTATGCCGCGTGCAAAAGGTCGTGCAGATCGCATCCTGAAGCGCACCAGCCACATCACTGTGGTTGTGTCCGATCGCTGAGACTCTGGAGACTAGCAATGGGTCAGAAAGTACATCCTAATGGTATTCGCCTGGGTATTGTCAAACCTTGGAACTCTACCTGGTTCGCGAACACCAAAGAATTCGCTGACAACCTGGACAGCGATTTTAAAGTACGTCAGTACCTGACAAAGGAACTGGCTAAAGCGTCCGTATCTCGTATCGTTATCGAGCGTCCGGCTAAGAGCATCCGTGTGACCATTCACACTGCTCGCCCGGGTATCGTTATCGGTAAGAAAGGCGAAGACGTAGAAAAACTGCGCAAGGTCGTAGCGGATATCGCTGGCGTTCCTGCACAGATCAATATCGCCGAAGTTCGTAAGCCAGAACTGGACGCTAAATTGGTTGCTGACAGCATCACTTCTCAGCTGGAACGTCGCGTTATGTTCCGTCGTGCTATGAAGCGTGCTGTACAGAACGCAATGCGTCTGGGCGCTAAAGGTATCAAAGTTGAAGTTAGCGGCCGTCTGGGCGGCGCGGAAATCGCACGTACCGAATGGTACCGTGAAGGTCGCGTACCGCTGCACACTCTGCGTGCTGACATCGACTACAACACCTCTGAAGCGCACACCACTTACGGTGTAATCGGCGTTAAAGTGTGGATCTTCAAAGGCGAGATCCTGGGTGGTATGGCTGCTGTTGAACAACCGGAACCGGCTGCTCAACCTAAAAAGCAGCAGCGTAAAGGCCGTAAATAAGGAGCGTCGCTATGTTACAACCAAAGCGTACAAAATTCCGTAAAGTGCACAAAGGCCGCAACCGTGGTCTGGCGCAGGGTACGGATGTTAGCTTCGGCACTTTCGGTCTGAAAGCTGTTGGCCGTGGTCGTCTGACTGCACGTCAGATCGAAGCAGCACGTCGTGCAATGACCCGTGCAGTTAAGCGTCAAGGTAAGATCTGGATCCGTGTATTCCCGGACAAACCGATCACCGAGAAGCCGCTGGAAGTTCGTATGGGTAAAGGTAAAGGTAACGTTGAGTACTGGGTTGCCTTGATTCAGCCGGGTAAAGTCCTTTATGAAATGGACGGCGTACCGGAAGAGCTGGCCCGTGAAGCATTCGGCCTGGCAGCAGCGAAACTGCCGATTAAAACCACCTTTGTAACTAAGACGGTGATGTAATGAAAGCAAATGAGCTGCGTGAAAAAAGCGTTGAAGAGCTGAACGCTGAGCTGCTGAACCTGCTGCGTGAGCAGTTCAACCTGCGTATGCAGGCTGCAAGTGGCCAGCTGCAACAGACTCACCTGCTGAAGCAGGTTCGTCGTAATGTTGCACGCGTTAAGACTTTACTGACTCAGAAGGCGGGTGCGTAATGACCGATAAAATCCGTACTCTGCAAGGTCGTGTTGTTAGTGACAAAATGGAGAAATCCATTGTTGTAGCTATCGAACGTATTGTGAAACACCCGATCTACGGTAAATTCATCAAACGTACGACCAAACTGCACGTACATGACGAGAACAACGAATGCGGTATCGGTGACGTGGTTGAAATCCGCGAATGCCGTCCGCTGTCCAAGACTAAGTCCTGGACTCTGGTTCGCGTTGTAGAGAAAGCGGTTCTGTAATACAGTACGCGTTCTCAATACGGATAAACGGCTCAGAGATGAGCCGTTTATTTTTTCTACCCATATGCTGAGAGCGGTGTTATAATGCCGCGCCCTCGATATGGGGCTTTTTAACGACTCTGTAGTTTTAGAGTCTCAGTAGTAGTTGACATTAGCGGAGCACTAAAATGATCCAAGAACAGACTATGCTGAACGTCGCCGACAACTCCGGTGCGCGTCGCGTAATGTGTATCAAGGTTCTGGGTGGCTCGCACCGTCGCTACGCAGGCGTAGGCGACATCATCAAGATCACCATCAAAGAAGCAATTCCGCGTGGTAAGGTCAAGAAAGGTGATGTGCTGAAGGCGGTAGTGGTGCGCACCAAGAAGGGTGTTCGTCGCCCTGACGGTTCTGTCATTCGCTTCGATGGTAATGCATGCGTTATTTTAAACAATAACAGCGAGCAGCCTATCGGCACGCGTATCTTTGGGCCGGTAACTCGTGAACTTCGCAACGAGAAGTTCATGAAAATTATCTCTCTGGCACCAGAAGTACTCTAAGGAGCGAATCATGGCAGCTAAAATCCGTCGTGATGACGAAGTTATCGTGTTAACCGGTAAAGATAAAGGTAAGCGCGGTAAAGTTAAGAATGTTCTGTCTTCCGGCAAACTCGTCGTTGAAGGTATCAACCTGGTTAAGAAACATCAGAAGCCGGTTCCGGCCCTGAACCAACCGGGTGGCATCGTTGAAAAAGAAGCTGCTATTCAGGTTTCTAACGTTGCAATCTTCAATGCGGCAACCGGCAAGGCTGACCGTGTAGGCTTTAGATTCGAAGATGGCAAAAAAGTCCGTTTCTTCAAGTCTAACAGCGAAACTATCAAGTAATTTGGAGTAGTACGATGGCGAAACTGCATGATTACTACAAAGACGAAGTAGTTAAGAAACTCATGACTGAGTTTAACTACAATTCTGTCATGCAAGTCCCTCGGGTCGAGAAGATCACCCTGAACATGGGTGTTGGTGAAGCGATCGCTGACAAGAAACTGCTGGATAACGCAGCAGCTGACCTGGCAGCAATCTCCGGTCAAAAACCGCTGATCACCAAAGCACGCAAATCAGTTGCAGGCTTCAAAATCCGTCAGGGCTATCCGATCGGCTGTAAAGTAACTCTGCGTGGCGAGCGCATGTGGGAGTTCTTTGAGCGCCTGATCACTATTGCTGTACCGCGTATCCGTGACTTCCGTGGCCTGTCCGCTAAGTCATTCGACGGTCGTGGTAACTACAGCATGGGTGTCCGTGAGCAGATCATCTTCCCAGAAATCGACTACGACAAAGTCGATCGCGTTCGTGGTTTGGATATTACCATTACCACTACTGCGAAATCTGACGAAGAAGGCCGTGCTCTGCTGGCTGCCTTTGAATTCCCGTTCCGCAAGTAAGGTAGGGTTACTGAATGGCTAAGCAATCAATGAAAGCACGCGAAGTTAAACGCGTAGCTTTAGCTGATAAATACTTCGCGAAACGCGCTGAACTTAAAGCGATCATCTCTGATGTGAACGCCTCCGACGAAGATCGTTGGAATGCAGTTCTTAAGCTGCAGAGTCTGCCGCGTGATTCCAGCCCGTCTCGTCAGCGTAATCGCTGCCGTCAAACTGGTCGTCCGCATGGTTTCCTGCGGAAGTTCGGGTTGAGCCGTATCAAGGTCCGTGAAGCCGCTATGCGCGGTGAAATCCCGGGTCTGAAAAAGGCTAGCTGGTAATTGTCACCAATTGAATCACGGGAGTAAAGACAGATGAGCATGCAAGATCCGATCGCGGATATGCTGACCCGTATCCGTAACGGTCAGGCCGCGAGCAAAGCTGCGGTCACAATGCCTTCCTCCAAGCTGAAAGTGGCGATTGCCAACGTGCTGAAGGAAGAAGGTTTTATCGAAGAATTTAAAGTTGAAGGCGACACCAAGCCGGAACTGGAACTTACTCTTAAGTATTTCCAGGGTAAAGCTGTTGTAGAAAGCATTCAGCGTGTCAGCCGCCCAGGTCTGCGCATCTATAAGAAAAAAGATGAGCTGCCGAAAGTTATGGCGGGTCTGGGTATCGCGGTTGTTTCTACCTCTAAAGGTGTTATGACTGATCGTGCAGCGCGCCAAGCTGGTCTTGGTGGCGAAATTATCTGCTACGTAGCCTAATCGGAGGAAAAAATGTCTCGTGTTGCTAAAGCACCGGTCGTTATTCCTGCCGGCGTTGACGTTAAAATCAACGGTCAGGTTATTACGATCAAAGGTAAAAACGGCGAGCTGACTCGTACTCTCAACGATGCTGTTGACGTTAAACATGCAGATAATGCACTGACCTTCGGTCCGCGTGATGGTTACGTAGACGGTTGGGCTCAGGCTGGTACCGCGCGTGCCCTGCTGAACGCAATGGTTATCGGTGTTACCGAAGGCTTCACTAAGAAGCTGCAGCTGGTTGGTGTAGGTTATCGTGCAGCGGTTAAAGGTAATGTAGTAAACCTGGCTCTGGGTTTCTCACATCCTGTTGACCATCAGCTGCCAGCCGGTATCACTGCAGAATGTCCGACTCAAACTGAAATCGTGCTGAAAGGCGCTGATAAGCAGGTGATCGGCCAGGTTGCAGCAGATCTGCGCGCCTACCGTCGTCCTGAGCCTTACAAAGGCAAGGGTGTTCGTTACGCCGACGAAGTCGTGCGTACCAAAGAGGCTAAGAAGAAGTAAGGTAACACTATGGATAAGAAATCTGCTCGTATCCGTCGTGCGACCCGCGCACGCCGCAAGCTCCAGGAGCTGGGTGCAACTCGCCTGGTGGTACATCGTACCCCGCGTCATATTTACGCACAGGTAATTGCACCGAACGGTTCTGAAGTTCTGGTAGCTGCTTCTACTGTAGAAAAAGCTATCTCTGAACAACTGAAGTACACCGGTAACAAAGACGCCGCTGCAGCTGTGGGTAAAGCTGTTGCAGAACGCGCTCTGGAAAAAGGCATTAAAGATGTGTCCTTTGACCGTTCCGGGTTCCAATATCATGGTCGTGTCCAGGCACTGGCAGATGCTGCCCGTGAAGCTGGCCTTCAGTTCTAAGGTAGAGGTGTAAGATGGCTCACATCGAAAAACAAGCTGGCGAACTGCAGGAAAAGCTGATCGCGGTAAACCGCGTATCTAAAACCGTTAAAGGTGGTCGTATTTTCTCCTTCACAGCTCTGACTGTAGTTGGTGATGGTAACGGTCGCGTTGGTTTTGGTTACGGTAAAGCGCGTGAAGTTCCAGCAGCGATCCAGAAAGCGATGGAAAAAGCCCGTCGCAATATGATTAACGTCGCGCTGAACCACGGCACCCTGCAGCACCCGGTTAAAGGTGTTCACACGGGTTCTCGTGTATTCATGCAGCCGGCTTCAGAAGGTACCGGTATCATCGCCGGTGGTGCAATGCGCGCCGTTCTGGAAGTCGCTGGAGTTCATAACGTACTGGCCAAAGCATACGGTTCCACTAACCCGATTAACGTGGTTCGTGCAACTATCGATGGCCTGGAAAATATGAATTCTCCAGAAATGGTCGCTGCCAAGCGTGGTAAATCCGTTGAAGAAATTCTGGGGTAATTGACCATGGCAAAGACTATTAAAATCACACAAACCCGCAGTGCAATCGGTCGTCTGCCGAAACATAAGGCAACGCTGCTTGGCCTGGGTCTGCGTCGTATTGGTCATACCGTAGAGCGCGAGGATACTCCTGCTGTTCGTGGTATGGTCAACGCGGTTTCCTTCATGGTTAAAGTTGAGGAGTAAGAGATGCGTTTAAATACTCTGTCTCCGGCCGAAGGCTCTAAACAGGCGGGTAAACGCCTGGGTCGTGGTATCGGTTCTGGCCTCGGTAAAACCGGTGGTCGTGGTCACAAAGGTCAGAAGTCTCGTTCTGGCGGTGGCGTACGTCGCGGTTTCGAGGGTGGTCAGATGCCACTGTACCGTCGTCTGCCGAAATTCGGCTTCACTTCTCGTAAAGCGATGATCACGGCAGAAATTCGTCTGTCCGATCTGGCTAAAGTAGAAGGCGATGTAGTCGACCTGAACACGCTGAAAGCGGCTAACATTATCGGTATCCAGATCGAGTTCGCGAAAGTGATCCTGGCTGGTGAGGTAACTCGTCCGGTAACTATCCGTGGTCTGCGTGTTACTAAAGGCGCTCGTGCTGCTATCGAAGCTGCTGGCGGTAAAATTGAGGAATAAGTAGCAGATGGCTAAACAACCGGGATTAGATTTTCAAAGTGCCAAAGGCGGTTTTGGCGAACTGAAACGCAGACTTCTGTTTGTGATCGGTGCGCTGATTGTTTTCCGAATTGGCTCTTTTATTCCGATCCCTGGTATTGATGCCGCTGTACTTGCCAAACTGCTTGAGCAACAGCGAGGCACCATCATTGAAATGTTCAACATGTTCTCTGGTGGTGCTCTCAGCCGTGCTTCTATCTTTGCGCTGGGTATTATGCCGTACATTTCGGCCTCTATTATTATCCAGCTGCTGACGGTGGTTCACCCGACGCTGGCAGAGATTAAGAAGGAAGGGGAATCTGGCCGTCGTAAGATTAGCCAGTACACCCGCTACGGCACTCTGGTGCTGGCAATATTCCAGTCAATCGGTATTGCTACCGGTTTACCGAATATGCCTGGTATGCAGGGCCTGGTAATTAATCCAGGCTTTGCATTCTATTTCACCGCTGTTGTAAGTCTGGTCACAGGAACTATGTTCCTGATGTGGCTCGGCGAACAGATTACTGAGCGTGGTATCGGTAACGGTATCTCGATCATTATCTTCGCTGGCATCGTTGCGGGTCTCCCGCCAGCCATTGCCCACACTATCGAGCAAGCGCGTCAAGGCGACCTGCACTTCCTCCTGTTGCTATTGGTTGCAGTATTAGTATTTGCAGTGACCTTCTTTGTTGTCTTCGTTGAGCGTGGTCAACGCCGCATTGTGGTGAACTATGCGAAACGTCAGCAAGGTCGTCGTGTTTATGCTGCACAGAGCACACATTTGCCGCTGAAAGTGAATATGGCGGGTGTTATCCCGGCAATCTTCGCTTCCAGCATTATTCTGTTCCCGGCAACCATCGCGTCATGGTTCGGGGGCGGCACCGGTTGGAACTGGCTGACAACAATTTCGCTGTATTTGCAGCCTGGGCAACCGCTTTATGTGTTACTCTATGCGTCTGCAATCATATTCTTCTGTTTCTTCTACACGGCGTTGGTCTTCAACCCGCGTGAAACAGCAGATAACCTGAAGAAGTCCGGTGCATTTGTACCAGGAATTCGTCCGGGAGAGCAAACGGCGAAGTATATCGATAAAGTTATGACCCGCCTGACTTTGGTTGGTGCGTTGTACATTACCTTTATCTGCCTGATCCCGGAGTTCATGCGTGATGCAATGAAAGTACCGTTCTACTTCGGTGGTACGTCTCTGCTTATCGTTGTTGTCGTGATTATGGACTTTATGGCTCAAGTGCAAACTCTGATGATGTCCAGTCAGTATGAGTCTGCATTGAAGAAGGCGAACCTGAAAGGCTACGGCCGCTAACAGGGCGCCCGAGAAGTTACGGAGAGTAAAAATGAAAGTTCGTGCTTCCGTCAAGAAATTATGCCGTAACTGCAAAATCGTTAAGCGTGATGGTGTCATCCGTGTGATTTGCAGTGCGGAGCCGAAACATAAACAGCGTCAAGGCTGATTTATTTCGCATATTTTTCTTGCAAAGTTGGGTTGAGCTGGCTAGATTAGCCAGCCAATCTTTTGTATGTCTGTACGTTTCCATTTGAGTATCCTGAAAACGGGCTTTTCAGCATGGTGCGTACAATTCAAATAGTAGGAGTGCATAGTGGCCCGTATAGCAGGCATTAACATTCCTGATCACAAACATACCGTAATCGCATTAACTGCTATTTTCGGTATCGGCAAGACCCGTTCCAAGGCTATCTGTGCCTCTACGGGGATCGCTGAAAATGTTAAGATCAGTGAGCTGTCTGAAGAACAAATCGAGCAGCTGCGTGAAGCAGTTGGTGGATTTGTCGTTGAAGGTGATCTGCGTCGTGAAATCACCCTGAGCATCAAGCGTCTGATGGACCTTGGTTGCTACCGTGGTTTGCGTCATCGTCGTGGTCTTCCGGTTCGCGGTCAGCGCACCAAGACCAACGCACGTACCCGTAAGGGTCCGCGCAAACCGATCAAGAAATAATCGGGGTGATTGAATAATGGCAAAGGCACCAGTTCGTGCACGTAAGCGTGTAAGAAAACAAGTCTCTGACGGCGTGGCTCATATCCATGCTTCTTTCAACAACACCATCGTTACTATTACTGATCGTCAGGGTAACGCTTTGGGTTGGGCAACAGCCGGTGGTTCCGGTTTCCGTGGTTCACGTAAATCAACTCCGTTTGCAGCTCAGGTTGCAGCAGAGCGTTGCGCTGAAGCCGTAAAAGAATACGGCATCAAGAATCTGGAAGTTATGGTTAAGGGACCGGGTCCAGGTCGCGAATCTACTATTCGTGCTCTGAACGCCGCTGGTTTCCGCATCACTAATATTACTGATGTGACTCCGATCCCTCACAACGGTTGTCGTCCGCCGAAAAAACGTCGCGTATAACGCGGTCGTTTTCTAGGATTGTTGGAGAAAGAAAATGGCAAGATATTTGGGTCCTAAGCTCAAGCTGAGCCGTCGCGAGGGCACAGACCTCTTCCTGAAGTCTGGCGTTCGCGCGATCGATACCAAGTGTAAAATTGAACAAGCTCCTGGCCAGCACGGTGCGCGTAAACCGCGTCTGTCTGACTATGGTGTGCAGTTGCGTGAAAAGCAGAAAGTTCGCCGCATCTACGGTGTGCTGGAGCGTCAGTTCCGTAACTACTATAAAGAAGCAGCACGTCTGAAAGGCAACACCGGTGAAAACCTGTTGGCTCTGCTGGAAGGTCGTCTGGACAACGTTGTATACCGTATGGGCTTCGGCGCCACTCGTGCTGAATCACGTCAGCTGGTTAGCCACAAAGCTATCATGGTAAACGGTCGTGTTGTTAACATCGCTTCTTATCAGGTTAAAGCGAATGACGTTGTCAGCGTTCGTGAGAAAGCGAAAAAGCAATCTCGCGTGAAAGCAGCCCTGGAGCTGTCTGAGCAGCGTGAAAAGCCAACCTGGCTGGAAGTTGATGCTGGCAAGATGGAAGGTACGTTCAAGCGTCAGCCGGAGCGTTCTGATCTGTCTGCGGACATTAACGAACACCTGATCGTCGAGCTTTACTCCAAGTAAGGCTTAGCACCAAAGAGAGGACACAATGCAGGGTTCTGTGACAGAGTTTCTAAAACCGCGCCTGGTAGATATCGAGCAAGTGAGTTCGACGCACGCCAAGGTGACCCTTGAACCTTTAGAGCGTGGCTTTGGCCATACTCTGGGTAACGCACTGCGCCGTATTCTGCTTTCATCGATGCCGGGTTGCGCGGTGACTGAGGTTGAGATTGATGGTGTACTACATGAGTACAGCACCAAAGAAGGCGTTCAGGAAGACATCCTGGAAATCCTGCTCAACCTGAAAGGGCTGGCGGTGAAAGTTCAGGGTAAAGATGAAGTTATTCTTACTCTGAATAAATCTGGCATTGGCCCTGTAACCGCAGCCGACATTACCCACGACGGTGATGTCGAAATCGTCAAGCCGCAGCACGTGATCTGCCACCTGACCGATGAGAACGCAGCTATTAGCATGCGTATCAAAGTTCAGCGCGGTCGCGGTTATGTGCCGGCTTCTGCCCGAATTCATTCGGAAGAAGATGAGCGCCCAATCGGCCGTCTGCTGGTCGACGCCTGCTACAGCCCTGTAGAGCGTATTGCCTACAATGTTGAAGCAGCGCGTGTAGAACAGCGTACCGACCTGGACAAGCTGGTCATCGAAATGGAAACCAACGGCACAATCGATCCTGAAGAGGCGATTCGTCGTGCGGCAACCATCCTGGCAGAACAACTGGAAGCTTTCGTTGATTTACGTGATGTACGTCAGCCGGAAGTGAAAGAAGAGAAACCAGAATTCGATCCGATCCTGCTGCGCCCTGTTGACGATCTGGAATTGACTGTCCGCTCTGCTAACTGCCTTAAGGCAGAAGCTATCCACTATATCGGTGATCTGGTACAGCGTACCGAGGTTGAGTTGCTGAAAACGCCGAACCTGGGTAAAAAATCTCTTACTGAGATTAAAGACGTGCTGGCCTCCCGTGGTCTGTCTCTGGGCATGCGCCTGGAAAACTGGCCACCGGCAAGCATTGCTGACGAGTAACCGGATCACAGGTTAAGGTTTTACTGAGAAGGATAAGGTCATGCGCCATCGTAAGAGTGGTCGTCAACTGAACCGCAACAGCAGCCATCGCCAGGCTATGTTCCGCAACATGGCAGGTTCGCTGGTTCGTCATGAAATCATCAAGACGACCCTGCCGAAAGCGAAAGAACTGCGTCGCGTAGTTGAGCCGCTGATTACTCTTGCCAAGACTGATAGCGTTGCTAATCGTCGTCTGGCATTCGCCCGTACTCGTGATAACGAGATCGTGGCAAAACTGTTTAACGAGCTGGGCCCGCGTTTCGCGAGCCGCGCCGGTGGTTACACTCGCATCATGAAGTGTGGCTTCCGTGCAGGCGACAACGCGCCGATGGCATACATCGAGCTGGTTGATCGTGCTGAGCCGAAAGCAGAAGCTGCTGCAGAGTAATTTGTAGTATCGTAAAAAAACCCGCCTCGGCGGGTTTTTTTATATCCAGCGAATCCCCACCATCCTACAATCAGCGTATTCTTTTTGTTCAACCTCTGGAGCCGATGTATGTGGTTGCTTGACCAGTGGGCGGAACGCCATATTCAGGATGCCCAGAAAAAAGGCGACTTTGAGAACCTCCCCGGCAGCGGTGAGCCCTTAGTCCTTGAAGACGATTCGCACATTCCTGAAGAACTTCGCGCCGGATATCGCCTGCTTAAAAATGCCGGTTGTTTGCCCCCTGAACTCGAAGCACGTAAAGAGGCGCTTGCCCTGAACGATCTTCTGAAGAGCGTTCGTAAAGATGAGCCGCAGTATCAGGAGATAAGTCGAAGACTGGCACTGCTTGAACTTAAGCTACGTCAGGCGGGTCTCAGTACTGATTTCCTGCAGGGCGAATACAGCGAAAAGTTGATGAACAAGATTAACGAGGAGTAACTATGTATCGTATTGGTGAGCTTGCAAAGCTGGCGGATGTCACGCCGGATACCATTCGCTACTATGAAAAGCAACAGATGATGGCCCATGATGTCCGTACTGAAGGCGGGTTTCGTCTGTATACGGATAACGATCTGCAGCGTCTGCGCTTTATCCGTTATGCAAGACAGTTGGGCTTTACACTGGAATCGATCCGCGAACTTTTGTCGATCCGCATCGATCCTGAACACCATACTTGCCAGGAGTCCAAGGGGATTGTGCAGGCTCGTTTGAGTGAAGTCGAAGCGCGTATCGAAGAGCTGCAGTCAATGCGCCGGTCGTTGCAACGGCTGAATGATGCCTGTTGTGGTAGTGCACACAGCAGCGTCTATTGTTCTATTCTTGAAGCCCTGGAACAGGGAGCGAGTACACCACGTTGATTCGCAATAGCGGCAGGATTATACTGCAGCCGTTTGAACACACAATCTGGAGAGTCTATGAGCCACTATCAGCATCGTAAAGGGCAGATAAAGGACAATGCTATCGAAGCATTATTACACGACCCGCTGTTTCGCCAGCGTGTAGAGAAGAATAAGAAAGGGAAAGGGAGTTATCTACGTAAAGGAAAACACGGCAACAGAGGTAACTGGGAGGCCAGTGGCAAGAGAGCAAATGCTTTTTTACCACTGGCCTTCTGGTTTTAACGCTCCAGATCAGGAACGGTCTTTTTGTTCTTTTAACAGATCACGAATTTCAGTAAGCAGTACTTCTTCTTTCGTCGGAACAGGATCGGCAGCCGGCTCTTCTTTCTTACGATTCAACTGATTGATAGCTTTGATGGCCATAAAAATAGCGAATGCCACAATCACGAAGTCGAAGATATTCTGAATAAATACACCGTAATGCATGACCACTGCAGGTACATCGCCCTGTGCGGCACGCAATGTGACGGCAAACTGCTTAAAGTCGACACCACCGATTAACAAGCCCAACGGTGGCATAATGATATCGGCAACCAGCGATGAAACAATCTTGCCGAATGCAGCACCAATAATTACACCGACGGCTAAATCAACCACGTTCCCGCGCATCGCGAAGTCGCGAAACTCTTTAATAATGCTCATTTTCTTCTCCCTGGAAAGCTGACGTTAATAAGTTTAACAAATGTTAAGGCAATTTCCATTTATCGATTGTGTTTGGTTGAATAATTTAAACCGCAATAAATACAAGGTAATAAAAAAGGGTGCCGAAAAGCACCCTCGATAATTAGAGGAAAAAGGGACTGGGCTGGAACAGACGCTCTACGTCGGTAATAAACTTTTTATCGGTCAGGAACATAATAACGTGGTCACCCTGCTCGATGCGTAAGTTGTCATTGGCGATCATCACATCGTTACCGCGAACCACCGCACCAATAATGGTTCCTGGCGGCAGTTTAATTTCGTCAATTACGCGACCAACCACTCGGGACGTCGTTTCATCACCGTGGGCGACGGCCTCAATAGCTTCCGCAACGCCACGGCGCAGGGAAGAAACTCCTACGATATCTGCTTTACGCACATGGCTTAGCAAGGCTGAAATGGTGGCTTGCTGCGGGGAGATCGCAATATCGATAACGCTACCCTGTACCAGATCAACATAGGCTTTACGCTGGATTAGCACCATCACCTTCTTGGCACCCATACGCTTGGCGAGCATCGCTGACATGATGTTAGCTTCGTCATCGTTAGTGACGGCGATAAACAGATCGACCTGATCGATATGTTCTTCCATCAGCAATTCTTGATCCGAAGCGTCACCAAAGAAGACGATCGTATTCTGCAGCTTTTCCGCAAGCTCCGCAGCGCGCTGCTGATCGCGTTCGATAAGCTTAACGCTGTAATCTTTTTCCAGCCGATGAGCCAACCCTGCACCGATGTTGCCACCACCGACTAACATAATGCGTTTGTAGGGTTTTTCCAGACGCTGGAGCTCACTCATGACCGCGCGGATATGCTGTGAAGCGGCAATGAAAAAGACTTCATCGCCTGCTTCGACAATAGTTGAACCCTGGGGGCGAATCGGAGTGTCGTGACGGAAAATAGCGGCCACACGTGTATCAATATGCGGCATGTGCTCACGCATAGTGGAGAGTGCATTACCAACCAGCGGCCCGCCATAATAGGCTTTTACCACGGCAAGGCTGACTTTCCCTTCGGCAAAATTCACCACCTGCAGTGCGCCAGGATACTCAATTAAGCGATAGATGCTGTCGATAACCAGCTGTTCAGGTGCGATCAAGTGATCGATTGGCACAGCCTCAGAGTGGAACAGCTTATCGGCATCGCGAACATAGTCGGGGGCGCGGATACGAGCAATGCGATTTGGGGTATTGAACAGTGAAAAGGCGACCTGACAGGCCACCATGTTTGTTTCATCTGAACTGGTTACCGCGACGAGCATGTCTGCGTCGTCCGCACCGGCCTCACGTAATACACGGGGGTGGGAACCATGCCCCTGTACAACACGAAGATCGAATTTGTCCTGTAACGTACGCAGGCGATCGCCATTCGTATCGACAACGGTGATATCGTTGTTCTCGCCAACCAGGTTTTCTGCCAGTGTGCCGCCAACCTGGCCTGCACCCAGAATGATAATTTTCATCAGCAGCGATCCGTTAGTTCATCATTTCTTGATTAGCTTAGCGTAAAAGAAGCCATCGCCGTCTTCTGCGCCCGGCAGGTTCTGTATGCCAGGTTGTTCCTGAGTACCGGTGTCACTGAGTACCGCATCCGGTGTCCGCTCGAGGAATGCCCGAACCTGTTCGCAGTTTTCTTCAGGGAGAATAGAACAGGTTGCGTAAACCAACGTGCCACCAGATTTCAGATGCGGCCATATTGCATCCAGAATTTCGCGCTGCAGACCGGCAAGTTCAGGGATATCACGATCGCGGCGTAGCCATTTAATATCCGGATGGCGACGAATTACGCCTGTTGCCGAGCAGGGAGCATCGAGCAGAATGCGATCAAACTGCTGTTCGCCGCACCACTGCGCTGGATAACGACCATCACCCTGTTTAACCTGTGCTTTCATGCCCAGGCGTTTGAGGTTGTCATAAACGCGGGAAAGGCGAGCTTCATCGACGTCGACTGCCAGAACGTTTGCTTCAGGTGCCACTTCGAGTATATGTGTCGTTTTGCCACCGGGTGCAGCACATAAATCGAGGATCTGCTCCCCGTTTTCCGGCGTAAGCCAGGTCATGCAACCTTGTGCTGAAGCGTCCTGCACTGTTACCCAGCCGTCATCAAAACCTGGAAGTGCGTGAACCGGTGCCGGGGTTTCCAGTCTGACGGCATCCGGGTAGTCCGGATGGGGGAAACCGTTTAATCCTGCTTCTTCCAGCAATTGCATCCAGGCATCGCGGCTGTGATGCTTGCGGTTAACGCGCAGCCACATCGGAGGGCGCTGATTGTTTGCCTCGACGATGGATTCCCACTGCTGCGGGTAGGCGTTCTTGATGCGTTTCAGGAGCCAGGAAGGGTGCAGGAAGCGGGTCTCATTTTGTGCAAATTCGGCCAGCAGTTCCTCTTGCTGACGCTGAAACTGACGTAGCACACCGTTGATAAGCCCTTTCAACTGCGGACGTTTAACCGCAACGGCTCCTTCCACCGTTTCAGCCAGTGCGGCGTGGGCAGGAATTCTGGTATACAGCAGTTGATAAAAGCCAACAATGATCAGGTAATGGATAGTGCGCTGCTTACCGGTCATTGGACGGGCCATCAGCTTTGTCACCAGCCAGTTCAGCTGCGGCAGGGTACGTAACACGCCGTAGCACAGCTCCTGCAGCAGCGCTTTATCTTTATCCGAGACTTTTTGCTGTAGCGGCGGCAAAACGTTGCTGAGAGACTGCCCATTCTCAACAACCTGTTCCAGAGCCTGCGCTGCAAGACTGCGTAAATTTAGATTTTTTTTCATAACCGCAAAAATAAAAAGGCCCGGGAACACCGGGCTGATTGTCGTGGCCGAATATCAGGCGAGACGGTTGCCAGGAATAAACCATTCCCGACGTGAGTTCAGCAGATCCTGAGCGCTCATCGCTTTTTTGCCGGCAGGCTGTAGCGATAGCAGGTTAAGGATACCTTTACCGGTAGCGACCTGAATTCCCTGTTTGTTAGCATCAACAATGGTACCCGGATCGGCGCTGGTTTCGGCGTCAATTACCGATGCTTGCCATATTTTCACCGGCTGCTCATCGATAACGACATAGCTCATCGGCCAGGGGTTAAATGCGCGGATGCAGCGTTCAAGCTGTTCAGCAGGCAGAGACCAGTCGATGCGGGCTTCTTCTTTACTCAGCTTCTCGGCATAGGTCACCAGTGACTCATCCTGAACTTCAGGTGCAGCACGATGGTTGGCAAGCTGATTCAGCGTTTCCAGCAGGCCGTCCGGACCGAGCTCAGCAAGCTTATCGTACAGCGATGCGCTGGTATCTTCGGCCGTGATGGGGCAGGAGAGCTTAAACAGCATGTCGCCGGTATCAAGGCCAACATCCATTTGCATAATAGTCACGCCGGTTTCTTGGTCACCCGCCCAGAGCGCGCGCTGGATAGGCGCAGCACCGCGCCAGCGCGGGAGGAGAGAACCATGCACGTTGATACAACCGAGGCGTGGCATATCCAGAACTGCTTTTGGCAGGATGAGCCCATAGGCGACAACGACCATGACGTCAGCGTTCAGGTCGGCAACGAGCTGCTGGTTTTCCTGCGGGCGTAACGAAACCGGTTGGAAAACCGGCAGACCTTTTTCTTCCGCCAGCGCTTTTACCGGGCTCGGCATCAGCTTTTTGCCACGGCCTGCCGGGCGATCGGGCTGGGTAAACACGCCGACAATCTGATGTTCAGACGACAACAGCGCGTCAAGATGACGCGCTGCAAAGTCAGGTGTACCCGCAAAAATAATACGTAGTGAGTCTGACACGTTGGTGATTATCCTTAAGCTCGCGCGTTTAAACGGTCGAGTTTTTCCACTTTCTGACGAATGCGTTGCTGCTTCAGCGGCGACAAATAGTCGATGAACAGCTTGCCAACCAGGTGGTCCATTTCATGCTGGATACAAATAGCCAGCAGACCATCGGCTTCCAGTTCGAACGGTTTGCCGTCGCGATCCAGAGCGCTGATTTTCACTGTCTCAGCACGAGGTACCAGAGCGCGCTGCTCGGGAATTGACAGGCAACCTTCTTCAATGCCCGTTTCACCGCTCTTCTCGAGCAGCGTCGGGTTAATCAGTACCAGACGTTCGTCGCGATTTTCCGAAACGTCGATAACGATAATTCGCTGATGGATATCCACCTGCGTTGCCGCGAGGCCAATACCTTCTTCGGCGTACATGGTATCGAACATATCATCAACGATACGCTGAATATCTGCATTCACTTCTTTGACCGGCTCTGCGACTTTGCGAAGACGCTCGTCCGGAATATGTAACACATGCAAAACTGCCATAAATCTCCAGAGTCGTGTTCAGGAGTTGAAAAGATTATGTCCTCTATTCTAGACAAAACACCACCCGATTGACAGCATCACTGACCAATCGCAAGGATTGCCAGAGCCGCCTGTGGCAGGGAGATCGGATGATATCGACAGAGGTAGTTTTACGCCTGATAGCCGTCATGGATTTGTATGGTGACAGGATGCTAAAGCTCATCAATACGTTAACCCCAGTACCAGCGTCAGAGATAGATTATTCACTGTTGCAACGGGTGGGGCTTAGCGCAAAACAGGCACAGCGTTTTCTGGCAGTGACGGAACGGGAGATTGAGCACAGCCTGCACTGGCTTGAGCACCCGGAGCACCATTTGCTGTTGGCGGATGACGAGAGTTATCCGGGCGCTCTTCGGGCTATCGCCGATTATCCTGCTGCGCTGCTGGTTGAAGGCTGGCTGGAACCGTTGTGCTCGGTGCAGCTGGCAGTCGTGGGGAGTAGGGTTCCTTCGTGGTACGGCGAACGCTGGGGACGCTATTTTTGCGAGTCGCTGGCATGCCGTGGATTAACAATAACCAGCGGACTGGCGTTGGGCATTGATGGCGTCGCACACCGGGCAGCGCTGAGTGGTGAGGGGAAAACTATTGCAGTACTGGGATGTGGGTTAACCAGTATCTACCCGCGTCGGCATGTGTCGCTTGCCAGACAGATTGTTGCAAAGGGTGGTGCGCTTGTTTCCGAATTTCCTTTATCTGAGCCTCCATTGGCGCGTCACTTTCCCCGGCGTAACCGAATCATCAGCGGACTCAGCCAGGGGGTACTGGTCATCGAAGCGGCACTGAAAAGTGGCTCATTGGTAACGGCGCGCTGCGCAGCCGATCAGGGAAGGGAAGTTTTCGCGATCCCAGGACCATTAGGAAACCCGGGAGCAGAGGGGCCGCACTGGCTAATTCGCCAGGGGGCTACGCTTGTGAGCACGCCGGAAGAGATCCTTGAAAATTTGCAATATGGGCTGCAATGGCTGCCAGATGAGACTGAAAAATCAAATTATTCACCGGATCACCTGGGTGTGGCATTGCCATTTCCTGAGCTCCTGGCTAACGTAGGAGATGAGGTAACACCTGTTGACGTCGTCGCTGAACGTGCCGGCCAACCTGTGCCAGTAACGGTGGCCCAGCTACTCGAACTGGAGTTAGCAGGATGGATCGCAGCTGTACCCGGCGGCTATGTCCGATTGAGGAGGGCATGCCATGTTCGACGTACTAATGTATTTGTTTGAGACTTACATCCACAACGAAGCTGAAATGCGCGTGGATCAGGACAAACTGACGCGGGATCTCACCGACGCCGGTTTTGATCGTGAGGACATTTATAACGCGCTACTGTGGCTGGAAAAGCTCGCTGACTATCAGGAAGGCCTCGCCGAACCGATGCAGCTCGCTTCTGATCCACTCTCTCTTCGCATTTATACCGAAGAAGAGTGTCAACGGCTGGATGCCAGTTGCCGGGGATTCTTGTTATTCCTGGAGCAGATTCAGGTGCTAAACCTCGAAACGCGTGAAATGGTGATTGAGCGCGTCATGGCACTGGATACCGCAGATTTCGATCTGGAAGACCTGAAATGGGTCATTCTGATGGTGCTGTTTAATATCCCAGGCTGTGAAAACGCGTATCAGCAGATGGAAGAATTACTCTTTGAAGTGAATGAAGGTATGCTGCACTAATCATTTATGCAGCAGTAAGAGTTGTTATGGCCAAATCAGCACTGTTTTCGGTGCCCAAAAATGAGCCCTGCCCTCAGTGTGGGGCCGAACTGGTTATCCGTTCCGGGAAACACGGTCCGTTTCTCGGCTGTTCCCATTATCCAGAATGTGACTATGTCCGTCCCCTGAAGAGTCAGGCGGACGGACATATTGTTAAAGTTCTGGAGGGGCAGCTTTGTCCGCTTTGCAATGCAGAACTGGTTCTACGCCAGGGGCGTTTCGGTATGTTTATCGGCTGTAGTCGCTATCCGGAATGCCAGCATACCGAGGTCATCGATAAACCGGATGACACCTCTATTACTTGCCCGCAGTGTCAGCGCGGCCAGCTTGTACAGCGTCGTTCGCGTTATGGGAAAACATTCCACTCCTGCGATCGCTATCCAGACTGTCAGTTTGTCATCAATTTTAAACCGGTAGCGGGTGAATGCCCTGAATGTCATTATCCGTTACTGATAGATAAGAAAACCGCGCAGGGCGTAAAGCGTTTCTGTGCCAGTAAACAATGTGGAAAGCCGATAACGGCGGAATAAACCCGTGAATAAGAACCTGCCATCAGACTCCGTGTCCCATGCCGTCGCGGTGCTGAATAAAGAAGAAGTCATCGCCTATCCAACAGAAGCGGTATTCGGTGTCGGTTGCGATCCTGACAGCGAAGCCGCCGTGATGAAGCTGCTGGATCTGAAACAGCGCCCGGTAGAGAAAGGATTGATCCTGATTGCTGCCGACTACGAGCAGCTCAAGCCTTATATAGATGATGCCATGCTGTCCCCGGCGCAACGGGAAGCGGTGTTTAGCTGTTGGCCAGGCCCGGTGACGTTTGTGTTCCCGGCGAAAGCCAGCACACCGCGTTGGCTGACAGGCCGTTTTGATTCTTTGGCCGTGCGCGTGACCGACCACCCGCTGGTGGTGGAATTGTGCCGGGCTTACGGGAAACCGCTGGTGTCCACCAGTGCTAATTTGACCGGGCAGCCGCCGTGCCGTACAACCGAAGAGGTGCGTCTGCAGTTTGGTGACCGCTTCCCAGTGGTAGATGGCGAGACCGGCGGCCGTCTGAACCCTTCTGAAATCCGTGATGCCCTGACGGGCGAACGCTTCCGCCAGGGATAAGAGAATGGAAACCTACGCTGTTTTCGGTAACCCCATCGCGCATAGCAAATCGCCGACTATCCATCAGCAGTTTGCTGAACAGCTGCACATTGATCATCCTTATGGCCGTGTTCTGGCACCTCTTGATGCCTTTGTCGAAACGCTGAATGCTTTTTTTGACAACGGCGGGCGTGGTGCGAATGTAACGGTTCCCTTTAAAGAGGCCGCTTTTGCTCGTGCGGATGAATTGACCGAACGTGCCGCATTGGCGGGGGCAGTGAATACCCTGAAGCGTCTGGAAGATGGGCGCCTTCTGGGTGACAACACAGATGGGATCGGCCTGTTAAGCGATCTTGAGCGTCTTGCCTTTATAAAGAAAGGAAGTCGTATTCTGTTGATTGGTGCTGGTGGTGCAGCTCGTGGCGTACTGTTGCCGCTACTGTCATTAGATTGCGCAGTGACAATTGTGAACCGCACTTTCTCACGCGCACAGGAACTGGCGCAGATCTTTGCTCACACCGGGAGCGTTAGCGCAGCCCAGATGAACGAGCTGGATGGACGTGAGTTCGATCTGATAATCAACGCCACCTCAAGCGGGATCGGTGGTGAAGTGCCAGCTATCCCTGCATCCATCATTAATGCACATGTACGCTGCTACGACATGTTCTATCAGAAAGGAACTACGCCATTTCTGAACTGGTGCGAGCAGCATGGTGCGAAACAGTGTGCTGATGGACTCGGTATGCTGGTCGCGCAGGCGGCACATGCGGTTTTACTGTGGCACGGTGTACTTCCGGAGATAACCCCGGTGATCGGCGTCCTGTCCCGAGAGCTGCAGGCGTGAACCAGGCGATTCAGTTCCCGGATCGGGAAACCTGGGATGAAGCGTTGTGTGCGGTAGTCTTTCCGGTATTAGTGAATGGTATGCAGCTGAGCTGTGCCATTAAAGGAGAGAGTCTGGCGCATCGCTATGGTGGCGATACGCCAGCGGTCTGGCTTTCATCCTTTCGTGATAATCGATGGGATTTAGAAGATGAAGCCGAACAGGCTATCCGCGATGAGCGGGAAGATAGTCAGGGATGGGTCTGGCTTTCTTGATTAAGATACTCGTCTTTCCATTTCACATAGTTGTTTGCCGAATACCTCAGACCTTCTAACTCCGCCGCCTTCAGGGGGCGGATCTGTTTTACTGGACTCCCCAGATACAGATATCCACTTTCCAGACGTTTGTTTTGTGGCACCAGGCTGCCAGCGCCAATCATCACGTCATCTTCTATTACTACGCCATCCAGTAGAATTGATCCCATACCAACCAGTACCCGATTGCCGATCGTGCAGCCATGCAGCATGACTTTATGCCCCACGGTGACGTCTTCACCGACGATGAGCGGATTACCCTCCGGATTATATGAAGACTTGTGAGTCACGTGCAGTACGCTGCCGTCCTGGATATTACTACGAGCCCCAATCCTGATGTAATTCACATCACCACGAATTGCGACCAGTGGCCAAATGCTCACATCGTCAGCAATTCGTACGTCTCCAACAACAACGCTGGAAGGATCGATCATCACGCGTTGGCCTAAATCCGGGGACAACCCTTTATATGATCGTAATTTTGCGGACATGGTTACCTCATTAAATGCATTTCATCAGGTGTCAGTGGTGGCGGTTTACGCCTTCTGCAGGCCCTTTGCCTGCTAAAAATTGAGCAGATCGTACAGGATCACCGCAAAAAGCCTGAAAAAACATCAAACAGAAAAAAAGATCCGAAAAAGGCTTGTGCAAAAAAATGGGATCCCTATAATGCGCCTCCATCGACACGGAACAACGGCAAACAAGCCGCCGGGTTGAAAGAGTTTCTCCGGAAATTCTGCCAGAGAAAAGCGAAAATAATCGCTTGACTCTGAAGGAGGAAAGCGTAATATACGCCACCTCGCGACAGAGCGCCAAGGCGCGTCGCAACTGCTCTTTAACAATTTATCAGACAATCTGTGTGGGCACTCAAAGTGACATGGATTCTTAACGTCCTCGGACGAAAAATGAATACCAAGTCTCAAAGAGTGAACACGTAATTCATTACGAAGTTTAATTCTACGAGCATCAAACTTAAATTGAAGAGTTTGATCATGGCTCAGATTGAACGCTGGCGGCA
>NZ_RBIZ01000009.1:0-79858 GCF_003634235.1 Yokenella regensburgei | reverse complement strand
GAGAAATTCGGTGGAGCGGTAGTTCAGTCGGTTAGAATACCTGCCTGTCACGCAGGGGGTCGCGGGTTCGAGTCCCGTCCGTTCCGCCACTTATTCATCACTAAGCCTGCTGCATAGCAGGCTTAGTGGTAACAAGATTTAGGGGCGTAGTTCAATTGGTAGAGCACCGGTCTCCAAAACCGGGTGTTGGGAGTTCGAGTCTCTCCGCCCCTGCCAGAAAACAATCCTTTGCTTCGGCAAAGGATTTTTTTTTGTCTGTCATTTACCCATCTCACCGTTTTTCCTCATGCAGGGCATCCTTGCCCCACACGGTTTAACTCAATACGCTGGTTTTCAGAATGTCGCGGATCTGGGTCTGTTTGTCGCTATTTTGCAGCCAAATTGCATAAAGCGGACGGGAAAGTGTAATGCTGTCGGTCACCGCATGCAGACCACCTTTATCTTTGGCCCAGACCATAGGTAACCAGGTGCAACCGTTTAATGGCCCAAGCTGCTGACGAGCCAGTTCGGCAGAACTGGTGGTTAAAGACGGTACGTCGTCGCTGGCAATCAATCCTACTTCATGCTGTTGGAAATCTGGCCCCCACTCGAGACGTAGATAGTTGAGATCGGCTTTCGTCCGGGCCGGTTCTGCTGAATAGAGCGCAAGGGTAAAATGCCCCAACAACTGACTGCTGAACTCGTCCATTTTTGGGGCTTCAGTGGTAATGAGCAGATCTAACTGGCGTTCATGCAGCTGCTTTACCAGTGACTGGCGTTGTGCAATACGTGCCTCAAACTGCAGATTAGTCTGCACCTGATAAAGTCTGCTGAGCCAGCCGTTTAACATGCATTCCCACAGCGAAGCGCTGGCACCAATTGAAAACTCATTGTGTCGGGAGGTGTGCGCTACCTCCTTACGCGCGGCTTGCCAGGTATTCATCAGGGTTTCTGCATAAGGCAGAAGTTTCTCGCCAGCCGGTGTCAGACGGATGTTATTCCGGTGTCTGGTGAACAGATTCACCCCAAGCTGATTCTCTAACTGGCGAATACGAAAGCTGACCGCCGACTGAGTCAGATAGAGCGCTTCTGCGGCACGCCCGAAGTGACGAGTTCTGCTGACTTCCAGGAAAGTTTTAAGCAATTCCGTATCCACGACCTTCTCCACAAAATTATTTGTCGTTATGATTTAAATGTTTTGTTTTACACTCTGTCAAGCGTAACTAATACTCCGCGCCATAAATAGCTCGGACAAAGACTTAGGAGCGTGTAGGATGGCGGAAAGCTTTACGACAACGAATCGTTTTTTCGACAATAAAAATTATCCGCGTGGTTTCTCTCGTCATGGTGATTTCACCATCAAAGAGGCACAACTGCTTGAGCGTTTTGGTTATGCCTTAAACGAACTGGAGCTGGGTAAGCGCGAACCTGTAACCGAAGACGAAAAACAGTTTGTTGCAGTGTGTCACGGGGAGCGTGAGCCCTCAACCGAAACCGAACGCGTATGGTTTAAGTATATGGCGCGTATCAAGCGCCCGAAGCGTTTCCATACTCTGTCTGGCGGTAAGCCGCAGATGGAAGGCGCGGAAGACTATACTGAAAGCGATGACTAAAATAGAAAGGGGCTCCGGCCCCTTTTTTTATGCCAGTAATTTCTGCAGGTGAATCAATACCCGATCGATACCCCGGTAGCTGAGCGCCTCCTGCAGGTGAGAGCGGGTAATATCGCTGCAGGCAGCAAGGTCAGCTATCGTGCGGGATACTTTCAACAGGCGCTGCCATGCACGAATAGACAACCCCAGTTGCGTTAACGTCTGCTCAAGCCATAGGGCATCCGCATTTTCCAGTTCGCAGTGTTCCCGTATTTCACTCCCTTCCAGATGAGCATTGAGTTTCTTTTGTCGTGAATACTGCTTTGCTTGTGCTTGCAATACTCGTTCGCGCACCATGGCGGTCGTCTCCCCGGCTCTTTGGGGCTGGCTAAGCAGTCCTGGCGGCGGCAGCGGGATCTCAAGCGAGAGATCGAAGCGGTCGAGAAAAGGTCCGGAAAGCCGCCCCAGATAGCGTAGCGTCTGTTCCGGCGTACAGCGGTTGTGCTTGCCCTGATAGTGACCGGTGGGACTGGGATTCATGGCAGCAATAAGCTGGAAGCGCGCAGGGTAGGTGACCTTTGCTCTGGTTCGCGACAAATGAATTTGCCCAGACTCTATCGGTTCACGCAGGGCATCAAGAACACGCCGTTCGAATTCCGGGAGCTCATCGAGAAATAAAATACCGTTATGTGCCAGCGAGATCTCGCCAGGACCCGGTATCGATCCGCCGCCGACCATCGCCGTCAGCGAGGCGCTGTGATGGGGTGAACGAAAAGGACGTACCCGCCATTGGGTTTTCATATCCGCTGACTGCACCAGGCTTGAGATAGCCGCGTTCTCCAGCGCTTCTTCGTTACTGAGCGGGGCAAGTAAGCCGGGCAACCTGCTGGCGAGCATGGTTTTCCCCGTACCAGGGGGACCAATGAGCAGTAAATTGTGTCCACCGGCCGCGGTTATCTCCAGCGCACGCTTCCCCTGCTGCTGCCCGATAACATCGGTCAAATCGTTCACAGGGGCGGTACAGGCTGAAGAATCATTCTGAGGTGCCGCGCTTAGCGTATGTTTGCCTTCCAGAAAAACGCACACCTCCTGCAAATGATGAGCGATATAGCAGTGGTCTCCACCAATTAGCCCGACTTCAGAAGCGTTATCCTCTGCAACCACGATACGACGTCCTGCTTTTGTTGCCTCTATTGCGCCTGATATTGTCCCAGGAATACCGCGTAAAGCGCCTGTGAGTGCCAGTTCACCCACAAACTCATACTGACTCAGCTTTGCCCCAGAAAGCTGCTCAGAAGCGACCAGGAGCGCAATGGCGATAGGTAAATCATATCTCCCTCCTTCTTTAGGGAGATCGGCGGGAGCCAGGTTAATGGTTATCTTCTTTGCCGGGAATTCATAACCGCTGTTGATGATTGCGCTACGGACGCGATCTCTGGCTTCCTTGACCGTTGTTTCCGGCAGGCCAACCAGGGTCAAACCGGGTAGCCCTTTGCTGATATGTACCTCGACGGTAATGAGCGGCGCGGTGATCCCCAGCGCGGCGCGAGTGTAGACAACTGATAGCGACATAATGCCTCCTGATAGCGTCATTATGTCGTTAATTGAAATTCCATAACGCGACAAAATGTCGTGATTACGATGCAGATCCCCGTATTTTTACCGCATTTCACAGCACAATAAAATTTCTGGAATTGACCTCGCAAAGGCGCTTTCCCTTTGTTTGGGGGATGGCGCAGAGGGAAAAATAGTGAATTTTTTTCAGCTCAAATTTTTCTTATATAAAACAACTGTTTTACTCGAAATTGTTAGCTGGCTCAGAAAATGGGTTATAAAAAAATCTTGTGTTCTCTGCGCTGCCTGTGTTACCTCTTTAGGTATTCCTTCGAACAAGATGCAAAAAGAACTGAAAATGACAGCCCTTCTACGAGTGATTAGCCTGGTCGTGATTAGCGTGGTGGTGATTATTATCCCACCGTGCGGGGCTGCACTTGGACGAGGAAAGGCTTAGAAATCAAGCCTTAACGAACTAAGACCCCCGCACCGAAAGGTCCGGGGGTTTTTTTATGGCCTAAAAACTGAAGCGAGGAGCAGATTATGACAACTAGCACAAAATTCTGTTTCTCCAGATTTATGACGGGGAACTAACTATGAACGGGGCACAGTGGGTGGTACATGCGTTGCGTGCACAGGGGGTTGATACCGTATTCGGCTACCCGGGTGGCGCAATTATGCCGGTTTACGATGCACTGTATGACGGCGGCGTGGAACACCTGTTGTGCCGGCACGAGCAGGGCGCGGCTATGGCGGCCATCGGCTATGCCCGTGCGACCGGGAAAACGGGCGTTTGTATTGCTACTTCCGGCCCAGGGGCAACAAACCTGATAACTGGCCTTGCCGATGCGTTGCTCGACTCCGTTCCCGTTGTCGCTATCACCGGCCAGGTCGCTTCCCCGTTTATCGGCACCGATGCTTTCCAGGAAGTCGATGTACTCGGTTTATCGTTGGCATGCACTAAGCACAGTTTCCTGGTTCAGTCGCTGGAGGAACTGCCGCAGGTGATGGCCGAGGCATTCATGGTGGCTAACTCTGGTCGTCCGGGGCCGGTACTGGTTGATATCCCGAAAGATATCCAGGTTGCCGTGGGTAATCTGGAGCCTCACTTTTCCACCGTCGCGGCGACGGATGCGTTTCCAGCAGCTGACGTTGCGCTGGCGAACCAGATGCTGGCGCAGGCGCAGAAGCCGGTGCTGTACGTCGGCGGTGGTGTTGGTATGGCGCAGGCGGTTCCGGCACTGCGCGAGTTTATCAACGTCACGCAGATCCCGGCCGTTTGTACCCTGAAAGGGTTGGGGGCGGTGGAAGCTGACTACCCGTACTACCTCGGTATGCTGGGAATGCACGGCACTAAAGCCGCGAACCTGGCGGTGCAGGAATGCGATCTGTTGATTGCCGTTGGCGCCCGTTTTGACGACCGTGTGACCGGAAAACTGAACACCTTTGCACCTCATGCGAAGGTTATCCATATGGATATCGATCCGGCAGAGATGAACAAACTGCGTCAGGCTCATGTTGCTCTGCAGGGCTCTCTGAATGCGCTGCTGCCAGCGTTGCAGCAGCCATTAGCGTTGGACGCCTGGCGTCAACATACGGCTGACATGCGCACCGAGCATGCCTGGCGTTACGATCATCCGGGTGAGGCCATCTACGCGCCGCTGTTGCTGAAGCAACTGTCCGATCGTAAACCGGCCGATAGCGTGGTCACGACCGACGTAGGCCAGCATCAGATGTGGTCCGCACAGCACATGACCTATACCCGTCCGGAAAATTTCATTACTTCCAGTGGGTTGGGTACGATGGGCTTTGGCCTGCCAGCGGCGGTGGGAGCCCAGGTAGCACGCCCGAACGATACGGTTATCTGTATCTCCGGTGACGGCTCCTTCATGATGAATGTTCAGGAGCTCGGCACCGTAAAACGTAAACAGCTGCCGCTGAAAATCGTCTTACTCGATAACCAGCGCTTAGGCATGGTTCGCCAGTGGCAGCAGCTGTTCTTCCAGGAACGTTATAGCGAAACCACCCTGACTGATAACCCTGATTTCCTCACGCTGGCCAGCGCCTTTGGCATCCCTGGACAGCACATCACCCGTAAAGACCAGGTTGAAGCGGCGCTCGACACCATGCTGTCAAGCGAGGGGCCTTACCTGCTTCATGTCTCAATCGATGAACTTGAGAATGTCTGGCCGTTGGTACCACCTGGTGCCAGTAACTCGCAAATGCTGGAGAAATTATCATGATGCAACATCAGGTCGCCGTTCTGGCTCGCTTCAACCCCGAAACCTTAGAACGCGTTTTGCGCGTGGTGCGTCATCGCGGTTTTCAAATTTGCTCTATGAATATGGAGACCGCAACGGATGCGCAGAACATAAATATTGAATTGACCGTTGCCAGCCCTCGTCCAGTCGAATTACTGTTTAGTCAGTTGAGCAAACTGGTCGACGTCGCCTGTGTCGAGATCCAGCAACGAACAACATCATCACAACAAATCCGCGCCTGAGCGCAATAGGAAGAAAAATGACGACGAAAAAAGCTGATTACATTTGGTTCAATGGTGAGATGGTGCCATGGGGTGAAGCGAAAGTTCACGTGATGTCCCACGCGCTGCACTACGGTACTTCCGTATTCGAAGGTATCCGTTGCTACGATTCTCACAAAGGGCCAGTGGTGTTCCGTCATCGTGAACACATGCAACGTCTGCGTGATTCAGCCAAAATTTATCGTTTCCCGGTGTCTCAGAGCATTGATGAACTGATGGAAGCCTGCCGCGAAGTGATTCGCAAAAACAATCTGACCAGCGCCTATATCCGTCCGCTGGTCTTTGTTGGCGATGTTGGCATGGGCGTTAACCCGCCGGCCGGTTACACCACCGACGTGATCATCGCTGCCTTCCCGTGGGGTGCATATCTCGGCGCAGAAGCGCTGGATCAGGGCATTGATGCGATGGTCTCCTCCTGGAACCGCGTGGCGCCGAACACCATCCCAACCGCCGCGAAAGCCGGTGGTAACTACCTTTCTTCCCTGCTCGTGGGTAGCGAAGCCCGTCGTCACGGCTACCAGGAAGGTATCGCGCTGGATGTGAATGGCTATATCTCCGAAGGTGCCGGTGAAAACCTGTTTGAAGTGAAAGACGGCATTCTGTTCACTCCGCCGTTCACCTCTTCCGCGCTGCCGGGGATCACCCGTGATGCGATCATCAAGCTTGCTAAAGATCTGGGCATTGAAGTACGCGAGCAGGTGCTGTCCCGTGAATCCTTGTATCTGGCTGACGAAGTGTTCATGTCCGGTACAGCCGCGGAAATCACGCCGGTACGCAGCGTCGATGGCATTCAGGTGGGCGAAGGCCGTTGTGGCCCGGTCACCAAACGTATTCAGAAAGCATTCTTTGGCCTCTTTACCGGTGAAACCGAAGACAAATGGGGCTGGTTGGATTCAGTAAATCAATAATTAAAAAAACGGGACGGCACGCACCGTCCCGTTTCACAGACAGAGACCGGGAGTAAATAACGCATGCCTAAGTACCGTTCCGCCACTACCACCCACGGCCGCAACATGGCGGGTGCCCGCGCGCTGTGGCGCGCCACCGGGATGACCGACGCCGATTTCGGCAAGCCGATTATTGCCGTCGTGAACTCCTTCACCCAGTTTGTACCGGGGCACGTTCATCTGCGCGATCTCGGCAAACTGGTCGCTGAGCAGATTGAAGCCGCTGGCGGCGTGGCGAAAGAGTTCAACACCATCGCCGTGGACGATGGCATCGCCATGGGACACGGGGGCATGCTTTATTCACTGCCATCTCGCGAGCTTATTGCCGACTCGGTGGAGTACATGGTGAACGCCCACTGTGCTGATGCCATGGTGTGTATCTCTAACTGCGACAAAATCACCCCGGGGATGCTGATGGCATCGCTGCGCCTCAATATTCCGGTGATTTTTGTTTCCGGCGGCCCGATGGAAGCCGGTAAAACCAAACTGTCCGACAAAATCATCAAGCTCGACCTGGTCGATGCCATGATTCAGGGCGCAGACCCGAAAGTATCCGATGAGCAGAGCGAGCAGGTGGAACGCTCCGCGTGCCCGACCTGCGGTTCCTGTTCCGGGATGTTTACCGCCAACTCAATGAACTGTCTGACCGAAGCGCTGGGGTTGTCTCAGCCGGGCAATGGTTCGCTGCTGGCAACCCACGCCGACCGCAAACAGTTGTTCCTCAACGCGGGTAAACGCATCGTCGAGCTGACCAAACGCTACTACGAGCAGGACGACGCCAGCGCGCTGCCGCGCAATGTGGCCAGCAAGGCCGCTTTTGAAAATGCGATGACCCTGGATATCGCCATGGGCGGTTCCACCAACACCGTACTGCACCTGCTGGCGGCGGCACAGGAAGCCGAAATCGACTTCACCATGAGCGATATCGACAAGCTGTCCCGCAAGGTGCCGCAGCTGTGCAAAGTGGCACCGAGCACCCAGAAGTACCATATGGAGGATGTGCACCGTGCGGGTGGAGTAATCGGTATCCTCGGCGAGCTGGACAGAGCCGGGCTGCTGAACCGCAATGTGAAGAGCGTGCTTGGACTGACCCTGCCGCAAACGCTTGAGCAGTATGACGTTATGCTGACCAAAGACGCGGCGGTGAAGAGTATGTTCCGCGCAGGCCCGGCCGGGATCCGTACCACTCAGGCGTTCTCCCAGGATTGCCGTTGGGATACCCTCGATGACGATCGCGCCGAAGGCTGTATTCGCTCTCTTGAACATGCCTACAGCAAAGACGGTGGCCTGGCGGTGCTTTACGGCAACTTCGCTGAGAAAGGTTGCATTGTGAAGACCGCAGGCGTGGACGACAGCATTCTGAAATTTACCGGCCCGGCGAAAGTGTACGAAAGCCAGGACGACGCCGTTGAAGCGATTCTCGGTGGCAAAGTGGTAGCAGGCGATGTCGTGGTGATTCGCTACGAAGGGCCGAAAGGTGGGCCAGGAATGCAGGAGATGCTCTATCCGACCACCTTCCTGAAATCAATGGGTCTCGGTAAAGCCTGTGCGCTTATCACCGATGGTCGCTTCTCTGGTGGTACTTCAGGCCTTTCCATTGGCCACGTTTCACCGGAAGCGGCAAGCGGCGGTAATATCGCGATTATCGAAGATGGCGACCTGATTGAAATCGATATTCCGAATCGTGGTATCCAGCTGAAGCTGAGTGACCAGGAAATTGCGGCTCGTCGTGAAGCGCAGGAGGCCCGTGGCGATAAAGCCTGGACCCCGCGCGATCGTCAGCGTGAAGTTTCTTTTGCCCTGCGGGCATACGCCAGTCTGGCCACCAGTGCGGATCAAGGGGCGGTGCGCGATAAATCCAAACTGGGAGGCTAATGATGGCCGAATCTCAACCGCTATCTGCCGCCCCTGAGGGGGCGGAATATCTCAGGGCGGTGCTGCGCGCACCGGTCTATGAAGCCGCACAGGTCACACCGCTACAGAAGATGGAAAAACTCTCTTCGCGGCTGGAAAACGTCATTCTGGTGAAGCGCGAAGACCGTCAACCGGTGCACAGCTTCAAGCTGCGCGGTGCTTACGCGATGATGGCTGGCCTGACTGAAGAACAGAAGGCGCGTGGGGTGATCACCGCCTCGGCGGGTAACCATGCCCAGGGCGTGGCCTTTTCTTCGGCACGATTGGGCGTGAAAGCGCTGATTGTGATGCCGGTGGCGACGGCGGATATCAAAGTCGACGCGGTACGTGGTTTTGGCGGCGAAGTGCTGCTCCACGGCGCGAATTTTGATGAAGCCAAGGCTAAAGCGATTGAGCTTGCGCAGCAGCAGGGTTTTACCTGGGTGCCACCGTTCGATCACCCCATGGTGATTTCGGGCCAGGGAACGCTGGCGCTGGAGCTTATCCAGCAGGACGCGCATCTGGATCGCGTGTTTGTGCCGGTCGGCGGCGGCGGGCTGGCAGCCGGTGTTGCGGTACTGATCAAGCAACTGATGCCACAGATCAAAGTGATCGCCGTCGAGGCAGAGGATTCGGCATGCCTGAAGGCGGCGCTGGAAGCCGGCCATCCGGTCGATCTGCCGCGAGTGGGGCTGTTTGCTGAAGGTGTGGCGGTGAAACGCATTGGCGATGAGACCTTCCGCCTGTGCCAGGAGTACCTCGACGACATCATCACCGTCGACAGCGATGCTATCTGCGCGGCGATGAAAGACTTGTTTGAAGATGTCCGCGCAGTGGCAGAGCCTTCTGGTGCCCTGGCGCTGGCAGGGATGAAAAAATACATCGCGCAGCACAACATTCGCGGTGAACGCCTGGCGCACGTGCTCTCCGGGGCGAACGTCAACTTCCATGGTTTGCGTTATGTCTCCGAACGCTGTGAGCTTGGCGAGCAACGTGAAGCGCTGCTGGCGGTGACTATTCCGGAAGAGAAGGGCAGCTTCCTTAAGTTTTGCCAGCTGCTGGGCGGACGTGCGGTCACCGAGTTTAACTACCGCTTCGCCGATGCGAAAAACGCCTGCATCTTCGTTGGTGTCCGTGTGAACCGCGGCATTGAGGAGCGCAAAGAGATCCTCCAGCACCTGCACAACGGTGGTTACAGTGTGGTTGACCTCTCTGACGATGAGATGGCGAAACTGCATGTGCGCTACATGGTGGGTGGGCGTCCGTCGAAACCGTTGCAGGAGCGGCTCTACAGCTTTGAGTTTCCGGAGTCACCGGGTGCGTTGCTGAAGTTTTTGTATACGCTAGGCACCCACTGGAATATTTCGTTGTTTCACTACCGCAGCCATGGCACCGACTACGGCCGCGTGCTGGCGGCGTTCGAGCTGAGTGAGCATGAGCCTGACTTCGAAACCCGGCTCAACGAACTCGGGTACGAGTGTCATGATGAGACCAATAACCCGGCGTTCCGCTTCTTCCTCGCGGGTTAATGGGCGGGTAATAGTTTCCAGAACGCATCAATAAGCGGCTCATGCAGCCGCTTTTTTTGTGCGCAGACGCCAAGCTCAAACGGCGTTTTTTCATCACTACGTTCAAGGATCATCACGCGGTTGCGCACCGGTTCAGGGCTGTTTTCCAGTACCACTTCCGGCAGCAGCGCCACGCCACAGCCCAGCGCTACCATTGACACCATCGCCTCATGACCGCCAACGGTGGCGTAGATAGACGGGTTGCTGATTTTCTGCCGCCGGAACCACAGCTCAATGCGGCGACGCACCGGCCCTTGATCGGCCATGATGAACGGTACGGTTGACCAGTCCGGGTTCTCCTGGGTGACCTGATTACGCACCGGGCAGGGTAACGCTGGGGCAATCAGTACCACCGCCAGATTTTCCAGCATCGAGAACGCCACGGCGCCGGGCAGGGTTTCTGGTTTCCCGGCAATCGCAAGATCTGCTTCGCCGGTTACGACTTTTTCCATCGCATCGGCGGCGTCGCCGGTGGTCAGCTTAATTTCAACGGAGGGATGCTCAGCACGAAACCGGTCGAGGATTGGCGGCAGGTGGCTGTAAGCCGCGGTCACCGAGCAAAAAATATGGAGTTCACCAGAGAGCATCGGCCCCTGCTGATCGATGGTATGGCGCAGCTGCTGATACTGCAGTAGCGTCTGCTGGGCAAAGGTACGCAGCTCTTCGCCCGCTTCCGTCAGGGTAACGGTGCGGTTATCGCGCACAAACAGCGGCTGACCGAGATCCTCTTCCAGGCGTTGAATTTGCCGGGAAAGCGTGGAGGGGCTAACGTGCATCGCCCGTGCGCTGCGGCCAAAATGGCGGCTTTCCGCCAGATGCAGGAAGGTTTTCAGATCGCGTAAATCCACGGGCAACGCTCCACGGTTTTACATTGCAGAAATTGCAATGTGACGTTGTGAATATATCAATTTCCGCAATAAATTTCCTGTCATATAGTAAGTTCAATATCGCAAAAGCGAACCGAACAATAAGCACGACAACACAACATCACGAGGTATCACCATGGCCAACTACTTTAATACACTGAATCTGCGCCAGCAGCTGGCACAGCTGGGTAAATGCCGCTTCATGGCACGCGACGAATTTGCCGATGGCGCGAGCTACCTTCAGGGTAAAAAAGTGGTCATCGTCGGCTGTGGCGCTCAGGGCCTGAACCAGGGCCTGAACATGCGTGATTCCGGTCTGGATATTGCTTATGCCCTGCGTAAAGAAGCGATTGCTGAAAAGCGTGCTTCATGGCGTAAAGCCACCGAAAACGGCTTCAAAGTAGGTACCTACGAAGAGCTGATCCCGCAGGCTGATCTGGTGGTTAACCTGACTCCGGACAAGCAGCACTCCGACGTTGTGCGCTCCGTTCAGCCGCTGATGAAAGATGGCGCGGCGCTGGGTTACTCTCACGGTTTCAACATCGTGGAAGTGGGTGAGCAGATCCGTAAAGACATCACTGTGGTGATGGTGGCGCCGAAGTGCCCGGGTACTGAAGTACGCGAAGAGTACAAGCGTGGTTTTGGTGTGCCGACGCTCATCGCCGTTCACCCGGAAAACGATCCGAAAGGCGAAGGGATGGCGATTGCCAAAGCCTGGGCTGCGGCGACCGGTGGTCACCGTGCAGGTGTGCTGGAGTCCTCCTTCGTGGCAGAAGTGAAATCTGATCTGATGGGTGAACAAACCATCCTCTGCGGTATGCTGCAGGCGGGTTCACTGCTGTGCTTCGACAAGCTGGTGGCTGAAGGTACCGATCCGGCTTACGCTGAGAAACTGATTCAGTTCGGCTGGGAAACCATCACTGAGGCGCTGAAGCAGGGGGGTATCACTCTGATGATGGACCGTCTGTCCAACCCGGCGAAACTGCGTGCTTACGCGCTGTCTGAACAGCTGAAAGAGAAAATGGCACCGTTGTTCCAGAAACATATGGACGACATTATTTCCGGTGAATTCTCCTCCGGCATGATGGCTGACTGGGCCAACGACGATAAGAAACTGCTGACCTGGCGCGAAGAGACCGGCAAAACCGCGTTCGAAACCGCCGCGCAGTATGAAGGTAAAATCGGTGAGCAGGAGTACTTCGATAAAGGCGTTCTGATGATTGCGATGGTGAAGGCGGGCGTTGAGCTGGCGTTCGAAACCATGGTTGATGCTGGCATTATCGAAGAATCTGCTTATTACGAGTCACTGCACGAGCTGCCGCTGATTGCGAACACTATCGCTCGTAAGCGTCTGTATGAAATGAACGTGGTGATTTCTGATACCGCCGAGTACGGTAACTACCTGTTCTCTTACGCCTGCGTACCGCTGCTGAAAGGCTTTATGAGCGAGCTGCAGCCGGGTGACCTGGGTAAAGCGATTGCCGAAGGCGCGGTAGACAATGCTCAGCTGCGCGACGTGAATGACGCGATTCGCGGCCATGCTATCGAGAAAGTTGGCCAGAAACTGCGTGGTTATATGACAGACATGAAACGCATTGCTGTAGCAGGTTAAACATATTGTCGGGTGGCGGCTACGCCTTACCCGACCTACAAAAGTGCAACATCGTAGGCCCGGTAAGCGTTAGCGCCACCGGGCTTTTTATTAGTTACGGTACAGCACTTTGATAATGTGGTAACCGAACTGGGTATGCAGCGGGCCGGTTGGCTCCAGCACCGGGCAGGAGAACACCACTTTATCGAATGCCGGAACCATCTGGCCCTGACGGAATTCACCCAGGTGACCGCCTTTTTTACCTGACGGGCAGATAGAGTGCTTTTTCGCCAGCTTCTCGAAGTCGCCGCCGTTTTTGATCTGCTCCAGAAGATCCAGAGCCAATTTTTCTTCTTTAACAAGAATATGCAGTGCTGCCGCTGTTTTTGCCATGATCGTGCCTTGAGTGGGGTAGATAACGCTCGCTATACTACCACGCACTTTTTTCTTCCTGCCAAATTTCATTGAGTGACTCTATGCGTTTAAATCCCGGACAACAGCAAGCCGTCGAATTCGTCACTGGACCTTGTCTGGTGCTGGCGGGTGCCGGATCCGGTAAAACCCGCGTGATCACCAACAAAATCGCCCATCTGATCCGCGTTTGTGGCTATCAGGCTAAGCACATCGCCGCCGTGACGTTTACCAACAAAGCCGCGCGTGAAATGAAAGAGCGTGTGGCGCAAACGTTGGGGCGCAAAGAGGCGCGCGGGTTGATGATTTCCACCTTCCACACCCTGGGGCTGGACATCATTAAGCGCGAATATGCCGCGCTCGGGATGAAGTCGAACTTCTCCTTGTTTGACGATACCGATCAGGTTGCGCTCCTGAAAGAGCTGACTGAAGGGCTTCTCGAAGACGACAAAGTATTGCTGCAACAGCTGATCTCGACGATCTCCAACTGGAAAAACGATCTGATGACGCCAGCTCAGGCGGCGGCACAGGCAAAAGGAGAACGCGACCGTATTTTTGCGCACTGCTACAGCCTGTACGATGCGCACATGAAGGCCTGCAACGTTCTCGATTTCGACGACCTGATCCTGTTGCCAACGCTTCTGCTGCAGCGCAATGAAGAAGTGCGCGAACGTTGGCAGAATAAAATTCGTTATCTGCTGGTGGATGAATACCAGGACACCAACACCAGCCAGTATGAGCTGGTGAAGCTGCTGGTGGGGAATCGGGCACGCTTTACCGTGGTGGGGGATGACGATCAGTCAATCTACTCCTGGCGCGGCGCGAGGCCGCAAAACCTGGTGCTGCTGAGTCAGGATTTCCCGGCATTACAGGTGATCAAGCTTGAGCAGAATTATCGCTCTTCAGGACGGATCCTGAAGGCAGCGAACATCCTGATTGCCAATAATCCGCACGTGTTCGAAAAACGCCTGTTTTCAGAATTAGGCTACGGCCCGGAGCTGAAAGTCCTGAGCGCAAATCACGAAGAGCATGAAGCAGAGCGGGTGACGGGTGAACTTATCGCCCATCACTTCGTGAACAAAACCCAGTACAAGGATTATGCCATTCTGTATCGCGGGAACCATCAAGCCCGGGTGTTTGAAAAAATGCTGATGCAGAACCGTATTCCGTACAAAATTTCCGGCGGCACCTCGTTCTTTTCGCGCCCGGAAATCAAAGATCTGCTGGCCTATCTGCGAGTGCTGACCAACCCGGATGATGACAGTGCTTTTCTGCGCATTGTGAATACGCCGAAGCGCGAGATTGGCCCGGCAACGCTGCAAAAGCTCGGCGAGTGGGCGATGACCCGTAGTAAGAGCATGTTTACCGCGAGTTTTGACATGGGCCTCAGCCATCTACTTCCCGGGCGCGGCTACGAGTCGCTCACCCGCTTTACCCACTGGCTTGGGGAAGTGCAACGTTTGTCTGAGCGTGAGCCTATCGCGGCGGTGCGCGACCTTATCCACGGTATTGATTACGAATCCTGGCTGTTCGAAACCTCACCAAGCCCGAAAGCCGCGGAAATGCGGATGAAAAACGTCAACCAGCTGTTCAGCTGGATGACCGAAATGCTGGAAGGTTCGGAGCTGGAAGAGCCGATGACGTTGACCCAGGTCGTCACGCGTTTCACCCTGCGCGACATGATGGAGCGCGGTGAAAGCGAAGAGGACATGGATCAGGTTCAGCTGATGACCCTGCATGCTTCTAAAGGGCTTGAGTTCCCGTATGTGTTCCTGGTCGGCATGGAAGAAGGGCTGTTGCCGCATCAAAGCAGCATCGATGAAGATAACGTCGATGAAGAACGGCGGCTGGCCTATGTGGGGATCACCCGGGCGCAGAAAGAGCTGATTTTCACGCTATGTAAAGAGCGCCGTCAGTACGGTGAACTGGTTCGTCCCGAGCCGAGCCGTTTTCTGCTTGAACTCCCGCAGGACGACGTGCTGTGGGAACAGGAACGCAAGGTGATTAGCGCAGAAGAGCGGATGCATAAAGGCCAGGCGAACGTTGCCAACATTCGGGCGATGCTGGCGAAGGCAAAAGAAAAGTAGGCTTATTTCACTTCCAGCGGCCAGTGGACGTAGCTTTGCCACTGGCACTCTTGTTCAACCATTTCTGAACCCAGTGGATGGTTAGCCAGCCAGTTTTCCGGCAGGATCAGCGTCAGTTTTTCTGCTTCTGCATGCAGGGTGATTTCTGGCAGCAGATCGTCGCGACGTCGGCTGGCAAACAGGATAGCAAGGCGTAGCAGGCGGCACAGATGTTCGGCAACCCTGGGCGGAACGGCGTTCTGTTGATGCAGCGACGCCAGGTCTACTGGGTTAATCTGGTTGAGTAACAGCGTGGCCAGCAGCTTTTTCTGCGCGGGGGTAAAACCGGGGAGATCAAGATGTCGAACCAGGTAGGCGGCATGCTGAGGTGCCTGTTTGAAGTCTACGCTGAGCCCAATTTCATGCAGCTGACAGGCGCTGATAAGCAGTTCCCGGCTGAGTGGCTCGAGCTCCCAGACATTTTCTGTCTCATTGGCGAAACGCCCGGCAAGCTGCGCTACGCGCTGGGCCTGCTCGGTATCCACCATGAAACGGCGCTGGATAGTGCGCAGCGTCCGGCTGCGGATATCCTGATCCACCGCCAGATGCAGCATGCCGTAGACCAGGCCTTCACGTAGCGCCCCGCCTGACAAGGTCATGCACTGAATGTTAAGCTCGGTGAAAATAGCAATCAGGATAGCGAGGCCGCTTGGGAAGACCAGTGCTCGCTCCAGCGTCAGACCTTCAATTTCCAGCTCTTCAAGACGTCCGCACTGAATGGCTCGCTGCTTCAACTGTTGAAGTTTTGGCAGCGTGATGCGCTCGTCCATCCCCTGCGCCATCATGATTTCCTGCAGCGCCTGAACGGTGCCGGAAGCCCCAACGCACACTTTCCAGCCATGATAGCGGAGTTTGTCTGCCACCGGACGCAGGACGTCGCGCGCGGCGTTTTCCGCTTCGTCGAAGTTTTCTTTCGCCAGATTGCGGTCAGTGAAGTAACGCTCGAGCCAGGTGACGCAGCCCATCGACAGGCTAAACAGAGAAGTGGTTTGTGCGCCCGTGCCGGTCACAAGCTCGGTGCTGGCACCGCCAATATCGACGACCAGGCGACGATCGTCACCACCGGTGGTGTGGGCAACGCCCTGATAAATCAGGCGCGCTTCCTCTTCACCGCTGATGATTTGCACCGGGCAGCCGAGGATCTCCTGAGCTTTGGCGATGAAATCACCGGCATTAACCGCCAGACGCAGCGTGGCGGTTGCAACAACGCGAATCTGCGCGTGGGGGATATCCTGCAGCCGCTCGGCAAACAGGCGTAAGCACTGCCAGCCGCGCTCCATCGCGTCGATGGAAAGGGCATTATCGCTGTTCAGGCCGGCGGCCAGACGTACTTTTCGTTTAATGCGGGTCAGGGTTTGAATGCTTCCCGCCACCTCGCGCACAACCAGCATATGAAAACTATTGGAACCGAGATCGATAGCTGCGTAGAGCGAGGTGGAGCTGAGCATATTTTTCTTTAACCTGAGCGACGACGATTACGTGGAGCACCACCGGAGCGGCGCGGCCCATTGCCCGGGCGGGAGCGCGTCAGACGCAGTGCCCTTGGCAGATCGGTCATCAGCGCATCCGGGTTGTATTTACTGACCGGGATGGAGTGGCCGATATAGGTTTCAATCGCCGGGAGGTTCAACGCGTACTCTTCACAGGCGAGGCTGATAGAGTGACCGCTTGCACCTGCGCGGCCGGTACGGCCAATGCGGTGAACGTAGTCTTCGCAGTCGTCTGGCAGATCGTAGTTAAATACGTGCGTCACAGCCGGGATATGCAGGCCACGCGCCGCAACGTCTGTCGCTACCAGAATATCGAGATCGCCACGGGTGAACTCTTCGAGGATCCGCAGGCGTTTTTTCTGTGCGACGTCGCCGGTCAGCAGGCCAACACGGTGTCCGTCGGCCGCCAGATGGCCCCAGATATCTTCGCAACGGTGTTTGGTGTTGGCGAAGATAATTGCGCGGTCTGGCCACTCTTCTTCCAGCAGCGTTTGCAGTAAACGCATCTTCTCTTCGTTGGAAGGATAGAACAGCTCTTCTTTAATGCGGTGGCCGGTTTTTTGCTCCGGTTCCACTTCGACGTATTCGGCGTTGTTCATCTGCTCGAACGCCAGTTCGCGGACGCGATAAGAGAGGGTCGCGGAGAACAGCATGTTGAGACGCTGAGTCGCAGGCGGCATACGGCGGAACAGCCAGCGGATATCTTTAATGAAGCCGAGATCGTACATGCGATCCGCTTCGTCGAGCACAACCACCTGAATAGCGCCAAGGTTGATGTGGTTCTGCTTGGTGTAATCGATTAAACGGCCCGTGGTGCCGATAAGGATGTCGACGCCGCTTTCCAGCACTTTAAGCTGTTTGTCGTAGCCATCACCGCCGTAAGCTAAGCCCAGCTTCAGGCCCGTTGCTTTAGCCAGAGGCTCAGCATCGGCATGAATCTGCACCGCCAACTCGCGGGTCGGCGCCATGATCAGCGCGCGCGGTTGGTTCACCTGGCGGTTTTCAATGGCCGGGTGAGAAAGAAGATAATGAAACGTTGACGTCAGGAACGCCATCGTTTTCCCGGTACCGGTTTGCGCCTGCCCGGCAACGTCCCGACCCGCCAGCGTCAGCGGGAGGGCGAGTGCCTGAATGGGCGTACAGTTATGAAACCCTTTCTTTTCAAGGGCTTCTACAACTTTCGGGTGCAGGGCGAAGTCGGAAAACTTCTGTTCTGTTAAATGTGTTTTGCTCATAGTGTGGTAGAATATCAGCTTACTATTGCATTAAGAAAGCGTATCCGGTGAAATAACGTCAACCTTTAGTTGGCTAAAGCAACATCAACACGACGTTGATTGTTGATTAATGCTACACCAACAGACCAGGCTTATTCCTGTGGAGTTATATATGAGCGATAAAATTATTCACCTGACTGACGACAGTTTTGACACGGACGTACTCAAGGCTGACGGGCTTACCCTCGTCGATTTCTGGGCAGAGTGGTGTGGTCCGTGCAAAATGATCGCCCCGATTCTGGATGAAATCGCTGAAGAGTATCAGGGCCGCCTGACCGTGGCTAAGCTGAACATCGACCAGAACCCGGGTACTGCACCGAAGTACGGCATCCGTGGTATCCCGACGCTGCTGCTGTTCAAAGGCGGTGAAGTGGCGGCGACCAAAGTGGGCGCACTGTCCAAAGGCCAGCTGAAAGAGTTCCTGGACGCTAACCTGGCGTAATCCAGATTGATTCTGGCGTCCGGTATTCTCAATTTTTGTGGAATACTGGACGCCTGCCAACAGTCGTGCTAAGTTAGTTTTGACTTCGTTTTAAACATACCTTTTGTTTGAATCTTGTTTGACCCGTTGCTTCCTGCTGAACCTTACGTGAGAAGCGCACAGATTCCGGGCTTATCACTCATTCCGTCATGTCGTTTCAGTTCTGCGTTCTTTCCTGTGACCAGGCAGCGTACAGACGTGAGTTGATGGCCGTAAACAGGCATGGATGACCCTGCCATACCATTCACAACATTAAGTTCGAGTATTACCCCGAGTTTAAGAACCCACACCATTATGAATCTTACCGAATTAAAGAATACGCCGGTTTCTGAGCTGATTACTCTCGGCGAAAATATGGGACTGGAAAACCAGGCCCGCATGCGCAAGCAGGACATCATTTTTGCCATCCTGAAGCAGCACGCAAAGAGTGGCGAAGATATCTTTGGCGACGGTGTGCTGGAGATTCTGCAGGATGGATTTGGTTTCCTCCGCTCCGCAGACAGCTCCTACCTCGCCGGTCCCGACGACATCTACGTATCTCCCAGCCAAATCCGCCGTTTCAACCTCCGTACTGGTGACACCATCTCTGGTAAGATTCGTCCTCCAAAAGAGGGTGAGCGTTACTTTGCACTGTTGAAAGTTAACGAAGTTAACTACGACAAACCAGAGAACTCACGTAACAAGATTCTGTTCGAAAACTTGACTCCGCTGCACGCAAACTCTCGCCTGCGTATGGAGCGTGGTAATGGTTCGACCGAAGACTTAACCGCTCGCGTGCTGGATCTGGCATCCCCGATCGGTCGCGGTCAGCGTGGTCTGATTGTGGCGCCGCCAAAAGCCGGTAAAACCATGCTGCTGCAGAATATTGCGCAGAGCATCGCATACAACCACCCAGACTGCGTACTGATGGTGCTGCTGATTGACGAACGTCCGGAAGAAGTGACCGAGATGCAGCGTCTGGTGAAAGGTGAAGTGGTTGCTTCTACCTTTGACGAACCAGCATCTCGCCACGTTCAGGTTGCAGAAATGGTTATCGAGAAAGCGAAACGTCTGGTTGAACATAAGAAAGACGTTATCATCCTGCTCGACTCCATCACTCGTCTGGCTCGTGCCTACAACACCGTGGTTCCGGCGTCTGGTAAAGTCCTGACCGGTGGTGTGGATGCGAACGCCCTGCATCGTCCGAAGCGTTTCTTCGGTGCGGCGCGTAACGTGGAAGAGGGTGGTAGCCTGACTATCATCGCTACCGCGCTTATCGATACCGGCTCTAAAATGGATGAAGTTATCTACGAAGAGTTTAAAGGCACCGGTAACATGGAACTGCACCTTTCCCGTAAAATTGCGGAAAAACGTGTCTTCCCGGCGATCGATTACAACCGCTCTGGTACCCGTAAAGAAGAGCTGCTCACCACTCAGGAAGAGCTGCAGAAGATGTGGATCCTGCGCAAGATTATTCACCCGATGGGCGAAATCGATGCGATGGAGTTCCTCATCAATAAACTGGCGATGACCAAAACCAACGACGACTTCTTCGACATGATGAAACGCTCGTAACTCGTCCGTTTAATGAGACGCCACGCAATGCGTGGCGTTTTTGTTTGTAGATAGCGAGCGCTTACATAGATTTACTCCCTATTGTTTAGTATAAGACTCGCAGTTTCTGCCCGGCGCTGACTATTAATTGTCTGAAAAACCAGCAAATGGTGCCGTGTAATTCGGAGGACGCCTCTTCAAGAGGTTTACCTTCATGGTTATACTTGTCGAACTAACATTTATTGAGAAGATGCATTGTGAATTTACTCACAGCAAGTACTGAATTATTCAGTATTTTCTTGTTTACCACGCTATTTCTGTTTTTTGCCCGTAAGGTGGCAAAATATGTTGGCCTGGTAGATAAGCCCAGTTCTCGCAAACGGCACCATGGGTTGGTTCCGTTGGTGGGTGGGATCTCAGTATTTGCCGGTATCTGTTTCGCGTTTGCCATTGCCGACTATTACGTTCCGCATGCCAGACTGTACCTCATCTGTTCTTTTATTCTTGTCTTCGTCGGCGCGCTCGACGATCGTTTCGATATCAGTGTAAAAATTCGTGCGGTTGTCCAGGCGGTGATCGCCGTGGTGATGATGACCCAGGGGAATCTGCATCTTGAAAGCCTGGGCTATATTTTTGGTCCCTGGGAGCTCCTTTTAGGGCCATTCGGTCTATTTTTGACCCTCTTTGCGGTATGGGCTGCTATCAATGCCTTTAACATGGTGGATGGTATTGATGGCCTACTCGGCGGGTTATCCAGCGTCTCATTTGGGGCGTTAGGGGTGATTCTCTGGCTGGATGGACAGTACAGCCTGAGCATGTGGTGCTTCGCCATGATTGCGGCAATTATGCCCTATATCATCCTCAATCTTGGCGTACTGGGTCGGCGTTACAAGGTTTTCATGGGCGATGCCGGGAGCACCTTCCTTGGTTTTACGGTTATCTGGCTGCTGCTTGAAACTACCCAAGGGCAACCGCATCCGATTAGCCCTGTCACCGCACTGTGGATTATCGCTATCCCACTAATGGACATGGTGGCGATTATGTATCGCCGCCTGCGCAAAGGGATGAGCCCTTTCTCTGCCGACAGGCAGCATATCCACCATCTTATTATGCGTGCTGGCTTTACTTCCCGGCAGGCATTTGTCTTAATTACCGCGGCAGCAATGCTGCTGGCGGCGATTGGCGTAATTGCGGAATATACTCATATAGTTCCTGAGTGGGTCATGTTGGTATTATTCTTGCTTGCCTTTTTCCTCTATGGCTATTGCATTAAACGTGCCTGGAAAGTGGCGCGTTTCATTAAACGTGTGAAACGCAGAATGCGTAGGAATAGCGCGAAAGATCCTAAATTAACCAAGTAAATCTGGGGACGTGATGACACAACCATTACCGGGAGCACCGTCGACAGGCGTTGAAAACGAACTGGATATTCGTGGCCTGTTTCGTACGCTATGGATGGGGAAACTCTGGATCGCAGGTATGGCGCTGCTGTTTGCATTAATTGCGCTGGGCTATACCTTTTTCGCTCGCCAGGAGTGGAGCGCAACGGCTATTACCGATCGTCCAACCGTGAATATGCTGGGTGGGTTCTACTCTCAACAGCAGTTTTTACGCAATCTGGATGTGAAAGCCAACCTTGCCCCTGTCGATCAGCCTTCCGTAATGGATGATGCCTATAAAGAGTTCGTGATGCAGCTCGCCTCGTGGGATACCCGTCGGGAGTTTTGGGCGCAGACGGATTACTACAAACAGCGCATGGTCGGGAATTCCCGGGCAGATGCCGCGCTGCTTGACGATCTTATCGATGATATCCAGTTTATGCCTGGTGACCCGGCACGCAGCGTGAGTGATAGCGTTAAGCTGACGGCGGAAACGGCGCCGGATGCGAACAACCTGCTGCGCCAGTATGTGGCGTTTGCCAGCCAGCGGGCGGCCGGGCACCTCAATGAGGAGCTAAAAGGCGCCTGGGCAGCCAGAATTATTCAGATGAAGTCGCAGGTGAAGCGCCAGGAAGCCGTCGCACAATCGATTTTCGATCGCAAAGCGCACAACATCGAAGAAGCGCTGAAGGTGGCGCAACAGAACAATATATCCCGCAGCGAAACCGACGTTCCTCCTGAGCAACTTCCGGATTCAGAGCTCTTTTTATTAGGCCGTCCGATGCTGCAGGCTCGTCTGGAAAACCTGCGCGCGGTAGGTCCGGATTTTGACCTCGATTACGACCAGAATCGGGCTATGCTCTCAACCCTTAACGTGGGGCCGACGCTCGATCCACGCTTCCAGACTTACCGCTATTTACGCACGCCAGAAGAGCCGGTCAAACGCGATAGCCCGCGCCGTGCATTCCTGATGGTGATGTGGGGGATCGTGGGCGCGCTCATCGGCGCAGGTGTTGCATTGACGCGACGCCGTATTCAGTGAATACCCCTCCCGGAATGAGGGTCCGTGGACCCTCATCATCTAATCGAAGAGAATCGATGTGAAAGTACTGACTGTATTTGGCACCCGGCCAGAGGCGATTAAAATGGCGCCGCTGGTTCATGCTCTGGCAAAGGATCCTGACTTCGAGGCGAAGGTGTGCGTTACCGCGCAGCATCGCGAAATGCTCGATCAGGTGCTGAACCTTTTTTCCATCGTGCCGGATTATGATCTCAATATCATGAGCCCGGGGCAGGGGTTGACGGAAATTACCTGTCGTATCCTGCAGGGGCTGAAACCGGTACTTGAATCCTTCAAACCCGATGTGGTGCTGGTTCACGGCGATACCACCACCACCGTGGCAGCAAGCCTGGCGGCATTTTATCAACGTATTCCCGTTGGGCATGTTGAGGCGGGGCTACGCACCGGTTCTCTCTATTCTCCATGGCCGGAAGAAGCTAACCGAACGTTAACCGGGCACCTGGCGATGTGGCATTTCGCGCCGACAGAAAATTCTCGTCAGAATCTGCTGCGCGAGAATCTGCAGGATAAGCAGATTTTTGTCACCGGAAACACCGTCATCGATGCCTTGTTCTGGGTGCGCGATCGCGTGCTGAGCGATGAAGCCCTGCGCCAGAAACTCACGCAGCAGTACCCGTTCCTGGATAACGGTAAGAAGATGATTCTGGTCACCGGGCATCGGCGTGAAAGCTTTGGTCGTGGTTTTGAACAGATCTGCCATGCGCTGGCGGACATTGCCAATAACCATCAGGACGTACAGATAGTTTATCCGGTACACCTTAACCCGAACGTCAGTGAACCGGTGAACCGTATTCTGGGCCATGTTGATAATGTCATTCTGATAGAGCCGCAGGATTATTTGCCATTTGTCTGGCTGATGAATCACGCCTGGCTGATCCTGACCGACTCGGGTGGCATCCAGGAAGAGGCACCTTCGCTGGGCAAGCCGGTTCTGGTGATGCGTGAAATGACCGAACGTCCGGAAGCGATTGAGGCCGGAACCGTTCGTCTGGTTGGCACGAAACGTGAACGCATTGTTGAAGAGGTCACCCGCTTGCTGGGTGATGAGAAAGAGTACGAGGCGATGAGCCGCGCGCACAACCCATACGGTGACGGGCAGGCCTGCCATCGTATTTTGACAGCACTTAAAAACAATCAGGTAACGCTATGAGTTTTTCGACCATTTCCGTGATTGGCCTTGGCTATATCGGTTTACCAACGGCGGCGGCTTTTGCTTCCAGACAAAAACAGGTCACAGGCGTTGATATCAACCAGCATGCGGTCGACACCATCAATCGTGGTGAGATCCATATCGTTGAGCCTGAACTGGGCGATGTCGTCAAAACGGCGGTTGCACAGGGTTTTTTGCGTGCCACTACCACGCCGGTTTGTGCAGATGCTTACCTGATTGCGGTACCGACGCCGTTTAAAGGCGATCACGAACCCGATATGGTTTACGTTGAGTCCGCCGCTAAATCTATTGCACCCGTGCTGAAGAAAGGGGCGCTGGTGATCCTGGAATCCACCTCGCCGGTCGGGTCTACCGAACAGATGGCGCAGTGGCTGGCCGAAGCCCGCCCAGATTTAACTTTCCCGCAGCAGGCGGGAGAGCAGGCCGATATCAATATTGCCTACTGCCCTGAGCGCGTACTGCCGGGTCAGGTGATGGTAGAACTGATTAAGAATGACCGTGTGATTGGCGGCATGACGCCGGTTTGCTCCGAACGCGCCAGCGCGCTGTACAACATCTTCCTGGAGGGCGAGTGCGTGGTGACTAACGCCCGTACGGCGGAGATGTGCAAACTGACCGAGAACAGCTTCCGCGATGTGAATATCGCGTTTGCCAATGAGCTGTCGCTGATTTGCGCCGACCAGGGGATTAACGTCTGGGAGTTGATTCGTCTGGCGAATCGCCACCCGCGCGTAAATATTCTTCAGCCAGGACCTGGCGTTGGCGGGCACTGTATCGCCGTCGACCCCTGGTTTATCGTCGCGCAAAACCCGGACCAGGCTCGCCTGATTCGTACCGCACGTGAAGTGAACGACCATAAGCCGCAGTGGGTGATTAACCAGGTGAAAGCAACGGTTGCCGATTGTCTGGCCGCCAGCGGCAAGCGCGCCAGCGAGCTAAAAATCGCCTGCTTTGGCCTTGCCTTCAAACCGAATATTGACGATCTGCGTGAAAGCCCGGCGATGGAAATTGCGAAGCTGATTGCCGAGTGGAATACCGGAGAAACCCTCGTGGTAGAGCCCAACATTCACCAGTTGCCGAAAAAACTTGCAGGCGAATGTCGGTTGACCTCCCTCGACGATGCGCTGGGCAGTGCAGATGTGCTGGTGATGCTGGTCGATCATAAAGAATTTAAAGCGCACGCCGCAGACCGCGTTCAGCAGCAGTATATTGTTGATACAAAAGGCGTCTGGCGGTGAGCATTCACGCCGTTGTTGAACCTCTCGTCTGGGAGAATCAGTTCTTCGGCGTGAACAGTGCCATCCTGCGTTTTTCCGCAGGTGCACCGGCGCTGCTGCCTGACGCGTTGATCGGCTGGTCGCGGGTGCAGGCGAAAATTCCGGCGGCAGACGCCGAACAGCTTGATGCCTTGCAGCAGTTGGGATTCCGGCTGGTGGAAGGAGAGGTCGACCTGGTTATGCCGGTGAGCGCCGTTGCGGACCCGCAGGCCGACGTTGCCGGAGAGGATGATATTCCCCTGCTACGTCAGCAGGCGGCGCAGGCGTTTTCCCAGAGCCGCTTTCGCGCGCCCTGGTACCCGGCCGACGCCAGCGGGCGTTTTTATGCGCAGTGGATAGAGAACGCGGTCAAGGGCACATTCGACCATCAGTGTCTGGTCTTTCGCGACCAGACCGGAGCGATCCACGCCTTTGTTTCGCTGCGCCAGCTGAATGACACCGATGCTCGCATTGGTCTGCTCGCCGGGCGTGGAGCCGGGGCGGCGCTGATGCAGGCGGCAGAACACTGGGCCCACGAGCGTGGGCTGACAACACTGCGGGTGGCGACCCAGATGGGCAACACCGCCGCGCTTAAACGTTATATTCAAAGCGGTGCCAACGTTGAAAGCACTGCGTACTGGTTATACAGGTGAAATGATGATCCCATTTAACGCGCCACCGGTAGTTGGAACCGAAGTTGATTATATGCAGTCAGCCATGGGCAGCGGCAAGCTGTGCGGCGACGGTGGTTACACCCGCCGCTGTCAGCAGTGGATGGAACAGCATTTTGGCAGTGCCAAAGTCCTCCTGACGCCGTCCTGTACCGCATCGCTGGAGATGGCAGCGCTGTTGCTGGATATTCAGCCCGGCGATGAAGTCATCATGCCGAGCTATACCTTCGTTTCTACCGCCAATGCTTTCGTGCTGCGCGGCGCCAGGATCGTGTTTGTTGATATCCGCCCGGATACCATGAATATCGATGAGACTCTGATTGAAGCTGCGGTGACCGACAAGACCCGCGCGATTGTGCCGGTGCACTACGCCGGGGTGGCCTGCGAAATGGACACCATCATGGCGATCGCTAAAAAATACGACCTGTTTGTGGTGGAAGATGCCGCGCAGGGCGTGATGTCCACCTATAAGGGGCGCGCGCTGGGTACCATTGGCCATATCGGCTGCTTCAGCTTCCATGAAACCAAAAACTATACCGCCGGTGGTGAAGGTGGGGCGACGTTGATTAACGATCGTGACCTCGTCGAGCGCGCGGAAGTGATCCGCGAAAAGGGCACCAACCGTAGCCAGTTTTTCCGTGGCCAGGTGGATAAATATACCTGGCGTGATATTGGCTCCAGCTACCTGATGTCGGATTTGCAGGCTGCTTATCTGTGGGCGCAGCTGGAAGCCGCAGAGCGGATTAACCAGCAGCGTCTGATGCTGTGGCAGAACTACTACGATGCCCTGCTGCCGTTGGCGAAAGCAGGCCGTATCGAGTTGCCGGTGGTACCGAAAGACTGCGTGCAGAATGCACACATGTTTTATATCAAACTGCGTGATATCGAGGATCGCAGTAAGCTGATTAGCTGGCTGAAAGAGGCCGAAATTCTGGCCGTGTTCCATTATATTCCGCTGCATGCCTCACCGGCGGGTCAGACGTTTGGTGAATTCCACGGTGAAGATAAATTCACCACTCGTGAGAGCGAGCGCCTGCTGCGCCTGCCGCTGTTCTATAACCTGTCCACTGTTAACCAGCGCACGGTCATCAACTCTCTGTTAAGTTTCTTCGGCTGATATGTCTCTTGCGAAAGCCTCAGTGTGGACGGCGGCGTCCACGCTGATAAAAATTGGTGCTGGCCTGCTGGTGGTGAAGCTGCTGGCAGTCTCCTTTGGCCCCTCCGGCGTCGGGCAGGCGGGAAACTTTCGTCAACTGGTCACCGTGCTTGGGGTACTGGCCGGCGCCGGGATTTTCAACGGTGTGACCAAACTGGTTGCCCAGCACCATGACTCACCGGAGCAGCTCCATAAGGTTGTCGCCACCTCTTCGGCGATGGTACTGGCCTTCTCCTCACTGCTGGCGGTCATTTTTGTTTTGGCGGCGGCGCCGATAAGCCAGGGGCTATTTGGCCATACTCATTATCAGGGGTTGGTCCGTCTGGTTGCGCTGGTGCAGATGGGTATTGCCTGGGCAAACCTGCTGCTGGCGTTGATGAAAGGCTTTCGTGATGCCGCAGGTAATGCACTGTCGCTCATCGTTGGCAGCATTGTCGGCGTGGTGGCCTATTATGCCTGTTACTATTTCGGTGGTTATCAGGGGGCATTGCTAGGCCTGGCGCTGGTCCCTGCGCTGGTGGTGGTTCCGGCGGCCGTCATGCTGGCGCGCAGGGGAACTATTCCGCTGCACTACTTGCGCCCGCGGTGGCATAAGCCGATAGCCAGTCAGCTCGGTAAATTTACCCTGATGGCGCTTATCACATCGGTCACACTGCCGGTGGCTTACGTCATGATGCGAAACCTGCTTGCGGAGCACTATAGCTGGGACGAGGTGGGTATCTGGCAGGGGGTAAGTAGTATTTCAGACGCCTACCTGCAGTTTATTACCGCATCATTTAGTGTTTATCTGCTGCCGACGCTGTCGCGTCTGACGGCAAAAGCTGATATCACCCGCGAGATTGTTAAGTCATTGAAATTTGTGCTGCTGGCGGTGGCTGTTGCCAGTTTCACCGTCTGGCTGTTGCGTGATTTTGCCATCTGGCTGCTGTTCTCTGCGAAGTTTACCGCCATGCGCGATCTCTTCGCCTGGCAACTGGTGGGGGATGTGCTGAAGGTAGGCGCGTACGTATATGGTTATCTGGTTATCGCCAAAGCGTCTTTGCGTTTTTATATTCTGACCGAAGTCAGCCAGTTCGCGCTGCTGACGGTGTTCTCTCACTGGCTTATCCCGACGCATGGCGCACTGGGAGCAGCCCAGGCCTACATGGCCACCTATATTGTTTATTTTGCGCTGTGTAGCGGCGTATTTTTACTGTGGCGTAAACGGGCATGACTGCACTGATACACGTACTGGGATCGGATATCCCACATCATAACCGCACCGTTCTGGCCTTCTTCAATGAAGAACTGGCCGCCGGGAGCCCGCATGCCCGCCTCTTTATGGTTGCCGGGGCGGACAATGGCCTGAGCGCTGAGTTTCCCGCGCTGTCACTCTCCTTCTATCCCGGTAAAAAATCGCTGGCACAGGCGGTGATTGCCCGCGCCAGGCAGAACCGCGCCCAGCGCTTCTTTTTCCACGGTCAGTTCAACACGGCTCTGTGGCTGGCGCTGCTGAGCGGCGGGATCCGCCCGGCGCAGTTCAACTGGCACGCCTGGGGGGCGGATCTGTATGAAGTCTCCCGCGGCTGGAAATTCCGCCTGTTTTATCCGCTGCGCCGTCTGGCACAAGGTCGCGTTGGCCAGGTGTTTGCCACCCGCGGCGATCTCAACTTCTTTGCCCGCCAGCATCCTCGTGTGGCGGGGGAATTGCTGTATTTCCCGACGCGTATGGACCCTTCGCTCAATCACCTGGTGAGTGATACTCCCCGGGAAGGCAAGATGACCATCCTGGTGGGTAACTCCGGCGATCGCAGCAACGAGCACATCGCGGCGCTGAAGGCCGTGCATCAGCAGTTTGGCGATACGGTGAATGTGGTGGTGCCAATGGGGTACCCGGCAAACAACGAGCGCTATATCGATGAGGTTGAGGCGGCGGGTCTGACGCTGTTCAGCAACGGTAATCTGCAGGTCCTGCGTGAAAAAATGGCGTTTGATGACTACCTGGCGCTGCTGCGTCGTTGCGATTTGGGGTATTTCATTTTTGCCCGCCAGCAGGGGATTGGCACACTTTGCTTGCTGATCCAGGCCGGTGTACCTTGTGTATTGAATCGCGAGAATCCGTTCTGGCAGGACATGACTGAACAACATATTCCGGTGCTGTTTACGACCGATACGCTTAATGAACAGGTAGTACGTGAAGCGCAGCGCCAACTGGCAAATATAGATAAAACGCAGATTGCCTTTTTCCGGCCCAATTACCTGCAGCCCTGGCACCGGGCGCTGCTGCTGGCCGCGGGGGAAGCACAATGAGCCTGATGCAGTTTACTGGCCTGTTCGTCGTCTGGTTATTATCGACGCTGTTTATCGCCACCCTGACGTATTTTGAATTCCGCCGCGTCCGGTTTAACTTCAACGTTTTCTTTTCGCTGCTGTTTTTACTGACCTTCTTCTTTGGGTTCCCGCTCACTTGTACGCTGGTGTTCCGCTTTGATGTTGGTGTCGCGCCGCCGGAGGTACTGCTACAAACCCTGCTGGCGGCGGTGTGCTTCTATGCGGTGTATTACGTGACGTACAAAACGCGTCTGCGTGCCGGCAGCACTCAGGTGACGCGGCGACCGCTGTTTACCATTAACCGCGTGGAAGCGCATCTGACGTGGGTGCTGTTAATGGTGATTGCTCTGCTGAGCGTTGGCACCTTTTTCATGCATAACGGCTTCCTGCTGTTTAAGCTGCATTCGTATAGCCAGATTTTCTCCAGCGAAGTGTCCGGCGTGGCGTTGAAGCGCTTTTTCTACTTCTTCATCCCGGCGATGCTGGTGGTCTATTTTCTGCGCCCTGGCTGGCGTTCCTGGATATTCTTCCTCATCAGTACCGTTGCTTTTGGTCTTCTGACCTATGCCATTGTGGGGGGAACCAGGGCAAACATCATTATCGCCTTCGCCATTTTCCTGTTCATCGGCATTATTCGCGGCTGGATTTCGCTGTGGATGCTGGCGGCGGCAGGGGTGTTTGGCATTGTCGGTATGTTCTGGCTGGCGCTTAAACGCTATGGCATGAACGTCAGCGGCGACGAAGCGTTTTATACCTTCCTGTACCTGACCCGCGACACCTTCTCGCCGTGGGAGAATCTGGCGCTGTTGCTGCAAAACTACGACAAGATTGATTTCCAGGGGCTGGCGCCGATTGTCCGTGATTTCTACGTCTTTATTCCGGGCTGGCTGTGGCCGGACCGTCCGAGCCTGGTGCTCAATACGGCGAACTACTTTACCTGGGAAGTGCTTAACAACCATTCCGGGCTGGCGATTTCACCGACGCTTATCGGTTCGCTGGTCGTGATGGGCGGCGTGTGGTTTATTCCACTTGGTGCGGTCACGGTAGGACTGATTATCAAATGGTTTGACTGGCTGTATACGCTGGGCAACCAGGAGACGAATCGCTATAAGGCGGCCATTCTGCACAGCTTCTGCTTCGGCGCTATCTTCAATATGATCGTGCTGGCGCGTGAGGGGCTAGACTCCTTTGCGTCCCGCGTGGTCTTTTTCCTGGTGATTTTCGGCCTGTGTCTGCTGGTGGCGAAACTCCTGTACTGGCTATTTGACAGTGCAGGTCTGATTCACAAACGAGTACGCGGGCTGACGCAGCCACAGGTCTGATAAGGATACACATGACAGACTCCACCTCCGCGCCGCTGTATGCGTTGCGCGGCCTGAAACTTATCGGCTGGCGCAACATGCAGCATGCGCTCGATTATCTCTATGCCGATGGGCACCTGAAGCAGGGTACTCTGGTGGCGATTAACGCCGAAAAAATGCTGACTGCGGAAGATGATGCCGAGGTTCGCGCACTGATCGATGCGGCAGAGTTCAAATACGCCGACGGCATCAGCGTGGTGCGTTCCGTGCGTAAAAAATACCCGCAGGCGGAAATATCTCGCGTCGCGGGGGCCGATCTCTGGGAAGCGCTGATGGCGCGCGCAGGTGCCGAGGGGACGCCGGTTTTTCTGATAGGCGGTAAACCGGAAGTGCTTGCCCAGACGGAAGCGAAGCTACGCCAGCAGTGGCAGGTGAATATTGTTGGCAGCCAGGACGGATACTTTGCTCCGGAGCAACGGCAGGCGTTGTTTGAGCGTATTCGCGATAGCGGGGCGCAGGTGGTGACCGTGGCGCTGGGCTCGCCGAAGCAGGAAATCCTGATGCGCGACTGCCGGAAAGTCTATCCCAATGCGCTCTACATGGGCGTTGGCGGCACCTATGATGTGTTCACCGGTCACGTGAAGCGTGCGCCGGCATTCTGGCAAAACCTGGGACTTGAGTGGTTGTACCGTCTGCTTTCCCAGCCAAGCCGCCTCAAACGCCAGCTCCGCCTGCTGCGCTATCTTCGCTGGCATTACACCGGCCAGCTGTAAATCCCGCCTTACTTTCTGGAAGTTTTGGTCTATTTTTGAGCAATGCTTCCAGATTTTTAATACTTTGTTTGCCATTTCGTAAAAATTGTTAAACCATTCGCTGCCTGAAGGGCGGTCTGCCTGTTTTTTTGACTGCCTTTCACCATCCGATAGAGCACGTTATCCATAACAATAACCGGCAAAGACCGGGCAATTGCAAACACAAGAGGACCTATGGCAGAGAATAAACCGGAGCTTCAACGCGGTCTTGAAGCCCGTCATATCGAATTAATCGCCCTTGGGGGCACCATCGGCGTTGGCCTGTTCATGGGCGCGGCAAGCACCCTGAAATGGGCCGGCCCGTCTGTACTGCTGGCCTACATCATCGCTGGCCTGTTCGTTTTCTTCATCATGCGATCGATGGGGGAGATGCTGTTCCTTGAGCCTGTCGCAGGCTCCTTCGCCGTGTACGCGCATCGCTACATGAGTCCCTTCTTCGGCTACCTGACCGCCTGGTCGTACTGGTTTATGTGGATGGCGGTCGGGATATCGGAAATCACCGCCATCGGCGTTTATGTACAGTTCTGGTACCCGGAACTACCGCAGTGGATCCCGGCGATTATCGCCGTGGCGATGGTTGCGCTGGCGAACCTGGCGGCGGTCAGACTGTACGGTGAGCTGGAATTCTGGTTCGCTATGATCAAAGTCACCACCATCATCGTGATGATTATTGTCGGGCTTGGGGTCATTTTCTTTGGCTTCGGCAATGGTGGGCATTCGGTAGGTTTCGGAAACCTAACCGAGCACGGTGGCTTCTTTGCCGGTGGCTGGAAGGGTTTCCTGACGGCGCTATGTATCGTGGTGGCGTCCTATCAGGGCGTTGAGCTTATCGGTATCACGGCAGGCGAAGCAAAGAACCCGCAGGTCACGCTGCGCAGCGCGGTCAGCAAGGTGCTGTGGCGTATCCTGATTTTCTATGTGGGCGCTATCTTTGTGATTGTCACCATCTTCCCGTGGAACGAAATTGGCAGCAACGGCAGCCCGTTCGTCCTGACCTTTGCTAAGATTGGCATTACGGCTGCGGCCGGGATCATTAACTTCGTTGTGCTGACGGCGGCACTCTCCGGCTGTAACAGCGGTATGTACAGCTGCGGACGTATGCTCTACGCCCTGGCGAAGAACCGCCAGCTGCCCGCTGCCGTGGGTAAAGTTTCCCGCAGCGGTGTACCGGTTGCCGGGGTGGCAATTTCAATTGCAATTCTGTTGTTGGGCTCCTGCCTCAACTACATTATTCCTAACCCGCAGCGCGTGTTTGTCTATGTCTATAGCGCCAGCGTTCTGCCGGGCATGGTGCCGTGGTTTGTGATTCTGATTAGCCAGCTGCGTTTCCGTCAGGCGCATAAAGAGGCGATTGCCAGCCATCCGTTCCGCTCCGTGCTGTTCCCGTGGGCAAACTATCTGACAATGGCGTTCCTGGTGTGCGTGCTGATTGGCATGGGCTTTAATGAAGATACGCGTATGTCGCTGTTTGTCGGAGTCCTCTTCCTTGCTGCTGTAACGCTTATTTATAAGGTTTTTGGCCTGCACCGCCATGCCGTAGCGGAGAAAGTGGGGGAATAAGCAGCAAAATGAGCAAAGCATGACCAAACGATAATTTTCTTTAAAAAGGCACTAGACAGCGGGGTAGGAAGTCCGTATTATCCGACCCCGCAACGGCGCTAAGCGCCCGTAGCTCAGCTGGATAGAGCGCTGCCCTCCGGAGGCAGAGGTCTCAGGTTCGAATCCTGTCGGGCGCACCATTTACCCGGTGCTAGAGCTGCGGTGGTTTTAAGACCGCGTAAAAGATTTGTAGTGGTGGCTATAGCTCAGTTGGTAGAGCCCTGGATTGTGATTCCAGTTGTCGTGGGTTCGAATCCCATTAGCCACCCCATTATTAAGAAGTTGTGAATTGCGAAGGTGGCGGAATTGGTAGACGCGCTAGCTTCAGGTGTTAGTGTTCTTACGGACGTGGGGGTTCAAGTCCCCCCCCTCGCACCACGACTTTATAAAGAATTGAACTAAAAATTCAAAAAGCAGTACATCGGCGAGTAGCGCAGCTTGGTAGCGCAACTGGTTTGGGACCAGTGGGTCGGAGGTTCGAATCCTCTCTCGCCGACCAATTTTGAACCCCGCTTCGGCGGGGTTTTTTGTTTTCTGTGAATCGTCAAAAGCATCTGTCGTTAAGGCAAAATCCCCTGTCGCTGAGCGGCGACACGCAATCCTCTGATTTCCATTCATTCTTTAAAAACAGCCGATTAACGTCGCTGTTCAGCGACATCTCATCAATTCTTAAAGGTTGTGAACCCCCGCATTCTGGGGATGCAAATCTGGCACGGCGTGTGCAATAATATGCGTGTAGATGCTCATTCCACCTCTTATGTTCGCCTTAGTGCCTCATAAACTCAGGAATGATGCAGAGCCGTTTACGGTGCTTATCGTCCACAGACAGATGTCGCTTCGGCCTCATCAAACACCATGGACACAACGTTGAGTGAAGCACCCATTTATGTTGTCAAACAGACCTGTTTTAACGCCTGCACAGTTGTGCAGGCGTTTTTTTATGGGTGACGGGGAGGATTACTGCGGGTTGTTCTGCAGGGTTAACATCAAACCGTCGCGACGCATCAGGGCCGCTTCTTCTGGTTGATGTAAACGATCGAGAGTGTCGGCAAGCCAGGCGTAGTCATAGGCATCCGGGCGCTGCTTCAGCGCCGCGCGGAATGCGATGCTCGCTTCCTGCCACTCACCGTGCTTCATTAACGACTGTCCCAGCGTGCTCCACAGCAGCGGGCGATCGCCTACCGCTTTGATCTGCTGACGCAGCACTTTCTCCAGCTGTTCCGGGTTGTTGGTCTTCAGACGCGGAATAAGCGCGACCAGGCGGTCATCATACTGGCGTTTCAACCCATCGATGATTATCTGCTGCGCGGTGTCATGGTCATCACATTCGATGAGGTGCTCGGCCATGGCGACCTGTAGCGCCACCTGCTGGCGGGTTTTACGGCTCTGGTTCTTCCACCAGTTGCGCAGACCTTCGCTACCCTGGTCGGCGCGAGCCTGATCCATGATCCCAATCCACGCCTGCTGCTCCAGCGCCTGACGATGCTCTTCATCACCGACGTTGGCTTTCGCCATAGATGGAATGATATCCAGCAGCGAGGTCCATGCCCCGGTGCGAATATAAGCCTGCTCGGCCAGACGCAGTACTTCAGGATGGCGTGGGGTAATTTCCAGCAGTTTATCCACGCCATGACGCGCGGCGTGATTTTCCTGGCGGGCAAGCTGCAGACGTACGCGGGCAATTTCAACAGGAATGGTGTCGTTGCCGGCAAGCTCTGCCGCACGCTCGAGATGCTGATTCGCCCGGGCTTCATCGCCGCGCTGCTGGGCCGCTTCGGCGGCCAACAGATAGTTCACTACCGGCTGTTCGGCGTGATCGGCGTTCTTACTCATCAGCTTCTCAACCTGCTGATAATCACCTTCTGCCAGCTTCAGCAGCGCCTGCTCGGTTTGTTTACGGGCACGGCGACGCTTACGGCCAACGAACCAGCCGCGGGTGTGCGCCCCGGTGCGGAAAAGGCGGCGCAGGATCCACTCGATAGCGAACAACACCACCATGGTCAGGATCAGGATTATCACTAAACCGGTGACGCTGGTTTCAATGTTGTAGGTATCCGTCTGGATAAGAACGTAACCCTGATGGCCCGCCAGCATCGGGCCAAGTACGATCCCGGCAATCAGCAGTGCAAAGAGTAATAATACTTTCAACATAATTATTCTCCCTGCGGCGCGGCGGCGGCCGGTGCTTCAGCCTGCGGAACCGCGCTAGCCGGTGCTGACGGCTGTGCCAGCAGGTTACGCACGCGGGTCTGCATCAGTTTTTCCATGATCGCCTGACTTTGCAGCGTCTCCGGCACGTTCATGGTAATGCTTTGCTGGCTGAGTCTGTCGACCTCTTCCAGGAAGGCCTTGGTGGTAGCGTCTTCGGTGTCGTAGTACGCCCGTACCCAGGTAGAGACGTTATCCAGCGCCTGCTTGTAAGTCTCTTCCTGATGGCGCGGCACTGCCTGTGCGGCAACCAGCAGACGAGAACGGATGTTCTCGCGCAGGTAGATATCCTGATTCGGCGCCAGCAGCGGTACGGCGGTCTCATCGCGACGGCGAATAGTGATAAAGCTGTCCATAAAGTTCTGCCAGCTCTTCTGCAGGTTCACCCGCCACTCGCCGAGCGAGCTGGAGAGCTCTGTGCCATCGTCATCCATCGGGGAAGAGTCATCGTTGTTATCCGCAAGACGCAGATTATCTATCTGATTCGCCAGTTGGTTAACTTTCAGGATGATGCCGTCGTAATCGACCTGCGCCACGCCGGACAGGCTGGCGATATCGTCGGTAATGGCACGACGCGCGGTGATAAGACTTGGATCATTCATGTCGGCGAGGCTGGCGTCGGCGCTTTTCAGCAGCGCCGCAGCGGTGGTAACGTCCTGATCGCTCCAGAGCTTGCGCCCAGCCAGTTTAACCAGGAAATCGGCCTGAGCCAGCAGCCAGGTTTTGGCGTCGCTCCCGGAGATAGTCATCACTTTCTGCTGCAGTTCGTCGAGCTGTTTTGCCATCGCTTCCTGCTGACGTGCCGCGTCAGTCAGCCGATCGGCCTGCTGTTTGATGATGCCATCCAGCTCGCTCTTTTGCGTTTCCTGCGCCTTTTGCAGCGCAATCACCTGGTTTGCCAGCGTATCGTTGGCCGTCGTTTGTGACGCTGCCTGCTGTTTTCCCCAACCGTAAAGGCCCACGCCTGCGGCCAGCGCAATGGCGATAGCGACAGCGCTCAGCACCAGGCTGGTTTTATTGCCGTTGCCTTCTTTTGCGGTTTTAGATGGCTGTTCGACTTTTTCTGGCTGTGGCGCGGTGTCCACGGCCTCCCTGGTCTCTTCAACCACGGCGGAGGAATTTTTTTGTTCCGTCATTATGGCTTCCAGTTTTGAGAGTTATTGTAACGCGCGCAGCAGCGCATCGTTGTCGGCGCTATCAGCGACCTGAACGTCATGCCAGCCTAATTCTTTGGCGAGGCGCGCCAGGCGTTCGCTGACAACCCAAAGCCGACAGCGGAGTAGCCAGTTTTCGCGATACCACGGCGGGGTTAGCGACCAAATCTGTTGTAACATTTCTCCGCTGGTGATGACCAGCGTGGTCACGCCGCGGGAGTGCCAGCGCAGGGCTTCTTCCGCACCGTCGTAGTGTATCGCTGTTCGTTGATAACATTCACAAAAAGTCACTTCAGCGCCGCGTGCCGTCAGCGTTTCGCCGATAAGCTCGCGGCCGCCGTTACCACGCAAAATCAGCGCTTTCTTGCCAGCAACGTTTTGTAATTCAGGTAATTGTAGCAAGACTTCACTGATTTCCCGATCCTGAGGATAACGAATCTCAGCGCCACTCTCTTTGTGCAGCGCCAGGGCCGTCGTTCGACCGATGGCAAAGTAGTGCGGTGTAAGCGGCCAGCTGGACTGGTGCTTGTTGAGCTCCGCGCTGGCAAAAGTGACCGCATGTTGTGAGAGGGCAAAAACGAGATCGGTATCGGTGAGAGCGGCAAGCCGGGCCGGAAGCGATGCCAGCTCCCGTCCGGGGGTAAATTCGATGAGAGGAAAGCTCCAGGCCACTCGCCCCAGTGTGCGCAGGCGGCTCACTAAATCTTCTCCCTGAGGAGACGGGCGGGTGACCAGTATACTCATGCCGGGGACTCTCCGTCGTAAACCGCAGCCAGAATGCTGCGCGCACCGTTATCCAGTAATTCATCTGCCAGAGAAATGCCCATTTGTTCGGCATCTTCGGGTTTGCCGCGACGCTCGCCGCGAATAGTTTGTGAACCGTCGGGCGCGCCGACCAGCGCACGCAGCCAGAGTTCGCCGTTGTTCAGTTCAGCATAGCTGCCAATAGGCACCTGGCAACCACCCTCGAGGCGCATATTCATTGCGCGTTCAGCGGCAACGCGAACGGCGGTGTCGTGATGATTCAGCGGTGCCAGCAGAGCGCGGGTCTGTTCGTCGTCAAGGCGGCACTCAATCCCCACCGCGCCCTGGCCCACGGCCGGGAGCGATTGCTCCGGCGACAGCGCCATCCGCACGCGTGATTCAAGGCCGAGGCGTTTTAGCCCGGCGACGGCGAGGATAATTGCGTCGTAGTCGTTGTTATCCAGTTTGCTGAGGCGCGTGCCGACGTTGCCGCGCAAAGAGCGGATGATCAGGTCCGGGCGCTGGGCGGCCAGCTGGCACTGACGGCGTAAACTTGACGTGCCGACGACGCTGCCGGCGGGCAGGTCGTCGAGCGAGGCAAAGCGGTTAGAGACAAAAGCGTCACGTGGATCTTCACGCTCGCAAATCGTCACCAGACCGAGCCCTTCCGGGAAATCAACCGGCACATCTTTCATCGAGTGGACGGCGATATCGGCCCGGTTCTCAAGCAACGCCAGCTCTAACTCTTTGACAAAAAGCCCTTTACCGCCCACCTTGGCCAGCGGCGTGTCGAGGATGACGTCGCCGCGCGTGATAAGCGGCACCAGTTCTACCTGCAGACCGGGATGACAGGCCATCAGGCTGTCTTTAACATAATGTGCCTGCCAGAGCGCAAGAGGGCTTTGACGTGTGGCAATTCTCAAAACTTTGTCTAACATGCTTGTTACCGTCATTATCGTCCACTGTTCATCCTAACATTGTTGCCTTAAGGATGTCAGTTTTCACGGTTTTTGCGGGTAGAGGGAAGCGGACGTGTCGCGTCATTGCACTGCGGATGACACAACTCGCCGGACCGTATTGCGGAGTTTACGCGTTTTATTCAGTGCTACACTTGTATGTAGCGCATCTTTCTTTACGGTCAACCGGCAAGGTGTTAAATTGATCACGTTTTAGACCATTTGTTCGTCAATGCGACAACAACGAAAACGACGACAAACGGTAACGGTTGTTTTTTGACTTACTGTAACCCTCCGTATCCCCCGCGGTTTACCCGCTTTCTGATACGCCGGGTTTGAACATCAGGCGAAATGTCTTGTACCTCTATATTGAGACACTTAAACAGAGACTGGATGCCATCAATCAATTGCGTGTGGATCGCGCGCTTGCTGCCATGGGCCCTGCTTTCCAGCAGGTCTACAGTCTACTGCCGACATTGTTACACTATCATCATCCGCTGATGCCGGGTTACCTCGACGGTAACGTTCCCTGTGGCATTTGCCTTTACACGCCTGATGAAACCCAACGCCACTACTTAGACGAACTCGAACTGCACCGCGGTATGCCGCGTCAGGACACGCCGCAGGGTGAATTGCCTATCACCGGTGTCTACACCATGGGCAGTACCTCTTCGGTGGGGCAGAGCTGTTCGTCTGACCTCGATATCTGGGTCTGTCACCAGGCCTGGCTCGATAACGAAGAGCGCCAACTTCTGCAGCGTAAATGCAGCCTGCTCGAGAGCTGGGCGGCATCCCTCGGCGTTGAAGTGAGTTTCTTCCTGATTGACGAAAACCGCTTCCGCCATAATGAGAGCGGCAGCCTCGGTGGTGAAGACTGTGGTTCAACGCAGCACATTTTGCTGCTCGACGAATTTTATCGCACCGCGGTGCGCCTCGCCGGGAAACGTATTCTGTGGAATATGGTGCCGTGCGCGGAAGAAGATCATTACGACGACTACGTGATGACGCTGTACGCCCAGGGCGTACTGACGCCGAACGAATGGCTCGATCTCGGCGGTATGAGCTCGCTGTCGGCGGAAGAGTACTTCGGCGCAAGCCTGTGGCAGCTCTACAAAAGTATTGATTCCCCGTATAAAGCGGTGTTGAAAACGCTGCTGCTGGAAGCCTATTCCTGGGAATACCCCAACACCCGCCTGCTGGCGAAAGACATTAAACAGCGCCTGCACGACGGCGAGATTATCTCCTTTGGTCTCGATCCGTACTGCATGATGCTGGAGCGCGTCACTGAGTATCTGAAGGCTATCGAAGACGAAACTCGTCTCGACCTGGTTCGCCGCTGTTTCTACCTCAAAGTCTGCGAAAAACTGAGCCGCGAACGCGCCTGCGTAGGCTGGCGACGTGAAGTGCTGAGCCAGCTGGTGCAAGAGTGGGGCTGGGACGACGCCCGCCTGACGATGCTCGACAACCGCGCTAACTGGAAGATTGACGAAGTACGCAACGCGCACAACGAGCTGCTCGATGCGATGATGCAGAGCTACCGTAACCTGATCCGCTTCGCGCGCCGTAACAACCTCAGCGTTTCTGCAAGCCCGCAGGATATCGGTGTACTGACCCGTAAACTGTATGCCGCTTTCGAAGCGCTGCCGGGTAAAGTGACGCTCGTGAACCCGCAAATTTCGCCGGATCTTTCCGAACCGAACCTGACGTTCATCCACGTGCCGCCGGGCAGAGCCAACCGTACCGGTTGGTATCTCTATAATCGTGCGCCGAATATGGAGTCGATCGTCAGTCATCAGCCGCTGGAATATAACCGTTATCTTAATAAGCTGGTGGCCTGGGCCTGGTTTAACGGCTTGCTGACCTCACGTACCCGTCTGTTTATTAAGGGCAACGGCATCGTTGACCTGGCAAAACTGCAGGAGATGGTGGCCGACGTGTCGCACCACTTCCCGCTACGTCTGCCGGCGCCAACGCCAAAAGCGCTCTACAGCCCTTGCGAAATCCGCCATCTGGCGATCATCGTTAACCTCGAATATGACCCCACGGCCGCGTTCCGCAACCAGGTGGTACATTTCGATTTCCGTAAGCTGGACGTCTTCAGCTTTGGTGAAGAGCAAAACTGTCTGATAGGCAGCGTCGATCTGCTGTACCGAAACTCGTGGAACGAAGTGCGTACGCTGCACTTCAACGGCGAACAGGCGATGATCGAAGCGCTGAAAACGATTCTCGGCAAAATGCACCAGGATGCCGCACCGCCGGACAGCGTTGAGGTGTTCTGCTACAGCCAGCACCTGCGCGGCCTGATCCGTACTCGCGTACAGCAGCTGGTGTCAGAGTGCGTTGAGCTGCGTCTCTCCAGCACTCGTCAGGAAACCGGGCGCTTTAAAGCGCTGCGCGTGTCGGGCCAGACCTGGGGTCTGTTCTTCGAGCGCCTGAACGTGTCGGTGCAGAAGCTGGAAAACGCCATCGAGTTTTACGGTGCTATTTCTCACAACAAGCTGCACGGTCTGTCGGTACAGGTTGAGACCAACCATGTCAAACTGCCGTCAGTGGTCGATGGTTTTGCCAGTGAAGGGATCATCCAGTTCTTCTTTGAAGACACCAGTGATGACAACGGCTTCAACATTTACATTCTTGATGAGACTAACCGGGTAGAGGTGTATCACCACTGCGAAGGCAGTAAAGAGGAGCTGGTGCGTGACGTCAGCCGCTTCTACTCGTCGTCGCACGATCGTTTTACCTACGGCTCCAGCTTCATCAACTTCAACCTGCCGCAGTTCTACCAGATTGTGAAGGTCGACGGGCGCGCGCAGGTAATCCCGTTCCGCACCCAGACGGTGGGGCCGGTTACCGCCGAGAGTCAGGAAAACGCGGCGCCGCTGCTGCAGCAGTATTTCTCCTGAGCCGTCGCAAGCCCGGCAAGCGTTTAGCGCTACCGGGCAATGCTGTTAGCGGAAACTTACGTCCTCACCTGCCTGCGCAGTCGCCGCCTTCTCCAGTAAACTCCAGAACTCTTCGCCGCTGCGATCGCAGATCCACTCATCTCCTTGCAGAGAAAAATGGTAGCCGCCCTGTTTAGTTGCGAGCCACACCTGATGCAGCGGCTCCTGACGGTTGATGATAATTTTGCTACCGTTTTCGAAGGAGAGCGTTAGCACGCCGCCGTTTATTTCGCAGTCGATATCGCTGTCGCCGTCCCAGTCGTCGAGACGCTCTTCAATGGTGAGCCACAGGGTATCTGCCAGGCGATGAAATTCACTGTCGTTCATTGTCGTTTCCCATTTTTTAGTGATGCGGCAGTATACCGTGAAACATAATGCGTTGCAGTCGGGCGCTAAACGCTTGCTTTTACGTCTTCTCCTGCGATGATAGAAAACAGAAAGTTTGAACAACAGGCACTTTAAGAATGAAAAACGTGTACCGAACGCTCGCCGTATTACTGACGATGTTCAGCCTGACCGGCTGCGGCCTGAAGGGGCCTCTCTATTTCCCGCCGGCAGATAAAACCGCGCCGCCGCCGACCAAACCGGTCGACAGCAAAACTCAGAGTACTTCGCCGGATCGTAACGATCGCGGTGTTGATGGTGGGCCGACTCAGGTCAATCTCTGACGGTTCCAGGCGGTTTCTGCGTGAGTGGGGTGAATGATGCAGTTCTCTAAAATGCATGGCCTGGGCAACGACTTTATGGTCGTTGATGCGGTGACGCAGAATGTGTTCTTTTCTCCGGAGCTTATCCGACGGCTGTCGGACAGGCACCTTGGCGTGGGTTTTGATCAACTGCTGATCGTGGAACCCCCGTACGATCCGGAGCTTGATTTTCACTACCGCATTTTTAATGCTGATGGCAGCGAAGTTTCCCAGTGTGGCAACGGGGCGCGCTGCTTTGCGCGTTTCGTTCGCCTGAAGGGCCTGACCAACAAACGTGATATTCGGGTCAGTACCGCGAATGGTCGCATGGTGCTGAGCGTCACCGACGATGACCTGGTGCGTGTCAACATGGGCGAGCCGAACTTTGAGCCCTCTCAGGTGCCATTCCGCGCTAACAAAGCGGAAAAGACCTATATCATGCGCGCCGCGGAACAGACCATCATGTGCGGCGTGGTGTCGATGGGCAACCCGCACTGTGTGATTCAGGTTGATGACGTCGAAACGGCGGCCATCGAAACGCTGGGTCCGGTGCTGGAAAGCCACGAGCGTTTCCCGGAACGGGCCAATATCGGATTTATGCAGGTCGTCAAACGCGACCATATTCGTCTGCGCGTCTATGAACGTGGCGCAGGGGAAACTCAGGCCTGCGGTAGCGGTGCCTGCGCGGCCGTTGCTGTTGGTATTCAACAGGGGTTGCTGGCAGAAGAAGTACGCGTGGAATTACCAGGCGGGCGATTAGATATCGCCTGGAAAGGTCCGGGTCAACCGTTGTTTATGACTGGCCCGGCGGCACATGTCTACGACGGGTTTATTCACTTATGAAACAAGTCGGGGAAGAACAGCAGGACGAAATCGCAACGCTTAACGATCGCGCCGTGGTGGAGTACCTGTTGCAACATCCTGAGTTTTTTATCCGCAACGCCCGCTGGGTGGAGCAGATGCGGGTACCTCATCCGGTGCGCGGGACCATCTCGCTGGTGGAGTGGCATATGGCGCGGGCGCGGAATCACATCAACGCGCTCGAAGAGAATATGTCGATGCTGATGGAACAGGCGACGGAGAACGAAAGTTTGTTCTATCGCCTGCTGCATCTGCAAACCCGGCTGGCCGCGGCTGAAAGCCTCGACGATCTCCTTAATCGCTTCCATCGCTGGGCGCGGGAGTTGGGGTTAGCCGGTGCCACACTGCGTCTGTTCCCTGACCGCTGGCGTATTGGTGCGCCTTCCAGCGCCACCCGGCTTGCGCTTTCGCGCCAGGCGTTCGAACCGCTGCGGATTCAGCGTCTGGGACATGAGCGGCACTATCTCGGCTCGCTGAACGGCCCTGAGCTGCTGCTGGTCCTGCCAGAAGCGAAAGCGATCGGCTCTGTGGCAATGTCGATGATGGGTAGCGATGGCGATTTGGGGATTATCCTTTTCACCAGCCGCGACGCGCATCACTACCAGCAGGGACAAGGCACGCATCTGCTGCAGGAAATCGCGCTGATGATGCCGGGGCTACTGGAGCGCTGGATTGAGCGCGTATGACCGATTCCCCGCTGCACGAACCGGTAACACGCTTTTTACGCTATCTCGGCGTTGAGCGTCAGCTCAGCCCGGTCACGCTGCTGAACTATCAGCGTCAGCTTGATGCCGTCATTACGCTTGCCGGGGAAACCGGCGTAAAAAGCTGGCAACAATGTGATGCTGCAACGGTGCGTAGCTTTGCAACCCGCAGTCGCCGTAAGGGCCTTGGCCCGGCGAGCCTTGCGCTGCGGCTTTCCGCCCTGCGTAGTTTCTTCGACTGGCTGGTAAGCCAGGGCGAGCTGTCGGCGAATCCTGCCAAAGCGGTTTCAGCCCCGAAAACACCGCGCCATCTCCCTAAAAATATCGACGTTGATGACGTCAATCGTCTGCTGGATATCGATCTTAACGATCCGTTAGCCGTCCGCGACCGCGCGATGCTGGAAGTGATGTACGGCGCCGGGCTGCGTCTGTCTGAACTGGTTAACCTCGATATCAAAAACCTGGACCTGTCGACCGGTGAAGTGTGGGTGATGGGGAAGGGCAGCAAAGAGCGGCGTTTACCCATCGGGCGGAATGCGGTGGTGTGGATTGAGCACTGGCTCGATCTGCGCGGACTGTTCGGCGGCGATGACGAAGCGCTGTTTTTGTCGAAGCTTGGCAAACGCATCTCGGCGAGAAACGTCCAGAAGCGTTTTGCCGAGTGGGGCATCAGGCAAGGCCTGAACAGCCACGTTCACCCTCATAAATTGCGGCATTCGTTCGCCACCCATATGCTGGAGTCGAGCGGCGATCTGCGTGGGGTTCAGGAGCTGCTGGGGCATGCTAACCTGTCGACGACCCAAATCTATACCCATCTTGATTTTCAACACCTTGCCTCGGTGTACGACGCGGCGCATCCACGCGCCAAACGGGGGAAATAATGCGTTTTTACCGCCCATTAGGTCAGATTTCGGCTTTGACGTTTGACCTGGACGATACCCTTTACGATAACTATCAGGTGATCCGCACCACGGAACAAGAGTCGCTGGCGTTTGTGCAGAACTATCATCCGGCGATGAAGGGTTTTGAGAGCAATGACTTCCTGCAGGTGCGCCAGGCGCTGCGCCGGGCCGAGCCGGAAATTTACCACGACGTGACCGAATGGCGACGTCGGGCAGTAGAGCAAGCGATGCTCAGCGCGGGATTAAGCCCGTCAGAAGCCAGCATTGGCGCGCATGCGGCGATGCTGTATTTTGCCCAATGGCGTAGCCGGATTGATGTGCCAGAAGAAACCCATGACACGCTCGCCAGGCTTGCGAAAAAATGGCCGCTGGTAGCGATCACTAACGGTAACGCTCAGCCGGAGCTGTTTGGTCTCAATGACTACTTCCGCTTTGTGCTGCGCGCAGGCCCGGACGGGCGCTCCAAACCTTTCTCCGACATGTATCATCTGGCGGCGGAACGACTGGAAGTCCCGATCGAGCAAATTCTGCACGTCGGCGATGACCTCACCACCGACGTCGCCGGTGCCGTCCGCTGCGGGATGCAGGCCTGCTGGATCAACCTGCGAGAAGGGTCGTTGATGGAAATTCATGATAGCCGTCTGCTGCCGCACGTAGAAATTTCCCGGTTGGCATCCCTCACCACGCTGATATAATCACCAGTAACTCTGTATAAATTTCCAGGGGTTCTCTGAGCCCCGATATTCTCCGGCGGTGCCAATGGACGTTTCTTACCTGCTCGACAGCCTCAATGACAAACAGCGTGAAGCCGTGGCGGCGTCGCGCACCAATATGTTGGTCCTCGCCGGGGCGGGCAGCGGTAAAACACGTGTGCTGGTGCACCGCATCGCCTGGTTGCTGAGCGTAGAAAACTGCTCGCCGTACTCCATTATGGCGGTGACTTTTACCAACAAAGCGGCGGCGGAAATGCGCCATCGTATCTCTCAGTTGATGGGCACTTCCCAGGGCGGAATGTGGGTGGGGACCTTCCATGGCCTGGCGCATCGTCTGCTGCGTGCGCACCATCTGGATGCGAATCTGCCGCAGGATTTCCAGATCCTCGACAGCGAAGACCAGCTGCGTCTGCTGAAACGCCTCATCAAGGCGATGAACCTGGATGAGAAGCAGTGGCCACCGCGTCAGGCGATGTGGTACATCAATAGCCAGAAGGACGAAGGACTGCGTCCGCATCATATTCAGAGCTACGGTAATCCGGTCGAACAGACCTGGCAGAAGGTGTATCAGGCCTACCAGGAAGCCTGCGATCGCGCAGGGCTGGTGGATTTTGCCGAACTGCTGCTGCGCGCGCACGAACTGTGGCTCAATAAACCGCATATTCTTCAGCACTACCGCGAGCGTTTTACCAACATTCTCGTCGACGAATTCCAGGATACCAACAACATTCAGTACGCCTGGATCCGCCTGCTGGCGGGTGACAGCGGCAAAGTGATGATCGTTGGTGACGATGACCAGTCGATCTACGGCTGGCGTGGTGCGCAGGTGGAGAACATCCAGCGCTTCCTGAACGATTTCCCGGGCGCGGAAACTATTCGTCTCGAACAGAACTACCGTTCAACCAGCAACATCCTGAGCGCGGCTAACGCCCTGATTGAAAACAACAACGGGCGACTGGGGAAAAAACTGTGGACCGACGGTGTCGACGGTGAACCTATCTCGCTTTACTGCGCCTTCAACGAACTCGACGAAGCCCGCTTCGTGGTGAACCGGATTAAAACCTGGCAGGACAACGGCGGAGCGCTGGAAAAATGCGCCATTCTTTATCGCAGCAACGCTCAGTCGCGCGTGCTGGAAGAGGCGTTGTTACAGGCGAGCATGCCATACCGTATTTATGGCGGAATGCGCTTCTTCGAACGCCAGGAAATCAAAGACGCCCTCTCTTACCTGCGCCTGATTGCAAATCGCAATGACGATGCCGCTTTTGAGCGCGTGGTGAATACGCCAACTCGTGGGATCGGCGATCGCACCCTTGACGTAGTGCGCCAGACTTCCCGTGACCGCCAGCTTACCCTGTGGCAGGCATGCCGCGAGTTACTGCAGGAGAAAGCGCTTGCAGGCCGCGCCGCCAGTGCGCTCCAGCGGTTTATGGAACTGATTGATGCGCTGGCGCATGAAACTGCCGATATGCCTCTGCACGTGCAGACTGACCGGGTGATTAAAGACTCCGGCCTGCGCACAATGTATGAGCAGGAAAAAGGCGAGAAGGGCCAGACCCGAATCGAAAACTTAGAGGAGCTGGTGACGGCAACGCGCCAGTTCAGCTACAACGACGAAGATGAAGATCTGCTGCCGCTGCAGGCGTTTCTCTCTCATGCCGCGCTTGAGGCGGGTGAAGGGCAGGCCGATACCTGGCAGGACGCGGTACAGCTGATGACGCTGCACTCGGCAAAAGGGCTGGAATTTCCGCAGGTGTTTATTGTAGGAATGGAAGAGGGGATGTTCCCGAGCCAGATGTCGCTCGATGAAGGCGGGCGTCTGGAAGAAGAGCGTCGTCTGGCCTACGTCGGCGTCACCCGCGCGATGGAGAAGCTGACGCTGACCTACGCGGAAACGCGCCGCCTGTACGGTAAAGAGGTCTATCATCGGCCGTCACGGTTTATCGGCGAGCTGCCGGAAGCCTGCGTGGAAGAGGTACGCCTGCGCGCGACGGTGAGCCGTCCGGTCAGCCATCAGCGCATGGGTACACCGATGTCGGAGAACGATACCGGCTACAAGCTCGGCCAGCGCGTGCGCCACTCGAAATTCGGTGAAGGTACCATCGTGAATCTGGAAGGCAGCGGCGAACACAGCCGTTTGCAGGTGGCGTTCCAGGGGCAGGGTATCAAATGGCTGGTGGCAGCCTATGCCCGTCTCGAAACCGTGTAACTTTCAGAAAAATATCATTATTTTGTAATAATCTGCTAGCCTTATAAGCCAGAGGGGAATTTATACCTGCTGGCGTTTCGTTGCATGTTGACGCTGCATTAGTGCTGGCGTAACATGCGCGCACGATTACGCTAAGAGGACATTCGCCTTGGACACACCCAGTAGATGCTGGCTCAATTTCCTGTCAACCAGGAACAACTCCTAAGGCTATCCTCGAATGCTGATAGCCTTAGCGGTTGTCAGCGACCTGAATTACTCCCGTCGCGCTGAGTCAGGCTTAATGGTCTGAAACCCCATTTGTTTCTGTGTGCCCACCGAACTGTCCGATAATTTTTTGCATTGGGAGTCCCGGTCATGCTGAGCGCATTTCAACTGGAAAACAATCGCTTAACGCGTCTTGAAGCGGAAGAGATCAAACACCTGGCAAGTTCAGTGTGGGTTGACCTCGTCGAGCCAGACGACGAAGAGCGAAGCCGTGTGCAAACGGAATTGGGCCAGAACCTGGCTACCCGTCCTGAACTGGAAGACATCGAGGCCTCCGCGCGATTCTTTGAAGACGAAGACGGTCTGCACATTCACTCATTTTTCTTTTTTGAAGATGCTGAAGACCACGCCGGTAACTCAACCGTGGCATTTACCATTCGTGAAGGACGTCTGTTCACCCTGCGTGAACGCGAACTGCCGGCGTTTCGGCTCTACCGTATGCGCTCCCGTAACCAGGAGATGGTGGACGGCAACGCCTATGAGCTGCTGCTGGATCTGTTCGAAACCAAAATTGAACAGCTGGCGGATGAGATCGAAAACATTTACAGCGATCTGGAAAAACTGAGCCGCGTTATTATGGAAGGCCAGCAGGGCGACGAGTATGACGATGCGCTCTCGACGCTGGCAGAGCAGGAAGATATCGGCTGGAAGGTTCGTTTGTGTCTGATGGATACCCAACGCGCACTGAACTTCCTGGTGCGTAAAGCGCGTCTGCCGGCGGGTCAGCTGGAGCAGGCTCGTGAGATCCTGCGCGATATCGAATCCCTGCTGCCGCACAACGAATCCCTGTTCCAGAAAGTGAACTTCCTGATGCAGGCGGCGATGGGCTTCATCAACATCGAGCAGAACCGCATCATCAAGATCTTCTCGGTGGTATCCGTGGTGTTTCTGCCGCCGACGCTGGTGGCCTCAAGCTATGGGATGAACTTTGAGTTTATGCCGGAGCTGCGCTGGAGCTTTGGTTATCCCGGCGCGATTATTTTTATGATCCTCGCCGGGCTTGCGCCATATCTCTACTTCAAACGCCGTAACTGGCTCTGAGTGACGGCTTATCAGGCCTACGTATTCTGTAGGCCTGATAACGCTACAGCCCTTTACGCGTCCTGCGTAACGTATACACCGCATCCATCACGAAAATCGCCAGCGCGACCCAGATAAACGCGAAGGTCAGCATCTTGTCTGCCCCCGGCACTTCGCCGTAAAACGTGACCGCCAGCAGGAACATCAGCGTAGGACCAATGTACTGGAAGAATCCCAGCGTCGAAAGGCGCAGGCGAGTGGCCGCACCGGTAAAGCACAGCAGCGGGATCGTCGTCACCACGCCTGCGGCAACCAGCAGCAGATTCAGCGACAGCGGGTTTTGCCCCATATGGCTGGTGCTGCTATCGGCGATACCAAACAGATAAATAGCAGCAACTGGCAGCAGCCACAGGGTTTCGAATAGCATTCCGGTTTGTGCATCCACGGCGATTTTTTTGCGTACCAGGCCGTAGAAGGCGAAGCTGAAGGCCAGCCCCAGGGCGATAAGCGGCAGAGAACCAAAAGTCCACAGCTGAACCAGCACCCCGCACGCCGCCAGGATCACCGCTAACCACTGCATGCGGCGGAAGCGCTCGCCGAGGAAAATCATCCCGAGCAAAATATTCACCAGCGGGTTAATAAAGTAGCCAAGGCTCGCTTCGAGCATATGGTGGTTATTCACCGCCCAGATGAAAAGCAGCCAGTTTCCGCCAATCAGCACCGCGGAGAGCGCCAGCATGAATATTTTCTTTGGCGTTTGCAGCAGGACCTTCACCCGCGGCCACTGGCGGCTGATGCTCATCAGCGCCACCATAAAGAAAAATGACCAGATCACACGATGGGTGAGGATTTCGTCGGCGGGAACGTAGTAAATCAGCTTGAAGTACGCCGGTGCGATACCCCAAATAAAATAAGCGGCGAGTGCGAGTAACACACCCAGCCGCGTTTGTTTAGCATCCATCGGTTAAATTCCTTGCAAAAATGTGAAGGGATTTTACTCGATAATGACGATTCAACCCACCATATACGTTGCCGTAGCGCTGGCAATATAGAGCTGTTCTTCGTTGTGCAGCTCAACACGGGCAACGGCCACTTTATTCCCGGCGCGCAGCAGGCTGCTGGTGGCGGTAAAGCGGTTACCGCGGCCAGGGCGCAGATAATCGACGCGCAGATCGATAGTCCCCATGCGCGACAGGCGCTGGCGCAGCTCATCTTCGTTAATGGTGTCATGGCGCGTCAGCGTGCTGCCAACACATACCAGCCCTGCTGCAACATCCAGCACTGACGCTATAACTCCGCCGTGCAAAATGCTCTGTGCCCAGTTACCGACCATCATCGGCTGGTTGTTAAAGCAGAGCTCGGCGTACTCTTTTTCGTAGCGGGCAAGCTCCAGCCCCAGCGCGCGGTTGAAGGGCATGTGATAGACGAAAATTTCTCCCACCATCTTTAACGCCGCTTCCGCGGTTAATTCAGCAGACATAACAAGCCTTCCGTTGGTTAATGAAATGTTGATTTTATGCTTATGTATTGTTGTTTTCCACTTTAAGAACCGACGGGCAGGAAAGCAGGGCGTAACGATGTAGAATGAAACCAGAATAAAAATAGTGATAAAAATCTTAAGTTCAGGAGAACAATACTGATGAGGAAAACTCTGGGATGGTGGTTTGCTCTTGCCGGACTGCCGCTGACGGCGCTGGCGCAGGAAGCCACTATGAACACGGTCAAAGACACCCCAGCCGTGCGCGGCAGCATCATTGCGAACATGCTTCAGGAGCACGACAACCCTTTCGTGCTCTACCCCTACGAAAGCAATTACGTGATTTACACCTGGACCAGCGATCTCAATAAAGAGGCCATCCGCAGCTATGACTGGGCGGAGCATGCGCGTAAAGATGAGGTGAAATTCCAGCTGAGCCTGGCGTTCCCGCTGTGGCGCGGCATTCTGGGAGACAACTCGGTGCTGGGCGCCTCTTATACCCAAAAATCCTGGTGGCAGCTATCTAACAGCAAAGAATCGGCACCGTTTCGTGAAACCAACTACGAGCCGCAGCTGTTTCTCGGTTTTGCCACCGACTACCAGTTTGCCGGGTGGACGCTGCGTGACGTGGAGTTTGGTTATAACCATGATTCAAACGGCCGCGCTGACCCGACCTCGCGCAGCTGGAATCGACTCTATACCCGCCTGATGGCGCAAAACGGCAACTGGCTGGTGGAAGTGAAACCCTGGATGGTTATCGGCAATACCACCGATAATCCGGACATCACCAAATATATGGGCTACTACCGCCTCAAAATTGGCTATCAGCTGGGTGATGCGGTGCTGAGTGCACAGGGGCAGTACAACTGGAACAGCGGCTACGGCGGCGCCGAGCTGGGCGTGAGTTACCCGGTGACCAAACACGTGCGCGTTTATACCCAGGTTTACAGCGGCTACGGTGAATCTCTTATCGATTACAACTTTAACCAGACGCGCGTCGGCGTTGGGGTTATGCTAAACGATCTGTTCTAAAGCATTGCAGTTTGGCGCGTAGGCGATGAAAATAGCGCCTGTTTTTAATTCGGGGAATGGGGTCACAGTGGCACAGGCGGAAGTATTTAATCAACAATCGCTGGCGAAGCAGGTTTTACAGGAGACCTTCGGCTACCAGCAGTTCCGCCCGGGCCAGGAAACCATTATTGAGACCGTGCTGGAAGGACGCGACTGTCTGGTGGTCATGCCCACCGGAGGCGGTAAATCGCTTTGCTACCAGATCCCAGCACTGGTGCTCGATGGCCTGACGGTAGTGGTTTCCCCGCTGATTTCGCTGATGAAAGACCAGGTCGATCAGCTACTGGCCAACGGTGTGGCTGCGGCGTGCCTCAACTCGACTCAGACCCGTGAGCAGCAGCAGGAAGTCATGGCCGGATGTCGGACAGGCAAAATTCGTCTGCTGTACATTGCACCCGAGCGTCTGATGCTTGATAACTTCCTCGATAACCTCAGCCACTGGAATCCGGTGATGCTGGCGGTGGATGAGGCGCACTGTATTTCTCAGTGGGGGCATGATTTCCGCCCGGAATATGCCGCACTCGGCCAGCTACGCCAGCGCTTCCCGGCGCTGCCGTTTATGGCGCTGACCGCCACCGCAGACGACACTACCCGGCTGGATATTGTCCGCCTGTTGGGGCTCAACGATCCGCTGATTCAGATAAGCAGCTTCGATCGCCCGAACATCCGCTATATGCTGATGGAGAAGTTTAAACCGTTGGATCAGCTCATGCGCTACGTGCAGGAGCAGCGCGGTAAATCGGGCATTATCTACTGCAACAGCCGCGCCAAAGTGGAAGATACCGCTGCCCGCCTGCAAAGCCGTGGGATCAGCGCTGGGGCTTACCATGCCGGGCTTGAAAATCACATCCGTGCCGAGGTGCAGGAGAAATTCCAGCGCGACGACCTGCAAATTGTTGTGGCGACCGTGGCGTTCGGGATGGGGATCAACAAGCCCAACGTGCGCTTCGTGGTGCACTTCGATATTCCGCGCAATATTGAATCTTACTATCAGGAAACCGGCCGTGCCGGGCGTGACGGCCTGCCGGCAGAAGCGATGCTGTTCTACGATCCGGCCGATATGGCGTGGCTGCGGCGCTGCCTGGAGGAGAAACCTGCCGGGCAACTGCTGGATATTGAACGTCACAAACTGAATGCGATGGGCGCTTTCGCGGAGGCGCAAACCTGCCGTCGTCTGGTGTTGCTGAACTACTTTGGCGAGGGGCGGCAGGAGCCGTGCGGCAACTGCGATATCTGCCTTGATCCACCAAAACAGTACGACGGTCTGGAAGATGCGCGCAAAGCGCTGTCGACCATTTATCGCGTCAACCAACGCTTCGGGATGGGGTACGTGGTGGAAGTGCTGCGCGGGGCAAACAATCAGCGCATTCGCGAGCTGGGCCACGACAAACTACCGGTGTACGGTATCGGGCGTGAAAAAAGCCACGAACACTGGGTGAGCGTTATCCGTCAGCTGATCCATCTCGGTTTCGCGACGCAGAACATTGCCCTCCATTCAGCCCTGCAGCTGACCGAAGCCGCGCGGCCGGTGCTGCGCGGCGATGTCCCATTGGCGCTCGCGGTACCGCGTATTATCGCTCTGAAGCCGCGCGTGATGCAGAAAGCGGCGGTGGGCAACTACGACCGCAAGCTCTTCGCCAAGCTGCGTAAACTGCGCAAAGCTATCGCCGATGAAGAGAACATCCCGCCTTACGTGGTGTTCAACGACGCAACGCTTATCGAAATGGCCGAGCAGATGCCGCTTTCGGCGAGCGACATGCTCAGCGTTAACGGGGTCGGGATGCGCAAGCTGGAGCGCTTTGGTAAAGAGTTTATGGCGCTTATCCGCTCGCATGTTGACGGTGACGACGAAGAGTAGTCAGCCGGGCAAAAAAGTGCCAGTATGGTGACTCACTGAACTATTTCCCCGCGAGTTATTTATGTTGATGCTATTTCTGACCGTGGCGTTAGTGCACATCATTGCGCTGATGAGCCCGGGGCCGGATTTCTTTTTCGTTTCGCAAACCGCTGTGAGCCGTTCCCGCAAAGAAGCCATGATGGGCGTGCTGGGGATCACCGCCGGCGTGATGGTCTGGGCAGGCGTCGCGCTGCTGGGCCTGCACCTAATCCTCGAAAAAATGGCATGGCTGCATAACATCATTATGGTGGGCGGCGGCCTGTACCTGTGCTGGATGGGCTACCAGATGCTGCGCGGGGCGCTGAAAAAACAGAAACCCACTACCGATGCGCCGCAGGTTGAGCTGGCCCAGAGTGGCCGGAGCTTTATCAAAGGGCTGCTGACCAATCTGGCAAATCCGAAGGCGATTATCTATTTCGGTTCGGTGTTCTCACTGTTTGTTGGTGACGATATTGGCGGAGCCGAGCGCTGGGGTATTTTCCTGATGATTGTGGTGGAAACATTCGCCTGGTTCACTGTGGTGGCAAGCCTCTTCGCTTTACCAGCGATGCGCCGTGGCTATCAGCGGATGGCGAAGTGGATTGATGGCGTCGCCGGCACGTTATTCACCGCCTTTGGTATCCACCTGATCCTCTCCCGTTAAGCATGTCGCGCTGTGGCCAACAGCGCGCCAACCAGCATAAACAGCGATCCAAACGCTTTATTCAGGGCCCTCATTTGACGGGGGCCCTTGATCCAGGTCGCAATCCGTGTGGCGAGCGTCGCGTAGCCAATCATCACGATAATATCTACCGCAACGGTCGTCACGCCGAGCACCACATACTGCATAACCTGAGGCTGATTCGGGATAACAAACTGCGGGAAAAGTGCGGCAAGAAACACAATGCTCTTCGGGTTAGTCAGATTGACGAAAACCGCGCGGCGGTAGAGCGTGCGGCGAGACTGCGTTTTTGCCAGCTGATTTAAATCGATAGCACCCGCCGCCCGCCACTGCTGAATACCGAGCCAGATAAGATAGGCGGCTCCGGCCCATTTCAACACTTCGAAGGCGAACACCGAGCGTGAGAACAGGGTTCCCAGACCCACACCGACCAGCAGGATGTGCACGCTAAGGCCGGTCTGCAACCCGGCAATCGACGCCGCTGCACCGCGATAGCCGTAGTTAAGGGCGGTCGTCATGGTATTAATGGCTCCCGACCCTGGTGACAGACTAAAAATGACGGATGTCAGCAGATAGGCGAACCACCATTCGAAGGTCATGAGAAACTCCCGGATTGACTATTTTTATGCCACAATACGCTTTGTTCCAGCGATGTACTATCGACTGAAACAAAAATGATAAACGTCGATAAGCGAGAGTGGATACCCGATGTTTCGTCAGCAAAATGACTGGGAAACAAGAGAAAACGCGTTTGCTGCATTCACCATGGGGCCGCTGAACGATTTCTGGCAGCAACGAGAAGAAGCGGAATTCACCGGAGTGGATAACGTTGCGGTGCGTTTTGTCCGTTTTTGCGCGCCGGGAAATGACCGGGTGGTTGTAGTCTGCCCTGGACGAATCGAAAGCTACGTGAAATATGCCGAAGTCGCGTGGGATCTCTTCCATAGCGGCTTTGATGTGCTGATTATCGACCACCGCGGGCAGGGGCGTTCCGGGCGAATGCTGTCGGATACTCACCGCGGGCATGTCGTCAACTTTAGCGACTACGTGGACGATCTGGCAGCGTTCTGGCACCAGGAAGTAGCCCCAGGCCACTGGCGTAAACGCTTCATTCTGGCGCATTCGATGGGCGGCGCGATTGCCACGCTGTTTTTACAGCGCCACGCGCCCCAGTGCGATGCCATCGCGCTGAGCGCCCCGATGTTCGGCATTATCATTCGCCTCCCGGACTGGATGGTGCGCCATTTGCTCGACTGGGCGGAAGGGCATCAACGGATCCGCGAGGGTTATGCTATTGGTACCGGGCGCTGGCGGGCACTGCCGTATGGCATGAACGTGCTGACGCACAGTAAAGAACGCTATCGACGAAATCTGCGTTTTTATTCCGACAACCCGCAGCTGCGCGTTGGCGGCCCAACCTGGCACTGGGTGCGGGAAGGGATGCTGGCCGGTGAGCAAGTGCTCGCTGGGGCAGCAAAAGACACCACTCCGGTTTTGCTGTTGCAGGCAGAGGACGAGCGGGTGGTGGATAATCGTATGCATGAGCGTTTTTGTGAAATTCGCGCCGAAGCGGGTTATCCCTGTGAAGGGGGTAAACCGTTTGTCATCGAAGGCGCGTACCATGAGATCCTTTTCGAAAAGGACAATATGCGCTCGGTCGCGCTCAATGCCATCGTCGATTTTTTCTCTCGACATGATTAATGATGTTTTACTCCAGAGGTTAAATTTTCCTATGTACCAGGTTGTTGCGTCTGATTTAGATGGCACGCTGCTCAATCCCGATCACATGTTGTCTCCCTACACCAAAGAAACCCTGAAGCTCCTGACTCAGAAGGGGATCCACTTTGTCTTCGCCACCGGTCGTCACTACATCGACGTCGGCCAGATCCGCGATAATCTGGGTATCAAAGCCTATATGATCACCTCCAACGGTGCGCGAGTACACGATACCGACGGTAACCTGGTGTTCTCTCATAACCTGGATCGTGATATCGCCGCTGACCTGTTTGGCGTAGTGCACAACAACCCGGATATCGTGACCAACGTCTATCGCGATGACGAATGGTTCATGAACCGCCATCGTCCGGAAGAGATGCGTTTCTTCAAAGAAGCGGTGTTCAATTACTCACTCTACGAGCCGGGTCTGCTGGAGCCGGAAGGCATCAGTAAAGTCTTCTTCACCTGTCAGGATCACGAAACGCTGCTGCCGCTGGAGCAGGCGATCAACGCCCGCTGGGGCGATCGCGTGAACGTTAGTTTCTCTACCGTAACCTGTCTTGAAGTGATGGCGGGCGGGGTATCAAAAGGCCACGCGCTGGAAGCCGTGGCGAAAGCGATGGGCTATGGTCTGAAAAACTGCATCGCCTTCGGCGATGGTATGAACGATGCTGAGCTGCTGTCGATGGCGGGCAAAGGCTGCATTATGCAGAATGCTCACCAGCGTCTGAAAGACCTGCACCCGGAGCTGGAAGTGATTGGCTCCAACGCTGATGATGCGGTAGCGCATTATCTGCGCAAGATGTATCTCTGATAAATAACCTGACGACTGGGTTATTATTAACCAGTCGTCAACCTTCATGTCCGCTACACTATCTCTCCATCTTCCTGAGAGACTTTCATTGTGGCGTTACTCATCATCACCACGATCCTGTGGGCCTTCTCCTTTAGCCTGATTGGCGAATACCTCGCCGGACATGTCGACAGCTATTTTTCCGTGCTGATGCGCGTTGGTCTGGCGGCGCTGGTATTCCTGCCGTTCCTGCGTCCTCGTGGGCAAACGCTGAAAACCATTGCCCTGTATATGCTGGTGGGCGCATTACAGCTGGGCATCATGTACCTGTTCAGCTTCCGGGCTTATCTCTACCTGACGGTGTCAGAATTCCTGCTGTTCACTGTGCTGACACCGCTGTACATCACGCTTATCTACGATCTGTTGAGTAAGCGCAAACTGCGCTGGGGCTATGCGCTGAGCGCGCTGCTGGCGGTGGTTGGTGCGGCGATTATCCGTTATGACAAAGTGAGCGATCACTTCTGGACCGGGCTGATGCTGGTGCAGTTGGCGAACATCAGCTTTGCGATAGGCATGGTGGGTTACAAGCGTCTGATGGAAGTTCACCCGATGCCGCAGCATAACGCCTTTGCCTGGTTCTACCTTGGCGCGTTTCTGGTGGCGGTGGTGGCCTGGTTTGCGCTGGGGGATCCGCAGAAATTACCCACGACCACGTTGCAATGGGGCATTCTGGTGTGGCTGGGTGTGGTGGCATCCGGGCTCGGCTACTTCATGTGGAACTACGGTGCAACCCAGGTGGATGCCGGTACGCTCGGTATCATGAATAACGTGCACGTACCGGCAGGGCTGTTGGTCAACCTCGCTATCTGGCAGGTTCAGCCCCACTGGCCGAGCTTCATTATTGGTGGAACGGTGATACTGGCTTCGCTGTGGGTCCATCGCCGCTGGGTCGCTCCGCGTTCTTCACAAACGGCAGATGATCGCAAGCGTGGTTCCGCGCTGAACGAATAAAGGCTTCTGTTACCGGCTGACGCTGTTCGCCGTCGCGCACGGCGGCGTACAGCCGGCTCCACAATCCCTCGCCCAGGGTTTTGGTTACCACCAGACCCTGGCGCTCAAAGCTCTCCACCACCCAGTGCGGCAGTGCCGCAATCCCCATGCGGGCGGCCACCATCTGCACCAATAGCAGAGTGTTATCCACGCTTTTCAGCGACGGGCTCACTCCTGCAGGCTGCAGGAAATGACGCCAGATATCGAGCCTTCCACGCTGAACCGGATAGATAAGCAGGGTTTCGCTGGCGAGATCTTCAGGCGTAATGCGCGTCTTTGCGGCCAGCGGATGCTCTGGCGCGAGGATCAGCCGTACTTCGTAATCAAACATCGGCGAGTAGTGCAGCCCGCTACGCGGCAGAATATCTGAGGTCAGTACGATATCGAGCTCGCCCTGCTGGAGCGCAGGCTGCGGATCGAAGGTGACGCCGGATTTAAAATCCATCTCGACCTGCGGCCAGTGGTGGCGGAAGTTTTCCAGCGCCGGGGTCAGCCACTGAATACAGCTATGACACTCGATGGCAATTCGCAGGGTGGTCTGCTGTGGCTCGTTGCAGGACTGAAGCGCCCGGCTGATTTGCGGCAGTACCTGACTCGCCAACTGCAGCAGAATTTCACCCTGCGGTGTAAAGCGCAGCGGCTGACTCTTACGCACAAACAGCCGAAAGCCAAGGCGTTGTTCCAGATCGCTGAACTGATGGGAAAGGGCGGACTGAGTCTGGTGTAGCGTCGCCGCAGCGGCAGCGAGTGAGCCCGTGTTCCGTAACGCCTGCAGCGTTTTCAGGTGTTTTATCTCGATCATGAAAGTCCTTCACTTCGGCATGAACAAATTGCGCTTGAGGAATATACAGTAACTGCCAATTATAGATGTGTAAACATCCAGACGTCTAAATACTGAAATTTCTCTGAGAGGCATACCATGACAATTATTAATCACACCCTCGGTTTTCCTCGCGTTGGCCTGCGTCGCGAGCTGAAGAAAGCACAAGAGAGCTACTGGGCGGGGAATTCAACTCGTGAAGAACTGCTGGCGACCGGTCGCGAACTGCGCGCCCGTCATTGGCAACAGCAACAGCAGGCCGGTGTTGATCTGCTGCCGGTCGGCGATTTCGCCTGGTACGACCATGTTCTGACCACCAGCCTGCTGCTGGGTAATGTGCCGGCTCGTCATCAGAACAACGACGGCTCAGTCGATATCGATACGCTGTTCCGTATCGGGCGTGGTCGTGCACCTACTGGTGAACCAGCGGCCGCAGCGGAAATGACCAAGTGGTTCAACACCAACTACCACTACATGGTGCCGGAGTTCACCAAAGGTCAGCAGTTCAAACTGACCTGGACCCAACTGCTGGATGAAGTGGACGAAGCGCTGGCGCTCGGGCACAAGGTAAAACCGGTGCTGCTGGGGCCTGTCACTTATCTGTGGCTGGGTAAAGTGAAGGGCGAGCAGTTTGACCGTCTGAGCCTGCTGAACGACATTCTGCCGGTGTACAAGCAGGTTCTGGCGGAGCTGGCAAAGCGTGGTATCGAGTGGGTGCAGATTGATGAACCCGCACTGGTGCTGGAATTGCCGCAGGCGTGGCTTGCGGCGTTCAAACCGGCTTATGACGCGTTGAACGGCCCGGTTAAGCTGCTGCTGACCACCTATTTTGAAGGCGTTACGCCAAATCTGGAGACCATCACCGCGCTGCCGGTACAGGGACTGCATGTTGACCTGGTGCACGGTAAAGATGATGTGGCCGAGCTGCATCGCCGTCTGCCTGCCGACTGGCTACTCTCCGCGGGTCTGGTGAACGGTCGTAACGTCTGGCGCGCCGATCTGAGTGAAAAATACGCACAAATTAAGGATATCGTAGGCCTGCGCGCTCTGTGGGTGGCTTCTTCCTGCTCGCTGCTGCACAGCCCAATCGATCTCAGCGTTGAGACACGTCTGGATGCAGAGGTGAAGAGCTGGTTTGCCTTCGCTCTGCAAAAATGTGAAGAGCTGGCGCTGCTGCGCGATGCGCTGAACAGCGGCGATACCGCCAAAATTGTGGCGTGGAGCGCCCCGATTCAGGCTCGCCGTCACTCCACTCGTGTGCACAACGCGGCGGTAGAAAAACGTCTGGCAGCGATTACCGCTCAGGACAGCCAGCGTGAGAATGCCTACCCGGTGCGTGCTGAAGCACAGCGTGCGCGCTTTAACCTGCCAGCGTGGCCGACCACGACGATTGGTTCTTTCCCGCAGACCACTGAGATCCGCGGCCTGCGTCTGGATTTCAAAAAGGGAAATCTGGATGCCAACAACTACCGCACCGGTATCGCTGAGCACATCAAGCAGGCCATTGTGGAGCAAGAGCGCCTGGGGCTGGACGTGCTGGTACACGGTGAAGCCGAACGTAATGACATGGTGGAGTATTTCGGTGAGCACCTCGACGGCTTTATCTTTACCCAGAACGGTTGGGTGCAGAGCTACGGCTCCCGCTGCGTGAAACCGCCGGTGGTTATTGGTGATGTCAGCCGCCCGGCACCTATCACCGTAGAGTGGGCGAAGTACGCTCAGTCGCTGACCGACAAACCGGTAAAAGGCATGCTGACTGGCCCGGTGACCATTCTCTGCTGGTCCTTCCCGCGTGAAGACGTCAGCCGTGAAACCATCGCTAAACAGATTGCCCTTGCCCTGCGTGATGAAGTGGCCGATCTGGAAGCGGCAGGTATCGGTATCATCCAGATTGATGAGCCGGCGCTGCGCGAAGGCCTGCCGCTGAAGCGCAGCGACTGGGATGCGTATCTGCAGTGGGGCGTTGAAGCCTTCCGCATCAACGCTGCCGTCGCGCAGGATGAAACCCAGATCCACACCCACATGTGTTATTGCGAGTTTAACGACATCATGGATTCCATCGCCGCGCTGGATGCCGACGTGATAACGATTGAAACCTCGCGCTCTGACATGGAGCTGCTGGAGTCATTTGAAGAGTTCGAATACCCGAATGAGATTGGACCGGGCGTGTATGACATCCACTCTCCGAACGTTCCGAGCGTGGAATGGATTGAAGCCCTGCTGGCAAAAGCGGCCCAGCGTATTCCGGCGGAGCGTCTGTGGGTAAACCCGGACTGCGGCCTGAAGACCCGCGGCTGGCCGGAAACCCGTGCTGCACTGGCTAACATGGTTAAAGCGGCGCAGAACCTGCGTCAGGCGTAATGAATCGGCCCGGAGGCATTATGCTTACCGGGCCTGTTGTTATTTTTTACTTCCATACTGCGAAAACCACGCCAGCATCCGCTGCCAGCCATCGTGCGCCGATTCAGCATGATAGCTCGGGCGATAATCCGCATTAAACGCGTGTCCGGCTTCCGGATAAATCACGATTTCCGCTTTCGCATTCGCGGCTCTCAGCGCATGGCGCATAGTTTCGACGGTATCCAGCGGAATACCGGTATCCTGCCCCCCGTATAACCCCAGCACGGGGGCATTCAGGTTCACCGCAATATCAACCGGATGTTTTGGCGAGTTAAGGGTTTTATCCCCGACCAGTTTTCCGTACCAGGCAACGGCCGCTTTGAGCTGCGGGTTATGGGCAGCATACAGCCAGGCAATACGGCCGCCCCAGCAGAAACCCGTGACCATCAGGCGATGGGCATCACCACCGTTGCGGGCAGCCCAGCTGGCAACGTGGTCGAGGTCAGCCAGCACCTGTGCATCGGGCACTTTGCTTACCAGGCCGCTGAAAAGCGTCGGGATATCTGCGTAGTCGTTCGGATCGCCCTGGCGGAAATAGAGCTCCGGGGCAACCGCCAGATAGCCTTCCAGCGCCAGGCGGCGGCACAGATCGCGAATATGTTCGTGCACGCCAAAAATTTCCTGTATCACCATAACGACGGGGAGCGGACCTTCGGCGTGTTTTGGACGAGCGTACCAGGCCGGCATGCTTTCGCCCTGGGAAGGAATCGATGTATCGCCTGCGGTGATAGCGTCGTCAGATGTATGTACGATAGTTGAAGCGTGCGGCGCAGCAGCAGGTGCAAATCCAGGTTGTTTTTGTGTTGTCATGGCATTCTCCATACCCTGTAATAATTAGCGCATCGATAACTATAGACTGCACGTTAACAAACCATCATGTCGTAAACAGGCTATCTTTTGTGCAGTGGCCGGCGACATTGCTTGTTAATGTGATGCAAATCACCAATTAATGAGAATTCAATGTAATATTTTTCATTCATGGTGACTGCCATCACGAAAATACCCGCAGGGCTTCTGTAAAGTGTCTTTTTACTTCTGCTGACCATCTGAACCACAGAGGAGTTTTTTTATGTCCAAGTCTGATGTTTTCCACTTAGGCCTCACCAAAAATGATTTACAAGGGGCTACGCTTGCCATCGTCCCTGGCGATCCGGAGCGTGTTGAAAAGATCGCCGCGCTGATGGAAAAGCCGGTTAAGCTGGCATCGCATCGTGAATTCACTTCCTGGCGCGCTGAACTCGATGGCAAAGCAGTGATTGTTTGCTCTACCGGGATCGGCGGTCCATCTACTTCTATCGCAGTCGAAGAACTGGCACAGCTGGGTATTCGCACCTTCCTGCGCGTGGGCACCACCGGCGCTATTCAGCCGCACATCAACGTTGGCGACGTACTGGTGACTACCGCATCTGTGCGCCTCGACGGTGCCAGCCTGCACTTTGCGCCGCTGGAATTCCCGGCGGTTGCCGACTTCGCATGTACTACCGCACTGGTAGACGCCGCGAAATCTGTCGGGGCGACTACCCATATTGGCGTTACCGCCTCTTCTGATACCTTCTACCCGGGTCAGGAGCGTTACGACACCTTCTCTGGTCGCGTTGTGCGTCAGTACAAAGGCTCGATGGCAGAATGGCAGTCTATGGGCGTCATGAACTACGAAATGGAGTCAGCGACGTTGCTGACCATGTGTTCCAGCCAGGGCCTGCGTGCCGGGATGGTGGCGGGTGTTATCGTCAACCGTACCCAGCAGGAAATCCCGAACGCTGAAACCATGAAAAAGACCGAAAGCCACGCGGTGAAAATCGTGGTCGAGGCGGCTCGTCGCCTGCTGTAACTTTCCCTTCTTTGAAAAGGCCGACCTGTTCGGCCTTTTTTTTTGCGTAACACCTCGCAGGAAATCCCTTTTAAACTGGACGTTTATACAGCACAATTCTATTTTGTGCGGTAAGCGGTTGAAGCAGGAGGGAACAGTGGATATCTCAATCATACTGAGCGCGGTCGTCGCGCTGGTGGCAGGCGTACTGATTGGCTGGCTGGCGGAGCGATCTCGCGCGGCCCAGCTACAGGCCGATCTTCTGGCCGAACAGCGTGAGATGTACGGTGAACTGAGTGCAACCAAACAGCAGCTGCTGCAAAGCGAACACTGGCGTGAAGAGTGTGAACTGCTGAACAACGAGCTACGCAGCCTGCGGGAAATCAATACCTCACTTGAGGCTGATCTGCGTGAAGTCACTACTCGCCTGGAATCCACCCAACTGCATGCCGAAGATAAAATTCGCCAGATGGTTAACAGCGAGCAGCGCCTGAGCGAACAGTTCGAGAACCTCGCCAATCGTATTTTTGAACATAGCAATCGTCGGGTAGACGAGCAGAACCGCCAGAGTCTGGGAAGCCTGCTGACCCCGCTGCGTGAACAGCTCGATGGTTTTCGTCGTCAGGTGCAGGACAGCTTTGGCGTGGAGGCTCGCGAGCGGCATACGCTCGCCCATGAGATTCGTAACCTGCAACAGCTTAATGCACAGATGGCTCAGGAAGCGGTGAACCTGACGCGGGCGCTGAAAGGTGATAACAAAACGCAGGGTAACTGGGGGGAGGTCGTGCTTACCCGGGTGCTTGAGGCCTCTGGCCTGCGCGAAGGGCATGAGTATCAAACCCAGGTCAGTATTGAGACCGACAACCGCGCACGCATGCAGCCTGATGTGATTGTCCGCCTGCCACAGGGCAAAGATGTGGTCATCGATGCCAAGATGACTCTCATCGCCTACGAGCGTTATTTCAACGCCGAGGATGAGTACACCCGAGAAAGCGCGTTGCAGGAGCATATCGCCTCTGTTCGCAGCCATATTCGTCTGTTGGGGCGCAAAGATTACCAGCAGCTTCCAGGGCTGCGATCGCTTGATTACGTGCTGATGTTTATTCCCGTCGAACCCGCGTTCCTGTTGGCAATAGACCGGCAGCCCGAACTGATAACTGAAGCGCTGAAAAATAACATTATGCTGGTTAGCCCGACGACGCTTCTGGTGGCGCTACGCACGATTGCTAACCTCTGGCGCTACGAGCACCAGAGTCGTAATGCCCAACAAATTGCCGATCGCGCCAGCCGTCTGTATGACAAAATGCGTCTTTTCGTGGATGACATGACTTCCGTCGGGCAAGGGCTCGACCGGGCGCAGGAAAACTACCGCCAGGCGATGAAAAAACTCGCATCAGGGCGTGGAAATCTGTTGGTGCAGGCCGAAGCGTTCAGGGGGTTGGGGGTTGAAGTTAAACGCGAAATTAACCCGGACCTTGTTGAACAGGCCAGCGCTCAGGATGAAGAATATCGCCTGCGAGAAGCGCAGAACGGTGAAGAGGAGCGTGAAGAAAACGATCGTTCCAGCATCTTCCGGGAAGGTTGAGTCGTAGGGGAAATGCAGCCAATCTGTTACACTCGCAGGACATTTTTTTGATAAGCAGGCATTAAGATGGCTGAGGATTCACAAGACACGACGCACTTTGGCTTCCAGACCGTAGCCAAAGGACAGAAAGCTGATATGGTGGCGCACGTATTTCACTCTGTTGCCGCGAAATACGACGTGATGAACGACCTGATGTCATTCGGTATTCATCGTTTGTGGAAGCGCTTCACCATTGACTGCAGCGGCGTTCGTCGTGGGCAGACCGTGCTGGATCTGGCCGGAGGCACTGGCGATCTGACGGCAAAATTCTCTCGTCTGGTCGGTGAAACCGGGCGGGTTGTTCTGGCAGATATCAACGACTCCATGTTGAAAATGGGTCGTGAGAAACTGCGTAATATCGGTGTGATAGGGAATGTGGAATACGTGCAGGCGAACGCCGAAGCGCTGCCTTTCCCGGACAACACCTTTGACTGCATTACCATCTCTTTTGGTCTGCGTAACGTCACCGATAAAGACAAAGCGCTGCGTTCTATGTTCCGCGTGCTGAAGCCGGGTGGCCGCCTGCTGGTGCTCGAGTTTTCTAAACCGATTATCGATCCGCTCAGCAAAGCCTACGATGCCTATTCATTCCACATTCTGCCACGCATTGGCGAAATGGTGGCAAACGATGCGGAAAGCTATCGCTATCTGGCAGAGTCTATCCGTATGCACCCGGATCAGGACACTCTGAAATCCATGATGCAGGACGCAGGCTTTGAAAGCGTGGACTACTACAACCTGACGGCAGGGATTGTGGCGCTGCATCGCGGCTACAAATTCTGACAGGAGGGACACCATGCCTTTACAGCCATTAGTCACCGCCGGAATCGAATCGATTCTGAACACCTTTCTCTGGCGCGAACGAGCGCTGAAACCGGCCCGCCAACGGCTGATGGGAAAAGTGCTGCGCATCGAGCTTAAAGAATTTTCCTCACCGCTGATTCTGGCTTTTAGTGAGCAGCAGATTGACGTGCTGGGGGCATGGGAAGGTGAGGCTGACTGCACGGTTGTTACCCGTGCCAGCGTTCTGCCGCAGTTGCGTAATCGTCAACAGCTAACGGCGCTTATCCGCAGCGGTGATCTCGAAGTGCAGGGTGACCTCCAGGTGGTGCAGAACTTTGTTGCGCTCGCCGATCTGGCCGAGTTCGACCCTGCTGAACTGCTGGCACCTTACACCGGCGATATCGCCGCCGAGGGGGTCAGCAAACTGTTACGCGGCGGTGCCGCCTTTTTACGTCACGGTTTTCAGCGCCAGCAACGTTATGCCGCCGAGGCGTTAACGGAAGAGTGGAAGCTGGCGCCGGGACCACTGGAAGTGGCATGGTTTGCTGAAGAAACGGCGGCCGTTGCGCGTAGCGTTGATGCATTAATGAAGCGGCTGGAAAAGCTGGAGGGACAATGACGCCAGGGGAAATGCGGCGCCTGTATTTCATCATCCGCACCTTTCTAAGTTACGGACTCGACGAACTCATCCCAAAAATACGCATTACGCTGCCGCTTCGCATCTGGCGGCGGATGCTGTTCTGGATGCCTAACCGCCATAAAAATAAACCGTTAGGCGAACGTCTGCGTCTGGCACTGCAGGAGCTGGGTCCGGTATGGATCAAGTTTGGTCAGATGCTGTCAACGCGACGGGATCTCTTCCCCCCGCAAATTGCCGATCAGCTGGCGCTGTTGCAGGACCGCGTTGCCCCGTTTGACGGTAAGCTCGCGAAGCAGCAGATCGAACAGGCGATGGGCGATATCCCGGTGGAGACCTGGTTTGATGATTTTGACATCGAGCCGCTGGCCTCTGCCTCCATCGCGCAGGTGCATACTGCCCGCCTGAAGGCAAATGGTCAGGATGTGGTAATCAAAGTTATCCGTCCCGATATTCTGCCGGTGATCAAAGCCGACATGCGCCTGATTTACCGCCTTGCACGCTGGGTACCGCGATTACTGCCTGACGGCCGTCGTCTGCGCCCGATGGAAGTGGTGCGTGAGTATGAAAAGACGCTCATCGACGAACTGAACCTGCTGCGGGAAGCCGCCAACGCCATTCAGCTGCGCCGCAATTTCGAAAATAGCCCGATGCTCTACGTACCGGAAGTGTATTCTGACTACTGTAGCCAGAATATGCTGGTGATGGAGCGTATTTACGGCATCCCGGTGTCGGACGTGGAAACCCTGGAAAAACAGGGCACCAACATGAAGCTGCTGGCCGAGCGCGGTGTTCAGGTCTTCTTTACCCAGGTGTTCCGCGATAGCTTCTTCCATGCAGACATGCACCCGGGCAACATTTTTGTCAGTTACGATCATCCAGAAGATCCGCAATACATCGGGATCGACTGCGGCATTGTTGGTTCGCTCAATAAAGACGACAAGCGCTATCTGGCGGAGAACTTTATCGCCTTCTTCAACCGTGATTATCGCAAAGTAGCGGAGCTGCACGTCGATTCTGGTTGGGTACCGTCGGATACCAACGTCGAAGAGTTTGAATTCGCCATTCGTACCGTATGCGAGCCAATCTTCGAGAAACCGCTGGCAGAAATCTCATTTGGCCATGTGCTGCTAAACCTGTTCAACACCGCGCGGCGCTTCAATATGGAAGTGCAGCCTCAATTAGTTTTACTTCAGAAGACGTTACTTTACGTTGAGGGCGTAGGCCGCCAGCTCTATCCTCAGTTAGACTTGTGGAAGACGGCGAAGCCGTTTCTGGAGTCGTGGATTAAAGATCAGGTGGGGCTCCCGGCGCTGGTGCGTGCTTTCAAAGAGAAAGCGCCGTTCTGGATCGAAAAAATGCCAGAAATCCCTGAACTGGTTTATGACAGCCTGCGCCAGAGCAAACAACTGCAGCGTAGTATTGATAAGATAGCGACCGACATGGCGTCTAATCGTACCCGACAGGGGCAGTCACGTTATCTGTTTGGTATAGGCGCGGTTTTACTTCTGAGCGGTACCCTGCTTCTGATCAACCGTCCTGACTGGGATCTGATGCCGGCCTGGATTATGGCTGGCGGTCTGGTTGCCTGGCTGATTGGCTGGCGGAAAACGCGCTGAGTTTTGCATCGCTATCGTATATACCCTAAATAATTCGAGTTGCAGGAAGGTGGCAAGTGAGTGAATCCCCAGGAACTTACTCAGGTAAGTGACTGAGGTGAACGAATGCGGCCAACGCACATGCAACTTGAAGTATGACGGGTATAATGTAGGTTGATTATTTCATCATCTATAACAGAGGAATATTTATGGGTGGTATTAGCATTTGGCAGTTACTGATTATCGTCGTGATTGTGGTTCTGCTTTTCGGGACTAAAAAGCTGAGCTCGTTGGGATCTGACCTGGGCGCATCTATCAAAGGCTTCAAAAAAGCCATGGGTGATGATGAAGAGAAGAAGGATAACTCCGCGCAGGATGCAGATTTCACTGCAAAATCCATCTCTGATAAGCCAGACGATGCCAAGAAAGACGGGGCGAAAAGCCACGACAAAGAGCAGGTGTAATTCGTGTTCGATATTGGTTTTAGTGAACTGTTGCTGGTCTTCGTTATTGGCCTGATTGTACTGGGACCAAAGCGATTACCTGTGGCAGTAAAAACGGTGGTGGGCTGGGTGCGGGCGCTACGTTCGCTGGCGGCCACCGTTCAAAACGAGTTGACCCAGGAGCTGAAGCTTCAGGAATTCCAGGACAGCCTGAAGAAGGTTGAGAAAGCCAGCATGGAAAACCTGACGCCTGAGCTTAAAGCCTCGATGGATGAGCTGCGCGAAGCGGCAGAGTCTATGAAACGCTCCTATACCATTCACGATCCTGAGAAAGCCAGCGACGAAGCTAACACCATCCATAACCCGGTGGTGAAAGGCTCCGAAGCGCAGCGGGAAGGGGTTACGCCTGCTACTGCTGAACATCAGGCAGCTGTTGAAGCGACTGCTCCACAGACCGAGCCTGCGGTGGCCCCGGCAGAGGAAACCCTGCATGTAACACCCGTTGCTGAGCCCGAGAAGGTGAAAGCGGCTGCTGCACCGGCTTCAGGATCCACCCCCGCATCAAGTGATAAAGCGTAAACATGAGCGTAGAAGATACTCAACCGCTGATTTCGCATCTGATTGAGCTGCGTAAGCGTCTGCTTAACTGCATCATCGCGGTTTTTGCCATATTTCTGGCGTTGGTTTATTTCGCCAATGATATCTATCAGGTGGTGTCTGCCCCGCTGATCCAGCACATGCCGAAAGGCGCGACGATGATCGCGACGGATGTGGCCTCGCCGTTCTTTACCCCTATCAAGCTGACCTTCATGGTGTCGATTATTCTGTCGGCTCCGGTCATCCTGTATCAGGTGTGGGCGTTTATCGCCCCGGCGTTGTACAAACACGAGCGCAAGCTGGTGGTGCCACTGCTGGTTTCCAGTACGCTGCTGTTTTATATCGGGATGGCGTTCGCCTACTTCGTGGTCTTCCCGCTGGCGTTTGGTTTCCTGACCCACACGGCGCCGGAAGGGGTTCTGGTCTCGACGGATATCAAGAGCTACCTCGACTTCGTTATGGCGCTGTTTATGGCGTTCGGGGTGTCGTTTGAGGTGCCGGTTGCGATTGTTCTGCTGTGCTGGGTCGGCGTTACGACGCCGGACGATCTGCGCAGCAAGCGCCCGTACGTGCTGGTAGGTGCGTTTGTCGTCGGCATGTTGCTGACGCCACCCGATGTATTCTCGCAAACGCTGTTGGCGATACCGATGTACTGTCTGTTTGAGGTGGGGGTGTTCTTTGCCCGCTTCTATACCGGTAAACGGCAGTCTCGTGATGAAGACGCCGCGGCGGATGAAGCCGAAGAAAAAGAAGAGTAATCAACAACCGCCCGTCAGGGCGGTTGTCATATGGGGATTAGCATGTTTGATATTGGCATAAACCTGACCAGCCCGCAGTTCGCCAAAGACAGGGATGATGTGGTTGCCCGCGCCCGTGAGGCTGGAGTCAGCGGTATGCTGCTCACCGGCACGAATCTGCACGAAAGCACCGAAGCGCAGCGTCTGACTCAACGCTATGCGCGCTGCTGGTCTACGGCTGGAGTTCACCCGCACGACAGCAGCCACTGGACCCCGCAAACTGCCGATGCCCTGCGGCAGCTGGCACAGCAGCCTGGCGTGGTGGCTATCGGTGAATGCGGCCTCGACTTCAATCGTAACTTTTCGACGCCGCAGGAGCAGGAATATGCGTTCAGCGCGCAGCTGGCGCTGGCGGCCGAACTTAATATGCCGGTGTTCCTGCACTGTCGTGATGCCCACGTGCGCTTTCTGGCGCTGCTGGAACCCTGGCTGAGTCAACTGCCAGGTGCAGTCGTACACTGTTTTACCGGTAGCCGGGAAGAGATGCAGGCATGCGTCGACCACGGTCTGTACATTGGGATCACCGGATGGGTGTGCGATGAGCGTCGGGGAATGGAACTGCGTGAGATGCTGCCGCACATTCCGGCAGAACGCCTGCTGATTGAAACCGATGCCCCGTACCTGCTCCCGCGTGATTTGTCGCCGAAGCCTGCATCAAGGCGTAATGAGCCGATGCATCTTGCCCACATTATGGAGCGTATCGCGCACTGGAGGGGCGAAGAGGCGCAGTGGCTGGAAACGGTAACGGACGATAATGCCAGAAAACTGTTTGGCGTGGCGTTCTGATCTGCGACTCAGGTTTTACGGAAATCGGTATTTTTAACGCTCTGCAGCACCTGTTTGTTGAGCAGGTTCAACAGTAGCATGGAGCGCGCTTCGCCATCCGGCTCGGTGAATATCGCCTGCAGGCCTTCGAAAGCGCCTTCGGTAATCACCACACTATCGCCAGGCCAGGGCGTATCAGGATCGATGATGCCTTCCGGCGGGTTGACTGAAAGCTGGTGAATAACGGCAGAAGGTACCGTCGCAGGCTGAGAGCCAAAGCGAACAAAGTGGCTGACGCCGCGGGTGGCGTTGATGGTGGTGGTGTGGATAACCTCAGGGTCGAATTCGACAAACATATAGTTCGGGAACAGAGGTTCGTTAACGGACGTCCTTTTGCCCCGGACGATTTTCTCCAGGGTGATCATCGGTGTCAGGCAATGCACGGCCTGGCGCTCCAGATGTTCCTGAGCACGCAACAGCTGCCCACGTTTGCAGTACAGTAAATACCAGGCTTGCATAATCACTCTTTCCCGTTAACTCGCGGCAAGCATAACAAATGCCAGGGACGATCGCTAAATTGAATATCACCGCGAGTTTTCGCCGAATTGTGGTACTTCACGCTAATTTAACAAAAATACAGCATCACGTTGGCGAACACCGTATAATGAATCGCTTATCAAGAGGCCATAACGTACTCCATGAAATACAACGACCTACGCGACTTTCTGACATTGCTGGAACAGCAGGGCGAACTGAAACGCATCTCGCTGCCGGTTGACCCCCACCTCGAAATCACTGAGATTGCCGATCGTACCCTGCGTGCCGGTGGTCCGGCGCTGCTGTTTGAAAACCCAAAGGGTTACAGCATGCCGGTGCTGTGCAATCTGTTTGGCACTCCGAAACGTGTGGCGATGGGAATGGGGCAGGAAGACGTCAGCGCGTTGCGTGAGGTTGGTAAGCTGCTGGCCTTCCTGAAAGAGCCGGAGCCGCCAAAAGGTTTCCGTGACCTGTTTGATAAGCTGCCGCAGTTCAAGCAGGTGTTGAACATGCCGACCAGGCGTCTGCGTGGCGCATCTTGCCAGCAAAAAGTGATGTCTGGCGACGATGTCGATTTGACGCGAATTCCTGTCATGACCTGCTGGCCGGAAGATGCTGCACCGCTCATCACCTGGGGACTGACCGTCACCCGTGGTCCGCACAAGGAGCGGCAAAATCTCGGGATTTATCGCCAACAGCTGATTGGCAAAAACAAGCTCATCATGCGTTGGTTGTCCCATCGTGGCGGTGCGCTGGATTATCAGGAGTGGTGTGCAGCGCATCCGGGCGAACGTTTCCCGGTTTCCGTTGCGCTGGGGGCCGACCCGGCAACCATCCTCGGCGCCGTGACGCCAGTACCGGACACGCTGTCTGAATATGCGTTTGCCGGACTGCTGCGTGGCACTAAAACCGAAGTGGTGAAATGCATTTCGAACGATCTTGAGGTGCCTGCCAGCGCAGAGATTGTCCTTGAAGGTTATATTGAGCCGGGCGAGATGGCGCCGGAAGGTCCTTATGGCGATCATACGGGCTACTACAATGAAGTGGACAGTTTTCCGGTCTTTACCGTCACGCACATCACGCAGCGCGAAGATGCTATTTATCACTCTACCTATACCGGGCGTCCGCCAGATGAACCGGCGGTTCTGGGCGTAGCGCTTAATGAAGTTTTCGTACCCATTCTGCAAAAGCAATTCCCGGAAATTGTCGATTTTTATCTGCCGCCGGAAGGCTGTTCATACCGCCTTGCCGTCGTGACGATGAAAAAACAGTACGCCGGACATGCAAAACGCGTCATGATGGGCGTTTGGTCGTTTTTGCGCCAGTTTATGTACACTAAATTTGTGATCGTCTGCGATGATGACGTTAACGCGCGTGACTGGAACGACGTTATCTGGGCGATTACGACACGTATGGATCCGGCCCGTGATACGGTGCTTGTTGAAAATACGCCAATTGATTATCTGGATTTTGCCTCGCCGGTTTCCGGCCTGGGTTCAAAAATGGGGCTGGATGCCACAAACAAATGGCCGGGAGAAACCCAGCGTGAGTGGGGACGTCCTATCAAAAAAGATCCCAACGTCACGGCGCGTATCGACGCCATCTGGGATGAACTGGCCATCATGAATGACGGTAAAAGTTGAGAGACCGTTTTGCCTAACAGACCCGACAGAGGGAGCGCATGACAACCTTAAGCTGTAAAGTGACCTCGGTAGATGCCATCACCGACACTGTTTATCGCGTACGTTTAGTACCGGAAGCCCCGTTTTCGTTTCGCGCCGGTCAGTATCTGATGGTGGTGATGGATGAGCGCGATAAGCGCCCGTTCTCTATGGCCTCCACGCCTGCTGAACAGGAATTTATTGAGCTGCATATTGGTGCATCTGAGCTCAACCTGTACGCCATGGCCGTGATGGACAGGATCCTGAAAGAGCGCGAAGTGGTTGTCGATATTCCTCACGGCGATGCCTGGCTACGCGACGACGAGCAGCGTCCGCTGATCCTGATTGCTGGCGGGACGGGCTTCTCTTACGTGCGTTCGATTCTGCTGACCGCACTGGCGCAGGATCCGAACCGCGACGTGGTTATCTACTGGGGCGGTCGTGAAGAAAAACATCTCTACGATCTCTCTGAGCTTGAGGCGTTATCGGTCAACCATCCGAATCTGCGCATCGAACCTGTGGTGGAGCAGCCGGAAGAGGGCTGGCGCGGACGTACCGGAACGGTACTGACGGCGGTTCTGCAGGATTTTGGTACGCTGGCCGAGCACGATATCTATATCGCTGGCCGCTTCGAGATGGCGAAAATTGCCCGCGATCTGTTCTGCAATGAACGCGATGCGCGTGAAGATCGCCTGTTTGGCGACGCTTTCTCCTTTATTTAGAAATAGAAATAAAAAACCCGCCCCTGACAGGCGGGAAGAACGGCAACTAAACTGATGCCGGGCCGTGGCCCGGCTTTTTATTACACTCTTTCAAAGACCGTCGCGATCCCCTGACCCAGCCCGATACACATCGTCGCCAGACCAAACTGGGCGTCTTTACGTTCCATCAGGTTAATCAGCGTGGTGCTGATGCGGGCACCGGAACAACCCAGCGGGTGACCAAGCGCGATAGCGCCACCGTTGAGGTTGATCTTTTCATCGATCTGCTCCATCAGTCCCAGATCTTTAATGCAAGGTAGGATCTGTGCGGCAAAGGCTTCATTCATTTCAAACAGATCGATATCGCTCGCCGTCAGGCCTGCTTTTTTCAGCGCCAGCTTAGAGGCTGGAACCGGGCCGTAACCCATAATTGACGGGTCGCAGCCCACTACCGCCATTGAACGGATACGAGCACGTGGCTTCAGGCCAAGCTCGCGGGCACGGCTTTCACTCATTACCAGCATGGCAGCAGCACCGTCGGAGAGGGCCGAGGAGGTCCCTGCAGTCACGGTACCCGTCACCGGATCGAACGCTGGGCGCAGGGTAGAAAGCGCTTCAACGGTGGTCTCCGGACGGATAACTTCGTCGATATAGAACTGTTTCACCACGCCGTCGGCGTCGTGACCGCCGGTCGGCAGGATCTCATTTTTAAACGCACCAGACTGAGTGGCAGCCCAGGCGCGAGCGTGAGAGCGGGCAGCGAAGGCATCCTGCATTTCACGGCTGATGCCGTGAAGGCGCGAGAGCATTTCTGCAGTTAATCCCATCATTCCCGCCGCCTTTGCCACGTTACGACTCATGCCCGGGTGAAAATCCACGCCGTGGCTCATCGGGACATGACCCATATGCTCCACGCCGCCAATCAGGCAGGTTTGCGCATCGCCGGTCATGATCATGCGTGCCGCATCATGCAGCGCCTGCATGGAAGAACCACACAGGCGGTTAACGGTAACCGCCGGGACTGAATGTGGGATTTCAGCCAGCAACGAGGCGTTGCGGGCGATGTTGAACCCCTGTTCAAGGGTTTGCTGTACGCAACCCCAGTAGATGTCGTCAACCGCAGAAGGGTCCAGCGCCGGATTGCGCGCCAGCAGGCTGCGCATCAGGTGGGCGGAGAGATCCTCCGCGCGCACGTTACGGAAAGCACCGCCCTTTGAACGGCCCATCGGGGTACGAATTGCATCAACAATGACAACCTTTTCCATTGCGACTCCTTAAGCCTTTTTCAGCTCACCCACCGGGCGGGCAGGTTCAACCGGGGGATAGTACGCTTCGTTATGACGCGCTTTGGTACGCAGACCTTCCGGAACCTGATACAACGGGCCCAGGTGCTCATACTGCTGCGCCATATCGAGATATTTCGCGCTGCCGAGTGTGTCCAGCCAGCGGAATGCGCCGCCGTGGAACGGAGGGAAGCCTAAGCCATACACCAGCGCCATATCCGCTTCCGCAGGGCTTGCGATAATGCCTTCCTCGAGGCAACGGACAACTTCGTTGACCATCGGGATCATCATCCGGGCGATGATTTCCTCGTCGCTGAAGTCGCGTTTTGCTTTGCTCACGTCAGCCAGCAGGCTATCTACCGCCGGATCTTCTTCTTTCTTCGGCTTGCCTTTGCTATCTGCGGTGTAGCGCCAGAAGCCGAGGCCGTTTTTCTGCCCGTAGCGGCTGGCGTCAAACAGCGCATCAATGGCGTCGCGGTAATCTTTCTGCATGCGCTGCGGGAAGCCCGCGGCCATCACGGCCTGTGCATGGTGCGCCGTGTCGATACCGACCACGTCGAGGAGATAAGCCGGACCCATCGGCCAGCCGAATTGTTTCTCCATCACTTTGTCGACTTTGCGGAAATCAGCCCCGTCGCGCAGCAGCTGGCTGAAACCAGCGAAGTAAGGGAACAGTACGCGGTTGACGAAGAAGCCTGGGCAATCATTGACCACGATAGGGGTTTTGCCCATTTTGCTCGCCCACGCCACCACTTTAGCAATGGTGCTGTCGGCGGTTTTCTCGCCGCGGATGACTTCCACCAACGGCATACGGTGTACCGGGTTGAAGAAGTGCATGCCGCAGAAGTTTTCCGGCCGCTTCAGCACGCTTGCCAGTTCGCTAATCGGAATGGTCGAGGTGTTGGAAGCCAGTACCGCGTCAGGGCGTACTTTGTCTTCGGTTTCTGCCAGAACGGCTTTTTTTACTTTCGGGTTTTCTACTACGGCTTCAACCACCACATCGACACGCTCAAAACCAGAGTAGTCGAGGGTTGGATGAATAGTAGAGATAACGCCCGCCAGTTTCAGACCGTCGATTTTTCCGCGTTCCAGCTGTTTATTCAGCAGTTTGGCGGCTTCGGTCATACCGAGGGTCAGCGATTTGTCGTTGATATCCTTCATAATCACCGGTACGCCTTTCCAGGCGGACTGGTAAGCAATACCGCCACCCATGATCCCGGCGCCGAGGACGGCTGCCTGTTTCGGGGTTTCGATATTTTTGGTCAGATGCTTTGCCTGACCCTTAACATATTGGTCGTTGAGGAAAATACCGACCAGCGCACGGGCTTCAGGAGTATGGGCCAGAGGAACGAAGCTCTGGTTTTCCAGCTTCAGTGCTTCATCACGCCCCAGTTTTGCAGCCGCTTCAATCGTTTTCACTGCGGTCATCGGCGCCGGGTAATGTTTTCCGGCAGTTTGCGCCACCATGCCTTTGGCGATGGTGAAGCTCATGGCAGCTTCAATTTTGCTAAGCTTCAGCGGCTCAAGCTTCGGCTGACGTTTCGCTTTCCAGTCGAGATCGCCGTTAATTGCCTGACGCAGAATAGTAAGGGCACCATCGCGCAGTTTCTCGGTTTTGACCACGCCATCGACGAGACCAATCTTCAGCGCCTGTTCAGCACCAACGTCTTTTCCGGCTGCGATGATTTCCAGTGCGCTGTCGGCACCCAGCAGGCGCGGCATGCGAACAGAGCCCCCGAAGCCAGGCATGATGCCCAGTTTGGTTTCCGGCAGGCCAATACGCAGATCCGGCGTTGCCAGACGGTAGTCGGTGGCCAGTACACATTCGCAGCCCCCACCCAGCGCATAGCCGTTGATGGCGGAGATGGTCGGTACCGGTAAGTCTTCAAGACGGTTAAATACGCTGTTGGCAAAATGCAGCCATTGGCTCAGCTGCTCCTGAGGGACCAGGAACAGCGACAGGAATTCGGTGATATCCGCGCCGACGATAAACGCCGCTTTCTCAGAACGCAGCAGCAGACCTTTTAAGTCATGTTGTTTTTCGAGCACGTCCAGCGCGCTGCCGAGGCTTGCTACGGTTGCGGTATCGAGCTTGTTGACCGAGCCGGGGGCATCGAACACCAGTTCGGCAATGCCATCTTCCAGCCAGTCGAGGTACAGGGTGTCGCCTTTGTAGAGCATGTCAGTCTCCTGAATCCAGCAAAGTAATCTGGTCGTACCAGATGAAACGGAGTGTGGATTTTATGTTAATAAAATGCAAATTAGTCTTTAAAGAAATGCCAGCTTGATCACGCTCGGCAGAAATCACGCAGGCAGAATGAGGTGTGCTAAGATGCGGAGACTTGTGGGCAAAAGAACAGAAGGGTAGAACATGGAATCATTGGCTGCACTCTATAAAAATCATATTGTTACCTTACAGGAACGGACCCGCGACGTACTCGAGCGCTTTAAGCTTGATGCGCTACTTATTCATTCTGGCGAACTGGTTAACGTTTTCCTCGACGACCATCCTTATCCATTCAAAGTTAACCCACAGTTCAAGGCCTGGGTTCCGGTCACGCAGGTGCCAAACTGCTGGCTGTTGGTGGATGGCGTCAACAAACCGAAGCTGTGGTTCTATCTGCCGGTGGATTACTGGCATAACGTCGAACCGCTACCAACCTCTTTCTGGACTGAAGATGTCGAAGTGATCGCACTGCCAAAAGCGGATGGCATCAGCAGCCTGTTACCGGCAGCGCGTGGCAACATTGCCTATATTGGTCCGGTACCGGAGCGCGCACTGGGCCTTGAGATCCCGGCGGATAAAATCAACCCGAAAGGGGTGATTGACTACCTGCACTACTATCGCGCCTACAAAACAGACTACGAGCTGGTCTGTATGCGTGAAGCGCAGAAAACGGCGGTTAATGGCCACCGCGCAGCGCATGAGGCTTTCCTCTCCGGAATGAGCGAGTTCGATATTAACCTCGCCTATCTGACCGCAACCGGTCATCGTGATACCGACGTGCCGTACAGCAACATTGTGGCGCTGAATGAACATGCCTCTGTGCTGCATTACACCAAACTCGATCACCGCGCGCCGTCAGAGCTGCGCAGCTTCCTGCTGGATGCTGGTGCAGAATATAACGGCTATGCGGCTGACTTGACCCGTACCTGGGCGGCCCATGGTGATAACGACTTTGCGCATCTGATAAAAGATGTGAACGACGAACAGCTGTCGCTGATTGCCACGATGAAGTCGGGTACCAGTTATGTGGATTATCACATCCAGTTCCATCAGCGCATCGCTAAACTGCTGCGTAAACATCAGCTGATCACCGGCATGAGTGAAGAAGCGATGGTCGAAAACAACATTACCGGGCCGTTTATGCCGCACGGTATCGGTCACCCGCTGGGGCTGCAGGTACATGATGTTGCAGGCTTCATGCAGGATGATAAAGGCACGCACCTGGCTGCCCCATCAAAATATCCTTATCTGCGCTGTACCCGTACGCTTGAGCCGCGCATGGTCCTGACTATTGAGCCGGGGATTTACTTTATTGAATCACTGCTGGCGCCATGGCGTGAAGGACAGTTCAGCAAACACTTCAACTGGCAGAAAATTGATGCTCTGAAGCCGTTCGGTGGGATCCGCATTGAAGACAATGTGGTTATCCATGAAAACAGCATCGAAAACATGACGCGAGACCTGAAGCTGGCGTAATGGAGAGTTGGTTGATACCGGCGGCGCCGGTGACTGTCGTCGAAGAAATTAAAAAGAGCCGCTTTATTACCCTTCTCGCGCATACCGAAGGGGTTGAAGCGGCGAAAGCCTTTGTTGAATCCGTTCGGGCTGAGCACCCTGATGCCCGTCACCATTGTGTGGCGTGGGTGGCGGGTGCGCCTGACGACTCTCAACAACTGGGGTTTTCAGATGATGGTGAACCGGCGGGAACGGCGGGAAAACCCATGCTGGCTCAGCTGATGGGCAGCGGCGTGGGGGAGATAACTGCCGTCGTGGTGCGTTACTACGGCGGTATTCTGTTGGGGACCGGCGGGCTGGTGAAAGCCTATGGTGGTGGTGTCAGCCAGGCGTTGGGCCAGCTCACCACGCTCTGCAAGATGCCGTTAACTGAATATACTTTGCAGTGTGAATATGGGCAGTTAAGCGGGATTGAAACGCTGCTGGGCCAGTTTTCCGGGAAAATTACGGATAGCGATTATCAGGTCAATGTCAGCCTCCGGGTTGCGCTTCCGGCCTCGGAAGTGGCGAACTTTTCCGCGAAGCTGGCTGATTTTAGTCGTGGTTCATTGCAATTACTCAAGATTGACGAATAATCCCCACCAGACTTTTTTGTATATCAAAGGAAGCGGCAGAGATGCATTTTCGCGCCATAACCCGAATCGTTGGACTACTGGTCATCTTATTCTCGGGAACGATGATTGTTCCTGGACTGGTGGCACTGATTTATCGCGATGGTGCGGGACGTGCCTTTACACAAACCTTTTTTGTCGCGCTGGCTATCGGTTCACTGCTGTGGTGGCCAAACCGTCGGGAAAAGCGCGAACTGAAATCGCGTGAAGGGTTCCTGATAGTCGTCCTGTTCTGGACAGTGCTGGGAAGCGTTGGTGCCCTGCCGTTTATCTTTGCCGAGCAGCCAAACCTGACGGTGACGGATGCCTTCTTCGAATCTTTCTCCGGCCTGACCACTACCGGTGCGACAACGCTGGTGGGGCTGGACTCATTACCCCACGCTATCCTTTTCTATCGTCAGATGCTGCAGTGGTTTGGCGGGATGGGGATCATCGTCCTGGCGGTGGCTATTTTGCCTATCCTTGGGGTAGGGGGGATGCAGCTGTATCGTGCAGAGATGCCTGGTCCGCTTAAAGACAACAAGATGCGCCCACGTATCGCCGAAACGGCGAAAACGCTATGGCTCATCTATGTACTGCTGACAGTCGCCTGTGCGCTGGCGCTGTGGTTTGCGGGGATGCCGGCGTTCGATGCGATTGGCCATAGCTTCGCGACCATCGCCATCGGTGGGTTCTCTACTCACGATGCCAGCGTCGGCTTCTTTAATAGCCCAACGATTAACACCATCATCGCGGTCTTCCTGCTGATCTCTGGCTGTAACTACGGTCTGCACTTCTCCTTGTTGAGCGGGCGTAGTCTGAAAGTGTACTGGCGCGACCCTGAATTTCGCATGTTCATTGGTGTACAGTTGACGCTGGTCCTCATCTGTACCCTGATGCTGTGGTTCCATAATGTATATGGCTCCGCGCTGATGACGCTCAACCAGGCTTTCTTCCAGGTGGTCTCGATGGCGACTACGGCGGGCTTTACGACAGACAGTATTGCCCGCTGGCCGCTGTTCCTGCCGGTGCTATTACTGTGTTCTGCATTTATTGGTGGGTGTGCCGGGTCGACGGGCGGTGGCCTGAAGGTGATTCGTATCCTGCTGCTGTTCAAGCAGGGAAACCGTGAGCTGAAACGTCTGGTTCACCCGAATGCCGTCTATAGTATTAAGCTGGGTAATCGGGCGCTGCCGGAACGTATTCTTGAGGCAGTGTGGGGCTTCTTCTCTGCTTATGCGCTGGTCTTTATCGTCAGCATGCTGGCTATCATCGCCACAGGTGTTGATGATTTCTCTGCCTTTGCTTCCGTGGTAGCGACGCTGAACAACCTCGGGCCTGGGCTTGGGGTTGTCGCGGATAACTTTGCCAGTATGAATCCGGTCGCGAAGTGGATCCTTATCGCCAACATGCTGTTCGGTCGTCTGGAAGTCTTTACGCTGCTGGTACTGTTTACCCCAACATTCTGGCGCGAATAACAGGAGTATCTGTTGAAAACGTTGATTCTTTTCTCAACCCGCGATGGGCAAACCCGTGAGATTGCCTCCTTTCTGGCTTCTGAACTGAAGGAGCTTGGGGTCAATGCGGAGGTGATGAACCTCCACCGGGCTGGCAACATCATGTGGAATCAGTACGATCGCGTGGTGATTGGGGCTTCTATTCGTTACGGCCACTTCCATTCATCGCTGGACAGCTTTGTGAAAAAGCACGTGCAGGTACTGAATACCTTACCCAGTGCTTTTTACACCGTGAACCTGGTTGCCCGTAAACCGGAGAAGCGTACGCCGCAGACCAACAGCTACACGCGCAAGTTCCTGTTGAACTCGCCGTGGCAGCCAACGCAGTGCGAAGTGTTTGCTGGTGCGCTGCGTTATCCCCGCTATCGCTGGTACGACCGCTTTATGATTCGTCTTATTATGAAGATGACCGGCGGGGAAACGGATACGAATAAAGAAGTGGTGTATACCGACTGGCAGCAAGTGTCCGATTTTGCCCGACAAATCGCGCAACTCGTGAGCAAATAGCACTAAAATTCGGCGTTGAGACTGAAAATTAAGCGAACGATAAGTTTTTTTGAATTTATGCTTGTCACTTCAGAATTACTCCCTATAATGCGCCTCCATCGACACGGAACAACGGCAAACAAGCCGCCGGGTTGAAAGAGTTTCTCCGGAAATTCTGCCAGAGAAAAGCGAAAATAATCGCTTGACTCTGAAGGAGGAAAGCGTAATATACGCCACCTCGCGACAGAGCGCTAAGGCGCGTCGCAACTGCTCTTTAACAATTTATCAGACAATCTGTGTGGGCACTCAAAGTGACATGGATTCTTAACGTCCTCGGACGATAAATGAATACCAAGTCTCTAGAGTGAACACGTAATTCATTACGAAGTTTAATTCTACGAGCATCAAACTTAAATTGAAGAGTTTGATCATGGCTCAGATTGAACGCTGGCGGCA
>NZ_RBIZ01000008.1:0-105363 GCF_003634235.1 Yokenella regensburgei | reverse complement strand
TTCACTTTTCTCTGTGGCGTTCATCTCTGAACCCCGCTAACCCGGCGGCTTGTAGGCCGTTGTTCCGTGTCAGTGGAGGCGCATTATAGGGAGTTCTGCGGCGTTGACAAGTCCTGTTTTCAAAAAACTTTTCAACCGTTTCTTTTTTGTGCAAACGCTCGCTAAACAGCCAGCTTTTCGAGCCTTTCGAAGCCATAACGCTGCAAAACGGGTAAAAGTTGTTCAGTTTCTGCCGTTAGCGCCATACAAAAAGCGATATTGGTGTCGGCAGACTTCGCATCCGGTGCTTCATGTTCTAATAACCAGGCCGTGCGACGGGCAATAGCCGCCCCGGAATCGATAAGGCGCGTTCCTTCCGGTAGCACCTGCATAAGCTCTTCCTGTAATAGAGGGAAGTGTGTGCAGCCGAGTACCACGGTATCCGGTGGTTCCTGCATCCGCAGCCACGGGCGCAGAATACGACGCAACTCGTCGAGCGATACCGGCTCACCGTGGAGCTTCGCTTCCGCGAGCTCTACCAGCTCGGCCGAGCCCAGCATCTCAATGCGGCACTCATTTGCAAAACGATCGATAAGCTCACGTGTATAAGGACGCTTCACCGTGCCGCGCGTTGCCAGCAGGCCAACAATGCCGTTCGCCGTCAGTCGCGCCGCGGGTTTAATCGCAGGCACCACGCCGACAACCGGGAAGGCAAACTTTTTGCGTAATGCGGGAAGGGAAACGGTACTTGCGGTGTTACAGGCAATAACCGCCAGCGCCAGCGGGTAGCGTTGCTGTACGGCAGTAACGATTTCAACGACACGCTCAACGATAAACTCTTCACTTTTCTCTCCATAAGGAAAGGCGACGTTATCGAAAGCATAAACATAATGGAGATCCGGCATCAGGTGCCGGATCTCATCATAAACCGACAACCCACCGACACCGGAATCAAAGACCAGTACGGTGGGACGTGGATTAGAAGGTGTAGCTGCCAGACAAGGTGTATTCTCGTCCTGCAGTTTGATAGCCATAAACTGTCTCGTAATCTTTATCGAACAGGTTAGCTATTTTACCACGAACTGTCAGATGTGAGGTGACCGGATACGACAATCCGATATCCCACAGGCTCACACCACCCAATTTGACCTCACGAGAGTTATCGTAGTCATAATCATAACGTTGACCGATGTACTGATAGACCACATCCCAGCCGAGATCGTAAATCTGCCCCGTCAGCTCATACTTCACCTGCTGCTTGGCGCGGCGATATAACGTTTTATTGGTTTCATCGTCACGCGGATCAACATATTGCAGCGTCAAATGGTGATCCACCGGGCCGGTAGTGACATTACCCGTCCACTCCATACCCTTGATGGTGGCCGACTTCACGTTGTAGTAGGCGTTATTGTTGTAGTCGATGAGGTTCTGAATATCGTAATGGTAAGCAGACAGGCGCCAGTCAACCGGCCCGGTCAGGCCTTCAAGCCCGGCTTCCCACTGTTTTGATTCTTCCGGTTTCAGATTCGGGTTTGAGGAGATACCGAAGCGATCCGCACCGTACTGCTGTCCCAGAGAAGGGGCAAGGAACCCCGTACCGTAAGAAAGCGTGGTCCGGTAGCCGTCGATAAACTCCCAGCCTGCCGCCGTCTGCCAGGTACCATGCCAGCCAAACTGCTCATCGTGATCTTCACGACCAGAGGCCTCCAGCGTCACCGTATCAATCTGCTGTTGCCCGGTCAGGTACAGGCCGGTGGTATCACGTTTATAGACATCGGTGCTGGTCGTGCCGGTGGAGCGCAGCTTCTCCTGCTTCCAGTCAACGCCGCCGCTTATTGCACCATGGCCTACTTCAACGTTATTCCCCCACTGGATATAACGCTGCTCAATATCGTCGAGGCTGGAGCCTGAGGCATAACGCCCGGTCTGGCTGCTGTAGTTGTAGTCTTTGCTGCGCTGATAGTTAGCCACCAGCTGAGAAGAGTAGATGCCGGAGTTAAAGTGCATTCCGGTATCCCACGACTGGCTGTAGTTCTGATGTTCATCGTTCCCACCGTCGTAGCCCCAGTTACCCTGGTCATAATCGGCGTTAGAAGAATAACCATAGCCACGGAAGAAACCGGAAAGATTGTCGTTGAACTTGTGCTGTACGCCGCCCCACAGCAGCTTATTGCGATAGCCATCGCGATCGCTGTCACCTGGGTAGGTTGAATTCGGCTGAACGTTAAACCCTTTGGTGGTCTGGTACGCCCCTGCAGCGGTGACTACCGTATCGCCAAAACGCTGATTGAAGGTACCATCATAGGTCTGATAGCCGTTGGTCCCCATCCCGGCGTTAATTTGCGAACGCGCGGAGTCTGTCATGGTGATGATGTTCACCACGCCACCAATCGCACCGGAACCGTACACCGCAGAGCGTGGGCCGCGGATGTATTCGATACGCTGTACCAGCGACACCGGGATCTGATCGATATCGGAGTTGTTCGAAATACCCGGGCGCGCCATCGGCACGCCATCCACCAGCACCAGCACATGGCGGGCTTCGGTACCACGAACAAACAGAGAAGAGCTCTGACCCATTCCGCCGTTTTGCGCCACATCAACACCCGGCAGGCGACGCATCACATCCAGCACCGTTTTTGACTGCCAGCGCTCAATGTCTTCTTTTGTCACGATATTGGTGGGGGCCAGCACGGTGTTGACCGGCTGCTGAAAACGGTTGGCGGTAACGACCATGGTGTCAGGGGCACTGTCCTGCGCCCAGCCAGAAAATGCCGTGGCGGACAATGCCGTCAACAGCGAAGCTTTTTTAATCATTATAAAAAGCATCCAGTAAATAAGAAGGATGCCGCGGGTTTCATCTATAGCACGCGATGAGGAAACCTGATGCGACGTAATTCCGGCAGGTCTTCGGGCTGAGGGGTGATCTCGTGATATCGAGAATAAAGGATGATGACTTCCCGCTTTATTAAGCAGTGTCTGCTACCTGGCACTCATCCCACCGTCTTTACCGCTGCGCGTCAGCTCCAGATTTGCACTGGATTCCCTTTTCACTCACAGGAGACCGGAAACATAATGCTACAATTAGCGACATATAGAAGTCCAGACTGCTGTTAACCATTATGTCTGGACATCCCCGGCACAATCCCTACAATCGCCGCGTACTTTTATTATTCAGGATGCATCATGACCCCCGAACACCTTCCTACCGAACAATATGAAGCGCAGCTGGCCGAGAAAGTCGTGCGTCTGCAAAAAATGATGGCGCCGTTTAATGCGCCGGTTCCGGAAGTGTATCGTTCACCGGTCAGTCACTACCGCATGCGCGCCGAGTTCCGGGTATGGCACGACGGCGACGACCTGTACCACATTATTTTCGATAGCGAGACCAAATCGCGCATTCGCGTCGACAGTTTCCCGGCAGCCAGCGAGCTGATTAACCAGCTCATGACCGCCATTCTTGAGGGCGTGCGCAACAACCGCACCCTGCGTCATAAGCTGTTCCAGATTGACTACCTGACGACCATGAGCAATCAGGCGGTGGTGTCGCTGCTGTACCATAAAAAGCTGGACGACGAGTGGCGTCAGGAAGCAGAAGCCCTGCGCGATGCACTGCGTGCGCAAAACCTCAACGTGCATCTGATTGGCCGGGCAACCAAAACGAAAATCATGCTCGATCAGGACTACATTGATGAGCGTTTACCGGTGGGCGGGCGCGAAATGATCTACCGTCAGGTAGAGAACAGCTTCACCCAGCCGAACGCCGCGATGAACGTGCAGATGCTTGAGTGGGCGCTCGATACCACCAAAAACGCTACCGGCGATCTGCTGGAGCTGTATTGCGGCAACGGTAACTTCTCGCTGGCGCTGGCGCGTAACTTCAACCGCGTACTGGCAACGGAAATCGCCAAACCGTCAGTGGCTTCGGCGCAGTACAACATTGCCGCTAACCACATTGATAACGTGCAGATTATTCGTATGTCGGCGGAAGAGTTTACACAGGCGATGAACGGCGTACGCGAATTCAACCGTCTGGAAGGGATTGATTTGAAGAGCTACCAGTGCGAAACGATTTTCGTTGATCCACCGCGTAGCGGTCTCGATGCCGAGACAGAAAAGATGGTGCAGGCATACCCGCGGATTCTGTACATTTCCTGTAATCCGGAAACGCTGTGCAAGAATCTGGAGACATTAGGCCAGACGCACAAAGTCACACGCCTGGCGCTGTTCGATCAGTTCCCCTACACCCATCATATGGAGTGTGGCGTCCTGCTGGAACGTCAGTAAAACAACGGCGGCCCTCCGTGCTGCGAGGGCCCGCGTCTTACACTTCTTCCATACGGCCCAGTAACGCCTGCAGGCGATCCTGCCAGCCCTGCTGCTGTTCACGCAGCTGGCCGTTTTCGCGCTCCAGGTCTTCACGACCGTGCTGAGCAGACTGCACTTCCTGCGCCAGCGAGTTATTCTTTTCTTTCAGCTCTTCGATTTCCATCTGCAACAGAGTGATGGTATCAATCGCCTGCTGTACTTTTGCTTCCAGTTTCTCAAACACTTCTAATGACATCGTCATACCTCTCCTGAACGTGCAAGGCGTTGATCTCGTCCCGGAACCCCGGCGACGCCTTAACGAAAATATAAGCGCACTACTATAGGCCCCGATTGTATGAAGCCCCGGCGCTGCTGTCCAGCGACAAGCCGCGCAGATTGCGGATAGCGAGCATTTTCAGTCTAGACCTGGAGCATTAGCGGCATATACCCCTAAATTGTTAATTTAATCGTTAATGAAATGATTCAGCTCACACTTTCAGGAACATCTCAAAAACGTGCTCCATGGCGCGAAAACGCTCATTTTATGACGTAGTACACACATTTTGATTTCGATATTTCTCGTTTTTGCTCGTTAACGATAAATTAACACCATGCCTACATGGCATCATGGTCGTCTTTGACCTCCATGAACACAATAATCCTCACTACGTCTTCAGGATCCGATTATGAGCCAGACATCAACCTTAAAAGGCCAGTGCATCGCAGAGTTTCTTGGTACCGGCTTGTTGATATTTTTCGGCGTTGGGTGTGTTGCGGCGCTTAAAGTAGCAGGCGCCAGCTTCGGGCAGTGGGAAATCAGCATCATCTGGGGTCTGGGCGTGGCGATGGCCATCTACCTGACTGCAGGGGTTTCCGGCGCTCATCTCAACCCGGCAGTTACTATTGCACTGTGGCTGTTTGCGTGCTTTGACGGGCGTAAAGTTGTTCCTTTCATTATTTCTCAAGTTGCCGGCGCCTTTTGCGCAGCGGCGTTGGTTTACGGGCTTTACTACAATCTTTTCTACAACTTCGAACAAACGCACAATATGGTGCGCGGCAGCGTCGAAAGCCTCGAGCTTGCCGGTATTTTCTCCACTTACCCTAACCCACATATCAATTTTGTGCAGGCCTTCGCGGTAGAAATGGTCATTACGGCTATCCTGATGGGTCTGATTCTGGCACTGACCGATGATGGCAACGGCGTACCGCGTGGACCGCTGGCACCGCTGCTGATTGGTTTACTGATTGCCGTGATTGGTGCCTCCATGGGGCCGCTGACCGGATTCGCGATGAACCCGGCGCGTGATTTTGGACCAAAAATGTTTGCCTGGCTGGCAGGATGGGGCAAGGTCGCCTTCACCGGTGGCCGAGACATTCCTTACTTCCTGGTACCCGTATTTGCGCCGATCGTCGGTGCTGCACTGGGTGCGTTCTGCTATCGCAAATTCATTGGCCGCCATTTGCCGTGCGATGTTTGTGAGGTTGAAGAAAAAGATGCAGCCAAATCAACTTCATCGCAGCAAAATGCTTCGCTGTAATCTGACTACGGGATACACACTATGACCGATAAAAAATATATCGTTGCGCTCGACCAGGGTACAACCAGCTCCCGCGCCGTCGTGATGGATCACGATGCCAACATCGTCAGCGTTTCACAGCGCGAATTCGAACAAATTTATCCTAAGCCAGGCTGGGTTGAACACGACCCGATGGAAATCTGGGCATCCCAGAGCTCAACGCTGGTCGAAGTGCTGGCAAAAGCGGACATCAACTCCGACGAAATCGCCGCTATCGGCATCACCAACCAGCGTGAAACCACCATCGTCTGGGATCGTGAAACCGGTAAACCGATTTATAACGCCATCGTCTGGCAGTGTCGCCGTACCGCAGACATCTGCGAGCAGCTCAAGCGTGACGGCATGGAAGAGTACATCCGCAAGGCGACCGGCCTGGTGGTGGATCCGTACTTCTCCGGAACCAAAGTGAAGTGGATCCTCGACCACGTTGAAGGCTCCCGCGAGCGTGCAAAACGCGGCGAACTGCTGTTCGGTACCGTGGACACCTGGCTTATCTGGAAGATGACCCAGGGCCGCGTACACGTCACCGACTACACCAACGCCTCCCGTACCATGCTGTTCAACATCCACGACCTGGACTGGGATGACAAAATGCTCGACGCGCTGGACATCCCGCGCGCCATGCTGCCGGAAGTGCGCAAGTCTTCCGAAGTGTACGGCCAGACCAACATCGGTGGTAAAGGCGGCACGCGTATTCCTATCTCCGGCATCGCTGGTGACCAGCAGGCGGCGCTGTTTGGCCAGCTGTGCGTGAAAGAAGGGATGGCGAAGAATACCTATGGTACCGGCTGCTTTATGCTGATGAACACCGGTGAGAAAGCGGTGAAATCTGAGAACGGCCTGCTGACCACCATCGCCTGCGGCCCGACCGGCGAAGTGAACTACGCGCTGGAAGGTGCGGTGTTCATGGCGGGTGCCTCCATCCAGTGGCTGCGCGATGAAATGAAACTCATCAGCGATGCGTTCGACTCCGAGTACTTTGCGACCAAAGTGAAGAACACCAACGGCGTGTACGTTGTGCCAGCCTTTACCGGCCTGGGCGCACCATACTGGGACCCGTATGCTCGTGGCGCCATCTTCGGCCTGACTCGCGGCGTAAACTCTAACCACATCATCCGCGCGACGCTTGAATCCATTGCCTACCAGACTCGTGACGTTCTGGAAGCGATGCAGGCAGACTCCGGCATTCGTCTGCACGCCCTGCGCGTTGACGGCGGTGCGGTAGCCAACAACTTCCTGATGCAGTTCCAGGCCGATATTCTCGGTGCTCGCGTTGAGCGTCCGGAAGTGCGTGAAGTGACCGCGTTGGGTGCAGCGTATCTCGCTGGCCTGGCGGTGGGCTTCTGGCAGAATCTGGACGAGCTGCAGGAGAAAGCGGTGATTGAGCGTGAATTCCGCCCGGGCATTGAAACTACCGAGCGTAACGTGCTTTACAGCGGCTGGAAAAAAGCAGTGAAACGTTCACTGGCGTGGGAAGATCACGACTAAGAAAGCGGATAAGCGTAGTGCATCCGACAAAAAAGCCCCGTATTTACGGGGCTTTTTCTTTATCAGCCAAACATTGGCAACATCAGATACAGCTTAATCACCAGCGCGTTGACGATATCGATGAAGAACGCACCCACCATCGGTACCACCAGGAAGGCCATATGCGATGGGCCAAAACGCTCGGTAATCGCCTGCATGTTGGCAATCGCCGTTGGCGTTGCGCCGAGGCCAAAGCCGCAGTGTCCGGCCGCCAGCACCGCCGCATCGTAGTTTTTACCCATCATTCGCCAGGTCACGAAGATGGCATACAGCGCCATCGCCACGGTCTGTACCGCGAGGATAATCAGCATCGGCAGCGCCAGCGAAGCAAGTTCCCACAGCTTCAGGCTCATCAGCGCCATGGCGAGGAACAACGACAGCGACACGTTGCCCAACACCGACACCGCACGCTCAAAGACACGATAAAAACCAATCAGCGCCAGGCCGTTACTCAGGATCACGCCAATAAACAGCACGCAGACGAACGTCGGCAGTTCGAAGGCGGTGCCCAGCAGCAGTTGCGCCACCACTTTACCGACCGTCAGACAGATGGCGATAAGCGCGATGGTTTCAATCAGTACCAGCGAGGTGATCATGCGACCAACGTCCGGCTTTTCGAACGCCGTCGGCACTTCCTGGTCATCCGGCGTACCGTTCGGTGTGGAAGAGTGTTTCACCAGATAGCGCGCCACCGGGCCGCCAATCAGGCCGCCCAGCACCAGACCAAAGGTGGCGCAGGCCATCGCCACTTCGGTGGCATTGGCAAAGCCGTAGCGTTCGCTAAAGAGCTTGCTCCATGCCGCCCCGGTGCCGTGACCGCCGGAGAGGGTGATAGAGCCCGCGAGCAGGCCCATCAGCGGATCCAGGCCAAGGATTTTCGCCATCCCGATACCAATGGCGTTTTGCATCAGCAGCAAACCGACCACCACAATCAGGAACGTGCCCAGCACTTTGCCGCCAGAGCGCAGGCTCGCCAGGTTGGCGTTCAGACCAATGGTGGCGAAGAAGGCCAGCATCAGCGGGTCTTTCAGGCTCATATCGAAATCAATTTCGATACCCATGCTTTTTTTGAGCACCAGCAGCGCCAGTGCGGTTAACAGCCCGCCCGCGACGGGTTCAGGGATAGTGTATTTTTTGAAAAGGGGGACGGTATGGACCAGTTTGCGCCCCAAAAGCAGCACTAACGTGGCCGCGACGAGCGTCGATAAGGTGTCGAGGTGAAACATAGAAAGCTCCTTATTAGCGCATGATCCATTCACACGCGATTTCATTATTCCTGTGCCGATTACGTCTCTTCATGAGAAATCAGGAGCCGGATTTTAATCAAAAAACAGCCTAAAACGACAGAAAAAATGTACTAGCTCTCATCGAATTTGCGACCAAACTTGCAGCAGATAAATAAAAATCCGCTGCCCGGGCTGTTGCGTAAATTATTGGTCTACACAGTGGCAAACGTTTGCTTTTACCTGGCAGTCAGATAAAATCCCCCACTTCCAAATTGTTCCACCACGGGAATGCCTCAGATGTCAGTCAACACCCTCGAGTCTGAACGTGCGCAACCGGTTGCGCAGACTCACAACAGCGAACTCATCTATCGCCTTGAAGATCGTCCGCCCTTGCCTCAAACCCTGTTCGCCGCGTTTCAGCACCTGCTGGCGATGTTTGTGGCGGTCATCACGCCTGCGCTGCTCATCTGCCAGGCGCTGGGATTACCGGCGGAAGATACTCAACACATCATCAGCATGTCGCTGTTCGCCTCCGGGGTGGCTTCCATCATCCAGATCAAAGCCTGGGGCCCGGTAGGCTCTGGTCTGCTGTCGATTCAGGGCACCAGCTTTAACTTCGTGGCGCCGCTTATCATGGGCGGTACGGCGCTAAAAACCGGCGGTGCCGACGTACCGACGATGATGGCAGCGCTGTTTGGCACCCTGATGCTGGCAAGCTTTACCGAGATGGCGCTGTCCCGTGTGCTGCACCTGGCGCGCCGCGTCATCACCCCGCTGGTTTCCGGCGTGGTGGTGATGATTATCGGGCTGTCGCTGATTCAGGTTGGTTTAACCTCCATCGGCGGTGGCTATGCCGCAATGAGCGATAACACCTTTGGCGCACCGAAGAACCTGCTGCTGGCCGGTATCGTTCTCGCTCTTATCATCATTCTTAACCGTCAGCGCAACCCGTATCTGCGCATCGCCTCGCTGGTTATCGCTATGGCGGCGGGTTATCTGGCCGCCTGGCTGATGGACATGCTGCCCGCCAACACCGCACCGACCAACGGCAGCCTCATGACTATTCCGACGCCGCTGTACTACGGCCTGGGCATCGACTGGAACCTGCTGCTGCCGCTGATGTTGGTGTTCATGATCACCTCGCTGGAAACGATCGGCGATATCACCGCGACTTCCGACGTCTCTGAGCAGCCGGTTTCCGGCCCACTGTACATGAAGCGTCTGAAGGGCGGCGTGCTGGCGAACGGCCTGAACTCCTGCGTTTCGGCAGTGTTCAACACCTTCCCGAACTCCTGCTTTGGGCAGAACAACGGCGTTATTCAGCTTACCGGCGTTGCCAGCCGCTATGTGGGTTTTGTGGTAGCGCTGATGCTTATTCTGCTCGGCCTGTTCCCGGCGGTGAGTGGTTTCGTCCAGCACATTCCTGAGCCGGTACTCGGCGGTGCGACGCTGGTGATGTTCGGTACCATCGCGGCCTCCGGCGTGCGTATCGTTTCCCGCGAGCCGCTGAACCGCCGCGCGATCCTGATTATCGCCCTCTCCCTGGCGGTTGGCCTCGGCGTCTCTCAGCAGCCGCAGATCCTGCAGTTCGCCCCGGACTGGCTGAAAAACCTGCTCTCCTCCGGCATTGCTGCCGGCGGTATCACCGCGATTGTTCTGAATCTGGTCTTCCCCCCAGAGAAGGAGTAATCCCCGCACGGCGGTGGTTCTCCCCACCGCCGTGACACTGTTTTTCATCATTCCTTCCTTGAGGATTGCACATAAATCGTGCATAACTGCCTTATGTGCCCTCACAGGATGGAAGACCATGAAATTTCTCGGAAAGCTCATTCTCTGGTTACTCATCGCCCTGCTGGTGGTCATTCTTATCGCTTATTTCCTGCTGCAAACCCGCTGGGGTGCACGCCAGGTCAGCGCCTGGGTGAGTGATAACACGGGCTATCAGTTGACCTTCGAGGCGATGGATCATCGCTTCTCCTCGCCCTCACATATCCTGCTGAAAAACGTCACCTTCGGGCGCGACAGCAAACCGGCCACTCTGGTTGCGAGGACGGTGGATATCGGCCTTGGCAGTCGTCAGCTTACCGATCCGTTGCATGCCGACACCATTTTGCTGCAGGACGGCACCCTCAATCTCTCTCCGGCTACCGCACCGCTGCCCTTTGAGGCCGACCATCTGCGGCTCAGCAACATGGCATTTAACAGCCCGCTGACGGCATGGTCGCTCAGTGCCCAGCGCGTGAGCGGCGGCGTGAGCCCGTGGCAGCCGGAGGCGGGTAACGTATTAGGCAAAAAAGCCACGATTGAAATGAGCGCCGGATCGATGACCCTCAACGGCGTGCCGGCCAGCAACGTGCTGATTCAGGGCACGCTCGATAACGACGTGGTCACCCTCAGCACGCTCGGTGCCGACATGGCCCGCGGCTCGCTCACCGGCACCGCCCGGCGCAACGCCGACGGCAGTTGGGTGATAGACACCCTGCGCCTCGACGACATCCGTCTGCAGAGCGACAAATCGATAGCCGACTTTTTCGCCCCGCTCACCACCGTGCCATCGCTGCAGATCGGTCGCCTCGAGGTCACCGACGCCAGCCTGCAGGGGCCGGACTGGGCGGTCGCCGATCTCGACCTGAGTTTGCGCAACCTGACCCTCAGCAAGGGCAGCTGGCAAAGCGAGGACGGTAAAATCTCAATGAACGCCAGCGAAGCCATCTGGGGCTCGCTGCACCTTCTCGACCCGATTGTGAACGCTGAGCTCTCACCACAGGGCGTCATGCTTCGCCAGTTTACCTCCCGCTGGGAAGGCGGGATGGTGCGCACCTCCGGTACCTGGAGCCGAAGCGACAGCGCGCTGGCGCTCGACGATCTCGCCGTGGCCGGGCTCGAATACACCCTGCCGAAGAACTGGAAGACTCTGTGGATGACGCCAATGCCAGCGTGGCTTAACAGCCTGACGCTGAAAAAGTTTGGCGCTAACCGCAACCTGATTATCGATATCGACCCGGCGTTCCCGTGGCAAATCACCTCCCTCGACGGCTACGGCGCCAACCTGCAGCTGATAAAAGACCATCAGTGGGGCGTGTGGAGCGGCAGCGCCACGCTGAACGGTTCCGCCGCCACCTTTAACCGCGTCGACGTGCGTCGTCCGTCGCTGACCCTCGCCGCCAATGCGTCAACGGTCAATATCAGCGAACTCAGCGCGTTTACGGAAAAAGGGCTGCTCGAAGCCACCGCGGCGGTATCACAGTTACCGCAGCGCCAGGTCAACGTCAGCCTCAACGGTCGCGGTATACCACTTAACGTGTTGCAGGCCTGGGGCTGGCCCGCGCTGCCGATTTCCGGCGACGGTAATATCCAGCTCACCGCCAGCGGCAGCGTGCAGGACAGCCAACCGTTAAAACCGACGGTGAACGGCCAGATGAAAGCGGTTAACGCCAGCCAGCAGCAGGTAAGCCAGACGATGCACAACGGCGTGGTCACCACGGCCCCGGTTGCAGCCCCAGCGACAACGCCCACCCCATAATCCCACCCAGGCCCGCGTTTATGCGGGCCTTATCACGAAACCTGTGCACATTTTGTGGCTGTTTGTACCTATTTCCCGCAACGGGTTCCGCCGCGATTAAGGACTTGCTATAACACCTTTATTGGAAGTGCATTCAAATAATTAAAAACACCCTACAATAATCAGGAATAACCACTATGTCTGGAATACGTCAACGTATCCTGGAGAATATGCAACGATTCTCCAGAGCAATGATCGGCGCAGTCTTGTTCTTGCCTGTCATCGGTTTAATTCTTGCCTTAAGTTCTGTATTAACTAACCCTACTTTAATTCCTGAAACCAGTTTTTTACATCATCTCGGCCAGTTATTAGGTGATACGTTCTGGCCATTATTCGGTAATTTAGGATTATTATTCTGTGTCGGTATCAGCTATGGGCTGGCAAAGGATAAAAAAACCGAAGTCGCGCTGGTCGCGGTAATGTGTTTTATTATGTTCCTCGGCGCCAACCACTCCTGGCTCGAATATACCCACGGCATTGCTGAAAAAATTAACGGTGAATATTACGGTACCGGCCAGACCCAGCTGTTAGGTTTTGTGGTGGTGGATATGGGGGTGTTTCTCGGGATTATTCTCGGCTGCACCATCGCCTGGGTACACAATAAGGTCACCGCGGTGGAACTGCCCGGTGCGCTCTCGATGTACGGCGGCGCCAAGCTGACCCTGATTGCCATGACCCCGGTGATTATCTTCTACGCCATCGCCTTCACCTGGATCTGGCCGTTTATGACCCACGGCATCAGTGCACTCACCGGCTTTATGAAGAATGCGGGCGTGGCGGGGGTGTTTGTATACGGCTTCTTTGAAAAATTCCTCATCCCGACCGGCCTGCACCACTTCGTCTGGTCGCCGTTCCAGCTGACGCAAATCGGCGGCACCTTGAGCGTGGACGGTCAAACCGTCTCCGGCACCCAGGCAATTTTCCTCGCCTATATGCGCCACCCGGACCTGACGCCGGTCATGAACGACGCCCTGCGCTTCTCACAGCAGGGAATGACCACCATCTTCGGCCTCGCCGGGGCTTCGCTGGCCTTCTATCACACCGCGAAGCCGGAGAAAAAGGTGCTGGCGAAAGCGATCCTGCTGCCCGCGATTATTACCTCGATGCTGACCGGCATTACCGAGCCTATTGAGTTCACCTTCCTGTTTGTCTCTCCGCTGCTGTGGGTTATTCACGCCACGCTCACCGCCGCTTCTCAGGCGATTTGCGACATCTTTACCGTGCGCCCGTGGGGAGCATCAGGACTCATTGAGTTCTTAATTTATAACCTGCCGCTGCCGGCTTCATTAACCCGCTGGCCGATGTATGTGGTGATTGGTATCGGGCAGTTTGCGGTGTACTACGTTATTTTCCGCACGCTGGTCGTGAAGCTGAATCTGAAAACACCAGGCCGGGAAGATGACGATGGCGTCAAACTTTATAACAAAGAAGATTATCGCCAGAAAATAAAACAGCATGCCCAGAGTAATCATTCCGCCATTGACGACATTATTAAAGGCCTTGGCGGCAAAGCGAATATTATTTCCGTCGATAACTGCTTCACCCGTTTACGCGTCGCTATCCATGACATGACGCTTATCGACGACGTTCTATTAAAAAGCACCGGTGCCAACGGCGTGGTGCGCAACCGCAATGAAATACAAGTGGTCTATGGCGTCAGAGTTGGGCAAGTGCGTTCACATGTGGACACCTGGCTTGCCAATAATTGATTGGGAGAAATCATGAAATTAACCGTAATCGGGGGCGGCGGCGTCCGCTCCGCATTCCTGGCAAAATCACTGGCTTATAATGCGCATCGTATTGGTTTACAGGAGGTGGTCTTTCTCGACAGCGCCGAAGATAACCTGGCGACCTTCGGCGAAATTGCACGCTACGTGTTTAACACCATCCGCCCGGATATTCATTTTTCGCTGATGACCGATCCGGTGGCGGCCATCAAGGACGCCAATTTCGTTATCACCACCCTGCGCGTGGGCGGTGATGAGAGCCGCATCCGTGACGAGCGCATTGCTCTAGAACACAACACCCTCGGGCAGGAGACCACCGGTGCGGGCGGCTTCGCGATGGCGATGCGCTCCATTCCGGCCATCCTTAACTATTGCCAGCTGATTGAAGCCCACGCCGCGCCGGATGCGATCCTCTTTAACTTCACAAATCCGTCGGGGCTGGTCACTGAAGCGATTATTAAATCCGGTTTTCAGCGCCGGGTGTACGGTATCTGCGATGCGCCGTCGGAGCTTATCCGCGAGCTTCCGGCCATTCTGCACTGCGATGAACGCGACCTGAAGGTAGAGTGCTACGGCCTGAACCATTTCTCATGGTTTACCCACTTCACGGTAAAGGGGGAAGACGTTACCGAGCGGCTTATCAACGACCCGGCGCTGTATCGCCACACCGCGATGCAGTACTTCTCGCCGGAGCTGGTTCAGTTGTGCGACAAGCAGCTGCTCAACGAATATCTCTATTACTACTACTACCGGGAAGTGGCGCTGAAAGCGATTCAGGACGCGCCGGAAACCCGCGGTGAGCAGATTGCACGTATCAACCGCGACATGCGCCAGGAGCTTGCCAGTGTAGACGTGAAAGCTCATCCGGAGCAGGCGTTCGATATCTGGATGAAGCACTACCTGCGTCGTGAAAACAGCTACATGCAGAGCGAATCGCAGCAGGAGAAGTTCAACACCCGCGCGCCGCTGACCCTGCAGCAGTTTATCGAAGAGCCCGATACCGGCGGCTATGCGGGCGTGGCGCTCGATATCCTCGAGGCGGTCAACAGCGACACCAGCAAGCGAATTGTGGTGTCACTCTCGAACAACGGCACGCTCGATTTCCTGCAACCGGATGACGTGATTGAAATCAGCTGCGATCTCAGCAAATCGGGACTGAAGCCGGTCACACCGAAGCAGGTACCGGTGGCGCAGAAGAACATGATTTCCTGCGTAAAAGAGTACGAGCGGCTGGCGGTGACGGCGATCCTCAACCGCGATCGCGCGCTGGCGGTACGCGCCCTGATGGCGCACCCGCTGGTCGGCTCCTGGTCACTGGCGCAAACGCTGGTGACGGCGTACCTCAGCGATCGCCACGGTCAGGAATGGCGCTAAATCTGGCGGGGGCATCAGCCGGTGCCCCCGGTGAAACCTGCTTAAACCACAGCTTCAGCAGGTGCTCAAAACCGAGAATGCAGTAGCCAAAGAACGGGTTGCTCCAGTAGATATCGTCGTCATACTTCTGCGGATCATGGATGATAAAAGACATATCTGCCGCCTGCGCCAGCGGGCTCTGGTAGTCGCCGGTAAGGCAAATCAGGTCGATATCTTTACCTTCAATCGCCTTCACCCAGTTCAGCGCCGAGCTGCTGCGCCCGGATTTAGACACCAGCCAGATAGCGTCGAATGTTGTCGCGGTTTTCTGTTCAAGAATTTCATAGTCGGGCCACAGCGCCAGGCTGGCATTTACGCCAATCACCAGGAACTTATTATAAATATACTGCGCGATCAGCTGCGAAAAGCCGCTGCCGTGGATGAGAATGCGCTGATGCTGTAATCCGTTCAGGAGCGGCATCAGCCGTTCTGCGGGCTGAATATTCATAAACTCAACGTCGTTGGTGACGTCGAGCTTTGGCATCGTGATATTGAATTTGATGAAGTAAACCATCTCCAGCCAGCCGTTGAACTTCAGCTTTTTTGCCAGCCGGACGATGGAAGAAGGATTGCTGTAGCACTGTTCCGCTACCGTGCGAATACCGTCACGGATGCACTTCTCCGGGTCGGCCTGGATAACGCGCAGCACGGTGACTTCCGTTTTGCTGAGCTTGACGTCACGAAAGATATTTTCCAGTTCCATACCGCAACCCCGGGGAAATAAACGGGATTGTAATCGAAATGTAACTGCAAAGATGTGCCGCGCATCACCGGTTCTGGCCCCCGTTGAGGCCAGAACCACTGCGATCACAGCGTGATAGTGACTTCCTGCTCTGTCGCGTGAATGACCGCGCCCCACTCACTGCCCGTTTGCGAAGCGCCCTGTACGGCAGCAACCTGAGCGATATTGCGCAGACACACCGTCCAGTCGCGGGCGTTGCCTGCGCTTTTCAGCCTGATGGTTGCCCCCTGGCGTTCAGCCCACAGGGTAAAGATAACCGTGCCGTCGGCAGCTGGCACTTCACAGCGCGCGGTGGCGCCATCGGCCAGGTTAAACAGCTGGAATGCGGTGCCTTCATGCCAGGCGTAGTCCGGCTTCTGAGTGTTGTTGCCGAGTGCCAGCAGGGTGTTGTCGCGCACGTATACCGGCAGGCTCAGCGCATCGTGCTGCTGCTTCAGCCAGCGGCTGCCCGATTGTTCATCGTTGTGCCACAAATGCGTCCAGCGGCCCTCCGGCAGGTAAAACTGCACCTCTCCCGTCTCAGAGAACACCGGGGCAACCAGCACCGCATCGCCGAGCATGTACTGGCGGTCGAGATAATCACAGGCCGGATCGTCCGGAAACTCAAGCATCATCGCCCGCAGCATCGGGGTGCCGCACTCCCAGGCCTGCGCCGCCTGGCGGTACAGATACGGCATCATCCGGCATTTCAGCTCGGTGAAATGACGCACCACGTCGCAGGACTCTTCGTCATAGGCCCAGGGTACGCGGTAGGATTTGCTGCCGTGCAGGCGGCTGTGGCTGGAGAGCAACCCGAAGGCGCACCAGCGTTTATACACATGGGCAGGTGCGGTGTTCTCAAAACCGCCGATGTCATGGCTCCAGAAACCAAAGCCGGAGAGGCCAATCGACAGCCCGCCACGCAGGCTTTCCGCCATCGACTCATAGTTGGCGTAGCAGTCGCCGCCCCAGTGCACCGGAAACTGCTGCGCCCCCACGGAGGCAGAACGGGCGAACAGCACCGCCTCCTGCTCGCCGAGGTTCTCTTTCAGCACGTTCCACACCAGCTCGTTATAGAGGTAAGCGTAATGGTTGTGCATTTTTTGCGGATCCGAGCCATCGAACCACTGCACATCGGTCGGGATACGCTCGCCGAAATCGGTTTTGAAGCAGTCGACACCGATATCAATCAGCCCTTTCAGCTTATCGGCGTACCACTGGCAGGCCTCCGGGTTGGTGAAATCATAGATTGCCAGCCCCGGCTGCCACTTGTCCCACTGCCACAGCGAGCCGTCCGGGCGTTTCAACAGATAGCCTTTCTCTTTCAGCTCATTGAAAATCGGTGACTTCTGGCCGATGTAGGGATTTATCCACACACAGATTTTCAGCCCTTTGGCCTTCAGGCGGCGGATCATCCCCTGCGGATCCGGGAAGGTTACCGGGTCCCACTCAAAATCGCACCACTGGAAGGCCTTCATCCAGAAGCAGTCGAAGTGAAACACGTGCAGCGGCAGGTTGCGCTCGGCCATGCCGTCGATAAAGCTGTTGACCGTTTTCTCGTCGTAGTTGGTGGTAAACGAGGTGGTGAGCCACAGGCCAAACGACCACGCGGGCGGCAGCGCCGGGCGACCGGTCAGCCGGGTGTAGCGTTCGAGCACCGCTTTTGGCGTCGGGCCGTCGATGACGAAGTATTCCAGATGTTCGCCCTCCACGCTGAACTGCACCTTCGAGACCTTCTCGGAGCCGATTTCAAACGACACGCACTCCGGGTGATTGACCAGCACGCCGTAGCCGCGGTTGGTGAGGTAGAACGGGATATTTTTATAGGCCTGCTCGGTGCTGGTGCCGCCGTCGCGGTTCCAGGTTTCCACCGTCTGGCCGTTGCGCACCAGAGCGGTAAAGCGCTCGCCAAGGCCGTAGACCGTTTCCCCCACGCCGAGGTCAAGGCGTTCAAACATGTAGTTACGCGCGCTGTTGCTGTCCTGCACGTAGCCGTTATTTTTCGCCTGGCTGCCGGTGATGCGCACGCCGTTGCGCAGAAAATCGAGCGCCCAGTTTTCGCCCTTCGCCAGCCGCACGCTCAGCGCCCCGCTTTTCAGCTCGGCGAATTCCGGCGTGTTGTTTATTTCCACCGGTACGCCGTGCTGCACGTTCAGCGCATGATGAGGCCCGTTATCCACGCCGCCCTGAAAATGCTCGATACGCACACCGATAATCCCCTCCTGCGGGGAGAAAAAGCGCATCGTGAACAGCGGCGTATCGAGCTGCCAGGTGCGCTCACGCACGTCGCGCGGGGCGGCATAAACCACCATCTCATCACCCTGCTGTTCCACCTCGAACACCTGAATCGGGCAGGTCAGATTCAGCCCGGGCTGAATAAGCCAGTTTCCATCACTGATTTTCATCACTACGTCCTCTTATTGCCTATCTTAGTAGGCGTAATTGGCGCAGGCAGTTTGAACACAGACAGCTCGGAAAAACCGGAGCGTACACGAAGTACGTGAGGATTTTGAGCACTGCCCAGGTTCAAACTGGCAAGCAAGATAGCCTAATGAGATAGGCAATTAGTTCGTTAATTCTTTACTGACCGGTGCCTGTTCAAACTCCTGCTGATGGCGGCGCGCACCCTGTGCGAGCTCGCTCATGATCTTCGCCAGATAGGGGGTTTTCAGGGTGTAGTAGCGTTTGGCGATGACCGCGCTCAGCAGGTAGCAGACGGCCGGCACCAGCGTAAACAGGGCAATGATGATGCTGATAGTGGCGCTGTTCTGCGTTTTTGCGGCGGCATCGTAGCCGCCACCGGCCAGCATCCAGCCGATCATCGCGCCACCGAGCGCCAGGCCCAGCTTCAGCACGAACAGCGTACCGGCGAAGCTAATACCGGTCAGGCGTTTGCCGTTGCGCCACTCGCCGTAGTCGACGGTATCAGACATCATCACCCACTGAATGGGCGAGACCAGCTGATGCAGTACACCAATCACGAAGATAAACAGGAACATGATGACGCTCGCCTGCATCGGCACGAAGAACATCGCCGCGCTGAGCACGGTGAGCGCCGCGTTGGTCCACCAGAAGACGCTGACTTTGCATTTCCAGTCGGTCAGCGGTTTGGCCAGCGCCGAGCCAATCAGGTTGCCCACGCAGTAGGTGCCGAGGAAGGCGGTGAACAGCCCGGCGGAACCCATTATCCAGGTGGTGTAGTACATCATCGCCCCGCCGCGCACGCAGACGGCGAGAATGTTAAGAATGGTCAGCAGCCCGACGATGCGCCACTGGTCGTTCTGCCAGATATCACGCAGATCTTCACGCATCGACGAGGTGCTCGGCGGCACCTGAATGCGTTCTTTGGTGGTGAAAAAGCAGAACGCCAGCATCAGGAACGCCACGACGGACAGCACCGCAATCCCGCCCTGGAAACCAAAGGCTTTGTCTTCGCCGCCAATCAGGTTCACCAGCGGCATCATCAGCACCGTTGAAAGCATGCCGCCCGCCGTCGCCAGCACAAATCGCCAGGACTGCAGCGAGATGCGCTGTTTTGGGTCGTCGGTGATCACACCACCCAGCGCGCAGTAAGGGATATTCACCACGGTGTAGAGCAGGGTCAGCAGCGTGTAGGTGACGGCGGCATAAATCAGCTTGCCGTTGTGGCTGAGATCCGGCGAGCTGTAAGCCAGCACGCAAACGAGGCCGAACGGGACAGCACCGAAGAGGATCCACGGGCGGAACTTACCCCAGCGGCTGCGGGTACGGTCGGCAAGCAGGCCCATGCACGGGTCGGAGATCGCATCCAGCGCGCGGGCAAGCAGGAACATAGTGCCGACAAAGCCAGCGGGAATACCAAAGATATCGGTATAGAAAAACATCATATACAACATGACGTTATCGAAAATAATATGGCTTGCGGCATCACCCATGCCGTAGCCAATCTTCTCTTTAACGGACAAAATCTCACTCTTCATCGTCTTATCCTTTGTACCGCAGGAAACGTAAGAAACCGGTTCCATACTTTGTAAACCTTCGCCCCAGGCGCGGGTATTCCAAAATTGCGTTATCAACTTACGATTCTTGATTTCTGTGATCGCGGTAGGGATGAAGAGTGTGAAAAAATGTAACTCACGGATTTAATGAGGATTTATCTTAAAAAGAAAAAAATGGGACAAAATGATGTGAAAAAAGTGCATGAATTGATGTGGTAAATGACTGAAAGTAGCTATAATGCGCCCCGCCTCCATGTAGCAATGCAGGCGCGGAAGATCGTCGTCTCCGGTGAGGCGGCTGGACTTCAAATCCAGTTGGGGCCGCCAGCGGTCCCGGGCAGGTTCGACTCCTGTGATCTTCCGCCAAAATTGTTATTTCAAACGTCAATATCCCTATATATTTGAATTATTTAAATTCAAAGCTCATTCGTTTTAAATTAATCCTTTCCAGAATTTATTCTTTCCAGTTCTTGCCTCCCCAGCGTTTTAAGCCAGTTACCTAAACTCATTCCTTGTTGTTTTGCGGCCGCTTCAAACTGAGCTTTTAGTTCAGGGGTAATACGGATTTGAAAAGTGGGTGCTTTTCCAGACGTTGACTGATTTATAGTGACGGTGAAAGTGATGCCGGGCTGTATTGTGCTAATGACCTTTGGCGAGCAGGAACAAAAGATGCCGGCTGAAATAAAACTGCTGAAACAAAAACTGAGTGGTATTGAGAGTGCCTTAAGATAGCCGCTCACACATCTCTCTCTGAGCCCCCTTGCCGGGCACACTTCTCTCGCCCGGCCAGAAAATATCCCAACCTACCGCGCAAACGCTTCGCCTAACACTTTGTGATTAACGCGGTGGTGCATCGGCAATAATTTGATACTGAACAAGTTTTTAAGCGATGTATATGTAAATATATAGCGCTTTTTAACCAGTCAGGACGAATGTTATGCCGATCACCCGACGACTGTTTGCTCAGGCCATGGCGTCCGCGCTACTGCTGGCGGGGCTGCCTGTGCGGGCGCGCTCATCGCTCTCATACGTGATGGGAACGCTGCCTGCGGGGAATAACATCCGCCGGGTGGTGAGCGCGGGTGCGCCTGCCGATCTGCTGATGCTTGCGGTGGCACCGGAAAAGCTGCTGGGGCTCTCTTCCTTCGATTTATCCCAACCGCCTGCCGGGCTGTTCCCGGAGCAGATTCGCCAGTTGAAAAAGCTCGGCAGACTGGCGGGTCGCGCCAGTACCCTGTCGCTGGAAGGGTTGATGGCCCTTCATCCCGATCTGGTGGTGGACTGCGGCAACGCCGATGAAACCTGGCTGTCGCAGGCGCGGCAGATAAGCCGGCAAACGCAGATCCCGTGGCTGCTGCTCGACGGCGCGCTGCGGCAAACCCCCGAGCAGCTCAACGCGGTGGGTGAAGCGCTCGGCGTCACCTCACGCACTACCGCTCAGGCACAGCTTGCCGGGCAATTTATTCAGGAAGCGGAAACCTTTGCGCAAACCTCCGCCGCGGGTCTGCGTTTTTACGCTGCCCGGGGCGCGCGCGGGCTGGAAACGGGCCTGCAGGGGTCGCTGCATACCGAGGCCGCCGAACTGCTGGGACTGCGCAACGTCGCGCGCATTACCGGACGCAGCGGGCTTACCCAGGTGTCGATGGAGAACCTGCTCAGCTGGCAGCCGGATATTATCCTCGTGCAGGACCCGGTCACCGCCCGGTATCTGCGTGAAGATCCGGTCTGGCAGGGCGTGAAAGCAGTTAAAGCGCAGCGGATATTGTTTCTGCACGGTCTGCCGTTCGGCTGGCTGGATGCGCCGCCGGGTATCAATCGTCTGCTGGGGCTGCGGCGGCTGCACGCCTGGCTTTCCCCTGCGGTTGAGCAACGTTTTCAGGCCGACATGACGCGCTACGCGAAGCTGTTCTGGCACACGTCGCTCAGCGACGCGCAGTACAAAGCGCTGGTGGAGAACGGATGAAAATCGCCACCCTCACCCTGATGCTGGCGGCCCTCGCGGTGATGAGCGTAACGCTGGCGCTGATCTCCGGAGCCTATCATCTGGATCTTGCTCAGGTGATCGCCCTGATCGCGCAACCCGATACGCTGTCGCCTGAGGATCGCATCGTCTTCTGGCAGATCCGCCTGCCGCGTATTCTTGCCGCTCTGCTGCTCGGCGCAGCCCTTGCCGGAGCCGGTACCACCTATCAGGGCATGTTCCGCAACCCGCTGGTCTCGCCGGATATCCTCGGCGTCTCGGCCGGTGCTGGTCTTGGTGCCTGTACCGCCATTCTGTTGGGTCTGCCGATGGTGCTTATCCAGCTGTATGCCTTCTGCGGCGGCCTGCTGGTCGTGGCGGGGGTCTGGCTCATCACCCGACGGGTGCGGCGTCACGATCCGGTGCTGACGCTGGTGCTGGTCGGCATCGCCCTCGGCACGCTGTGCGGTGCGGGGATCTCACTGATAAAAATTCTCGCCGATCCCTACACCCAACTCCCCTCTATCACCTTCTGGCTGCTTGGTGGACTTTCCAGCGTCACGCTCCGGGATCTGTCGGTGGCCGCGCCCGTTATCCTCACGGGCATAGTGCCGCTGCTGCTGTTGCGCTGGCGGATGAATCTGTTAACCCTCTCGGATGACGAGGCGCGCTCGCTTGGGATCAACGTGGCGCGCCTGCGCCTCGGGCTGATTGTCTGCGCCACGCTTATCACCGCCAGTACGGTGGCGATCGCCGGGATTATTGGCTGGATTGGCCTGGTGGTGCCGCACATCGGCCGCCTGCTGACCGGCAATAACCACCAGCAGCTGCTGCCTGTTGCGATGGGGATCGGCGCCATTTTATTGCTGGTGACGGATACCCTTGCCCGCGCCGCCAGCAGTACGGAGATCCCGCTCGGCATTCTTACCGCCTTCGTCGGCGCCCCGTTCTTTCTGCTGCTTCTGCTGCGCGGAGGTTCACGATGAGCCTGCTGACGCTGCGCCGCGCCACCCTCGGCTATGGCCGCCATCCGGTGCTACGCGATATCTCGTTTGCCCTGCCCGCTGGCTCGCTGTGCTGCCTGCTGGGCGCCAACGGTAGCGGAAAAACCACCCTGATGCGCACCATTCTCGGCGTGCTGCCGCTGCTCGGCGGCGAGATCTCGCTGGATGGCGCACCGGTTGCCCGGCTGTCAGACCGCGAGCGGGCTACCGCCATCGCCTGGGTACCGCAGGCCCACGACGGCGTTTTCGCCTTCAGCGTGCTTGATATGGTGATGATGGGCTGTACCCCCCGCATGGCGGCGTTTGCCGTACCGGGCGCGCACGAGCGCGAGCGCGGCCACCAGCAATTGAAGACACTCGGCATCGCACACCTGGCCGCCCGGCGCTGGAACACCCTCAGCGGCGGAGAGCGCCAGCTGGCGCTGATTGCCCGCGCGCTGGTGCAGCAGCCACGCCTGCTGCTGCTCGATGAACCCGCCTCCAGCCTCGATTTTGGTCATCAGATACATCTGCTCGACACGCTGAAGTCGCTGAAGCAATCCGGCATGACGCTGCTGATGTCCACCCACCACCCGCTGCATGCCCGGGCCATTGCCGACAGCGTCGTGTGCGTTGAACCCGACGGGCAGATTTCCCAGGGGCCGCCGGAGGTTCAGCTCACCGCCGAACGGTTGGCGACGCTGTACCGGGTCTCCCCTTCGCAGATCCAGCACCACCTCTGCGCCTCACAACCATAAGGAATCACTATGCTCATTGATGACATTGATTTTGCCGAACTCTACCGCCAGCAGTTGCTTGAAGCGAAACGTACGGAAAAGACCCCTGACCACTGGGACAAACGGGCGGAGAAAATGGCGGTCACCTGCACCTCGCCCACCGACAGCTACCTGCAGCAGCTAATGGCAAAAATCGATTTGCAGGGCGCAGAAACGCTGTTTGATATGGGCTGTGGGCCGGGGACTGTTTCCCTGATGCTCGCCGGGCAGCTGCAGGCGGTGTATGGCATCGACTACAGCCAGGGCATGCTTGATGTCGCCGCACGCCGCGCCGGGGCGCAGGGCATCCGCAACGCGCAGTGGATAGCCCGCGCGTGGGAAGACGACTGGCGCGACCTGCCGCGCTGCGATATCGCCGTGGCTTCCCGTTCCACGCTGGTTGCCGACATGCGCGATGCCATGACCAAACTTAACGGCCAGGCGCGCCTGCGGGTCTACACCACGCATCTGGTCAGCTCTTCGTTTGTCTCCCCCGCAATTCAGCGTGCGCTGGGCCGCGAGGTGGTGGAACTGCCGAACTATATCTACGCCATTAACGTGCTGTATCAAATGGGTATCCACCCTCGCGTGGACTACATTCGCGGCAAAAACTGCCAGCAGGACAACAGCACCTGGGCGCGTTTTGAAGAGAACGTGCGCTGGAGCATGGGCGAACTTAGCGCCGAAGAGCGCGATCGCCTGCACCATTGGTACCAGCTGCAGGATGCCGGCCAGATTGCTCCCGCCAGCCGGGACTGGGCGCTGATCTCCTGGGACAGCATTCCGCAGGACGCCATCCGATGATCTTCTTCTCGCAGGCACAAACGGATGCCTACCTGCTCGAAGACATCCACGGTGGCGATCTCACCACCCGCGCGCTGGGCATTGGCGACACCCATGGCCGCATGGCGTTTTATCACCGCAACGGCGGATGCGTGAGCGGCATAGCCGTCGCCCGGCAGATGCTTGACTCTCTGGGGCTCAACATCCACTGCCAGATGCAGGATGGCGAAACCGCCGCCCCCGGTCAGACGCTGCTGTGCGTCAGCGGGAATACCGCCGCGCTGCATCAGGGCTGGAAGGCGGTGCAAAACGTGCTGGAGTGGAGCTGCGGGGTGTCGCAGTACATGGCCGCCATGCTTGCGCTGCTGCGTGAAAAGCATCCCGAAGGGCATATCGCCTGCACGCGCAAAGCCATCCCCGGTACCCGCATGCTGGCTACCCAGGCGGTACTCGCGGCGGGCGGCATCATTCACCGCGGCGGTTCGGCAGAAACCCTGCTGCTGTTTGCCAATCACCGCCGTTTTCTCGATAACCCCGACGACTGGCACAGCGCAGTATCCCTGCTGCGCCGTCAGGCGCCGGAGAAAAAAATCGTGGTGGAAGCGGATACGCCAGAAGAAGCACGCCTCGCGCTTCGTGCCCGCCCCGACGTTTTACAGCTCGACAAATTTACCCCTCTTCAGGCAGCAGAGATCGCGGCGTTAGCCCCGTCGCTGGCGCCTGACTGCACGCTGGCGCTGACCGGCGGCATCACGCTCGCGACCTTAGCGGGCTTTCTCGACTGTGGCATCAGACTCTTTATTACCTCGGCCCCTTACTACGCACCTCCCGCGGACATAAAAGTCAGCCTGAGCCCGGACGCATACGGCATATAACATTGAATACATGGAATAAAAATAATGAACGTCAACAGAGGTTGTCTTTATACGGCACTATCGCTCGCTATCACCAATAACGCCTTTGCCGGGCAGGAAAGCGACTCCATGACCGTCTGGTCCAGCCCGGTCTCCGCGACCACGACCACCATCCTCGGGCAGGACACGATTGAAAAACTGGATAAGCAGAACGTAGCGCAGGCGCTGAGCGTGATCCCCGGCGTGGTGCTGCAAAAATCCGGTAATCGTAACGAGCAGCAGGTCAGAGTCCGCGGCTTTGATAACCGCCAGGTGCCCATCTTCTTCGACGGCGTGCCTATCTACATTCCCTACGACGGTACCCTCGATTTAGGTCGTTTCCTCACGTCTGATATTGCCTCGGTGGAGGTCTCCAAAGGTTACTCCTCCCTGTTGCAGGGCCCGAACCAGATGGGCGGCGCCATTAACATCACCACCAAAAAACCGACGAAGCCGATTGAAGGCAGCATCGGTTATCGCCAGGGATGGAGCCGGGGTGAAGATAACGCGAAGGATATGCACGCCTCGTTTGGTGCGAGCAACGATCTTGGCTACATCCAGCTTAGCGGCAGCCAGCTAAAGCAGGATTTTCTCGGCCTGCCTCATGATGTAAACAACCCGATTGCCGGCAGCAACGGCAAGATGATCAACTCCTCCGCCGACGATAAGCGCGGCATCGTGAAGGTCGGTTTTACCCCGCGCGCCAACGACGAATATACATTCACGTATATTAATCAGGACGGGCAGAAGGATAATCCGCCGTATGCCGGCACCAGCAGCCAGAAGTCGCGCTACTGGCAGTGGCCGCAGTACGACAAAGAGAGCTATTACTATCAGGGCACCACGCACCTCGGCGACCGCTTTACCCTGAAAAGCCGCCTGTATCGCGATACCTTCCAGAACACGCTGATGATGTATAACTCGCTGGCGGATCTGCAAAATAAAAAGGGAAGCTACAGCTACTATTCCGACTACAGCGACGGTGCCGGGCTGCAGCTTGCGAGCGAAATGCGCGATGCCGATCTGCTCTCATTTGCCGTGAACTGGAAGGACGACGTTCACCGCGAGAAAGGGGCACCGAGTGCGCCGTATGATCGTTACGAAGATCGTACCTGGTCGCTGGCGAGTGAATACCAGTGGCAGGCGATGGACAATCTCGACGTGGTCGGTGGGATTAGCTACGACTGGCGCGACAGCGTGGAAGGGAAGAAGTACGAAAAAAACGGTACCGTCACCCATTATGATGCCAACAGCCAGCACGCGTTTAACTGGCAGGTGATGACCAAATACCACTTCGAGAACGCCGATACGCTGTCGTTCTCCTACTACGACCGCACCCGATTCCCGACCCTGAAAGAGCGCTACACCACCTCAAAACCGGCCTATAACCAGATAGCGCTGGTGAACCCGCAGCTGAAGCCAGAGCGCGCCCGCGGTGTCGATCTGACCTGGAACGCCGCCATTACCCGCGACTGGGGACTGGAAGCAAGCGTCTACTACAACCGCGTTACCGATGCCATTTTGTCGCACAACATCGACGCCGATACCGTGCAGAACCAGAACAGCGGCCGGGTGGACTACACCGGGATGGATCTTGGCGTGAAGGGTAATCCCTTCAGTATGCTGGAAGTGGGAATGAGCTATGGCTTGATCCATGCCGATGCCAAAGAGGCCAGCGCGGGTAAAATCACCGATCTGCCCACGCAAACCCTCACCGCCTGGCTGACGCTAAAACCGTGGGAGCCGCTCAGCTTTACCGTCTCTGAAGAAGCGCGCTCCTCAAGCTACAGCAATACCGACGGCTCACAGAAAGCCGCGGGATTTGCTATCACCCACCTGCGCGCCGACTACAACATCGGCTATGGGGTGAGCGTGAACGCGTCCGTCAACAACCTGTTCGACACCGCCTACGCCTACAGCGAAGGTTTTATCGAAGAGGGGCGCAACTACTGGCTGGGCATGGAATATAAATTCTGAGTATCGACCTCCTGCGTGCGTGGGAGGTCATTGAAAAGGAGATAATAATGCAACCCGATTACAAGCTACTCTCCCTGCACGGCAACGTGACCCTTCCCGCCGGTGGTACACAAAAAGTGGTGCTGACCGACAGCATCTACATCACCGCTCACGGTCTGGAAGCCGATAACGGCATCAAAGAATATTATCAGGATACCGAGTGCGCCCTGCTGCACTATGCGCAAGAGCACTATGTATTCTGGCACGAGCAGTACCCGAACCTCGCGCCGGAAAAAATCACTCCCGGCTTCTTTGGTGAGAATATTTCCACACTGGGGCTCACGGAGAAAAACGTCTGTATTGGCGATATTTTTCATCTTGGCGCCGTGGAGCTGCAGGTCTCCTGGGGGCGGGAAGCCTGCGAAAAAATAGCCGGTAAGCTCAACGATCCGTTAGCGCCGGAAATTATGCACCAGCAGTCGCGCAACGGCTGGTTTTATCGCGTGCTGCAGTCCGGCGAAATTCATCCCGGCGATAAGCTCATTCTCAAGGCGCGGCCAAAACCGAAGTGGACGTTAAGCCGGGTGCAGCATGCGCTGTGGGGGGAGATCCTGCTGCCGGAGGAGCTGGAGTCGCTGAACAAAATGCCGGAGCTGGCGGCAAGCTGGCGTAAACTGGCGGGTAAAAGACTTGAGCAATATGCCACGCTATAGCCGATAATCATCCTGTTAACTCCCACAGGGATGGATATGGATGGTTCCGCGCATCGCTTCAGTCGTGAAAAAAGTCGCCATGGGTCTGGCGATAGTGCTGGTGGTTTTCCTCGCCGCGCGGGTTTACGAATCGCAGCGCGGACCCGCGCTTCACGTCTGGCATACCTGGACGGGCCAGGAGATGACCGCCGCCGCCATCGACGATGCCACCTTTGATGAATATCTGCAGCAGGAAGCCGCGATATTTCACGATCTGGAGCGTAACGTCAGCGAAACAGCGAGCGATGACGCCGGCGTTTATAACCGCTACGATCCGCAAAGCCCGGTGTATCCTGGCCATTTCGACACCAACTGGAACCGCTCGTTTGTTCTGATGCCCACCGGGCAACCACGCGGGGCAGCGGTGCTGCTCCACGGTCTGACGGATTCTCCCTACAGCATGCGGGCGCTGGCGGAGGAGTATCAGCGTCAGGGGTTTGTCGCCGTGGTGATCCGCATGCCGGGCCACGGCACCGCTCCCGGTGCGCTGACCGACGTCGACTGGGAAGCCTGGCTTGCCGCCACCCGACTCGCGGTTCGCGAAGCCACACGCCTGACCGGCCCCCAACTACCGCTTGAACTGGTGGGCTATTCCAACGGCGGCGCGCTGGCAATGAAGTACACCCTCGACAGCCTGCAGGATAAATCCCTGCGCCGCCCGCAGCAGGTGGTGCTGCTCTCGCCGATGATTGGCGTCACCGCCTTCGCCCGCTTTGCCGGGCTGGCAGGGCTGCCTGCGGTGTTCCCGGCGTTTGCCAAAGCGGCCTGGCTCAACGTGGTGCCGGAATTTAATCCCTTTAAATACAATTCATTCCCGGTCAACGCGGCACGGCAGTCGTACCTGCTGACCAAATCACTGCAGCAGCAAATCCTGCAGGCCTCCCGCGATCACCTGCTCGGTAACCTGCCGCCGGTGCTGACCTTCCAGTCGGTGATGGATTCCACGGTCAGCGCCCGGGCGGTGGTGGAGTCGCTGTATCGTTACCTGCCGGATAACGGCAGCGAACTGGTGATTTTTGATATCAACCAGGCGGCGGGCTACCGGCCGCTGTTCAAACCGCAGGTTTACTCCGCGGTGGCCTCTCTGCTACCGCCGCCTCCGCGCCAGTACAGCACGACCGTGGTGACCAACGCCGACGACGCCACCAGCGACGTCGTGGCGCTCACCATTCCGGCAGGCGAACTGACCGAGACGACCGAACCGCTCGGTCTGCGCTGGCCACAGGATATGTATTCGTTATCCCACGTCGCCGTGCCGTTCCCCATGAACGACGCGCTGTACGGCGGCGAACCGGAAGCCAAAAATCGCTACGGCATCAGCATTGGAACGATGTCGCTGCGCGGTGAAACCTCGGTACTCATCGTCGGGCTCGACGGCCTCATGCGCGCCACGGCGAACCCATTTTACCCCTGGATGGTGCAACGAATTCAACGGCATCTGCCATAAGAAAATACGATTTCTCGCCTACTCCTTTCGGGTTAATTCGATAACAAAATCCCGTGACTTTGTTCACATTTCCATAAGCATCACTTATCTCAAGTAACACGAATTTAATTTTGCAAATTACCCGCCTGATTTACGTTGCTGAACCGTTTTCGCAGCATTTGACGTGGGGGTTTTTACGTGGCTTTATAAAAGACGGTGTGCTTATTTGGTGCTCACGGCTGCAGAGCATCGGATATAACAAAATAAAATGAGATGGGGTGTCTGGGGTAACATGAACGAACAATATTCCGCTTTGCGTAGTAATGTCAGTATGCTCGGTAAATTGCTGGGCGACACAATTAAGGATGCACTGGGTGAAAACATTCTTGATCGCGTCGAAACCATCCGCAAACTGTCCAAGTCGTCCCGGGCAGGTAATGAAGCGAACCGTCAGGAACTACTGACCACGCTGCAGAATCTGTCGAATGATGAGCTGTTACCGGTCGCTCGCGCCTTTAGCCAGTTTCTGAACCTGGCCAACACCGCAGAGCAGTACCACAGCATTTCGCCGAAAGGCGAAGCGGCCAGCAATCCGGAAGTGATTGCCCGTACCCTGCGCCGACTCAAAGACCAACCCAATCTCACTGAAGACACCATTAAAAAAGCCGTTGAGTCACTGTCGCTGGAGCTGGTACTGACCGCCCACCCGACGGAGATCACCCGCCGTACACTGATCCACAAAATGGGTGAAGTGAACAACTGCCTAAAACAGCTGGATAACAAAGACCTCGCCGATTACGAACGTAATCAGCTGATGCGTCGTCTGCGCCAGCTGCTGGCGCAGTCCTGGCACACCGATGAAATTCGTAAGAACCGCCCAAGCCCGGTGGATGAAGCCAAATGGGGCTTTGCGGTGGTGGAAAACAGCCTGTGGGAAGGCGTGCCGAACTATCTGCGCGAGCTGAACGAACAGCTCGAAGAGCACCTCAACTACCGCCTGCCGGTCGATTTTGTTCCGGTACGCTTTACCTCCTGGATGGGCGGCGACCGCGACGGCAACCCGAACGTTACCGCCGATATCACCCGCCACGTGCTGCTGCTGAGCCGCTGGAAAGCCACCGACCTGTTCCTGAAAGATATTCACCTGCTGATCTCCGAGCTCTCGATGGTCGACTGCACCGACGAGCTGCGCGCGATGGTCGGTGAAGCGGGCGCCTCAGAGCCATACCGCTACCTGATGAAAACCCTGCGTAGCCAGCTGATGGCTACCCAGGCCTGGCTGGAGGCACGCCTGAAGGGTGAGAAGCTGCCGAAACCAGCAGGACTGCTGACGCAGAACGAACAGCTGTGGGAACCACTGTACGCCTGCTACAAATCCCTGCAGGCCTGCGGAATGGGCATCATCGCCAACGGTGAGCTGCTCGATACCTTACGCCGCGTGAAGTGTTTCGGCGTGCCGCTAGTGCGTATTGATATCCGCCAGGAGAGCACCCGCCATACCGAAGCGCTGGGCGAACTGACTCGTTACCTCGGCATTGGCGACTACGAAAGCTGGTCTGAAGCCGACAAACAGGCTTTCCTGATCCGCGAGCTGAACTCCAAACGCCCGCTGCTGCCGCGTCAGTGGCAGCCGAGCGAAGATACCCGCGAAGTGCTGGACACCTGTAAGGTGATTGCCGAAGCGCCGCTGGGCTCTATCGCCGCCTACGTTATCTCGATGGCGAAAACGCCGTCTGACGTACTGGCCGTTCATCTGCTGCTGAAAGAAGCCGGTATCGGCTTTGCGCTGCCGGTAGCGCCGCTGTTCGAAACCCTCGACGACCTGAACAATGCCAACGATGTGATGACCCAGCTGCTCAACATCGACTGGTATCGCGGCTTTATTCAGGGCAAGCAGATGGTGATGATTGGCTACTCCGACTCCGCCAAAGATGCGGGCGTGATGGCCGCCTCCTGGGCGCAGTACCAGGCGCAGGACGCGTTGATCAAAACCTGTGAAAAAGCGGGCATCGAACTGACGCTGTTCCACGGTCGCGGTGGCTCCATCGGCCGCGGTGGTGCGCCAGCGCACGCGGCTCTGCTCTCCCAGCCGCCGGGCAGCCTGAAAGGTGGCCTGCGCGTTACCGAACAGGGCGAGATGATCCGCTTCAAGTACGGTCTGCCGGAAGTCACCATCAGCAGCCTGTCGCTGTACACCGGCGCCATTCTGGAAGCCAACCTGCTGCCGCCGCCGGAGCCAAAAGCCGAATGGCGCGACATTATGGATACGCTGTCTGACACCTCCTGCGAGGTGTATCGTGGCTATGTCCGTGAAAATAAAGATTTCGTGCCGTACTTCCGCTCTGCCACACCGGAGCAGGAGCTGGGCAAACTGCCGCTGGGTTCACGCCCGGCGAAGCGTCGCCCGACCGGCGGCGTGGAGTCCCTGCGCGCCATTCCATGGATTTTCGCCTGGACCCAGAACCGCCTGATGCTGCCTGCATGGCTGGGTGCCGGTACGGCGCTGCAGAAAGTGGTCGAGGAAGGCAAGCAGAGCGAACTGGAAACCATGTGCCGCGACTGGCCGTTCTTCTCCACGCGTCTTGGCATGCTCGAAATGGTGTTCTCCAAAGCTGACCTGTGGCTCGCGGAATACTACGATCAGCGTCTGGTGAAACCGGAGCTGTGGGGGCTGGGTAAAGAGCTGCGTGCGCTGCTGGAAGCGGATATCAAAGTGGTGCTGGATATCGCCAACGACGCCCACCTGATGGCCGACCTGCCGTGGATTGCCGAGTCTATCCAGTTGCGTAACATCTATACCGACCCGCTGAACGTTCTGCAGGCAGAGCTGCTGCACCGTTCCCGCCTCAGCGAAGAACAGGGTAAAGCGCCAGATCCGCGCGTTGAACAGGCGCTGATGGTCACGATCGCCGGCGTCGCGGCGGGGATGCGTAACACCGGCTAATCCCGCAAATCAGATAGCAAAAAGCCTCCTTGCGTTAGCAAGGAGGCTTTTTTTTAGCTTCATTTAGCGCTCTGACGGCTGCGGCACCTTTTGTACCCGGGTCTGACGTTTCTTCAGGCTGACTATCGCCAGCGCCAGCACGATCAGCACGATACCGCTGCCCTCCACCGGTCCCGGGTTTTCACCCAGCAGCCACCAGGAAAACAGCACGCCGCAGACCGGTACCGCCAGCGTACTGAGGCTGGCAATACTGGCAGGCAAGTTGCGCAGGACAAACAGCCACAGGCTCCACGCCAGCGCCGTTGCCAGAATGGCACTATAGGCTAAGGCGAAAAAGACGCCTGGCTGCCAGTCAATAGGCTGCTGTGGCACCAGCAGCGCCACTACGCTCATGACGATCGCGGCGTACAGCATCTGCCAGGTGGTCAGCGCCAGCAGGTCTACCTTTGGGTGGCGGGCGTACATGCGCTTGGCAATAATCGCGCTCGCGCCCCAGCTGATACCCGAGAGAATAGCCAACAGTGCACTTTTCATGGAGGAGAAATCGAGCTGCCACGGCTGCAGCACCAGCATCAGCCCCACGGCCGCCACCGCAATTGCCGCATACTGCAGACGACGCATTCGTTCGCCGAGGAACATCGCTGCCAGAATCACCACCCAGAACGGCATGGTGTAGCTCAGGATAGCAACCTTCCCGGCGCCGCCGCTCACCAGCGCCCACTGCGCCAGGCCAACCATACCGCAGGTCTGCAGCAGCGCTATCGCCAGCGTGAAGCGAAACGGCGTTGGCCGCAGGCCACGTCCGCGCAGCAGCAACACAATGAATAACAGGAGTGCACCAAAAATGCAGCGTAACGCGGTGAAGTCGAACGCGCCGATATAGAGCGTCACCTGCTTCATCGCAATCCAGCTATAGCTCCAGATGATAGTCAGAACGATAAGGCCACCAATGGCCAACGGATTGCTCTTTCCTGAGACAGCCATGATAAATCCAGTGAGATGAGATTTTACTGCGGACACTATACTCGCCATAGCAGGCGAAAGCACTTCGCCGACTGTCGTGAAACAGCCGCCGAAGTGGGGATCGAACTATACGACAAACAGCTTACAGCAGGTCAAAACGGTCCAGATTCATCACTTTCACCCACGCGGCAACGAAGTCTTTGACGAACTTCTCACGCGCGTCGCTGCTGGCATACACTTCGGCCAGGGCGCGAAGTACGGCGTTAGAGCCGAATACCAGATCCGCGCGAGTGGCGGTGTATTTCACTTCACCGCTCTGGCGATCCTGGCCTTCAAACAGCTCAGACGACGCGTCCGTCGCTTTCCATGCGGTACGCATATCCAGCAGATTGACGAAGAAGTCGTTGCTCAGCACGCCCACGTTATCGGTGAAGACACCGTGATGGCTGCCGTCAAAGTTGGCACCCAGCACGCGCATACCGCCTACCAGCACGGTCATTTCCGGTGCGGTTAACGTCAGCTGCTGTGCTTTGTCGATAAGCAGAGATTCGGTGGTCGCCGCTTCGCCTTCGCCACGATAGTTACGGAAACCATCGGCAATCGGCTTCAGCAGTTCGAACATCTCAAGGTCGGTCTGATCCTGACGCGCATCAACGCGGCCCGGCGTAAACGGAACCTTAACGCTGACGCCAGCGGCTTTCGCTGCCTGCTCAACGCCCACGACGCCTGCCAGCACAATAATATCGGCCAGCGACGCTTTGTGCGCCGATTTATAGATGCCTTCCAGCACCGGCAGAACGCGAGCCGCCGTGACGTTCACTTCCCAGCCACGCTGCGGCGCCAGCGCCAGACGTGCACCGTTCGCACCACCACGTTTATCACCACCACGGAAGGTAGAAGCGGAAGCCCAGGCAACCGACACCAGTTCGCTGACCGAAAGACCGGAGGCCGCGATTTCTGCTTTCAGGCTTTCAATATCGGCAGCCGTCGGATGGAAGAACGCATGCGGTAACGGATCCTGCCAAATCAGATCTTCTTTCGGTACTTCTGGACCAATGTAGCGCGCTTTCGGCCCCATATCCCTGTGCGTCAGTTTGAACCACGCACGGGCGAAGGCTTCGTTGAACGCCTGCGGATCGTTGAGGAAACGACGCGAGATTTTTTCAAACCCGGGATCGAAACGCAGCGTCAGATCGGTCACCAGCATCGTCGGTTTACGTTTTTTCGACGGATCGAACGGATCTGGCACGATTTCCGGCGCGTCGACGGCTTCAAACTGAATAGCGCCTGCCGGGCTGCGGGTCTGAACCCATTCGTATTTGAACAGGTTCTCGAAGAAGTAGTTGCTCCACTGGGTCGGCGTTTGCGTCCAGACCACTTCCAGACCGGAAGTGATGGCATCAGCACCGGCACCGCTGCCGTAGCTGCTGGCCCAGCCCAGGCCCTGCTGCTCAATCGGCGCCGCTTCTGGATCTGGCCCAACGTGGGTTGCGGAACCGGCACCGTGAGTTTTACCCAGCGTATGACCACCGGCAATCAGCGCCACGGTCTCTTCGTCGTCCATCCCCATGTTGCCAAAGGTGGCGCGAATCGCATCTGCCGCAGACAGCGGTTCACCGCTGGCGTTTGGCCCTTCCGGGTTCACATAGATAAGACCCATTTCGGTCGCCGCCAGCGGGCGTTTCGCCAGCGCTTCAGGGTCACGATGAGCAAGCCAGGTTTTTTCATCACCCCAGTTCACGTCCAGATCCGGTTCCCAGACGTCTTCACGCCCGGCACCAAAACCAAAGGTACGGAAACCGGAGTTTTCCAGAGAGACGTTACCTGCAAGGATAAACAGGTCGGCCCAGGAGATTTTTTGGCCGTATTTCTGCTTGATTGGCCACAGCAGACGGCGGGCTTTATCGAGGCTGACGTTGTCCGGCCACGAGTTAAGCGGGGCAAAGCGCTGTTGACCACGACCAGCACCACCACGTCCGTCCACTGAACGATAGGTACCGGCACCGTGCCACGCCATACGAATGAACAGGCCAGCGTAGCTGCCCCAGTCGGCAGGCCACCACGGTTGAGATTCGGATAACAGTGCTTTGAGATCGCCTTTCAGCGCAGAGTAATCTAATTTGCTGAATTCTTTGCGATAGTTGAAGTCTTCACCCAGAGGGTTTGAACGGTTCGAATGCTGATTAAGAAGGTCTACGCGAAGTTGCTTAGGCCACCAGTCTCGGGTACTGGTGCCAGCGCCTGCGCTCTGGTCATGACCGCCCTGATGAAAAGGGCACTTACCTGTATTCTCGTCTACTGTGCTCATCTATCTGCTCCCTTTATAGTGGTACCGTTACGATATACACCCTCAGCAATAAGAGATAGTTGAGATTACCCACAGATTCAATAGCCAAAGCCTTTTGTTTTTCACTGGCAAAAGATTAAATGCTGTACAGGTGGGTTAAGATCAAAAAAAACCTCAGTTTATCTGAGGTTTTTCTTATTCAGACCGCCGGGCGAACACCCAGCGTGTGGCAGATGGCGTAGCTCATTTCGGCGCGGTTGAGCGTATAGAAGTGGAAATCTTTTACCCCTTCCCGACTTAGAATTTTCACCATGTCCATCGCGATGTTCGCGCCGACCAGTTTGCGGGTTTCCGCGTCGTCGTCCAGACCTTCGTACATTTTTGCCATCCAGGTCGGGATGCGCACGTTAGTCATATCAGCAAACTTCTTCGCCTGCTTGAAGTTGGAGACCGGCAGGATCCCCGGAATGATTTCGACATCAATCCCCGTCGCCGCGCAGCGATCGCGAAAGCGCAGGTAGCTTTCAACATCAAAGAAAAACTGGGTAATGGCACGGTTTGCACCGGCATCGACCTTACGCTTCAGATTCAGCAGATCCGCCTGCGCGCTTTTCGCTTCCGGATGCACTTCCGGATAGGCCGCCACGGAGATATCAAAGTCCGCCACTTCTTTCAGCAGGGCAACCAGATCTGCTGCGTACATGTCCGGTTTACCGCTGCCCGGTGGCAGATCGCCACGCAGTGCCACGATATGACGAATACCGTTGTTCCAGTAATCCTGGGCGATAGTACGCAGTTCAGCACGGCTGGCATCGATGCAGGTCAGGTGCGGCGCGGCTTCCAGACCGGTACGATCTTTAATACCTTTGATGATGCTGTGCGTGCGGTCGCGCTCGCCCGAGTTCGCACCGTAGGTCACAGAAACGAATTTCGGTTTCAGGCTGCTCAGACGGTCGATAGAGGACCACAGGGTCTGCTCCATTTCACTGGTGCGCGGCGGAAAAAATTCAAATGAAACGTTAATCCGGCCTTCAACTTCTGCCAGGCTCTGATTCAGGGCTTCCCGCTGGTTGGCGTGAAAAAAGCTCATACCTTACCTCATCAATCGCATGTCGTTATTTGTTGTGTTGTGAACTTCTATACGTTTAGACGTCCAGATGTAAAAATGACGGAAAAGCCAGGGGGCGTCAACATAAAAATAGCGATTGGTGGTGAGGAATGCTCAGCGAAGATGAAAAAAATTCATGGCGGGAGAAGACAAGGTCTGATGCCCCCACTCGCTCGTACAGGAAGAGAGTGGGGGTAAGGGGAAAAACTACAGCAGCTGTGCCAGGCGGTTGATGTCCGACTGAATCGCACCGGCGGTCACGTCGCGACCCGCACCCGGGCCGCGGATAACCAGCGGGTTATCACGGTACCAGCGGCTCTCAATGGCAAAGACGTTGTCGCACGGCAGCAGCGAGGCCAGCGGATGCTCCGGACGCACCGCCTCTACGCCAACGCGTGCTTTACCGTTAGCATCAAAGCGAGCCACGTAGCGCAGCACCAGGCCCATTTCACGGGCGGCTTCCAGACGCTGGATCATCTGCTCGTTCAGCTCGTCGCCATTCTCGAAGAAGTGATCGATAGAGCCGCCTTCGCAGTGTGCCGGAACCAGCGATTCAACTCGCACCTGATCCGGCTCGATATCGTAGCCCGCTTCGCGCGCCAGGATCACCAGCTTGCGCATCACATCTTTCCCCGAAAGGTCAACGCGCGGATCGGGTTCGGTCAGCCCCTGCTGCCAGGCCTGATCCACCAGTTCGGTAAACGGTACCGTACCGTCGAACTGCAGGAACAGCCACGACAGGGTACCGGAGAAAATACCGCTGATAGCGAGGATGGTATCGCCGCTGTCGCGCAGGTCACGAACCGTATGGTTGATAGGCAGCCCCGCGCCTACGGTGGAGTTGTACAGCCAGTGGCGGCCGGTCTTCTCAAACGCGTCGTGGATCTGGCGATACTTGTCGCCTGCACTGGCTCCCGCCAGCTTATTGGCGCTGATAACGTGGAAGCCGTGGCTGGCAAAATCAAGATACTGATCCGCCAGCTGTTCGCTTGCGGTCACGTCCAGCACCACCAGGTCATCGTACGGGTGGGCGCGCATCCACAGGAACAGCGATTCTTCATCCTGTTCTACCGCTTCATCGTTGAAAAACGCCATTGCACGGCTGGCGTCCAGGCCTTCGTATGAGAGCAGGCTGCGGCGGCTATCCACCACCCCGGCCAGCACAAATTCAAAACCGGTACGCGCCGAGAGCGTACTCTGCTCGCGGGCAAACAGCTCCAGCCAGCGGGAACCAATATTTCCTTTGCCGAACAACACCAGGCCAATGCGCTTCTCGGCGCGGAACAGTGACTGGTGCAGGCCCTGGATCAGGCTTTCCGTTGGGCCAGTGCGCAGCACCGCCACGAGGCTGATGCCCTCTTCCGACTGCCAGGTAAACTCCACCGGCTGCCCTTTCAGCTGCTGCCAGAAGCGATGACAGTGCAGTGGATTACGGGTTACCCCGGCGCCCACCATTGCCACCAGCGCCAGACCCTGACGCAAACGCAGTTCGCCCGGCAGACCGGCTTCATCCAGCATTTTCAGGGCGCTGTCCGCTACTTCGGAGGTGTAGCAGAACTGCAGCAGCTGGCGGTCAGCGTGAACGCCAACGGCCAGCGGACGCACGCCAGCGCGCTTCAGAACCAGGTCTATCTCTTTATGCGCCAGCTTAAAATCCTGGCTTGCCGGAACGTGGAACTCAATCAGGCACACGTCGTCGTGGCTGGTCACAATCCGGGCCCCGGTGCCGGAGGCCAGCACGCGCTCGATACGGGTTGAGCCCTGATCCGGGGTGTAGCTGCAGCGCAGCTGCAAATCGATATCGCTGCCGGAAACCGGCTGCAGAGTACGAGCGTGCAGCACCGGAGCCGCCAGACGCGCCAGCTCGCTGGCCTCATCCAGACGCAGCAACGGCAGCAGACAGGCATCTTTCACTTTACGCGGGTCGGCGCTGTATACCCCGGCCACGTCGCTCCAGATAGTGACGCGGGAAACCCCTGCCAGTGCACCAACCTGGGTCGCGGAGTAGTCGGAACCGTTACGCCCCAGCAGCACCGTTTCACCGTGGCTGTCGCGGGAGATAAACCCGGTCACCACCAGGCGTTTACCCGGATGCTGCGCCAGTAGCTGTTGCATCAGCGGGTAAGAGAGGCCTTCATCAACCTGCGGCTGTGCGGCGCGTTCAGCGCGGAGGAATTCACGGGCGTCGAGCCAGGCGGCTTCCATCCCCTGCTGTTGCAGCACGCCCGCCATCAGGCGCGCTGACCACACTTCACCGTGGCCCACCACTTCCGCGTATACCGCATCGGTGATGCCGCTGTCGAGCAGCGCCGCCAGGCGTTCAAGATCCTGAATAAACAGGGCAATCAGGCGATCGGCGATATCGCCCGGCAGCAGGCCGCTAATCAGTTCGCTCTGGTAGCGACGTAGCGACTGCTGAACCTGATGCGCAGAAAGACGGTCAGTCTGGCTTAATTTCAGCCAGCTAATCAGCTGGTTGGTGGTGCTCCCGGCCGCAGAGACGACCATCATATCGCCCGGCAAAGAGTATTCCGACATGATGCCCGCAACACGCAGATAGCACTTCACATCCGCCAGGCTACTACCACCAAATTTGTGCAGCTGACGACCTTTCGCCCCTGCCTGCGCAATCACACTCATGTTTATTCCTCTGCTGCGACCCGGAAGCCATTTTCCAGATCGGCAATTAAATCTTCACAATCTTCAATACCGGTTGAGATACGTAACAGCGTCTCAGAAATACCTGCCGCGGCGCGCGCTTCCGGCGCCATGCCAGCGTGCGTCATGGTCGCCGCGTGGGAGATCAAGCTCTCAACCCCGCCTAACGACTCCGCCAGCGTAAACAGCGACAGCCCGCCAAGGAAACGACGCAGCGTCTGCTCATCACCATCCAGCTCAAAACTCAGCATCGCACCAAAGCCTTTTTGCTGGCGCGCGGCAATCTCATGCCCCTGGTTTTCCGGCAGGGAAGGATGATACAGCTTTTTCACCAACGGTTGCTTCCTGAGAAACTCAACTACCGCCTGAGCGTTACGCTGAGCCACTTCCATACGCGGCGACAGGGTACGCAGGCCACGCAGCAGCAGATAGCTGTCGAACGCGCCGCCGGTCACGCCAATATTATTCGCCCACCATGCCAGTTCGGTGACGATTTCCGGGTCTTTTGCAATCACCACACCTGCCACAACGTCTGAGTGGCCGTTCAGGTATTTGGTGCAGGAATGCAGCACCAGATCCGCACCCAGCGCCAGCGGGTTTTGCAGCGCCGGGCTCAGGAAGGTGTTATCAACCACGCTGATGGCTCCGGCCTCACGCGCCAGACCACAGATTTTCGCAATATCCACGACGCGCAACAATGGGTTGCTCGGACTTTCCACCAAAACCAGCTTCGGTTTTTCCGCCAGCGCCGCTTTCAGCGCCTGATCGTCACCCTGATCGACAAACAGCACCCGGTAGCAGCCGCGTTTTGCCAGGCTATCGAACAGGCGGTAGCTGCCGCCGTAGCAGTCGTGCGGTGCCACCAGCAGATCGCCAGGTTTCAGGAACACGGTGGTCACCAGATGAATCGCTGACATCCCGGTGTTAGTCAGTACGGCGCCCGCGCCGCCCTCAAGTTCCGCCAGCGCACGCTGTACGACATCACGCGTCGGGTTACCGCGACGGGAGTAATCGTGGGCGCGTGGCTCATTAAAACCGGTGAAATTATAGGTACTGGAGAGGTGAATCGGCGGGACAACACAGCCATACTGTTCGTCGTCGTTCAATCCGCTACGCACTGCGATGGTGGCCTGTTTACGCGTCATAGAGCTTCGTTCCTGGCAATGTCTGTGAAAAGTCAGGCCACAGATTAACCACTGCAACAATAGACGTCAATACATCTGGACATCTAAACTTCTTTGCGTATAGATTGAGCAAATGGCAAATAGCCGTTAAAATTATATGCATTAGCGCACATCTACAGAGGCATTATTCGTGTCACCGTCGTGCCTCTACGGTAAACTACGCGCGTTTATGGTCTGAACGGTCGGTTCAGGACCTTTTATTAATGACAGAGAGGATTAAAGGTATCTCATGGCTGAATGGAGCGGCGAATATATCAGCCCATACGCTGAGCACGGTAAGAAGAGTGAACAAGTAAAGAAAATTACAGTTTCCATTCCTCTGAAGGTGTTAAAAATCCTCACCGATGAACGTACTCGTCGTCAGGTGAACAACCTGCGTCATGCCACCAACAGTGAACTGCTGTGTGAAGCGTTCCTGCATGCGTTTACCGGTCAACCGTTACCTGATGATAACGATCTGCGCAAAGAGCGTAGCGACGAAATTCCGGAAGAAGCGAAAGTGATTATGCGTGAGCTGGGGATCGACCCGGAGACGTGGGAATACTGAGTTTCAGATACAAAAAAAGCGCCTTGCGGCGCTTTTTTTTCGGGTTGCTTATTTAGCGCCCGGGATGCTGAAACGCTTGTTGAAGCGGTCAACACGGCCACCGGTAGCAACGTCACGCTGCTTGCCAGTGTAGAACGGGTGGCATTTGCCGCACACGTCCAGGTTCAGATCGTGACCCACGGTGGAGTTGATCTTGATGATGTTACCGCAAGAACAAGTTGCAGTAACTTCTGCGTAATTCGGGTGAATACCTTTTTTCATGGGAGAACCTCAGTTAAGGCCGCGTCGCTCTTCCGGCCCTAACGCCAGACACCACGCGATGTTAATAATATAGTTGTTGATGCGAGATTAATGTGCACCAAAGGCGGCGAATCATACAGAATCTGACCGTCGTATGCAAACTGATCCGCACGTCACTGGTTACTAATGTGTATACTAACGCGCCACATTTCAAGTCAGGAAGATTCGATGCCCGTCGCTCACGTTGCCCTGCCCGTTCCGCTGCCCCGCACCTTTGATTATCTGCTGCCCGACAGCATGAGCGCCAAAGCCGGGTGTCGTGTGCGAGTACCGTTTGGTAAGCAGGAGCGCGTGGGCATTGTGGTTTCGGTAAGCGAACAGAGCGAGCTGCCGCTGGCGGAGCTTAAAAGCGTTGTTGAAGTGCTGGACGGCGAGCCGGTTTATTCGCACTCGGTCTGGCGGCTGCTGCTGTGGGCGGCAGAATATTACCACCACCCGGTGGGTGACGTGCTGTTTCACGCCCTGCCCATTCCTCTGCGCCAGGGCAAACCGGCCAGCGCCGCACCGCTGTGGTACTGGTTTGCCACGGAAGAGGGCCAGGTCGTCGATATCAACTCGCTGAAGCGTTCGGCAAAACAGCAGCGCGCGCTGGCAGCCTTACGCACCGGAAAAATCTGGCGTCACCAGGTGGCTGAGCTTGAGCTCGACGAAGCGGGATTCCAGGCGCTGCGCAAAAAAGGCCTGAGTGAACTAGGCTCTGAAGCACCGGCGATGACCGACTGGCGCGACGGCTACGCGGTGGCCGGTGAACGTCTGCGGCTCAATACCGAGCAGGCCACCGCCGTGGGCGCTATTCATAGCGAATCCGATCGGTTTTCCGCCTGGCTGCTGGCCGGGGTTACCGGCTCCGGCAAAACCGAAGTCTATCTGAGCGTACTGGAAAACGTGCTGGCAAAGGGCAAACAGGCGCTGGTGATGGTGCCGGAAATCGGCCTGACCCCGCAAACCATCGCCCGTTTTCGTGAACGTTTTAACGCGCCCGTTGAGGTTCTGCACTCCGGGCTTAACGACAGCGAACGGCTTTCGGCGTGGCTGAAGGCCAAAAACGGCGAGGCGGCAATTGTCATCGGCACCCGCTCGTCGTTGTTTACCCCGTTCAAAAATCTCGGCGTTATCGTCATCGACGAAGAGCACGACAGCTCCTACAAGCAGCAGGAAGGCTGGCGCTATCACGCCCGCGACCTGGCGGTATACCGGGCGCACAGCGAGCAAATCCCTATCATCCTCGGCTCCGCTACCCCGGCGCTGGAAACGCTACACAACGTCCGCCAGGGCAAGTATCGCCAGCTGCGCTTAACCCAGCGTGCCGGTAACGCGCGTCCGGCAAATCAGCACGTGCTGGATATGAAAGGCCAGCAGCTGCAGGCGGGGCTCTCTCCTGCGCTGATAAGCCGTATGCGCCAGCACCTGCAGGCGGATAACCAGGTGATTTTGTTCCTGAACCGTCGCGGATTCGCCCCGGCGCTGCTGTGCCACGACTGCGGCTGGATTGCCGAATGTCCGCGCTGCGACAGCTATTACACGCTGCACCAGGCGCAGCAGCATCTGCGCTGCCACCATTGTGACAGCCAACGACCGGTTCCTCGCCAGTGTCCCTCATGCGGTTCCACGCACCTGGTGCCGGTAGGGCTGGGCACGGAACAGCTGGAGCAGGCGCTGGCGCCGCTGTTCCCGGGCGTACCGGTCTCCCGCATCGACCGCGATACCACCAGCCGTAAGGGCGCGCTGGAGCAGTATCTGGCGGAAGTACATCGCGGCGGTGCACGTATCCTGATTGGCACCCAGATGCTGGCAAAAGGGCACCATTTCCCCGACGTCACGCTGGTGTCACTGCTCGACGTTGACGGCGCGCTGTTCTCCGCCGATTTCCGTTCCGCCGAGCGTTTCGCCCAGCTTTATACTCAGGTTTCGGGGCGTGCCGGACGCGCTGGCAAGCAGGGGGAAGTTATCCTGCAAACGCACCACCCGGAACACCCGCTGCTACAAACCCTGCTCCACCAGGGCTACGACGCCTTTGCTCAACAGGCGCTGGCAGAACGACAGACCATGCAGCTTCCGCCGTGGACCAGCCACGTGCTTATCCGCGCCGAAGATCACAACAATCAGCAGGCACCGCAGTTTCTTCAGCAACTGCGTAACCTGATCCAGGCAAGCCCGCTGGCGGACGACAAGCTGTGGGTACTGGGCCCGGTTCCGGCGCTGGCGCCAAAACGCGGGGGCCGCTGGCGCTGGCAAATTTTGCTGCAGCATCCGTCACGCATTCGTCTGCAGCACATCGTTAGCGGAACCCTGGTGCTCATCAATACGCTGCCGGAATCCCGCAAGGTAAAATGGGTGCTGGACGTTGACCCCATTGAAGGCTAATGCCCGATGCTGCGAGCCAGATCGATAAATTCAACATTCATCACACTTTTCATGAAAATTCTGTAACTCCCCTGCTTAACTATCTGATAAAAATGTGGGCTGATGTCAGAGACAGCGGATGTCTCTGCGCCCATCAGCGAGGAGAGTTCAGGTGAAACCCAAAAAAGAGGTTGTCTCAGCAACCATGAAGGACGTCGCCCTCAAGGCAAACGTCTCGACGGCAACCGTGTCCCGCGCGTTAATGAATCCCGATAAAGTGTCGCAGAGTACCCGTAACCGCGTGCAGCAGGCGGCGCTGGAGGTGGGTTATCTCCCGCAATCCCTCGGGCGCAACACGAAGCGCAATGAGTCGCGAACGATTCTGGTGATTGTGCCGGATATCTGTGACCCCTTCTTCAGCGAAATCATTCGCGGTATCGAAGTGACGGCGGCCCAGCAGGGTTACCTGGTGCTGATTGGCGACTGCGCCCATCAGAATCAGCAGGAAAAAACCTTCATCGATCTCATCATTACCAAACAAATTGACGGCATGCTGCTGCTCGGCTCTCGCCTGCCGTTTGATGCCAGCATTGAGGAGCAACGGAATCTGCCCCCGATGGTGATGGCCAACGAATTTGCGCCAGAACTGGAACTGCCAACGGTGCATATCGATAACCTGACGGCGGCGTTTAACGCGGTGAATTATCTTCATGAGCTGGGGCATCAGCGAATTGGCTGTATCGCCGGGCCAGAAGAGATGCCGCTGTGCCATTATCGTCTGCAGGGTTACGTGCAGGCCCTGCGCCGCAGCGGCTTAACGGTTGACCCCCACTATATTGCGCGCGGCAATTTCTCCTTTGAAGCGGGCGGTCAGGCGCTGGCTCAGCTGATGGCGCTGCCAAAACCGCCAACGGCGGTCTTCTGCCATAGCGATATCATGGCGCTCGGCGCGCTCTCGTGGGCAAAGCGTCACGGGATCCGGGTACCGGAAGATTTGTCGATTATCGGCTTCGATAACATCTCACTTTCCGAGTTTTGCGACCCGCCGCTCAGCACCGTAGCGCAGCCGCGTTTCCGCATTGGTCAGGAAGCGATGCTACTGTTACTTGACCAGCTCCACGGGCAAAACGTCAGTAGCGGATCGCGCCTGCTGGACTGTGAACTGGTCGTTCGCGGCAGCACACGAAAAATAAACCCCTAAAGTAAATAGCTTTCGGACTCGGTCTTCTGGTCAAAGCCCCGCCGCTTAAGTAACATGGCGGGCTGATGAACGAATAAATACAGCGAAACGATAGTGGCACAACGAGATTATGTACGCCGCAGCCAACCGGCTCCTTCGCGGCGCAAAAAGAGCCCCTCACGGAACTCGAGGAAAAAGCAAAGCAGCTTTCCTTCCGTTTCACCCGCTATGGTTGCCATTGCGGCAGCGGTGCTGGTGGCCTTTATCGGTGGCCTGTACTTTATTACCCACCACAAGAAAGAGGAAGCTGACACCCTGCAGGGTCGTCAGGTGACGGGTAACGGCCTTCCGCCAAAACCGGAAGAGCGCTGGCGTTACATTAAAGAGCTGGAAACACGTCAGCCAGGCGTCCGTGCGCCAACGGAACCTTCTGCCGGCGGCGAAGTGAAAAACGCTCAGCAGTTGACGGATGAGCAGCGCCAGTTGCTCGCACAAATGCAGGCAGATATGCGCCAGCAGCCAACGCAGCTGACCGAAGTCCCGTGGAATGAACAGACCCCGGCGCAGCGTCAGCAGACGTTGCAGCGTCAGCGTTTAGCTCAACAGCAAAACCAGGCGCAACAACAGCAGACACAGCAGCAGTGGTCGCAAACTCAGCCGGTACAGCAGCCGCGCACCGCTCCTCGTGTAGCGGAGCAGCCATACCAGCAGACACAGACGGTACAGACGCCACCGCGTCAGACCCCGCCGCCAAAAGCGGCCACGACCAGCCAGCAGCCGTACCAGGATCTGTTGCAGACCCCTGCGCACACGGCCGCACAGCAGCCAAAAGCGCAGCAGGCCGCACCGGTTACCCGTGAGCCAGAAGCACCAAAAGCCACGGCGGAGAAGAAAGACGAGCGCCGCTGGATGGTACAGTGTGGTTCGTTTAAAGGCGCTGACCAGGCCGAAACCGTGCGTGCACAGCTCGCGTTTGAAGGTTTTGACTCACGCATCACCACCAACAACGGCTGGAATCGCGTGGTCATTGGGCCGTTGAAAGGTAAAGATAATGCCGACGGAGTCCTCAGCCGTCTGAAGGTTGCCGGACACTCAAACTGCATTCGTCTCGGCGCCGGGGGTTGAAACCCCTAAATTCTCCCCCATCTATAATTGCATTCTGCCCCGTACACTGTGCGGGGCGCGTATTTCGATTTACACCCAGGGGGTCTGCTCGTGACAACAATAGTTAGTGTTCGCCGCAACGGTCATGTTGTGATTGCCGGTGATGGTCAGGCCACGCTTGGCAATACCGTCATGAAAGGCAACGTGAAAAAAGTCCGCCGTCTGTACAACGACAAAGTCATCGCCGGTTTTGCGGGCGGTACTGCAGATGCCTTCACGCTGTTTGAACTGTTTGAACGTAAACTGGAAATGCACCAGGGCCACCTGGTGAAAGCCGCCGTTGAGCTGGCAAAAGACTGGCGTACCGACCGGATGCTGCGCAAGCTCGAAGCGCTGCTGGCGGTGGCAGATGAAAACGCCTCGCTCATCATCACCGGTAACGGTGACGTTGTGCAGCCAGAAAACGATCTTATCGCCATTGGTTCCGGTGGCCCTTATGCGCAGGCTGCGGCCCGTGCGCTGCTGGAAAACACCGATATGGGCGCCCGCGACATCGCGGTTAAAGCGTTGGATATTGCAGGTGATATCTGCATCTACACCAACCATTTCCACACCATCGAAGAATTGACCTCTAAAGCGTAAGGATCTCCCATGTCTGAAATGACCCCACGCGAAATTGTGAGCGAACTGAACAAACACATCATTGGTCAGGACGCTGCCAAACGCTCTGTGGCTATCGCCTTGCGTAACCGCTGGCGCCGTATGCAGCTGGATGAAGAGCTGCGCCACGAAGTCACCCCGAAAAACATTCTGATGATCGGCCCAACCGGCGTCGGGAAAACCGAAATCGCCCGTCGTCTGGCGAAGCTCGCCAACGCGCCGTTCATCAAAGTTGAAGCAACCAAGTTCACTGAAGTGGGCTATGTCGGGAAAGAAGTGGATTCTATCATCCGCGATCTGACCGATTCTGCTATCAAGATGGTTCGCGTTCAGTCCATCGAGAAAAACCGCTACCGCGCCGAAGAGATGGCGGAAGAGCGCATTCTCGACGTGCTGATCCCACCGGCTAAGAACAACTGGGGCCAGGCTGAAGCCGCTCAGGAACCGTCTGCAGCCCGTCAGGCATTCCGCAAAAAACTGCGTGAAGGCCAGCTCGACGATAAAGAGATTGAAATCGATCTCGCTGCCGCGCCGATGGGCGTTGAGATTATGGCGCCTCCGGGTATGGAAGAGATGACCAGCCAGCTGCAGTCCATGTTCCAGAACCTGGGCGGCCAGAAGCAGAAACCGCGTAAGCTTAAAATCAAAGACGCGATGAAGCTCCTGATTGAAGAAGAAGCCGCGAAGCTGGTTAACCCGGAAGAGCTGAAGCAGGACGCCATCGACGCCGTTGAGCAGCACGGTATCGTGTTCATCGACGAAATCGACAAAATCTGTAAGCGCGGCGGCAACAGCTCCGGCCCGGACGTGTCCCGTGAAGGCGTACAGCGCGACCTGCTGCCGCTGGTGGAAGGCTGCACCGTCTCCACCAAGCATGGCATGGTCAAAACCGATCATATCCTGTTCATCGCCTCTGGCGCATTCCAGGTTGCCAGCCCGTCAGATCTGATCCCAGAGCTGCAGGGCCGTCTGCCAATCCGCGTTGAGCTGCAGGCGCTGACCACCGAAGATTTCGAGCGTATTCTGACCGAGCCAAACGCTTCTGTAACCGTACAGTACAAAGCGCTGATGGCGACCGAAGGCGTAAACATTGAATTCACTCAGGACGGTATTAAACGCATTGCGCAGGCCGCCTGGCAGGTGAACGAGACCACCGAAAACATCGGTGCTCGCCGTCTGCACACCGTACTGGAGCGCCTGGTCGAAGACATCTCTTACGATGCCAGCGATCTCGGCGGTCAGACCATTACTATCGATGCAGATTACGTGAGTAAACATTTAGATGCATTGGTGGCAGATGAAGATCTGAGCCGTTTTATTCTATAATCGCGGTAAATGCATTTTCATCTTTGTTGATGGGGGCTATTGGCCCCCATTTTTATTGGCGCTATTTATGACTGAATCGCAACCCATTAGCCGCACTCGGGCCTGGCTGGAAAGCCTGCGCCCTAAAACGTTACCTCTCGCGTTTGCCGCGATTGTTGTCGGGACTACGCTCGCCTGGTGGCAAGGCCATTTCGACCCGCTGGTCGCCGTGTTGTCGCTGATTACCGCCGGTCTGCTGCAGATCCTGTCGAACCTCGCAAACGACTACGGTGATGCCGTCAAAGGCAGCGATAAGCCTGACCGCATCGGGCCGCTGCGCGGTATGCAGAAAGGGGTTATCACCCAGCAGCAGATGAAACGCGCGCTGATCGTTACCGTGGCGCTAATCTGTCTGTGTGGCCTGGGACTGCTGTTCGCAGCCTGGCAGGGTATCGGCGATTTCATTGGTTTCCTGGTGCTCGGTGGCCTCTCCATTATTGCCGCCATCACCTACACCGTGGGCACCCGCCCGTACGGTTACATTGGCCTTGGCGATATCTCGGTGCTGGTGTTCTTCGGCTGGCTGAGCGTGATGGGGAGTTGGTATCTGCAGGCGCATAACCTGCACCCGGCCATTTTCCTGCCGGCCACCGCCTGTGGCCTGCTGGCTGCCGCCGTACTGAACGTTAACAACCTGCGCGACATCAACAGCGACAGGGAGAACGGTAAGAACACGCTCGCGGTACGCCTGGGGCCTCAGCTTGCCCGCCGCTATCACGCCTGCCTGCTGATGGGCGCGCTGCTGTGTCTGGCGCTGTTTAACCTTATCTCGCTGCACAGCGCCTGGGGCTGGCTGTTTATTCTTGCCGCGCCGCTGCTGGTGAAGCAGGCACGCTATATTCTGCGCGAGCAGGATCCGGTCGCGATGCGTCCGATGCTGGAAAAAACCGTGAAAGGTGCGCTGCTGACTAACCTGTTGTTTGTCGTGGGAATAGTGCTAAGCCGGGTCCTCGCGTAACTGACAAATATCAATTAACAATTGATGATTTTGCAAACAGAGCGCCAGGCGCGATATACTAAAAATTCTCGCAGCAACTGAAGTTAAGCCTATGAAATACGATACCTCCGAGCTTTGTGACATGTACCAGGAAGATGTCAACGTCGTAGAACCGCTGTTCTCCAACTTTGGGGGACGGTCATCGTTTGGTGGACAGATAATCACGGTGAAGTGTTTCGAGGATAACGGGTTGCTGTACGATATGCTCGAACAGAACGGCCGTGGTCGCATTCTACTGGTCGATGGTGGCGGTTCTGTCCGTCGCGCCCTGATCGATGCCGATTTGGGCCGTCTTGCCATGCAGAATGAGTGGGAAGGCATTGTGATCTACGGTGCCGTGCGTCAGGTCGATGACCTGGTAGATCTCGATCTGGGCATCCAGGCGCTGGCCGCTATTCCGGTGGGTGCAGCGGGTGAAGGCATTGGCGAAAGCGACGTTCGCGTCAATTTCGGCGGCGTGACCTTCTTCTCCGGCGACCATCTGTATGCCGACAACACCGGTATCATCCTGTCGGAAGATCCGCTCGACATCGAGTAATCGGCTGCCAGACAGTAAAAAGGCCTTCTCAATGAGAAGGCCTTTTTGTTTGTCGCTGATGCGAAATCAGTACAGTTTTTTCGCGCAGTCCAGCCAGTCGGTCTTGAACGGACGCTTCATGTTCTCGATGGCATCGATGATGTCGTGGTGAACCAGTTTCTCGTTCTGGATACCAACACAACGGCCACCGTGGCCCTGCAGCAGCAGGTCGATAGCGTACGAGCCCATACGCGACGCCAGGATGCGGTCGTAAGGGCAAGGTGAACCACCGCGCTGAATGTGGCCCAGAACGGTTGCACGGGTCTCACGCTTGGTTTCCGTCTCGATGTACTTCGCCAGCTCGTCAACGTCGCAGATGTGTTCGGTGATAGCAACAATCGCGTGTTTCTTACCTTTCGCAATACCCGCTTTGATTTCCGCGACCAGATCTTCGCGGCTGAATTCCACTTCAGGTACAACAACGAACTCACAGCCGCCGGCAATAGCTGCCGCCAGGGTCAGGTCGCCACAGTAGCGGCCCATCACTTCAACGATAGAGATACGTTGGTGCGAAGAGGAGGTGTCGCGCAGACGGTCAATGGCTTCAACGACGGTACCCAGCGCGGTGAAGAAACCGATGGTGTAGTCGGTGCCTTTAATATCGTTGTCGATAGTGCCCGGCAGGCCCACGCATGGGAAGCCCATTTCCGTCAGGCGTTTTGCACCCATGTAGGAACCGTCACCACCGATAACAACCAGCGCATCCAGGCCGCGTTTTTTCATGTTCTCGATAGCCACCTGACGGATATTTTCGTCACGGAATTCCGGGAAACGAGCGGAACCGAGGAAAGTACCACCGCGGTTGATCATATCGGAAACGCTGTAACGGTCGAGCTGAACCATACGATCTTCATACAGACCCAGGTAGCCGTCATATATACCAAAAACTTCCAGTCCTTCCGATAACGCTGCGCGCACAACGCCACGGATCGCCGCGTTCATGCCTGGGGCATCACCGCCACTTGTCAACACACCGATTTTCTTAATCATGACTACCTCTGAACTTAGGAATGCTAATAATTAATTCTTCTGCCCGAAGCGCTCCCACCTGAAGGGAGTGAACGACTCTATAGAGCCATAGTATAACAAGAGCTTCGTGCTGAATTGATTCAGGTCAGACCAAACGGCGGTAAATTATACAAAAAATGCCCGCCAGGCCCACTCCTTTTCATCCGATTACGAAAGTTCAAAACGCCCTTGTCGTCCCTGCGGAACAACCGAGCACGGATCCTGATGAATAATGACATCGGATCCCGGAAAACGCAGCAAAATTGCTTGCTCTACCTGCTCAGCCACCAGATGCGCCTGAACCAGCGGTAGGTTGTCTTCCATTTCCAAATGAATCTGAATAAAGCGGGTCGGCCCTGACTGCCGCGTGCGAAGATCGTGAGCCCCACTGACGCCTGGCCAGCTCGTCACGATAGAGATAATTTCTTTGCGCTCTTCGTCTGGCAACGCGCGATCCAGCAGCGACTGCACCGCTTCATAACCCATACGCAATGCGCTATATAAAATATAGACGCCAATACCTAATGCAAACAGCGCATCAGCCCGGTGCCAGCCGTACCACGACAGCCCCAGCGCGACCAGAATGGCACCGTTCATCATAACATCTGATTGATAATGTAGCATATCTGCGCGCACCGCCTGGCTTTGCGTGCGGCGCACCACCCAGCGCTGAAACGTCACCAGCACAATGGTGCTAAAAAGCGCGATAATAGTGACAATAATCCCGATTCCCGGCTGATTCATGGGTTCCGGACGCACCAGATGGTCGATACCGGTCAGGAACAGAAAAAGCGCCGATCCAGAAATAAACATACTTTGCGCCAATGCCGCCAGCGATTCCGCTTTCCCATGACCGAAGGTGTGCTCTTCATCGGCGGGCTGCAGTGAATAACGCACCACCAGCAGGTTAGTCAGCGATGCCGCAATATCCACCAGCGAATCGACCAACGCCGCCAGAATACTGACGGAACTCGTGTACCACCATGCGAAAATTTTTATCACCAGCAACAGCGATGCCATCACCGTTGCAGCAATTGCCGCCCGACTAATCAGCCGGCCATAGGATTGATTCATATGCGCTCCAGAGGTTCTCTGGGGCTAGTATAGCGGATCGCTTTAGCGGAGAATTTGCTAAATAAAGGACAAAAAAAACCCCCACATCATGTGGGGGAAGACAGGGATGGTGTCTATGGCAAGGAAAACAGGGTTTGTTACTGGTTGCTACGGGTATTGCTACTTGAAACTGTTATCGCAGAGCTCTGCGGCATCCGTGCAACTTCACGCAACTGGTCCATTCGTTGCTGGTGTCTCTCTTGTAAAACCGCCTGCTGCTCCGGTGTTAGCAGGTTGTACATCTGGTTGCGTACCTTCGCCATTTCGACCTGGCGAGCAACCTGCTCCTGCGCCATCTTTTCTGCCTGAGCGCGGACAGCGGTTTCATCAAATTTTTCGGCGGTGACAAGCTGATGCATTGTCTCCATTTCGTTGATACTCACGGGCGGGCGTTCGTGCCTGGCCCTGTGCATTAAATCCCGCATCTGTTGACGCTGATGTTCGGTTAAACTTATGCCGTCAAACATATGTCCCTGGCTGTTTCGCTGCGCACTCCCTTCAGTCGGGTGCCAGTTAACGCCGGTGACGACTTCAGCTGCCTGGCTAAATCCACTTAGCACTAGCGTTGAGGCCATGACGGCAGCGGTAACTTTGCGCATCACTTGCTCCCAAAAACTTTTGTGTCGCGATTCAACGAGAGACAGTCTACGATTCAGGCTGCAAACATGCGTCAGGGGGTGTAAAACAACGTAAAGTCATGGATTAGCGTGCCTTGATGACGTAATTTCTGCCTCGGAGGTATTAAACCAATGAACAAAATCTTATTAGTTGATGACGATCGGGAGCTTACCTCCCTGCTGAAGGAGCTGCTCGACATGGAAGGCTTCAACGTTCTGGTTGCCCATGATGGCGAACAGGCGCTGGCGCTTCTCGATGACAGCATCGACCTGCTTTTGCTCGACGTGATGATGCCGAAGAAAAATGGCATCGACACCCTTAAAGAGCTACGTCAGACACACCAGACACCCGTGATTATGCTGACCGCTCGCGGCAGCGAACTGGACCGCGTTCTGGGCCTTGAGCTCGGCGCGGACGACTATTTACCTAAACCGTTCAACGATCGTGAACTGGTGGCCCGTATTCGCGCAATTCTGCGCCGTTCCCACTGGAGCGAGCAGCAGCAAAACACCGATAACGGCTCACCAACGCTGGAAGTGGACGCACTCAGCCTGAACCCGGGCCGCCAGGAAGCCAGCTTTGACGGGCAAACCCTGGAACTGACCGGTACCGAATTCACGCTGTTGTATCTGCTGGCGCAGCATCTGGGGCAGGTGGTGTCACGTGAACACCTGAGTCAGGAAGTGTTGGGCAAGCGCTTAACGCCGTTTGATCGCGCAATCGATATGCATATTTCGAACCTGCGCCGCAAACTGCCTGAGCGTCAGGACGGCCATCCGTGGTTTAAAACCCTGCGCGGCCGCGGCTATCTGATGGTGTCCGCTTCATGATAGGAAGTTTGACCGCACGCATCTTTGCCATTTTCTGGTTATCCCTGGCACTGGTGCTGATGCTGGTTCTGATGTTGCCAAAGCTCGACTCACGCCAGATGACCGAACTGCTGGAAAGCGAACAGCGTCAGGGCATGATGATCGAGCAGCACGTCGAAGCGGAACTGGCGAACGATCCGCCGAACGACCTGATGTGGTGGCGGCGGCTGTTTCGCGCCATCGACAAATGGGCCCCTCCGGGGCAGCGTTTGTTGCTGGTCACCAGTGAAGGCCGCGTGATCGGCGCAGAACGCAGCGAGATGCAGATCATTCGTAACTTTATCGGCCAGGCCGATAACGCCGATCATCCGCAGAAGAAAAAGTACGGCCGGGTAGAACTGGTCGGCCCTTTCGCCATTCGTGATGGGGAAGACAACTACCAGCTGTACCTGATTCGACCGGCGAGCAGTTCGCAGTCTGATTTTATCAACCTGCTGTTCGACCGACCTCTGCTGCTGCTGATTGTCACAATGCTGGTCAGCTCACCGCTGCTGCTGTGGCTGGCATGGAGCCTGGCCAAACCGGCGCGTAAGCTCAAGAACGCGGCAGATGAAGTGGCGCAGGGTAACCTGCGACAGCATCCGGAGCTTGAGGCGGGCCCTCAAGAGTTCCTGGCAGCAGGCGCCAGCTTTAACCAGATGGTGACCGCGCTGGAGCGCATGATGACCACCCAGCAGCGTTTGCTGTCTGACATCTCGCACGAACTGCGTACGCCGTTAACGCGCCTGCAGCTGGGCACCGCGCTGCTGCGACGCCGCGCGGGTGAGAGCAAAGAGCTGGCACGTATTGAAACCGAGGCTCAGCGTCTGGACAGCATGATCAACGATCTGCTGGTCATGTCGCGCAATCAGCAAAAGAACGCGCTGGTCAGCGAAACCCTGAAGGCGAACCAGCTCTGGGGTGAAGTGCTCGACAACGCGGCCTTTGAGGCTGAGCAAATGGGCAAATCGTTTACCGTGGAATATCCACCTGGCCCGTGGCCGCTGTACGGTAACCCGAATGCGCTGGAAAGTGCGTTTGAGAATATCGTTCGCAACGCCCTGCGTTACTCGCACACCAAAATCTCGGTGGCGTTTGCGGTGGATAAAGACGGCATTACGATAAACGTTGATGACGATGGTCCGGGCGTCAGTCCGGAGGACAGAGAGCAAATCTTCCGTCCGTTCTACCGTACCGACGAGGCTCGCGATCGTGAATCTGGCGGTACCGGGCTGGGACTGGCGATTGTTGAAACCGCCATTCAGCAGCACCGTGGCTGGGTGAAGGCAGACGACAGCCCGCTTGGTGGCCTGCGCCTGACCATCTGGCTGCCGCTATACAAACGAGATTAAGACGTTACTCCGCCCTCTCCCGCAACGGAGAGGGCGTTTACGCGCCCCACAATCGCCGCGAATTATCTTCAATCACACCGCTTAACCGACGCTTCTGCATCGTTCTGGTCCAGCTGGTCGACAATCCTGCTGCCGACAGCAAACGGTGGTACTGCTCATCGTCAAACGGCATATGCCAGGCAATCGCCGCCGCTTCACGTACCGAAATATCGCTCACCCGCGAAACCAGCTCCAGCGGCGCATCGCTGGACACGTTGCCCGCGGCAACCACGCGATACAGCCAACCTACTTTACCGCTGGCCTGCATCTGCGATGACATGTCACTGATATTGAAATGGAAATTCAACTTGAAGCACGGGGAACGTGGCTGAGTCACCTGAATCAACGCCTCACCCCAACGGTAGATATCCCCGATGTAGACGCTCTCTTCGGTCATCCCCACCGTCGACAGATTCTCGCCGAATGCCGGGGCGCAGAACTGCTCAGCCAGCTCCGGGAACTCTCGCGCCCACTCGGCGTAGTGCTCGCGCGGGTAGTGGCACAGCGCGCGCTCCGGCCCGCCGTGTATCTTTTTCTCGGCCTGTTCGTCGCCTTCCAGCCCAAGCTCCGTTAGCTTCAGCTCGCCGTCAACCTGCACTTTGCCAATGGCGCTCGGCCTGCTGCCGGCGTAATCACGGATTGTACCTGTAAATACTTCCACCGCATGTCGCATCTGTTTTCCCTTCCTTCGTCGCCTGGTGGCCTTATTAGAGCATAAATTTTGCGCATCGACTGCGTAAAATGCGACGAGCATAGCGCTTATGGTGGGCGAATCATGGTATCTCTTTATGGAAATTGAAACGGCATTTCACAATGAGGAGTTAACGACGTGACCAGTCATTCACAGTTTGCCGGCGTCTGGTGTCCTTCAATCACCCCGATGGATGCACAGGGACAACTAGATCTGCAGGGCCTCGCAAAACACCTTGAACGCCTGACCGCCGCACGCATCGATGTGCTGCTACTAATGGGCAGCATTGGTGAATTCGCTTCCTTAACTCTCGAGGAGCGCTTAACGCTAATTCGCGAGGCACGAGCAATGTCGCCGTTGAAAATGGTGGCTAACGTCTCTTCCACCTGCGTGAGTGATATTCTGCGCATGGCGCAGGAGGCCTGGCAGTGCGATTATGACGCGGTGATGGTGCTGCCACCCTACTACTATGGGCAAACGCCACGCCAGCTTCTGAGCTACTTCCGCGAGCTTGGTAGTCAGTTCAGCGGCAAGTGGTTCGCCTATAACTTCCCGGCGCGAACCGGGTGCGATATCACTCCTGAAATCACCGCAACGCTTGCCAAAGAGTTTGCCAATTTCGCCGGTATCAAAGACACGGTCGACTGCCAGTCGCACACCCGTAATACCATTCTCGCCACCGAATCAGTGCGTCACGATTTTGCCGTACTCTCGGGTTACGACGAGTACTACATTCCCAATCTGCTGGCGGGCGGCGCGGGGATTATCTCCGGGCTGAACAACATCGTTCCGGAGCTGTTCGTGCAGGCGCGGGATGCCTGGGAGGAACGGGATCTGCAGACGCTGTATAACGTCCAGCGTGAAATCAGCCGCTTTATGTCGATTTACACCATCGGTGACGACTTCGTCACCACCATCAAAACCGCTGTCTCACACAAGAACGGCTATTGCCAGCCTCACTCACGCAACTTTGCGGGTGAACTTTCAGTGGCACAGTGCCAGCAGATAGACCACCTTTTCGCGCTCAACTAACGATAAAAGCCCCGTAGTTCGGGGCTTTTTCATCGAAGCAGGGTTATCTATTTTACCGTTTCGCGGATCTCAACCTTCGCCGCTTCACCTTTCACCCTGCGCGACCACATAGAGGTGATGATAGGTACCAGAATCGACGTCACAATCACCGAAGTCGCAACCAGCGACGTCGCGGCCGGTGCAATCGGTTTAAACGCGGGCACCATCTCTGCAATCAGCACCGGCGTTGCGACAGCAGCACCGGCGGAACTTGAAGCAGCAATACCTGCCGTACCGTCGCCGCCCCCGATGAGCTTATCGGCAAGAATCAGCGGGATACCGGTGATGATGATCACCGCCACGCCCAGCAGCACACCGAGCAGGCCGGTCTGCGCAATCACGCTCAAATCAATCGTATTACCCAGCGCGAACGCGAAGAACGGGATCAGCGTCTGCACCGCTTTGCTGAAGAATTCACGCAGCTCAGGATCGAGGTTACCGAGCGCAAAACCGACAAGGAACGGCAGCACTGCGCCGACAAATACGTGAGGCTCGAAGGAGGCAATCCCGGCGGTACCGAGGATAACCATGGTCATCAGCGGGCCGGACTCCAGCGACATCAGGACAAACGCCCCGGCCTCTTCTTTGGTGCCGTACTGCTGCATTACCGAGGCGTACAGCCCGCCGTTGGTCATGTCCATCGCCGCCACCAGCGCCAGCGTCGACAACCCGGCAAAGAAACCGGCTTCAACGCCATGCTCCGGAATGATGCGGGAAGCTATCGCCGCCACAATCCACGCCACAGCGATTTTGGTCACCACCAGCGTGCCGGATTTACGCAGCACGGTACCGGTGGCGCTCAGTTTGATAGAAGCCCCCATGCAGAAGAACCAGACGGCCAGAATCGGTACGGTTCCGGTGATCATCCCGTTGGTAAAGGAGCCAAAGTATTTACCCGCATCCGGGGAGAAGGTATGGCACAGAGCGCCCAGAAACAGCGGCACTAACATCATGCCACCAGGGATTTTCTCAATCGCACGTTTAATCTGCATATCGCCACCTGACTCGATCAATGTAATGTTGTGGCCGCTGATTTCTGTTGTTGTATGCACGCGTCAGCGGTGTCGTTGCAGCCACAATAGACATTCACGAATCAGATAAAAGTGATCCAATTTGCAAAATGAAACTGTATTTCATAATTATCAGATCATTGTTTTCTGTTGGTGACGTGTATCACAGGAGGCGGGTAGCAGGCATAAAAAAACCCCGCCGATTGAGCAGGGTTATCATCACGCCAGAGGCGTCAGAACTTATTTTTTAGCAGCAAAACGTGCAGCGGCTTCGTCCCAGTTCACAACGTCCCAGAACGCTTTGATGTAGTCCGGGCGACGGTTCTGGAATTTCAGGTAGTAAGCGTGTTCCCACACGTCCAGGCCCACAATCGGGAAGCCGGAAGCGCCGGAAATAGCTTCACCCATCAGCGGGGAGTCCTGGTTTGCGGTAGAAACGATAGCCAGTTTGTCACCTTTCAGTACCAGCCACGCCCAGCCAGAGCCGAAACGGGTTGCAGCGGCTTTTTCAAACTCAGCTTTGAAGTTGTCTACGGAACCGAAGTCGCGCTCGATGGCGGCTTTCAGGTCACCCTGCAGGGTGGTGCCGATTTTCAGGCCTTTCCAGAACAGGCTGTGGTTCGCGTGACCGCCAGCGTTGTTACGCAGTACGGTTTTTTTGTCAGCCGGCAGTTGATCCAGTTTAGCGATCAGTTCTTCTGCAGACAGGTTGGCGAATTCTGGCAGGCTTTCCAGCGCGGCATTGGCGTTGTTGACATAAGCCTGGTGATGCTTGGTGTGATGGATTTCCATCGTCTGCTTATCGAAGTGCGGTTCCAGTGCATCATAAGCGTACGGCAGGGATGGCAGTGTATAGCTCATTTTCATCTCCAGTATTATCGGGCGGCAGAGGTGTTAACGCCGCGTAAGCAGTGGGTTCATTATAGTTAATTAAATGATATTGAAAATGATTATCAATGCCGTAGTTTTCCTGTGGATATCCTCGCCGGTTATCTCGTTGATTCTGTGAGACAGCTCACCCGTAGTACGCGCTTTTTGCCAGCCCGGAACGCTTTGCGGCAAGGGGTCGAAGGTTAATCAGTTGTATGATTTTTACACTCATCCCGTCAGATGAAGATTCATCGACGACAACGATGAGGATAAGAAAAATGAGTCACGCGATTACGATGGGGATCTTTTGGCATTTAATAGGTGCGGCCAGCGCAGCCTGTTTCTATGCACCGTTCAAGAAAGTGAAAAACTGGTCGTGGGAGACCATGTGGTCGATAGGCGGCATTGTCTCCTGGATAATACTGCCGTGGATTGTCAGCGCCCTGCTGCTGCCTGATTTCTGGGCCTATTACCGCTCCTTTTCCGCCTCTACGCTGCTGCCGGTGTTTCTGTTCGGCGCTATGTGGGGGATCGGCAATATCAACTATGGCCTGACCATGCGCTATCTTGGCATGTCGATGGGGATCGGCATTGCTATCGGTATTACTCTGGTGGTTGGTACGCTGATGACGCCGATTATTAACGGCAACTTTGACGTTCTGATCCACACCTCCGGCGGTCAGATGACCCTGCTTGGTGTTCTGGTGGCGCTGATTGGCGTTGGGATTGTGACCCGAGCAGGTCAACTCAAAGAGCGCAAAATGGGCATTCAGGCGGAAGAGTTCAATCTGAAAAAAGGCCTGGCGCTGGCTGTCATGTGCGGGATTTTCTCGGCCGGCATGTCGTTTGCCATGAACGCCGCCAAACCTATGCATGAAGCTGCCGCGGCGCTGGGCGTTGACCCGTTATACGTTGCGCTACCGAGCTACGTCATCATTATGGGCGGCGGCGCGGTTATCAACCTGGGCTTCTGCTTTATTCGTCTGGCGAAAGTTAAAAATCTGTCGGTAAAAGCCGACTTCTCGCTGGCAAAATCGCTCATCATCAGCAATATCCTGCTTTCGGCGCTGGGCGGTCTGATGTGGTATCTGCAGTTTTTCTTCTACGCCTGGGGACACGCCAGCATTCCGCCACAGTACGACTACATGAGCTGGATGCTGCACATGAGTTTCTACGTGCTGTGCGGTGGCCTGGTAGGGCTGGTGCTCAAAGAGTGGAAAAACGCAGGTCGCCGCCCGGTGAGCGTGCTGAGCCTCGGCTGCGTGGTGATCATCATCGCTGCTAACATTGTGGGTCTTGGTATGGCGAACTAGTCAGACTAACGCGCGACTGCGATGACGCCACTGGCCTGGCGTCATCCCCGTTTCCCGATTAAACACCACTGAGAAATAGTTACTGTCTTCAAATCCGCACATCATCGCAATGTCGCTTATCATTCCCGGCGAATGCTGTAACAGATACTGGGCGTGGCAAATCCGCAGCTGGCGCAAATACTGGCCGACGGTCATGCCGGTCTGCTGACGAAACTGCTGACGCAATGCGCGCTCGCTGCAGCCTTCCTGCTCACAAAAACGCTCCAGCGTGAAGGGGCGGTTAAGGCTCCCCGCCAGCGCCGTAATCAGTTTATCGAGCAGCGTTTCGCTGTCGGTCGCCGCGAGGTTATCGGTAGCGTAACGATGACGACTCAACGTCAGCACCAGTTGAGCAAACAGCAGTTCTGCCATATTCCCCGCAAGTGGGTCATCCTTCAGGTTTTCATGCTCCAGCTGGCTTATTACCTGCCGCGCCAGCGTCATTCCGTTACTGCCGATGCGCCAGTGAGGTTGCCGGGGCGAACCGTTAAAACCGGGAATATACGCTGCCCAGTCGAGGTTAAGCGTTAGCCGCTCCGGGCAGTAGATAATATTCTGCAGCACCAGAGAGTTTACCGAGGCGTAGGCGTGCTTATCTTCGGCGCGAATATAGAACAGATCGCCGCGGGTGATACGGTAGGGACGGTCGTTGAGGATGTGCAGGCCATTGCCGCGCCACACCAGCACCAGCTCGCAGAATTCGTGGGTATGTTCGGCAAAAACGTTTTGCGGGTAGCGGTCAGCCACCGCCACCGCCTGAGCGGGCGAGGCAAAAAATTCCGCTTTTTGCAGGATAAGTTCACCGGACACGACGTCACCTCACTGTATGAAGCCGGATATTATTCGCGTTTCAGGCGCAAAAAACGGTGACTGCTCTCGCGTTACTGGAGCCGGACGTCGCGTCCCTGGCGAATATCGCGCGGCGACCAGTTAAATTCCCGGCGGAAAAGCGTTGAAAAGTGGTTACTGTCGCCAAAACCGCAGCGAAATGCGATATCCGTGACGCTTTCATCACTGTGGCGCAAAAGATGGCGCGCTTTGGTGAGCCGTACCCGGTTCAGGTAGCGCTGCGGCGTCAGGCCGGTGTGCTGTTTCAACTGACGATGCAGGGTGCGCAGCGACAGCGAAAATCGCTCAGCTACCCCTTCCCAGCAGATATCTTCCGCGAAATGATCGTCAAGCCAGGCAATCAGCTGGTTCAGCCGGGCATCATTATTCCGCGCCTCCGCCGCCAGGCTGCCGCGCCGCAGTTGGATCAGCATCTGCATAAACAGAATTTCCCGGTTGGCGACGGCGTGCACCGCCTCTCCCTGCTCGGCGTTTTCCATTTGTACCACCAGCTGCCGGACCTGCTGCAGGGCGCTCTGGCTGACCCGCCAGTGGGAGGGATACACCCCATCCTGCTCCTGTGGCAGCAGTTGATTAACGCCCGAGAGAAACTGGAACGCATCCGGAGAACGGTAGAGCACGTTGGTCAGGCACAGATTGTCAGTGTGCTCGTAAAGATGGCGGTCATGATCGCGCACAAAGCATACCGTACCGCCGCTGATGGTATACGGCTGGCCGTTAAAGACATGAATACCGGTACCGTGCTCAACGATCACAATTTCATGAAAATCATGATGATGTTCGGGAAACGCTGGCTGAGGAAGGCGCGGTTCGATCGCGACAGGAGATACGCCCGAGGGGAAAAAATCCGCGCTTTGCAAAATAGTCATTCCGGCTCCTGCACGATTCAGGTGAGTTTTCTGGATAGTAATGAACAGCCCTCCGTGACACCTTGAATTTTCGACAGCAAAGCGCGCAAAGCCTGTCGCTTTTTCAAGATACGCCCGGAATTATCAGGAAATGCGCAGCGGGTCACATCCCCACTTAGCGCATCTATTACTGGAAACCGTGAACTTCCTCACACTCATCTTTGCTTTCTTGCCAGCGCCCATTTTTGCCTGTCAGTAACAAGAAGGTGGTGCCGGGCGGCACTTTTTAGACTGGGTCCACTGATTCTGAGAAGGACCCATGACATGACTTTTCGCCATTGCGTCGCCGTTGATTTAGGCGCCTCCAGCGGGCGGGTAATGCTTGCCACCTACGACCGCCAGCGGCGTACGCTGTCACTACGTGAAGCGCATCGCTTCGTGAACTGCCTGCAGAAAATCAACGGAACAGACTGCTGGGATATCGACAGCCTGGAAGCGGGGATCCGCCGCGGCCTGGAAAACGTCTGTGCGGAAGGCATTCTCATCGACAGTATCGGCATTGATACCTGGGGCGTGGATTATGTTCTGCTCGATAAACAGGGCGAACGCGTCGGGCTGCCGGTCTCTTACCGCGACAGCCGCACGCACGGCATCATGCCGCGCGCTATGGCGCAGCTCGGCAAAGCCGATATTTATCGTCGCAGCGGTATTCAGTTTTTACCTTTCAACACCCTCTATCAGCTGCGCGCCCTGACGGAGCAACAGCCCGCGCTGGCGGAGCAGGTGGCCCATGCGCTGCTGATCCCGGATTACTTCAGCTACCGCCTGACCGGCAATATGAACTGGGAATACACCAACGCCACCACCACTCAACTGGTGAACATCAGCACCGACAGCTGGGACGACGCGCTGCTTGCCTGGAGCGGGGCACACCGCCAATGGTTCGGCACCCCGACGCATCCCGGCAACGTGATTGGCCACTGGATCTGCCCGCAGGGTAATGCGATTCCGGTGGTTGCTGTCGCCAGCCACGATACCGCAAGCGCAGTGATCGCCTCCCCGCTGATGAACCGCGATGCCGCCTACCTCTCGTCCGGCACCTGGTCTCTGATGGGCTTTGAGAGCAAAACCCCTTACACCAGCGAGGCGGCGCTGCAGGCCAACATCACCAATGAGGGCGGTGCCGAAGGGCGCTATCGGGTGTTGAAAAACATCATGGGCCTGTGGCTGCTGCAGCGGGTGCTGAAAGAGCAGAACGTAAGCCACCTGCCGTCACTTATCGCAGAAACGGAGCGGTTACCCGCCTGCCGCTTTGTGATTAACCCCAACGACGACCGCTTCATCAACCCCGACAACATGAGCGCAGAAATTCAGGCCGCCTGCCGCGAAAGCCAGCAGCCTGTTCCGGCCTCTGCCGCCCAGCTGGCGCGCTGTATTTTTGACAGCCTCGCCCTGCTCTACGCCCGCGTGCTGGAGGAGCTGACGGCGCTGCGCGGACGCCCGTTCGGGCAGCTACATATCGTCGGCGGCGGGTGTCAGAACCCATTGCTCAACCAGCTTTGTGCCGATGCCTGCGGGATAACCGTGGTTGCCGGGCCGGTTGAGGCGTCAACGCTTGGCAACATCGGCATTCAGCTGATGGCGCTTGATGAACTGCACAACGTCGACGACTTCCGTCAGCTGGTGGCCCACAACTACCCGCTGACCACCTTTACCCCGAATCCAAATCATGAAATTGCCCGCTACGTTGCGCAGTTTCAGCCAACTTCACCGACAAAGGAGCTTTGCGCATGACGACTCATACAGAACAGGCCTGGGAATTGGCTAAACAGCGTTTTGCCACCGTTGGCGTGGACGTCGAGGAGGCACTGCGCCAGCTCGACCGCCTGCCAATTTCAATGCACTGCTGGCAGGGCGACGACGTTGCTGGTTTTGAAAATCCTGGCGGAGCATTGACCGGCGGTATTCAGGCCACCGGTAACTATCCGGGCAAGGCGCGCAACGCCGCGGAGCTGCGGGCCGATCTTGAACAGGCGTTGAGCCTGATCCCGGGACCAAAGCGCCTGAATCTGCACGCCATTTATCTGGAATCCGATGCCCCGGTAGCGCGTAATGAAATCAAGCCTGAGCACTTCACCCACTGGGTGAGCTGGGCCAAAGCCAACCATCTGGGGCTCGATTTCAACCCTTCCTGCTTCTCGCATCCGCTGAGTGCCGACGGTTTCACCCTCGCCCACGCTAACGATGAGATTCGCCAGTTCTGGATCGATCACTGCAAAGCCAGCCGCCGCGTTTCGGCATATTTTGGCGAGCAGCTAGGTACTCCGTCGGTGATGAACATCTGGATCCCCGACGGGATGAAAGACCTCACTGTGGACCGTTTTGCCCCACGCCAGCGTCTGTTGAACGCACTGGACGACATCATCAGTGAAAAACTGAACCCGGCACACCACATCGACGCCGTGGAAAGCAAACTGTTCGGCATTGGCGCCGAGAGTTACACCGTTGGGTCGAACGAGTTTTATATGGGCTACGCCACCAGCCGCCAGACCGCGCTATGCCTCGATGCCGGACACTTCCATCCGACCGAGGTGATTTCCGACAAAATCTCCGCCGCGATGCTGTTTGTTCCGCGCCTGCTGCTGCACGTGAGCCGCCCGGTACGCTGGGACAGCGACCACGTAGTGCTGCTGGATGACGAGACCCAGGCCATTGCCAGCGAAATTATCCGCCATGACCTGTTTGATCGCGTCCATGTCGGTCTCGACTTCTTTGACGCCTCCATCAACCGCATTGCCGCCTGGGTGATTGGCACCCGCAATATGAAAAAAGCACTGCTACGCGCGCTGCTGGAGCCAACGACCCTGCTGCGCCAGCTGGAATCTGGTGGCGATTACACCGCACGCCTGGCGCTGCTGGAGGAGCAGAAGGTACTGCCGTGGCAGGCCGTGTGGGAGATGTACTGCCAGCGTCACGACACTCCGGCGGGCATCGAGTGGCTGGAAAACATTCGGTCCTACGAGAAAAACGTTTTAAGCCTGCGCGGGTAATGCTGCCCTCATCCCACCCCTCTCCCGCAGGGAGAGGGGGACACAACAAGGAACTCAAAAAGACTATGCAGACTATCACCGACGCCTGGTTCGTCCAGGGCATGATTAAAGCCACCTCAGATGCATGGCTGAAAGGCTGGGACGAGCGTAACGGCGGTAACCTGACGCTGCGCCTCGACGAAAGCGACATCGCGCCATTTAAAGCAGAATTTCATCCACAACCGCGCTACATCGCGCTGAGCCAGCCGATGCCGCTGCTGGCCAATACGCCGTTCATCGTCACCGGCTCAGGGAAATTCTTTCGCAACGTACAGCTGTGCCCGGCGGGTAACCTCGGCATTGTACAGGTCGACAGCGACGGCGCGGGGTATCACATCCTGTGGGGGCTTATCAACGAAGCGGTACCGACTTCGGAACTGCCCGCACATTTCCTCTCTCACTGTGAGCGTATTATCGCCACTGGCGGTAAAGATCGCGTGATCATGCACTGTCATGCGACCAACCTGATAGCCCTGACCTACGTACTGGAAAACAGCAGCGCCCTCTTCACCCGCAAACTGTGGGAAGGCAGCACCGAGTGCCTGGTGGTCTTCCCGGACGGCGTTGGCATTCTGCCGTGGATGGTGCCGGGCACCGATGAAATCGGCCAGGCTACCGCTCAGGAGATGCAAAAACACTCACTGGTGCTGTGGCCGTTCCACGGCGTTTTCGGCAGCGGTCCAACGCTTGACGAGGCGTTCGGTCTTATCGACACCGCAGAAAAATCCGCCGAAGTGCTGGTGAAAATCTATTCGATGGGCGGCATGAAGCAGACCATCACCCGCGAGCAGTTGATTGCGCTGGGTAAACGCTTTGGCGTGACCCCACTGGCCAGCGCCCTGGAACTTTACGCATAGCCCATACGCGCCTGCTGCTGCCGGAAGCATCACAGTAAACCTTAAGGAGAATTGTCATGAGTTTTATGTTGGCGTTACCCAAAATCAGCCTGCACGGCGCAGGCGCGATTGGCGATATGGTTAACCTGGTGGCGGGCAAGCAGTGGGGCAAAGCGCTGATTGTTACCGACGGACAGCTGGTCAAGCTGGGGCTGCTCGACAGCCTGTTTGCCGCGCTGGACGCGCACCAGATGTCATATCATCTGTTCGATGACGTCTTTCCAAATCCAACGGAAGCGCTGGTACAAAAAGGATATGAGGCCTATAAGGACGCGCAGTGCGATTACATTATTGCCTTTGGCGGCGGCAGCCCAATCGATACCGCCAAAGCGATTAAAATCCTGACGGCCAACCCGGGCCCTTCCACGGCGTATTCCGGCGTCGGCAAAGTCATCCATCCTGGCGTTCACCTGGTGGCGATTAACACCACGGCAGGCACCGCCGCCGAGATGACCAGCAACGCGGTGATCATCGACAGCGAGCGCCAGGTCAAAGAGGTCATCATCGATTCCAATATCATTCCGGATATCGCCGTTGACGATGCAAGCGTCATGCTGGAAATCCCGGCCTCCGTCACCGCCGCCACCGGAATGGATGCGTTAACCCACGCTATCGAAGCCTATGTTTCCGTTGGTGCTCACCCGCTGACCGACGCCAATGCGCTGGAAGCGATACGCCTGATTAACCTGTGGCTGCCGAAAGCCGTCGATGATGGTCACAACCTCGAAGCGCGCGAGCAGATGGCGTTTGGCCAGTATCTGGCAGGAATGGCGTTCAACAGCGCCGGCCTTGGACTGGTTCATGCGCTGGCGCACCAGCCGGGAGCGACCCACAACCTGCCGCATGGCGTGTGTAACGCTATTCTGCTGCCGGTTATCGAGAACTTTAACCGCCCTAACGCCGTGGCGCGCTTTGCCCGCGTGGCGCAGGCGATGGGCGTGGACACGCGGGGCATGAGCGACGAAGCGGCCAGTATGACGGCGATAGAAGCCATTCGTCAGCTGAGCGCCCGCGTGGGGATCCCATCCGGATTCAGCAAGCTTGGCGTGACTAAAGCAGATATCGAAGGCTGGCTGGATAAAGCCCTCGCCGACCCATGCGCACCGTGCAACCCGCGTACCGCCAGCCGCGACGAAGTGCGCGAGCTGTACCTGGAGGCGCTATGATCCGCAAAGCCTTCGTGATGCAGGTGAACCCCGACGCGCACGAGGAGTACGAACGGCGGCATAACCCCATCTGGCCGGAGCTTGAGGCCACGCTTAAGGCGCACGGAGCACACCACTACGCCATCTGGCTCGATCCCGTGCGGCACCTGCTGTTTGCCAGCGTTGAGATTGAGTCAGAAGAACGCTGGAACGCTGTTGCCAGCACCGAGGTGTGCAAACGTTGGTGGAAACACATGCGCGAAGTGATGCCCGCTAATCCGGACAACAGCCCGCAGAGCGCCGAGCTGAAGCCGGTGTTTTATCTGGCGTGATAGTCCTTTCCCCTCTCTTAACGGAGAGGGGAGTCAGTTCTGTTCTGCCACCAGAATGGCCAACGTATCTGGCTCCAGCGCCTTAAACACGTGCTCCTGGTCAGCGGGATAGCAGATGTAATCCCCTTCTCCTAACTCTTCCGGCGCGCTGGTCAGCCCGACCATCGCCCGTCCCTGAGTCACAATAATATGCTCAACCGATCCCGGTGGATGCGGGTGAGAGATACGGTCGGCACCGGGCTGCGTCATCAGCAGATAAAGATCGCGGCGGGCCCCCGGCGGGCAGACGGCAAGCAGGATCGCCTGATAGTTGGCCTGTTCGGCCACCACTTTTGTCCCTTCACCGCGGCGGATCACCTGAGTGGTTGGCAGCTGCGGCTCCAGCAATCGCGCAAAAGGAATATCCAGCGCCACGCATAACGACCAGAGCGTTTCCAGGCTAGGATTACCATTCCCGGATTCGAGCTGTGAGAGCGTGGATTTTGCAATCCCGGCACGGCGAGCGATTTCCGCCAGTGAAAGTCCGGTACGCATGCGCTCTCGCACCAGACTTTTGGCGATCACGCTAATTGGCTGCGTCATAAACGGCCTCTGTTTTATAAATCGAACGAATCGTTCATCTTGATAAACGACACTGATGCGTTCATTATAATGGATACTCGTTCGATATGGCTAAAATTGTATGAAACATCACTTCTCCAGCCTCAAAGGCGACACGATAAAAGCGATATTTTTGGTTTGCCTGGCGGTCGGCGTTGTCGGCCTGTCCTACGGCTCGCTGGCCATCGCCTATGGTTTTCCGTTGTGGGTACCGTTTGTGCTCTCGATCTTCGTCCTGGCGGGGGCATCTGAGTTCATGTTTATTGGCATTATCGCCAGCGGTGGTAATCCGCTGGCCGCTGCTGCCGCAGGTTTGCTGGTGAACGCGCGCCATGTACCGTTCGGTGTGACGGTGCGCGATCTGGTCGGTAAACGTGCCGCCAGCTTTCTCGGCTGCCATATCATGAACGACGAAAGCGTGGTTTTCGGCCTGTCGCAAAAAACCCCGGAACAGCGCAAAGCCGCCTACTGGCTGTGCGGGCTGGGGGTTGCTATCTGCTGGCCTGTGGGGGCGCTGATTGGCGCAGCGGTGGGTAAGTTGCTGCCATCGCCGGAAACCATCGGTCTGGACGCTGTGTTCCCCGCCATCCTGCTCGCGCTGGTGATCCCGGCGTTTAAAAACCGGACGACGCTGATTCGTGCCGTGACCGGAGCAGTGATTTCACTGGCTTCCGTACCTTTCACTCCGGCAGGTGTACCGGTTCTGCTGTCACTGCTCGGCGTTTTTGCGAGGAAAAAATAATGGGTGATACGATCTGGATTATCGTCGGCATCGCAATACTATCGGCGGGAACCTACCTGATGCGGTTTGGCGGGGCGAAGCTGGGTAACCGTCTGGCGCTTTCCGAGCGTTCGCAGTCGATGCTCAACGACGGAGCGACGACGTTACTGTTTGCCGTAGCGCTGGCAACCACCTTTTTTGAAGGCAGTCATTTTGCCGGCATGGCGCGCGTGGCTGGCGTGGCCGTTGCGGTATTCCTCGCCTGGAAAAAAGTGCCATTAATTATTGTCATTGCCGCCGCGGCGGTGGTGACGGCGCTACTGCGGCTGGCAGGACTGCCATAAACGAAAAAAGCGCCCGGAGGCGCTCTTTCGACAAAAACTAAGTCATTATTTGTTCAGTTCAGCGGTCATGTGTACACGGTTACCGTTGAAAGCCTGGGTAATGGTGTAGGAAGAAGCACCGGCCTGCTCTGCCTGAGCGGCGATTTTGGCTTCTGCGCCATCAAGGGTAGAAGCAGTTGCCGTGACGGTCTGAGCAGCGAAAGAACCGAAAGAAGTAGCAAGAGCGATAACTGCGACAAAAGTTTTGATGCTTTTCATGATGTATACCTTTCAATTAGTTTGTTTAGATAAGGCGCCGTGCCTTGATGAGATAAATAATAGCCCCGGCACCCGCTAACTGAAAGCGGAAGGAATTGCTATAGTCTTTCAAAAATACTGATCAATAGTTAAGCGGTAATCAGACGCTGTGGATGCGTGTAAATCGTGGCCCGGCCCGGTTTGCAAAACCCCACCAGCGTCAGGTTGCAACGCTCCGCCACTTCTACCGCCAGAGTCGTCGCCGCAGAGACCGCAAACAGGATCTCAACCCCGCACATGGCCGACTTCTGTACCATCTCATAGCTCGCACGGCTGGAAACCAGCGCCGCACCCTGCTGCCAGCGGGTGTCTTCCGCCGCACGACGACCGAGCAGTTTATCCAGCGCCACGTGGCGCCCGACGTCTTCATGCCCACCCGCCAGCTCACCGCCCGGCATCACCCAAGCCGCCGCGTGAGTGCAGCCGGTCAAACGACCGATTGGTTGCACATCGTTAAGGTGCTCAAGCGCCATATCGAGGTGGTTAAGCGAAAATGTTTGCGTGAAAGGCAGAGGGGTTATCGGTTTTCCAACATCGTTAAGCTGTTCAACCCCGCACACGCCGCAGCCGGTTCGTCCCGCCAGGGCACGGCGGCGGGCTTTGAGCCCCATAAAGCGACGGCTGGAAAGCTCGATCTGTACTTCCAGGCCATTGCAGGCCTGCACCACATCCATCCCAAAGATCTCGCGGCGATTTTCTATAATCCCTTCGGATAAGGAAAAACCGACAGCAAAGTGCTCAAGGTCCTTGGGCGTCGCCATCATCACGACATGGGATATGCCGTTATAGACTAACGCTACCGGAACCTCTTCAGCTAACTCGTCAGGCTGAGGATGTTGCAAATCTTGCCTTTTCCACAGGTCGATTTGGCGCATTCCTGTGATCGATGTCACGCTTTTGATCTGTTTTGGATAGATGTTGTTCACTTTGTATTAACCGTATTGGAACAGGCATACCGACAATGTGGTATTCTGATACAAATCCCTCCACGGAAGAGGGAAATTACCCCAATTCTGAACCTTTGCGGGGTCAACCGCAAAGTAAATAACTACTCGTGACAATGTCGAAAAAGAAACAAGGAGCGAACCATGCAGGTCAGCAGAAGGCAGTTCTTTAAGATCTGCGCTGGCGGTATGGCAGGCACCACGGTAGCGGCGCTGGGTTTCACCCCAAGCGTAGCGCTGGCGGAAACGCGGCAATATAAACTGCTGCGCACCCGTGAAACCCGTAACACCTGTACATACTGTTCCGTTGGCTGTGGGCTGTTGATGTATAGCCTCGGTGACGGTGCAAAAAACGCCAAAGCATCCATCTTCCATATCGAAGGAGATCCGGACCATCCGGTGAGTCGTGGTGCGCTCTGCCCTAAAGGGGCCGGTCTGGTGGACTTCGTCCACTCCGAGAGCCGCCTGAAGTACCCAGAGTATCGTGCGCCAGGTTCCGACAAGTGGCAGCAGATCAGCTGGGATGAGGCATTCGACCGCATCGCGAAGCTGATGAAAGCCGACCGTGATGCTAACTTCGTGGCCCAGAACGCCGAAGGCACGACGGTTAACCGCTGGCTCTCCACCGGGATGCTCTGCGCCTCGGCCTCCAGCAACGAGACCGGTTATTTAACCCAGAAATTCACTCGCGCGCTCGGTATGCTCGCGGTCGACAACCAGGCGCGTGTCTGACACGGACCAACGGTAGCAAGTCTTGCTCCAACTTTTGGTCGCGGTGCGATGACCAACCACTGGGTCGATATGAAGAACGCCAACCTGATCGTGGTGATGGGCGGTAACGCCGCTGAAGCACATCCGGTAGGGTTCCGCTGGGCGATGGAAGCGAAGATCCACAACGGCGCTAAGCTGATTGTTATCGATCCGCGCTTTACTCGTACCGCATCGGTCGCTGATTTCTATACCCCAATTCGTTCCGGTACCGACATTACGTTCCTGTCGGGCGTTATTCTGTACCTGCTGACTAACGAAAAAATTAACCGCAAATACACCGAAGCCTATACCAACGCCAGCCTGATCGTGCGTGAGGATTATACCTTCGATGATGGCCTGTTCTCGGGCTATGACGCGGATAAGCGTAAGTACGACAAAACCAGCTGGAACTACGAGCTGGATGAAAATGGTCACGCGAAACGCGACACCACCCTTACCCATCCGCGCTGCGTCTGGAACCTGCTGAAAACGCACGTATCCCGCTATACGCCGGACGTCGTCGAAAACATCTGCGGTACGCCGAAAGCCGACTTCCTGAAAGTCTGTGAGTACATCGCTGAAACCAGCGCGCCGGATAAAACCGCATCGTTCCTCTATGCACTCGGCTGGACCCAGCATTCCATTGGCGCGCAGAACATCCGCACCATGGCGATGATTCAGCTGCTGCTTGGCAACATGGGGATGGCTGGCGGCGGCGTCAACGCCCTGCGTGGACACTCCAACATCCAGGGTCTGACCGACTTAGGCCTGCTGTCACAAAGCCTGCCGGGCTACATGACGCTGCCAAGCGAAAAACAGACCGACCTGCAGACTTACCTGACGGCCAACACGCCGAAACCGCTGCTGGATGGCCAGGTGAACTACTGGGGCAACTACCCGAAATTCTTCATCTCCATGATGAAGGCGTTCTATGGTGATAAGGCGACAGCAGAAAACAGCTGGGGCTTTGACTGGTTGCCGAAGTGGGACAAAGGTTACGACGTCCTGCAGTATTTCGACATGATGTATAAAGGCCAGGTCAATGGTTACCTTTGCCAGGGCTTTAACCCGGTTGCCTCGTTCCCGAACAAGAACAAGGTCGTCGCAGCACTGTCGAAGCTGAAATTCCTCGTCACTATCGATCCGCTGAACACCGAAACATCGACGTTCTGGCAGAACCATGGTGAGTCGAATGACGTTGACCCATCCAAAATTCAGACCGAAGTGTTCCGTCTGCCGTCCACCTGCTTTGCCGAAGAAAACGGTTCAATCGTTAACTCCGGCCGCTGGCTGCAGTGGCACTGGAAAGGCGCAGATGCCCCGGGGATCGCCAAAACCGATGGCGAAATCCTGGCGGGTATCTTCATGCGTATGCGCAAGATGTATGCCACCGAAGGCGGCCCGGTACCGGAGCAGGTACTGAACATGAGCTGGAACTACTCAACGCCTGACGAACCGGCGTCTGAGGAAGTGGCCATGGAGAGCAACGGTAAAGCGCTGGCAGATATTGTCGATCCGGCCACCGGCGCGGTTATCGTCAAGAAAGGCCAGCAGCTCAGTTCGTTTGCCCAATTGCGTGACGATGGCACCACCTCCAGCGGTTGCTGGATCTTCGCCGGTAGCTGGACGCCGAATGGCAACCAGATGGCCAACCGCGATAACGCCGATCCATCCGGTCTTGGCAATACGCTGGGCTGGGCGTGGGCGTGGCCGCTCAACCGCCGTATTCTGTATAACCGTGCTTCCGCTGACCCGCAGGGTAACCCGTGGGATCCGAAACGCCAGCTTCTGAAATGGGACGGCGCAAAATGGGGCGGCGTGGACATTCCGGACTACAGCACGGCAGCGCCGGGCTCGGATGTTGGCCCGTTCATCATGCAGCCGGAAGGGATGGGACGTCTGTTCGCTATTGATAAGATGGCCGAAGGACCGTTCCCGGAACACTACGAGCCGTTTGAAACGCCGCTGGGTACCAACCCGCTGCACCCGAAAGTGGTCTCGAACCCAGCCGCACGTATCTTCAAAGACGACTTTGAAGCTCTGGGCAAAGCCGATAAGTTCCCGTACGTCGGTACTACTTATCGTCTGACCGAGCACTTCCACTACTGGACCAAGCATGCGTTGCTCAACGCTATCGCACAGCCGGAGCAGTTTGTGGAAATCGGTGAGAAACTGGCGGGCAAACTCGGTATCAGCCATGGCGATACGGTGAGAGTCTCCTCTAACCGTGGCTACATCAAAGCCAAGGCGGTGGTGACCAAACGTATTCGCACGCTGAAAGTGGATGGTAAAGATATCGATACCATCGGTATTCCTATCCACTGGGGTTATGAGGGTGTGGCGAAGAAAGGCTTTATTGCCAACACGCTGACGCCGTTCGTCGGTGATGCGAATACGCAGACGCCGGAGTTCAAAGCCTTCCTCGTGAACGTGGAAAAGGTGTAACGGAGACGACTTATGGCTTATCAATCGCAAGACATTATTCGTCGTTCCGCGACTAACGGTTTCACTCCCGCGCCACAGGCGCGGGATCACCAGCAGGAAGTGGCGAAACTCATCGACGTGACCACCTGTATCGGCTGTAAAGCCTGCCAGGTGGCCTGTTCTGAGTGGAACGATATCCGCGACAGCGTGGGCAACAACGTGGGGGTTTACGATAACCCTGCCGATTTGACCGCCAAATCGTGGACGGTAATGCGTTTCTCGGAAGTGGAACAAAACGACAAGCTGGAGTGGCTTATCCGTAAGGATGGCTGCATGCACTGTGCCGATCCGGGCTGCCTGAAGGCGTGTCCGTCGGAAGGGGCTATCATTCAGTATGCCAACGGCATCGTCGACTTCCAGTCTGAGCAGTGCATCGGCTGCGGCTACTGCATCGCCGGCTGTCCGTTTGACGTACCGCGCCTGAACCCGGAAGACAACCGCGTCTACAAATGTACGCTGTGCGTTGACCGTGTAACGGTGGGCCAGGAACCGGCATGCGTGAAAACCTGTCCGACCGGCGCTATCCACTTTGGCTCCAAAGAGGATATGAAAATTCTGGCGGGCGAGCGCGTGAGCGAGCTGAAAACCCGTGGTTACGAAAACGCAGGTCTGTACGATCCGGCAGGAGTTGGTGGTACGCACGTGATGTATGTGCTTCACCACGCCGACAAGCCGAATCTGTACCACGGCCTGCCGGAGAACCCGGAAATCAGCCAGACCGTGAAATTCTGGAAAGGTGTCTGGAAACCGCTGGCCGCGATCGGCTTTGCGGCAACCTTCGCCGCGAGCATCTTCCACTACGTCGGTGTCGGTCCGAACCGTGCGGATGAGGAAGAAGACAACCTGCATGAGAAAGATGACGAGGTGCGCAAATGAAAAAACGTGACACCATCGTGCGCTACACGGCGCCAGAGCGTATCAACCACTGGGTCACCGCCTTCTGCTTCATTCTGGCGGCGGTGAGCGGACTGGGCTTTTTCTTCCCGTCCTTCAACTGGCTGATGCATATTCTGGGTACGCCGCAGCTCGCGCGTATTCTGCACCCGTTCGTCGGGGTGGTGATGTTCGCCTCGTTCATCATCATGTTTTTCCGTTACTGGCACCACAACCTAATCAATCGGGATGATATCTTTTGGGCGAAGAATATTCGTAAGATTGTCGTCAACGAGGAAGTGGGTGACACCGGGCGCTATAACTTCGGCCAGAAATGCGTTTTCTGGGCGGCGATTATTTTCCTGGTGCTGTTGCTGGTGAGCGGTGTGATTATCTGGCGTCCATACTTTGCGCCTGCTTTCTCCATTCCGGTGATCCGGTTCGCGTTGATGCTGCATTCATTTGCCGCAGTAGCGCTCATTGTGGTTATTATGGTGCATATTTACGCCGCGCTGTGGGTAAAAGGCACGATTACCGCGATGGTGGAAGGCTGGGTCACCAGTTCGTGGGCGAAGAAACATCACCCGCGCTGGTACCGCGAAGTTCGTAAGACAACGGAAAAATCGACTGAATGAGTATTCGCATAATCCCGCAAGATGAGCTGGGTTCGAGCGAGAAACGCACGGCGGAAGCAATTCCGCCGCTGCTGTTCCCCAGACTGAAAAACCTCTACAACCGCCGGGCTGAACGCCTGCGCGAGCTGGCAGAGCACAATCCATTGGGCGATTATCTGCGCTTTGCCGCGCTTATCGCCCATGCCCAGGAAGTGGTGCTGTACGATCATCCACTCAAGATGGATCTGACCGCACGCATCAAAGAAGCCGCCGCCCAGGGCAAACCGCCGCTGGATATCCACGTGCTGCCGCGCGATAAGCACTGGCACACGCTGTTGCAATCGATGATTGCTGAGCTGAAACCGGAGATGAGCGGTCCGGCGCTGGCGGTGATTGAAAACCTGGAGAAGGCTTCTGAGCAGGAGCTGGAGCAGATGGCGAGCGCGCTGTTTGCCTCAGATTTTGCTTCTGTGAGCAGCGACAAAGCCCCGTTTATCTGGGCAGCCCTGTCGCTGTACTGGGCGCAAATGGCAAGCCTTATCCCAGGCAAAGCCCGCGCCGAATACGGCGAAGCGCGCCAGTACTGCCCGGTATGCGGCTCTATGCCCGTATCAAGCGTTGTGCAGATTGGTACCACTCAGGGGCTGCGCTACCTGCACTGCAACCTGTGTGAAACGGAATGGCACGTGGTGCGCGTGAAGTGCAGCAACTGCGAACAGAGCCGGGACCTGCATTACTGGTCGCTGGACAACGAGCAGGCGGCTATCAAAGCAGAAAGCTGTGGCGACTGCGGCACTTACCTGAAGATCCTGTATCAGGAAAAAGACCCGAATGTAGAAGCCGTCGCGGACGACCTCGCCTCACTGGTGCTGGACGCTAAAATGGAGCAGGAAGGGTTCGCCCGTAGCTCTATCAACCCGTTCCTGTTCCCGGGTGAAGGAGAGTAACTTCAACGGTTGTAATTACCGGGCAACGCTTCGCTTGCCCGGTTTACAACTGATAGGGCGAAATAACCCCAGCGATGCCCGCAAAATCTTTAGTATTACGTGAGATAAGTTGGCAATTTTTACTTTGTGCGGTGGCCAGGATAATGGCATCCGGAAGCTTCATCCCGTGTTTTACACGAAGCAAAACGCTACGTTCTGCAATCTCGCGTGAAACATCGATAATCTCAAAAGCGCTCATTACTGCCGCCGTTTTTGCTTCCTGACCGTGCTTGCGAGCGCCAACGAGCACTTCCATCCAGGTGATGAGACTTATTGCCCGATGTGTCGCAGTACTCTCTATGGCGTCCGCTGCCTCCATACGATTGTTGAAAAGATCGATGAGAATATTGGTATCAAATACTGCCATATGCTCCATGATCACCATTCATCACGAAGTTTACGCTCGTATTCAAGCCCATCCTCTTCCTGATCCCCCCATAAACCTAGCGCTTCCCGGATCACCGAAGCGCCTTGTTTATCGAGATATTGCTCAATGGCCTCACGCAATAACTCAGCGCGCGGCTGATTTCGCAGCTGTTTAAGGTTATCCAACCGTTGGATTACATCGTCCGACAAATCTATCAGAATCCTGCCCATATCAAGGTCCACCACCAGACTCATATATCACTCCAGTATATCACCACTGATTAATTTTCAGGCAAATTACGCCTTCTTAATGAGCGGATAAAGCGGAATTTGAAGGCAGCTTTCGCTTTTGCGATCGACAATCCAGAAACCCAAAAGGCCGTACTACTCCTCTTCGTTACCGCCTTCTTCATAAGCCCCAAAAGGCTTCGCGGGGAGTACGATGTAGGTGCCTTCAAACACGGCGCCGGAGGTTTCATCGCCAAACAGCTCGACCTGAAGCTGCACGCGGGCTTTGCGTCCACGCGCCAGGCGATCGAGATCGCCGCTCAGCGAGCCGAGATCGGCGATAGCGGTCGGGCGGCCGCTGATGGGTTTACTGTAGCGGATATGCGCGTCGGCAAGAATGATGGTGCCGCCGAGATGGCGTTCACGCAGCATCAGCCAGATAAGCCCCCAACCGGTCAGCGTAGCCAGCGAAAACAGGCTACCGGCAAACAACGTTTGGTGCGGGTTCTGATTACCGACTTCCGGCATGGTGGTGATAAATTTCTGTCCGGTGTACTGCTGAATGCGCACACCCATTTTTTCACTGAGCGGAATATGCTGGTACCACGCCTGCTGCAGCTGGGCACACCAGTCACCGCGATGCAAAATATCATCAAGCGTCGCGACCGGTTTTATCATTAAAAAGTGGCGCACCGGCGTAGTTTGTGGGGTGGTAATTTCTCCCTGATTCACAAACCCCAGTTTGGCAAAGAATTCGACCGTGTCTTCCCTCGCGCTGCAGGTGACACGTTTAACCCCCTCCTGACGAGCAACGGACTCCAGGGTCATCGCCATCAGCGTACCAAGACCTTTGTCCTGTACGGAGGGGTGGACTGCCATAAAACGAATTGAGGCTTCATTATCAGCGTTAATGTACAGGCGACCGATGGCGACCAGTTTGCCCTCTTCATCGACCACCATCTGATGATGCGCCAGCGCATCCCAACCGTCGCGCTCTGAACCTTTCGGCTGATGCAGCGGTTTGCGCAGCATTTCCCAGCGAAACTGGTAATAGTTCTCTAACTCTTCTTTTGTTTGCGGTACACGAAGGTGATACATAGCTGTACTCTCTTTGGTTACCGACCAGCCCGGAAGTTGGCTCATATCTGCAGCCAGAACGTAACAGGGCCATCGTTGACCAGCGAAACCTGCATATCCGCAGCGAATCGTCCGGTGTGGGTATTCATTTCCTGCTGACGGCAGCGCTCGACAAAATAGTCATACAGCGCTTCTGCTTTTTCTGGCGCCGCGCCCTTTGAGAACCCCGGGCGCATTCCGCGATCGGTGTCTGCCGCCAGGGTGAACTGCGAAACCACCAGCACGCTTCCCCCCGCCTGCTGGACGTTCAGATTCATTTTGCCGTCGGCATCGCTAAAAATTCGATAGCCCAGTACCCGCTCACACAGGCGATTGGCTTTTTGCTCGTCGTCATCTCTTTCGACACCTAATAACACCAAAAGTCCTGGACCGATTTCGCCCGTCACCTCATCCTCCACGGTGACGCTGGCACGGGTTACGCGTTGAATTAATGCAATCATGGTTGTTCTTCAGACTCTGTTTTAAGTTTTCGGTATTCCCCGAGAGTGACAGTAATTTCTGCCCCAAGCAAGACGATACACCAGGTCCAGTAAACCCAGACAAACAAAATGGGAACTACCGCAAGGACACCATAAATCAGCTGATACGATGGGAACATGGTGATGTAGAGCGCAAAACCTTTCTTGCCGAGCTCAAACAGCACTGCACCAACAAATGCCCCGACCACGGCATCGCGGTTGGGGACTCGCGTGGTGGGTACAATGCTATAAAGCAGCCAGAACGACATCCACGAGAGCAGCAACGGAAAGAGGCGTAACCCGTTATCAATCACCCCGTTAAGCTCGCTAGCCCAGCGCAGCGACAGCAAATAAGAGCTGATGGCAAGGCTGGCACCGGCCAGCAGTGGCCCAAGCGTGAGGATCATCCAGTAAACGGCAAACGAATACACCCTTGGGCGAATGCGGGTGCTACGCCAGATGGTATTGAGCGCGCTATCGATGGAGTACATCAAAAGCAGCGAGGTGACGACCAACCCGCAGGCGCCAACGGCGGTCATTTTGCTGGAGTTGGCGACAAACTGCTCGATATAGCGCTGAATAACATCGCCGGTAGCTGGAATAAAATTTGCGAAGATAAAGTGCCGCAGCTGCACGCTAACGTCAGAGAACATCGGAAATGCCGCGAACAATGCAAACACCACGGCTACCAGCGGCACCAGGGACAGCAGCGACACGTAGGCCAGATTCCCGGCCAGCGTCGTCATATGATCGTCATCAATGCGTCGCCAGAGCAGCTTAAGCCATGCGACCAGCGGCCCTAAACGATGACTGACATGATGACGAACGGTTTTTATCATAGCTGCTTCGCAAAATAGTGGGGAATGGTCTCCTTACCGGTGACCAGGATACTGGTGATCCCCAACTGGTTAGCGCCTTCTATATTATCGGCGTTATCGTCGAAAAAGACCGTATCGCTGGCAGAAAAGCCTTCTGTCTCGAGCACTTTCTGATAGATACGCGCCTCGGGCTTACGCATACCCATCTCCTGTGAGAGATAAATATGATCGGCAGCCCCCCGCACTTCCGGGTATTCATCCGGCCAGAAGGTCGTATGAAGCCGGTTGGTGTTTGACAGCACCACGACCCGGTGTCCCTGCGAACGTAGCTTATGCATGATGTCGATAACTTCAGGGCGCAGCCCCACAAAAATGGCCTGCCAGCCATGAGAGAACTGCTCGTAGCTTAGCGAGAGATCCATCTCATGGCATAGCGCTTCGGCGAAGGCTTCATCGCTAATTTCACCGCGCTCATGCTGGTGAAAAGCGTCGCCCATAATGAATTTCTGCTTAAGCGTAGCCAGAGGAACACGGCTGAAGTCGCTCCATGCTCCCATGACACGGTTGAAATCGATGTCGACAATCACATTACCTAAATCAAAGATATAGAGCATTTTTGTCTCCTTTCGCGCCGTGGAAAACTAACTTTAGCGGGAAAGCAGGACTTTGACTATGCATCCGCACAGGGCTTTTTCATCCGATTTCAGCGTTATCTTTTGCGGCAGTAGAGTGAAGGGACGTTTGAGGTCGCAAAAATCCATGCTCCCCGATATTCATCCATCACCACGCTGAGTCCTCTGCCCGTCTGGCGATAGAAACCAGGCAAGGTGTCGTCGATATCCTCTTCATCTGCCGAATCAGCGAAGGTTTTGACCACCTGCATCGTACGCAGCACGCGGGCATCCCGCTGTTGGGTATAGCTGAAGTAGATGTTTCTGCTGACATCGGTGGTATTTCGTCCGTAGAGTTTTCCGGTGAGGGTCGCCAGCCCCTCCTGGTTATACATACGAAAAGAGAGCGTACCTGCGAATCGATTACTGCCAATATTCCATTCGACATTCCCGATGCAGTTCACCGGCGTATCGGCATAGCGTGAATACCATAACCAGATACCGGAACCGATAGCGATGATAAGCCCAACGGAGAGCAGAATAATGTTGCGATTTTTTTTCATTTTCTGCGCGTCCAGTAATAATGCGTAGTACAAAATGCAGAAGCATCAGCCCGCGCATCTTTATCACAGACAAATGCCACTACCCGCTCCGCTTTGCTGTAACCAGAGAGATACACTCGTTGATTATTACCACAGAGTTCCGGATGCGCTTGCATCAGTTGAAAATAGCTGTCCAGGTCATGTTCATTCGGTGAGTAATAGATTTTGCAGTGAGTACTCGACGGTGTCTGCATTGAAACCGGTAGAAACTGGCTAAATGGCATAACAGGTCGTGTCTGATACCACACCAGCCAAATAACAACCGTGACTATACTTAACCCCGTCAGGCACACCGTAAGCCACAGTGGAACCCGGCTCTGTCGTTGCAGCAAAGGAGGTATTATTGCCGTTAATTCGCGCTCTTCGATAACGGGTGATTCATGAACATCCCCATGGGAAGGTGTCACCACATCCACGCGGGTGTTTTCAATTAAAGTGAGTCCACGCCGGGAAATCGTTTTTACCGTATCGCGGGCTAGCCCCACATCTTCCAGTGCATTACGTAATGTTAAAATCGCCTGGTAAAAAGTATTAGGCGTCGTCACATCATTTCTCTCACCCCAACCCACTTTCATCAACGCGTTCTGGGAAACAACTTCATTCGGATGCGTTATTAAATAGAGTAAACAAAGAGAGGCAGGAAGCTGCAGTTGAATAGACCGCCCGGTCAACCGATTGACCAGACTCTTGCTATCCGGATTAAATTCGACCAACTGATTGATAAGGTACAATTGCCCGGCCCTCTGTTACAAAAACGTTTCGCGGGATGCACAGTGCGCACCCTTTAATTTTACATGCAAATCGATAAGACGCCCCTTCTTTGTACATGATCATAGATAAGAATCTCAAGGCTTGAGATCAAAACACTTTCATTACAATGAGATATCAGACAAATATCTTAGGTGAGAATTTTCTAAAACTTAATAATAAGAATTCATTACAGTTTCACCAGAGTTACGTTTATATTTTATCGCAACACCAGAGATGTGCCAGAAGAAGCTGAGAGATGTTATTAAGAAGCATTATTTATTACGTCAATCGTTTAGCAAATAGTGCTATTTTAAGATTTTTCCTAATACAGGTAAATGTGTATAAAAATCCTGGTCAGTTGGTTATTAATCTGAATTAAGTTATCGCAGCGCCAGGTTACATCACGGCTTCTGAAGGTTATATTTAATCACTCACCAGGAATTTATTACACGAGTGATTATTCGCCCTTATTAATAACTATCGCCTACTGGATGGGCTGGATTGACACACTTATTTACCAATGAAATATTGAAAGAGAAAAATCGGCAGGAGTCGTTTTGGATGATGAGAAAGACACCACAGATTGTCCGTTGTATTAGCTGTGAATTATCCTGTCAATTATTCCCTGACAGCGCAGTGCGGGTACAATATTGCAATAATGCGGCATTTGCCATCTGGCCGGAGGGTAATGCATATCTGAAAAAAGGCGTTGTCGAAAAACTACTACTTGATAATCAAAATCATTTATCGAGAGGGTTTATATTCGTTGATTTTTCATTCCCAAATCTACGGATTTTTTCCGATCCGCAATGGGTCGACAGGCTGGCAAACAGTGGTATGCATATTGTCCTGATTTCAGACCGAAGCCTGACCCCTTTGGCAAATTACTGGCTTTCCAAAAGCAATAAGATTCAGGGGATTATCTATTCCGATGATGATGATTTTGTGCAACAACAGAAGATCCGCCGTTTGTTTACAGGGCGACTTGCAAACACCAAACGTGGACGCTCACTTAACTATACAGAGTTTATATTACTAAAACGTTTCATGTCAGGAATAAGTATTCAACAAATTATAAAAACTGACAACATTGATATTAAGAAAATTTATGTACACAAGCTTCGGCTTGAAAATAAGTTAGGCCATAGTATTCATAAGATTATCTCGAATATTTTATAGCGAACTTTTCCTTTTTATTATTTCCACATCATTGCGATGTGGTGGACGCTCTACGCCTGAATGCAGGAGGCAATAATGCCAAACCCCAAACATTACTCACCAATCGCCATAGCGGTTTCTGCCGCATTAGCCTCTATGGTATTTTCCACCCATGCGGCCTGGGTTGACGTTGATAGCCTTCCTCTGAGCGGGCTGGTCAGCGAGCTACCGCCCGAACTACAGGCCATTATCCCGGCACAGGCGAATGCGAACTTCGCAAAAACCAGCGCCATGCCAAATTACGTTTATCAGTGGAATGCGGGGACTATCCCGGTTTATGGCAATGGGTTAACGCTCAATGGCCCGGGCATGGAAGCATTCGAGCACACCATTACCGTTATTCAGAACAGCTCAACGGGCAGCCCCGGCGTTATTTTTGGCGACGACCTGACCATTAGGACACAGTCAAAGAATGCTGCCAACAATGGTAAAGATGTCGACGGTATTCGTACTCACGGTGCTAACACTCCGGATAACCCGGTGTTTATTATTACCGGTGACCGCACCAGCATCTACGTTGATGGTCAGGATGGTGACGGTATCAACGCCGGGTACAACTCGCTGAGCCAGGGCTGGACAGGGTCTGCAAGCATTTATGTTGGCGACGACCTGTACATCAAAACCACGGGCAGCCAGGGGCGCGGTATTACTGCCAACGCCATGAGAGATGCTTCACTCGCCAAAAATACAATTATCGTCGGCAATCGTGCGCATATTGTGACCACCGGCGACAGTTCGGAAGGGTTACGTACCGGACAAAGCGGTTCGTTGATCCGTCTGGGCGATGACGCCACCATTGAGACCTCCGGTACATCTTCAACCGGGATTTATGCCGCATCATCTTCCAGAACCGAGCTTGGCAACAACGCGACCATTACGGTAAACGGTGCCAGCGCACACGCGGTATATGCCACCGGTGCCACCGTTAATCTGGGTGATAACGCCACCATTAATGTGAACAGTGCCAGTAAGGCGGCGTCCTACAGCAAAGCCCCGCGCGGCTTATATGCGCTCTCTCGCGGCGCCATTAATCTGGCTGGCGGCGCAGCGATCACCATGGCGGGCGATAACAGTAGCGAAAGCTATGCCATCAGCACAGAAACGGGCGGTATTGTTGACGGATCTGCCGGCGGCCGCTTCCTCATCAACGGTGACATTCACGCTGCCGGTGCCACCGCGGCTACCAGCACGCTGCCGCAGCAGAATAGTACGATTAAGCTCAATATGACGGACAACTCCCTGTGGAGCGGGGCATCGTACATCACCAGCGCCACAGCGGGCACAGGCGTTATCTCTGTGCAAATGAGCGATGCCACCTGGAATATGACCAGCAGCTCAACGCTCACCGACCTGACGCTAAACAGTGGCGCGACCGTAAACTTCAGCCATGTGGATGGTGAACCATGGCAGACGCTGACCATCAATGAAGATTACATCGGCAATGGCGGTAAACTGGTCTTTAATACCGTGCTGAACGACGATGACTCAGAAACCGACATGCTGAAGGTCCTCGGCAACACCTCGGGTAACTCGTTTGTCGCGGTGAATAATATTGGCGGTACCGGGGCGCAAACCGTTGAAGGGATTGAAATTATCAACGTAGCCGGCAATTCTGATGGCACCTTTGCAAAAGCAAGCCGTATTGTCGCCGGAGCCTATGACTATAACGTGGTTCAGAAAGGTAAAAACTGGTATCTGACCAGCTACATTGAGCCGGAAGAACCGGTCGATCCGGTGGACCCTGATCCCGTCGATCCTGACCCGGTAGACCCCGATCCTGTCGACCCGGTCATTCCTGACCCTGTGATTCCGGATCCCGTGATCCCAGATCCAGAAGAACCTGTCGCACCACCGGCAGCAGAGCATCAGTTCCGCCCGGAAGCTGGCAGCTATCTTGCCAACAACTATGCGGCAAACACGCTGTTCATGACTCGTCTGCATGACCGTTTGGGTGAAACGCAGTACACCGACATGCTGACTGGCGAGAAAAAGGTCACCAGCCTGTGGATGCGTAACGTCGGTGCGCATACCCGCTTCAAGGACGGCAGCGGACAGCTGAAAACCCAAAGCAACAGCTACGTGTTGCAGCTGGGTGGCGATCTGGCGCAGTGGAGTAGTGACGGCCTGGACCGCTGGCATATTGGTGCAATGGCAGGTTATGCCAATAGCCAGAACCGCACACAGTCATCCGTAACCGGTTACCATTCCCGCGGTCAGGTCACAGGTTATAGTGTCGGTCTTTACGGTACCTGGTATGCCAACGATATCGACCAGTCAGGAGCCTATGTGGATACCTGGGCGCTGTACAACTGGTTTGATAACAAGGTAATGGGTCAGGATCAGGCGACTGAAAAATACAAATCCAAAGGGATCACGGCCTCGGTCGAAGCCGGTTACAGCTTCAAGCTGGGCGAGAGCGAACGTAATAGCTACTGGCTGCAACCTAAAGCACAGGTGGTGTGGATGGACGTGCAGGCCGACGACCACCGCGAAGCAAACGGTACCCGCGTGAAGGATGATAGTGACGGTAATCTGATGACCCGCCTGGGCGTTAAAGCCTACATCAATGGCCATAACGCCATCGATGACGGCAAATCCCGTGAGTTCCAGCCGTTCGTGGAAGCAAACTGGATCCACAACACACAAACTGCTCGTGTGAAGATGGACGATGTCAGCAACGACATGCGTGGTACGAAGAACATCGGCGAGCTGAAGGTGGGTGTTGAAGGGCAAATCACCCCGCGTCTGAACGTATGGAGCAACGTCGCGCAGCAGGTCGGCGACAAAGGCTACAGCGATACTCGCGGTATGCTGGGTGTGAAATACAGTTTCTAATTGAAGCAACAACAAAGCCGCTGATATTCAGCGGCTTTTTTTCTTTTTCCGCACTCAGGCTTCTGCGGCCCGGAGTGCTTTCTTCGTCTGGCTGATGCGCTTCACGAGCAGCACCGAAACGACGGAACCGCAGAATGCAAAGCAGGCCATAATGCCAAAGACAATTTTGTAGCCAACCAGCCCAGGGTTCAGATCCAGAATATAGCCGTACAGGCTAAAACAGAACATCGCCGGGGCGTAACCGATAAAGCTCCCCAGCGCCATTGCCGCACCGGTGTGGTTCTCCGCGATTCTGGCTTCACCAATTGGCGCAAAGAAGACCGCGCGCTGGGTAAACACGATAGCACCAAAGCCTAAGGTACAGGCCATGCCGAGGTATACCGGCATACTTTCATGCGGCAACATGATGAGTACCAGCAGCGCGACAAAGCTAATCATGAAGGTGTAGCTCAGATAACGGCTGGGCGATTTCAGGATTTTGTCGGAAATCATTCCACCGATTGGCCCACCAATCATCTTCAGGCAGTACTGGTTGATGATGCCGTAAGCCCCGACCAGCGCCACCGGCAGAAGGTAGATGTTCTTCAGGAACGGAATGAAGAACGTCAGCCCGCAGTAGACCGCATACACAAAGAAGACGTTGAAAGCGATAAGCCAGATGGTCTTATCTTTCAGTACCGAAGTCATGCTGGTATTTTTCGGTGCGTCCTGTGACTCATTCACCGCCTTCGCCGGAGCTTCCTCTTTATCATTAAGCACAAAGAAGATGATTATCCCCACCAGAATAACGATGGCCGAATAGAACCAGATCCCCGCTTTGAAGCCCAGCAGGCCGCTTCCGAACCAGGTAAAGACCGCCAGCGCGGTAAATGCCACAATGGTGTCAACAATCCCGCGACCGGTTTCGAAGAAGCCAAACAGGCGCCCCTGCTGCTCACTGTTACCCAGACGGCTGACGGATTTAAGCAATACCGGCCAGTTCAGCATATCGCAGGTGACACCAAACAGCGCCCAGACGAACAGGATGCCCCAGTAGCCCGGCATCGTTGACAGATAAATACCCAGCAAACCTGTCGCAATTAAGGAGACAGACATCGTGTATTTACGTGGCAGTTTGTCAGCAAAGTAAATCGACAGGAAAAAGCCAATCGTGGTGACAAACGAGTTCACCGACATCGCATTACCTATCTGCCCGTTGCTCAGATGAAAATACTCCTGCATCGGTATATAGAATGCGTCTTTCAGAGAGGGCAGTTTATATATAGTACCGCCACAAAGCGTTAATAAACTAAAAAGCGCCCATTTCTTTTTTGTGAGCATAGAATCCCCTAATGGCATAAATGCCACTGTCTTAAATTAGGTAATAGAACCCCGTCCATTCTTAATGAATGGATTTATTAAAATATGAGAATGTTTATTATTAGTGATTTAAAATGTGCGTTGCCTCTGCTTTTATTTGCTGAAGAACCTCTCTGACGAAGCGAATTTGTTGAATGGCATCCTGTTTTTCTTTCACTAAGCGCTCTTCCAGGTGAGTCGCTTCTGGTAACGGGGTTTCACTCATCTGCCGCCACGGGATCCACGGGTTATCGCCTTCATTTTCAAAGCGGAACGCCGGGGCGAAGTAATCCACCTCTTCTTCAAGCCCGTAGGCCATGACCTGCGGCTGTGCTTCTCCGAGGCAGATAAGTTCAGTCAGCAGCGCCTTAAACGGCATATCACCCTCTCCGGAGATACAGGCCTTATGCCCCAGGCCGCCGTCTTCTGGCACAATCAGCGCATCTTTGATGTGTACCTGGGTCACGCAGGGCGACATCGTCGCAAGCGCCTGCAGCGGGTGTTCATTGGCGTTAATCATATTCGCAAAGTCGAACAACAGCGAAAGCTCCGGCATCCCGCTTTGCTCAATCAGCGCCACCAGCTCATGGCTCTTCAGGTCTTCGTGCTGCTCGAGGGTAAACGTCAGCCCACTGTGCTGATATTGTGCTTTGATATAGCCAATATCCTGGGCGATTTTTGCCATGACTTCCTGCACATGCCCTTCATAGCGCGGATAGAACCGAACCGATGTCGCGCCGGTTTTCAGCGCGATGCGCACTGCGGTATCGATAGTGTCTTTGTCGGAAGCGCTGGTTTCAATATGCACATCCAGCGCGAGACGACGGGCCTTATCACCAAACGCCGCCAGCTCAGTATCCTGCATATTTTCCAGCGAATAGCGCTCACCATCCAGAACATGGACTTTTACCCCACGCAGATGGTTCTCATGAGCGATATCCAGTAAATCACCGGGTAATATACGTTCCAGACGCATATTCAGATGATAAGCATAGGCGTGAAGATACAGCGGGATATTATCTACACGAGAAAGTATTTTCCCTGCATTTTCTTTGGTGACCATAACATACCTACAAGTTTATAAAGAGATCGACTGCCTCAAAGCGCCAATATTCAATGTCTATTTGTACAATATTGCCATGGCTATCTGCCCGATGCTTTTCAATCAGGATCGCTGGCATACCGGATGAGCCGCCAATAAATTTACTCACGTCTCCAGACATTCTTACGGGTTTAAAGGCAAGTTTTTTTATAATCACGTCTTTGTTATATGATTTTTCCCAGACGCTGGTGAATGACTGACTTTCAAGCTGCTCAATAAAACCGGGAGCCACCTGCGGGTTAATATAGGTTTCATGATAAAACACCTTATGCCCTTCCAGCGCTCCCCAACCGGTAATGCAGTACAGCTCTTCAGAAGCTGCCGCGCTGAGCAATGGGGCTGCAGCCTGTGGGAACTGCGATACACAGCTTTTATCGATAAACCCCCAGGACGGTTCGCGTCCCTGCTCCAGCGCCGCACGCTGGAAGCTCGCGGAAAGCTCCGGGCTATAGTTGAAACGGGGCTGGGTCACAAACCACCCTTTGCGGTCTTTGCGGAAGATCCTGGACTCCGCCTCAAGGTTTAAGAGGGCCTGGCGCAGGGTCATACGCTTAATCCCCAGCAGCTCTCCCAGCTCTCGCTCTGAAGGGAGCTTTCCCCCGACCGGGGTGATGCCTTGCTTCAACCAGTGATCCAGTTTTTCTTTTGCGTTCTCGACGGTCGACGGATTCTTTTCCATTGTTTAATCCATTTGGTTTAAACCAGATGAATCAATCTTACTCTGTCGACAAAATGGAATGCAATGTGAACCTCAGGCTTTGGAAAGATATGTGACGGGGTTCTCTTCGTGGATAAGGGAGCCGTACTCAGGGCAAAAAAAACCCCGCCTCAGGAGGCAGGGTTTGTATCGGCTAAGAAGCGCTGAATTAGTCTTCTTTCGCACCGCGCATTGCGCGTTTACGGTCGTTCTCGGTCAGATGACGCTTACGGATACGGATAGAGGTTGGGGTAACTTCTACCAGTTCGTCGTCATCGATAAACTCCAGAGCCTGCTCCAGGGTCATCTTGATAGGCGGAACCAGAACGGTCGCTTCGTCAGTACCGGAAGCACGCATGTTGGTCAGTTTCTTACCGGTCAGGCAGTTTACAGTCAGGTCGTTAGAACGACTGTGAATACCGATGATCTGGCCTTCGTAAACTTCAGCACCGTGACCCAGGAACAGCTTACCGCGATCCTGCAGACCGAACAGCGCGAACGCAACCGCTTTACCCTGACCGTTGGAGATCAGTACGCCGTTGTTACGCTGACCAACATCACCCGGACGAACGTCGTCGTAGTGGCTGAAGGTAGAGTACAGCAGGCCGGTACCGGAGGTCATGGTCATGAACTCAGAACGGAAGCCGATCAGACCACGGCTTGGGATCACGTAGTCGAGACGTACGCGGCCTTTTCCGTCCGGATTCATGTTTTTCAGGTCGCCTTTACGCTCACCCAGAGCCTGCATGACAGAACCCTGGTGCTGCTCTTCGACGTCCAGCGTTACGTTCTCGAACGGCTCTTGCTTACGGCCGTCGATTTCGCGGAAGATAACTTTCGGACGGGAAACCGCCATCTCGAAACCTTCACGACGCATGTTTTCAATCAGAACGGACAGGTGCAGTTCACCACGGCCGGAAACGCGGAAGGCGTCAGCGTCGGCGGTTTCTTCTACACGCAGTGCAACGTTGTGCACCAGCTCTTTGTTCAGGCGGTCAAGGATCTGACGAGAGGTAACGTATTTACCTTCTTTACCACAGAACGGAGAGGTGTTGACGTTGAAGAACATGGAAACGGTCGGCTCATCAACAGACAGGGCTGGCAGCGCTTCAACCGCCTGCGTGTCGCAGATGGTGTCAGAGATGTTCAGCTCACCCAGACCGGTGATAGCAATGATGTCGCCTGCTTCTGCTACATCACTTTCGATACGCTCAAGACCCAAGTGAGTCAGTACTTTACCCACTTTACCGTTACGGGTTTTGCCTTCGCTATCAACGATAGTGATCTGCTGGTTCGGCTTCACTTTACCGCGCTTGATACGACCGATGCCGATTACACCAACGTAGTTGTTGTAATCGAGCTGAGAGATCTGCATCTGGAACGGACCATCCAGGTCAACGTCCGGCGCTGGTACACGGTCAACAATCGCCTGGTACAGCGGGGTCATGTCGTCCGCCATATCTTCGTGGTCCAGACCAGCGATACCGTTCAGCGCAGAAGCGTAAACGATAGGGAAGTCCAGCTGCTCGTCGGTCGCGTCGAGGTTAACGAACAGGTCGAATACCTGATCAACAACCCAGTCAGGACGCGCGCCAGGGCGGTCAACTTTGTTGATAACAACGATTGGCTTCAGACCGTGGGCAAATGCCTTTTTGGTCACGAAGCGCGTCTGCGGCATTGGGCCATCCATTGCATCAACGACCAGCAGCACAGAGTCAACCATGGACATAACACGTTCAACTTCACCACCGAAGTCGGCGTGCCCTGGGGTATCAACGATGTTGATACGGTAGTCATTCCATTTGATAGCGGTGTTTTTCGCGAGGATGGTAATCCCACGCTCTTTCTCCAAATCGTTGGAGTCCATCACACGCTCTTGGGTCTCGGCACGCGCGTCGAACGTACCGGATTGCTGCAGCAGCTTATCAACCAGGGTCGTTTTACCATGGTCAACGTGGGCGATGATGGCGATGTTACGCAAATTTTCGATCACAACTTTGCCTCAGGCATTAGAAATAGCGCGTTATTGTACACGGATTAATCGCACTACAAAACAGGATCACAAACATCCTCCGCAAACAAGTATTGCAGAGTTGCTTTGTGATCGCTTTCACGGACAAGGAAAAGGGCCAAATTTACAAAATTGCACCAATATGGTGCCTAATGTTCACATTGAAGCACTATACTGGTGCAATGAATCCAAACTGGTGCAGCCCTTTTGCACTGTGGTGCGCATGATACAGCGTTTTGGGGGGCATTTAAAAGTTGGCACAGTTTTCGCTTTAATAAATTTACGGCAACAACGCCATCAGAAGCAGTGTTATGTAGTTCGTTACCACGACGACAATGACCAATCCGGGAGAGTTTAAGTATGTCCGCTGAACACGTTTTGACGATGCTGAACGAGCATGAAGTGAAGTTTGTTGATCTGCGCTTCACCGATACCAAAGGTAAAGAACAGCACGTCACCATTCCTGCTCATCAGGTAAATGCTGAATTCTTCGAAGAAGGCAAAATGTTTGACGGCTCCTCGATTGGCGGCTGGAAAGGCATTAACGAATCAGACATGGTGCTGATGCCGGACCATACCACTGCGCTTATTGACCCGTTCTTTGAAGAACCGACGCTGATCATTCGCTGCGACATCCTCGAGCCAGGCACCCTGCAGGGCTACGATCGCGACCCGCGCTCTATCGCTAAACGCGCTGAAGAGTACCTGCGTTCTACCGGCATCGCGGATACCGTGCTGTTCGGGCCAGAGCCAGAATTCTTCCTGTTTGACGACATCCGCTTCGGGGCTTCTATCTCCGGTTCCCACGTTGCCATCGACGATATCGAAGGTGCATGGAACTCTTCCACCAAATATGAAGGTGGTAACAAAGGTCACCGTCCAGGCGTGAAAGGCGGTTACTTCCCGGTTCCTCCGGTCGATTCCTCTCAGGACATCCGTTCTACCATGTGCCTTATCATGGAAGAAATGGGCCTGGTGGTTGAAGCACATCACCACGAAGTGGCGACTGCTGGCCAGAACGAAATCGCTACCCGCTTCAACACCATGACCAAAAAAGCGGACGAAATTCAGATCTACAAATACGTCGTGCACAACGTGGCGCACCGTTTCGGTAAAACTGCGACCTTCATGCCAAAACCGATGTTCGGTGATAACGGTTCCGGTATGCACTGCCACATGTCTCTGTCCAAGAACGGTACCAACCTGTTCTCTGGCGACAAATACGCTGGCCTGTCTGAAATGGCGCTGCATTACATCGGCGGTGTTATCAAACACGCAAAAGCCATCAACGCCCTGTCTAACCCGACCACAAACTCCTACAAGCGTCTGGTCCCGGGTTATGAAGCGCCGGTTATGCTGGCCTACTCAGCTCGTAACCGCTCTGCCTCTATCCGTATCCCGGTGGTTGCAAGCCCGAAAGCACGTCGTATCGAAGTGCGCTTCCCTGACCCGGCGGCTAACCCGTACCTGTGCTTCGCAGCACTGCTGATGGCTGGCCTCGACGGTATTAAGAACAAAATCCATCCGGGCGAAGCCATGGATAAAAACCTGTACGACCTGCCGCCGGAAGAAGCGAAAGAGATCCCACAGGTTGCAGGCTCTCTGGAAGAAGCACTGAACGAACTGAACGCCGACCGCGAGTTCCTGACCGCAGGTGGTGTGTTCACCGACGAAGCTATCGATGCTTACATCGCGCTGCGTCTGGAAGAAAACGACCGCGTTCGCATGACGCCGCACCCGGTTGAGTTTGAACTGTATTACAGCGTTTAAGTTGTCGTAATACTCCGCGAATGCGCTGCCACCATCGGAGACAGCGCAGTAAACGGAGGTTGTAAGTTGCCGTGGAAACTTTAGCCCATCCCAGGATGGGCTTTTTTCTCCACCAACAATCTGATCTCACGCGCTTTTCGCCGACAAGAAGCTATAATGCACTAAATTGGTGCATTCAACTGGAGGACTGCTGGATGGCAACAGGCATGCTGCCCGATGCTGGGCAGATCCTTAACTCTCTGATTAACAGTATCTTGCTGGTCGATGACGACCTCGCGGTGCATTACGCGAACCCGGCGGCACAACAGCTGCTGGCACAAAGCTCGCGCAAACTCTTTGGCACCCCGCTTCCCGAACTGTTGAGCTATTTTTCGCTGAATATCGGCCTGATGCATGAAAGCCTGGCCGGTGGACAAGGCTTCACCGATAACGAAGTCACGCTGGTGATTGACGGCCGATCGCATGTACTGTCACTGACCGCACAGCGGCTGCCTGACGGCATGATCTTGCTTGAGCTGTCGCCGATGGATAACCAGCGACGCCTGAGCCAGGAGCAATTGCAGCACGCACAGCAGGTCGCGGCACGTGACCTGGTTCGCGGCCTGGCTCATGAAATTAAAAACCCGCTGGGCGGCCTGCGCGGTGCCGCACAGCTGCTGAGCAAAGCATTGCCCGACCCATCGCTCCTGGAATACACCAAAATGATTATCGAACAGGCCGATCGCCTGCGTAATCTGGTAGACAGACTGCTCGGGCCGCAGCTCCCCGGCATGCATGTGACCGAGAGTATTCACAAAGTTGCCGAGCGCGTGTTTAACCTGGTATCGATGGAGCTGCCGGATAACGTTCGTCTGATCCGCGATTATGACCCCAGCCTGCCGGAGCTGCCGCACGATCCTGACCAGATTGAGCAGGTGCTGCTGAACATCGTGCGCAATGCACTGCAGGCGCTGGGCCCGGAGGGTGGCGAGATAATTTTGCGCACCCGCACAGCATTCCAGCTCACGCTGCACGGCGTTCGCTACCGCCTGACGGCACGTATCGATGTAGAAGATAACGGGCCGGGCATTCCGCCACATCTGCAAGACACGCTGTTTTACCCGATGGTCAGCGGGCGCGAAGGTGGTACCGGTCTTGGCTTGTCGATAGCGCGTAATTTAATTGATCAACACTCCGGCAAAATTGAATTTACCAGTTGGCCGGGTCATACCGAGTTTTCGGTTTACCTGCCAATCAGGAAATAGAGGGGTTTAGTGTATGCAACGAGGGATAGCCTGGATTGTTGATGACGATAGCTCAATCCGCTGGGTACTGGAACGCGCGCTTGCTGGCGCAGGGCTGACCTGCACCGCTTTTGAGAGCGGTGCCGAGGTGCTGGAAGCCCTGACGACCAAAACCCCGGACGTGCTGTTGTCAGATATCCGTATGCCGGGAATGGACGGCCTGGCGCTGCTGAAGCAGATTAAACAGCGCCATCCGATGCTTCCGGTCATCATAATGACCGCCCACTCCGATCTGGATGCTGCCGTCAGCGCCTACCAGCAGGGGGCATTCGATTACCTGCCAAAACCCTTTGATATTGATGAGGCGGTAGCGCTGGTTGAACGCGCTATCAGCCATTATCAGGAACAACAACAGCCGCGCAATGCACCGGTATTTGGCCCGACAACCGACATCATCGGTGAAGCGCCGGCGATGCAGGATGTATTTCGTATTATTGGCCGCTTGTCGCGTTCATCGATAAGCGTACTTATCAACGGTGAATCCGGTACTGGTAAAGAGCTGGTCGCACATGCGCTGCATCGCCATAGCCCACGCGCCTCCTCCCCCTTTATCGCCCTGAACATGGCGGCAATTCCGAAGGATCTTATCGAATCGGAACTGTTTGGTCATGAGAAAGGCGCGTTCACCGGCGCCAATACGGTGCGTCAGGGGCGCTTCGAGCAGGCCGACGGCGGCACGCTGTTCCTGGATGAAATCGGCGATATGCCGCTTGATGTGCAAACCCGACTGCTGCGTGTTCTTGCCGACGGACAGTTCTATCGCGTTGGTGGCTATGCGCCGGTGAAGGTGGATGTGCGCATCATTGCCGCCACCCACCAGAATCTGGAACTGCGCGTTCGGGAAGGTAAATTCCGTGAGGATTTATTCCACCGTCTGAACGTCATTCGCGTCCACCTGCCGCCGCTGCGCGAGCGCCGGGAAGACATTCCTCGTCTGGCCCGCCACTTCCTGCAGGATGCCGCCCGCGAGCTGGGCGTTGAAGCCAAACAGCTGCACCCGGAAACCGAAGCCGCGCTCACGCGTCTTGCCTGGCCTGGGAACGTACGCCAGTTGGAGAACACCTGCCGCTGGCTGACCGTGATGGCCGCAGGCCAGGAGGTCCTGATTCAGGATTTACCGGGCGAACTGTTTGAGTCGACCGTACCGGAAACTACCGCACATGCCCTCTCGGACAGCTGGGCTACGCTGCTGGCACAGTGGGCCGATCGCGCGCTGCGTTCCGGTCATCAAAATCTGCTTTCCGAAGCGCAGCCGGAGATGGAGCGCACGCTCTTAACGACGGCGTTACGCCACACGCAGGGACACAAACAGGAAGCGGCAAGGCTGCTGGGCTGGGGGCGTAATACCCTGACCCGCAAGCTGAAAGAACTGGGAATGGAGTAAGCGGCGCAGTAAATGTAAAAAAGGACGGTTTAGCGCAAAGAGCGGTTATATAGTCCTTTACTGTTCCGATGAGTTAAGTATGATTTTTGCGCGAACGCAGGGGGTTATCATGCTTGATTCACTTATCACCACCATCTCGAGTGGTGCTGTCGACAGCACCACACCGCATACGGCCATTGCCGCCGTACTGTGCGCAGCACTCTTTGGGCTTTTTAGCTAAACGAGACGCCTGATGGCACTACTGCTTATCAGGCCTGCAGTTGGCAGGCACGATAAGCGGTAGCGCCACCGGCAGCGCAGTTAAATCACTCGCGAGAACTGCTGCATCCGCGCTTTCTGGCGCAGGTAGGCATCAAAACACATACAGATATTACGAATCAGCAGGCGTCCCTTCGGCGTCACCTGAATTGCTTTCTCGCTCACATCCACCAGCCCATCTTTCGCCAGCGGTGCCAGCAGCTTCATATCTTCGTCAAAATAGTCGCTAAAGATCAGATCCCACTGCGCTTCCACGGCGCTAAAGTCGAGGCGGAAGTTACAGATAAGCGCTTTGATAACGTCACGACGAATGCAGTCGTCGCGGGTTAATGCGATACCACGCCACAGCGCATTACCGTGTTCATCAACCTGCTGATAGTAGTGCTTGAGCTCTTTCTGGTTCTGCGCATAACAGTCCCCCATCATGCTGATTGCAGAAACACCAAGACCCAGCAGATCGCTGTCGCCCTGAGTGGTATAGCCCTGGAAGTTACGATGCAGGACACCGTTGCGCTGTGCGACCGCCAGTTCGTCATCCGGACGGGCAAAGTGATCCATCCCGATGAACTGGTAACCGCTGTCGGTGAGTGAGGTGATGGTTTCCTGCAGAATATCCAGCTTCTGCTGTGCAGAAGGCAGATCGGCATCTTTAATTTTGCGCTGCGCGGCAAACAGGGTCGGTAAATGGGCGTAGTTGAAGACGCTCAGGCGATCCGGGTTCAGCTCTGCGACCCGGCTCAGGGTAAACGCAAAACTTTCCGGCGTCTGTTTCGGCAAACCATAAATCAGGTCAATATTGGTTGAAGTAAAGCCAATATCACGCGCATGGTTCAGCAGCGCAAAAATGAAGTCTTCATCCTGCTCGCGGTTCACCAGGCGCTGCACTTCTTTATTGAAGTCCTGTACGCCCATGCTCAGGCGGTTGAAACCCTCCACACGCAGGTGATCGAGCACATCAAGCTCAATCTCACGCGGGTCGACCTCAATCGAAATTTCGGCGTCAGCATTAAAGCTGAAGTTGCCACGCAGCAGCGCCATCAGGCGACTAATTTGAGCTTTATTCAGATAGGTTGGCGTACCGCCGCCCCAGTGCAGCTGACTGACATGGCGTCCGGCAAACAACGGTGCGCGATGGAGGATCTCTTGCTCCAGCGCGTCGAGATACTGATCGGCTTTATGCTGCTGGCGGGTAACAATTTTATTGCAGCCGCAGAAGTAACACAGCTTATGGCAGAACGGAATGTGGACGTACAGCGACAGCGGTCTTTCGGGATAACGCGCAACCGCGTGTAAGAAATCCGCTTCACCGAAGTTCTCGTTAAACTCCAGCGCGGTCGGGTATGACGTATAACGTGGCCCGGAATAGTTGTATTTCTGGATCAGGGCCAGATCCCAGTCGATTAACTGCTCAGACATGCTCACTCCTTCCGATGATATCGCTGGCGGCGACGGCGAACCGGCAGACCCGTACTGCGGGTCAATAACCGGTTGCGCAGCCAGTTTCTGCGCCGCGACAACCGTCGTAGTTTAACGAATAACCACGCCAGATAACATATAACCGGAAGGGTTATAAGCAGGACGGTAAAACCGACCGGGTGCAAACGTTAGTTTCCGCCTTTCAGCAGACGCATCATGTCTTCCTTGCCTTCTTCTTCCTCTTCTTCGTCATCATCGTAAGAGAGGCCGAGCTGCTGCATCAGTTCATCAATACGGTCCAGTTTGGCGTCAACCCAGGACTGCTCTTCAGCATTCAGGGTACCGCCCTCTTCCAGACGTTCCAGCAGCGCATCCAGGCGCTCATCCGTTTCCAGCATTTCAAGCTCAGCCTGCGGTGAAAGCATAGGTTTCTCACTCTTCGGTTTGTGCTGTTTAATCACTGGTGCATCGGTAACGCCCAGTGCGATGGGTTTTTTGCTGCCAATACGAGGATCTTTTTGCTGCTGTTTACCCTGACCACCGGCCTCAGCGCTACCACTTGCACGGCTACCAGCCACGTGGCCACGATGCTTTTTCTGGCGCTTGCGGTCGCGGGCTTCCTGGTTTAACTCTTCACGCGATTTACGACGTGCTTTAGCGGGGGATTTGCCGCGCGGTGCTGCTGTTGGTTTTTTCATGATCGGGTGTCTTTATGCTGTTTTCTTCAGTATAGAATTGAGGCGGAATCTAGCAGAATCCGGACAAAGAAAAAAGGCGACAGAGTAATCTGCCGCCTTTTTCTTGACTCACCACCCATACGGGCTCCACATTCCATGTTTGCTGACAACTGCCCTGTCTATCCTTTAGCTGGAACACTCCTGTGTTGGTTCCCTTTCCCTTTTACAACGTCTCCGAACGTTTCGTCATCCTGACAAATCCTTAGTCTTCGCCTCCTGGCGCTCCTGACCCTCGTCCTGAGTCGTATTCCCGCGGGCATCCTCGCCTTCGTTCGCTACTTTACCGTTTTACGCTCTGTAGACAAGGGACAAAACGCGGAAAAACGTACTTTCAGACTTTTTCTTATCTGTAATATACTGATTTTTAAGAACTCAGTGATTTTATCGCCTGCGATTTCTCTGATATGTCGCATAATCTCTGTGGCAGATATCTTACAAAGCACAGGGTTATTACTTACGGTATCTCTTGCCCGGAAAAACAGCGTTTTTTCTCGGTTCAGGTATAATCCCCGCCATGACACGATTTAAACGGAGAAACCGTTTTGACTAACCTGAATTATTCACTGACGCACTTTGTCACCAGCGCGCCAGATATTCGCCATTTACCGGCGGATACCGGGATTGAAGTGGCTTTTGCTGGCCGCTCTAACGCGGGTAAATCCAGCGCCCTGAATACGCTGACTAACCAGAAGAGCCTGGCCCGTACCTCCAAAACGCCTGGACGTACCCAGCTCATCAACCTTTTCGAAACCGCAGAAGGTAAACGCTTAGTGGATTTGCCGGGCTACGGCTACGCGCAGGTTCCGGAAGAGATGAAAATCAAATGGCAGCGTGCGCTGGGTGAATACCTGGAAAAACGTATCTGCCTGAAAGGCCTGGTGGTGCTGATGGATATCCGCCATCCGCTGAAGGACCTCGATCAGCAGATGATCAAGTGGGCCGTCGACAGCAATATTCCGGTGCTGGTTCTGTTGACCAAAGCGGATAAGCTGGCCAGCGGCGCACGTAAAGCGCAGCTCAATATGGTTCGCGAAGCGGCTCTGGCCTTTAATGGCGATGTGCAGGTTGAAGCATTTTCTTCGCTGAAGAAAATGGGCGTTGATAAGCTCAAGCAAAAGCTGGATACCTGGTACAGCGAGATCCCACCGGCAGAGCTGCCGGAAGAAGCCTAATCAAAAGCGCGGCATCGTCCGCGCTTTTTCTTTCGCGCAATAAAAAACGCCCCAGTCATTACTGACTGGGGCGGCTAAAATATTCAGCCAAATCCGATTACGTGAAGTAAAAGGTCTGAAAGATAGAACATCTTACCTCTGTACCCTACGCGAACAACTCTACTCTTTTTTTTGAGTGGTACAAAGCACTTTTTGTAGTTTTTTTTCACTCTTTACATAGCGAATTCCGATGATCATCACAATTCGCTATAAGTTATGTTGCTAACTTACAAAAAAGCACTCCCGGTTTTGGCTAATTAATGCGCCTGATCCCAGTTGTCTCCACTGCCGACTTCCACCAGCAGAGGCACGTCCAGCGTGGTGCTGTTTTCCATCAGTTCATGGATTTTCTTCGACACCGCGTCCAGATCGTCTTTATGCACTTCAAACACCAGTTCATCGTGTACCTGCATGATCATGCGCACTCGCGGCTGTTCCGTTCGCAGCCAGGCATCCACCGCGATCATCGCACGTTTGATGATATCAGCAGCCGTCCCCTGCATCGGGGCGTTGATCGCAGCACGCTCAGCGCCCGCACGACGTGCGGCATTGCTGGATTTGATGTCCGGAAGATACAGTCGGCGACCATCGAGCGTTTCAACATAGCCATTATCTTTTGCCTGCGCGCGAGTACGTTCCATATAGTCCAGTACGCCAGGATAGCGCTCAAAATAGAGATCCATGTACTTCTGCGACTCTTTACGCGGAATATTGAGCTGGCGGGAGAGCCCGAACGCACTCATACCGTAAATCAGGCCAAAGTTAATCGCCTTCGCGCTGCGACGCTGTTCGCTGGTGACGTTCTCAAGCGGCAGCCCAAATACTTCGGCGGCGGTAGCCCGGTGGATATCTTTACCCTCGGCAAAAGCATTCAGCAGGCCTTTATCACGCGACAGATGCGCCATGATGCGCAGTTCGATCTGTGAGTAGTCGGCAGATACAATCAGATAATCTTCCGGCGCGATAAACGCCTGACGAATACGGCGTCCTTCCTCATTACGTACAGGAATGTTTTGCAGGTTCGGATCGGTTGAAGACAGACGTCCCGTGGCAGTCACCGCCTGGTGATAGGAGGTATGCACACGCCCGGTTTTCGGGTTAATCATCAGCGGCAGTTTGTCGGTGTAGGTCGACTTAAGCTTGGCAAGCCCACGATACTCGAGGATAACCTTCGGCAGCGGGTAATCCAGCGCCAGCTCTTCCAGCACCTCTTCCGAGGTGGACGGCGCGCCGCCCGGGGTTTTCTTCAGCGGCTTAATACCCTGTTTTTCAAACAGAATGGTTTGCAGCTGCTTCGGCGAAGAGAGGTTAAACTCTTCTCCGGCGATCTCATAGGCCTTCTGCTCCAGTTCAACCAGACGCTTGGCAATTTCCTGCGAGTGCGCATGCAGTACCGCGGGGTCAATTTTTACGCCGTTGCGCTCAACGCGCGACAGTACAGGCACCAGCGGCATTTCAATCTCGTTGAAAATTCGCAGTGGACCCTCGTGCTTCTGTAGCGTCGGCCACATCTTCAGATGCAGCTGCAAAGTGACGTCAGCATCTTCCGCCGCATAGCGCCCGGCCTGCTCAAGGTCAATCTGGTTAAAAGTCAGTTGGTTCTTCCCTTTGCCGGCAATCTCTTCAAAGGTGATAGTTTTATGCTTAAGCCAGCGGTCAGAGAGGCTGTCCATGTCGTGACGGCCAGCTACGCTATCCAGCGTGTAGGATTCGAGCATCGTGTCGAAGGCAATGCCACGTAGCTCAATGCCATAATTCTGCAGAATACCGCGATCGTATTTCAGGTTCTGGCCGACCTTCAGGCGTTTTTCATCTTCCAGCAGCGGTTTTAACAGCTCCAGCACACGTTCACGGGAGATTTGATCCGGGGCGTCGAGATAATCGTGTGCCACCGGGACATATGCCGCCACGCCGGGTTCGATAGCAAAAGAGAGCCCGACCATATTGGCGCTGATGTTATCGAGGCTGTCGGTCTCTGTATCAAACGCAAACAGCGGCGCTGTTTCCAGCTTCTTGATCCACGACTTCAGCGTTTCTTCATCCAGAATGGTGACGTAGTTTTCGGCAGAGAGCGTCGCAGCAGGTGTTTCGGGCTCTTCGTCAATAACGACGGTTTCTACCGGCTTAGCCGCCGGTTTAGCGCCTTTCGCCTGCATCCATTTACCGGCTTCAAGATCGGTTATCCAGCGCTTAAATTCGTACTTCCTGAAAAGCCCCAGCAGCTCGTCTGCCGCCGGAGCCTGAACCTCCAGCTGATCGCAGGTGAGCTCCAGCTCAACGTCTGTTTTGATCGTGGCGAGCTTATAAGAGAGATAAGCGAGGTCTTTGCTTTGCTCAAGCTTCGCGGCCATGGTTTTAGCACCGCGGAAGGTCAGACCGGCGATTTTCTCGGGTTCGGCATACAGCGTATCAAGGCCACCCAACCCTTGCAGCAGCGCCTGGGCGGTTTTCTCACCAACGCCCGGCACACCAGGGATGTTATCGGAGGAGTCACCCATCAGCGCGAGGAAATCGATAATCAGCTCCGGCGGTACACCGTACTTTGTCACTACCTCGTCAGGCCCGAGGATAGTATTGGTCATGGTATTAATCAGCGTAATACCTGGCGTCACCAGCTGAGCCATGTCTTTATCACCGGTACTGATAAGCACCGGACGGCCCGCCTTCTCGGCTTCTCGCGCCAGGGTACCGATAACATCGTCCGCTTCTACGCCAGAGACCGCCATCAAGGGTAAGCCCATCGCTTTCACCATCGCGTGCAGTGGTTCAATTTGTGCACGCAGATCGTCCGGCATCGGCGGACGGTGCGATTTGTAATCCTCAAACAGTTCGTCACGGAAGGTTTTTCCCTTCGCATCAAACACCACGGCAGCATGTGAAGGCTGGTATTGCAGGATCAGGCTGCGGAGCATATTCAGCACGCCATACATCGCGCCGGTCGGCTCGCCCGCGCCGTTGGTCAGCGGGGGAAACGCATGATACGCCCGATAGAGATAAGAGGAGCCATCAACAAGAATGAGGGGGTTTTCTGGGATCTGAACCATAATTTCCGTGCCTGTTTATCAGATTATGAGTAAAGGATGCCACAGACCGACATAAAACATGAGTTTTTCGCGATATTTGCGGCGAAAGATTTGCGGATCCAGAAGATCGCTCGCAAATCCATTCTGTGGATAACTTTGTGCATAGAATTGTTATGACTAATAAAACCATAGTCACAACGTCACGGAGTAAACAATTATTTCATTTATTTCAATACATTATAACTAAACTGTTTCGTATTAGAACTAAGTGGGGACAAATTGTTCCATGTGGATATAAGTATTGTTTATTTTTCTGCTCTGGTAAGAGCCGTTATTTGGTGTCTTTTCTGATAAAATCAGCACCTTATGCCGATTTTCAGCGCACTTTGTGTGGCTAACTACCTGAAATATAGAATTATGTCGAGATTGCTCGCTCCTGTAACGCTGCTTCTGAGCGTTCTTTTAACCATCCTGGTCACTGTGGCGTGTTCCGTGCCCATTATTATTGCCGGGATCATTAAGCTGATACTGCCCATTCCGGCAGTCTGGCGCGCAGTCTCTGTTTTCTGCAACTTCATGATGTACTGCTGGTGCGAAGGCCTTGCTGCGCTGCTGTATCTCAACCCGTGGCTGAAATGGGACATTGAGGGGCTGGAAGGGCTCAGCAAAAAGAACTGGTACCTGCTGATTTGTAACCATCACAGCTGGGCCGATATTGTGGTGCTGTGCGTACTGTTCCGTAAACACATCCCGATGAATAAGTATTTCCTCAAGCAGCAACTGGCCTGGGTACCGTTTATCGGCCTCGCCTGCTGGGCGCTGGATATGCCATTCATGCGCCGTTATTCGCGTAGCTATCTTATCCGCCACCCGGAACGCCGTGGTAAAGATGTGGAAACCACGCGCCGTTCCTGCGAAAAGTTTCGTGCTCATCCTTCGACCATTGTGAATTTTGTCGAAGGCTCGCGTTTTACCCCAGAGAAAAAAGCCGAAACGCGCTCGCCCTATAAGAACCTGCTGCCGCCGAAGGCCGCCGGCATTGCGATGGCGTTAAACGTGCTGGGTTCACAGTTTGATAAAATGCTCAACGTGACGCTATGCTACCCGGAAAACGACAAAACACCGTTCTACGATATGCTGAGCGGCAAACTGACCCGCATTGTGGTGCGAATTAACCTGGTGCCAATTACGGAAGAGTTGCACGGGGATTATGTGAACGATAAAAACTTTAAGCGCCGTTTCCAGCTGTGGCTGAACACCTTATGGAATGATAAAGATGTTCAGATTGAAGATATTAAGTCTGAATACAACAACGCCGGTCAGTGACCGGCGTTTTTTTTATTTCATTTCAACAAGCTGTTTCACGGTATCAGCATACTGCTGGACAAAAATGTCCATGCTGCTGGTATCCATCCCCTGCGGGTTCAGCTGATATTTGCCGTTGACGAACATCGCCGGAACGCCCTGCAGCTGCAGGTCAGCGGCTGCTTTTTCCTGCTGAGCAACCAGAGATTTCACCACGAAGCTGTTCCAGGCTGAGTCATACTCATCACCCTTCACCCCAGCATCAACGAAGACTTTACGAATATCGGCAACGTTCTGGACGGTCTGCGTTTTCTGTACTGCTTCAAACATTGGAGTAGTCACTTTATCTTCTACGCCCAGTGCCATAGCGACAGCCCACGCCTGAGTCAGCTCTTTACCCAATGGGCCGAGGAACTCAACGTGATATTTCGTCATTTTGGTGCCTTCCGGCAGTTTTTTCTTCACGGTATCGGAAACATGCAGAACTTCTTCAAACTGATAGCAATGCGGGCAGTAGAATGAGAAGAACTCCAGTACCTGAGGCTCACCAGCAACCGGTTTATCGAGGGTCGTGTACTGCTTGCCGTCGGTAATCTGCGCAGCCTGGGCGCTGAATGCCAGAACCATACCGGCCAGCGCCAGCCAAATCTTATTCATGATGACTCTCTCCTGAAATTTTCAAATTAGTACATTGGCGTTAATTGAAGAGGGGGTTCCTGTAGAACCTTCACCTGCTCGAGAAAAGTTGCGGTTTGTCCGCGCCAGTAATCCTCCCCGGTTAACCACGGGAAGTTTTTTGGAAACGCCGGATCCTCCCAGCGTCTTAGTAGCCATGCAAGATAATAGACTAATCGCATGGCGCGTAAAGGTTCAATCAGGGTGAGTTCATCCGAATTGAAGGCGCTAAACTCTTCATACGCTTCAATAATCACCTCCAGCTGCATGCGCCGTTCGGCTTTATCGCCATTGAGCAGCATCCAGAGATCCTGAATGGCAGGCCCGGTACGAGCATCATCGAGATCGACAAACAGTGGTCCGTCTCGCCAGAGGATGTTGCCAGCATGACAGTCACCGTGCAGGCGCAGCGTATTAAAACGACCATGCCACTGACCCATCACCGCGTCGATGAGTTTATCGGTCGCGCTCAGGAAATCAGCCTTCAGGCCAGATGGGATCAGAGTTGCGGTTTCAAACAGCTCGCGAGGCTCTATCAGATACTCTTTCACGCCGATTTCCGGGCGGGCCACAAAGGGCTTTTTTCGGCCCGTCTGGTGCAGACGACCAAGATAACGAGCGACCCACTCCATTTGATCGAGATTATCGGCTTCAAATTGACGCCCACCCAGGCTCGGGAATACGGCGTAATAAAAACCCTGATGGGTAAGGAGCGTTTGATTGTCAAAAATAAGCGGGGCAGCGACCGGAACCTCATCCTGCACTAACTCAAGAGCAAACTGATGTTCCTCGAGGATTTGCGCAGCCGACCAGCGCTCCGGGCGATAAAACTTCACCACATAGCGGTGACGATCTTCGTCCTGAAACTGGTAAACACGGTTCTCGTAGCTGTTTAACGGCGTAAGACCGGAATCCACCCGGATCCCCTGCTCAAACAGAGCATCCATAATGGTATCCGGGTGTAGTGTCTGGAATGTGAAAGCCTTGTCGTTCATCCTGACTTCCAATAATGATACGAATGGTTCAGGATATCATTTCACAGCAATTTCGGTGGCGCTGCTTACAAGGTTTTACTCTTTAATAACACCACGCGCACGCAGCAATGCGGTTTTAAAATCATCTTCATAGTCTTTCTGAATGCCTGGGATCGCTGCATCTTTGCTGGAATCGCGCATTTTCAGGTGATAGATCAGAATGTCATCGGATAAATCAGCCAGTTCTCCGTCGTAACCTGACTCCTGCGCCAGTTTCTGTAAAAATTGCATCAGGTTCAACTCTGGCTCTTTCTGCCAGGCGGGCTGGAGGAGTTCAATAACTTCGTTCAGACGTTTACATTTCATGGTAGTGCTCCTTACTCTTGATAGAGACACGTTAACAGGGTCAAACCCACAATAAAAGAGGCGATATTGGTGAATGTTATGAGTCCTGTGACGGGCGTAATTCTTGCAGGTGGCAGAGCCACCCGCATGGGGGGGAGCGATAAAGGTTTACTGGAACTTAACGGGAAGCCTCTCTGGCGCCATGTCGCCGAGATACTAACTCCTCAGGTGAACAATATCGCCATCAGCGCTAACCGTAACCTGTCCATATATCGTCACAGTGGCGTACCGGTTATCGAGGATTCTCTGGAAGATTACCCTGGGCCGCTTGCCGGGATGGTCGCTGTCATGCAGCACATCGAATCTCCATGGTTTCTTTTCTGCCCCTGTGATACGCCATTTATCCCTGCCGATCTGCTGGCACGTTTACAGTATGAACAGCGAGATGCCCCCGTCGTGTGGGTCAACGACGGTGAGCGCGATCACCCCACAATTGCCCTGGTTCACCGACAGGTTTTGCCGGCAATGGAAGAGTATCTGGTACGTGGCGAGCGTAGGGTCATGGTTTTCATGCGAAGTGTTGGAGGACACAGCGTGGACTGTAGTGATATCAAATCTGCGTTTATTAACGTCAACACCCCTGAATGTCTTGCGAAAAGACAGGTGGCCAAATGATCCCACTTCTCGCCATCGCCGCCTGGAGCGGTACAGGGAAAACAACGCTCCTCAAAAAACTGATACCCGCACTCTGCGCAGCCGGTATTCGCCCGGGATTAATCAAACATACTCATCACGATATGGATGTCGATAAACCCGGCAAAGACAGCTATGAATTGCGTAAAGCCGGAGCGGCCCAGACAATTGTCGCCAGCTCGCAACGTTGGGCATTAATGACAGAAACTCCCGAGGAGCCTGAGATCGATCTCTCTTATCTGGTCAACCGAATGGATGCATCGTTACTGGATCTGGTTCTGGTTGAAGGGTTTAAACATGAGCCGGTGGCAAAGATGATGCTCTTCCGGGAAGGTAGTGGTCATACCCAAGATGAACTGGTGCTTGATGAGCACGTTATTGCTATTGCCAGCAATATTCCTCTGGACGTTGAGGTTCCGGTACTGGATTTGAATGATCTGGATGCCATTGTTGCGTTCATTCTGGCATGGCTGAAGGCTAAGAATTAAGGGCTTAGGCCCTTTTTTGGTTTTATGGCGGACAAAAACGCAAAAAGGCCATCCTTCCGGATGGCCTCTTCACGCAATTGATGCCTGGCAGTGTCCTACTCTCACATGGGGAGACCCCACACT
>NZ_RBIZ01000007.1:279236-284199 GCF_003634235.1 Yokenella regensburgei | reverse complement strand
TCGTTTCTTGTCTGCTGCTTTCTCCGCTTTTTCTCTCTCCTTACTTCGTCGCTCTATTGCTAATTCAGTTCCATGTTCCGGACTACACCACCATTGATTTGAGAATGCCGGATGGAACCATTCATTGCATACTTTGCATTTTCGACGGGGTGCTTTAGCCATTGGTCAATTCCTTCTGTCGCTCATCTTCTTGAGATAAGTTTTCTCCGTCTATAGGCATGAGCCACTGGCCCGGGCATCGTGCGATGCGGTCAGTCTTAATTATCCCGTTGTGACCAACAAGAGATGAGCTATATGGCTGTATTCTCCAAATATCTTTTCTATTTTGATGGGGTCCTTTATCTATGCAGCCAATAAATTCTACTAGTCCGACAACCTTACCGATGTTTTCTGGGCTAAGGCTCATGATAATGATCGCCAAGCCACCTACCCGTAACTCACTCATCATCTTCCTCCCGCATAACTCCGTTTGGGTCTGTTTCGATATACGATTCATGTGCGCACTCTTCGCAGCAATAGACCTCACCTGATAGCTGAGCACCACAACTTGCACAGTACCCGGCGCGATAGTTGCTATCTGCGTGGTATTTGGTGATTTGGTCATGGGTTAGCATTGGCTTTGTCCTGCATCATGAGGAAGACAATCATTGCGGCGCGGAGTGGAGTATCGTCATACCTAGAAATCATTGTTGCATTGCTCAGTGCGTAAGGTTTATCAGTGTCATCTTTCCATTGATGCCACTCGATGTTGATTTTATTAGCTACGATAATCGGCCATGCGTCTGCCGGGTTGTTGCATGGATCAAATACAGTCCATACGCTGTTTTTTACATAGAGCATTTCCCCGCCACTTCGACCGCAGAGGGTATTGTCATGTTCGATATTCTGGTTACACCAAAACCAGACTTTCTGCGCTATTTCTGCGTCGCTTAACTTTGAATAGTCCATATCAATGCAACCTCGCTGCCGTTGTCTCTTCCGGATCGGTAATCTGAATAACCATGTCGGCATCTTCAAACTGATACATGTAGGCGCTACCTTCTTTGCCTTCTAATCGACCCTGCACATAACCGCATATCCAGCTCATCATCATTTGAACCGAATCTATGCCGTCGCCTTCCATATCTTCGAGAAGGTCAGCGAGTCGGTCTGCGTAGTCGTCATCTAGTGATGTAATCATTGCCAAATCCTCGATTGAAATTTCTTGTCCACTCTCGGCTCACGCTCGCTATACGGAAGATACGCAGCTACCACCCAAAGCCTTGGGTCGGCGCTTAGTGTCTTCTTTGTCTGGATATTGCGAGAGTTGTAGCGGGAGATGAGTTCGTTTGCTTCGGTGGTGGTTAAATCAGTGTGATGAAACCATTGCATTTTCATTCCATTAGGATTCCTCAGAAAAATGAGTAGAGCTGATTCAGTATGTTCTGGTCTTTCGTCTTACCAAAAACATGCTTGATGGCTGCGTTAATCATCGCGCTATAGCAACGCTCGAATTCATCCGCTTCCATGCTGGCGTATGCCAGGCTCTTTGCTTCCGTTCTCACATCACCGTTTAATCTCACCGTCTGCTCGTAGAATCCAGCGAGTATCGTCAGGTCTTTTCGGAACCTGTCAAATTGGGTGGATTCGTCCACATGCTCAAGGCCGGCACGATTAGCGCACCAATGAGAGAAGCAGAAATTGAAGAAGGCGAATATCTTTCGGTGGAAAGCTGGGTTGCGGGTTAACTTGAACTCGGCGGTGTACATCTCACCATTTTTGAACTTGGTAAGGCGGGGTAAGTCATGCTCAAACGCCGGAGCGAATACTCCCCCTGCGGTCTTGATCATCTCGATTTGCATTGCTCATCATCTCATTCCATGCATCAATACATTCTTGGTGAGTTTTACGCGTAACTTTTATCTCTGTTTGCCCGTCTTCACACCAATGACGTAGGTATGCTTTTAGGATTATGTAGCGCTGTCCGGTCCAGTGCTTTGTTTCATCAAGACTTGCTGTTCCTGCTCCGCAAAATGGACATGGCTCTAGATAGCTCATACTCACTCCTTAACCTTGATTCCAGCGGCGCGGATAACCTCTTCAATCTCCCATCCAGCGTGCACCGGATAGCGATCTGAACCGTCACAACATTTATCCTTTTCGCTATAAGAAACGGCGACATCATCCCAATAATCGTCTGGTGCATGACCGGCCTGAATCCAAATGAGATGCGCATGTGGCTTTGGAAGCTCAATTTCTATTGCTGCTCTGCTATCTATCCACGCCTGCCATGAGTTATGTAGGTCTGGGCTGTTCAGGTAATCACCCAGCATTCGCTTATTAACAATTTCGTCTATTGAGATATTGAATTGCTTTGATGCCCATTGCTCGAAAGTCTTTCTTGATTCGTCCATATTCCTCTCCATCACTTTGACTTGATACGCGTCAGCTCATTGCTCAACTCTTCAATGCGTTGATTTTTGAACTTGAGCAGATGCTGCAAATCACATACAGAATTTGCTAACGAGTTATTGGCTGCCATGCAGATTACCACCCATTGTTCGGGAGTGAATTCTTGCCTGCTTTCACCCTGCCTGAGGACATGGCTGTTAGTGCTTGGCTCGTAATAAAAATACGCCTCTATCATCATTCCTCTCCTGTCAGCTATGTGATGGGGTGTTAGCGCCCACGGTTTTCTTTGTAAAGCGTGTCGCAGATTTTTTGATATTCCTTTTGAAACCAGTCTCGATTGTCATTGTAATTTCGACCGACTGCCTGAATTTTTGTACAAGAAAGATTTGTTGCCGCATTAATCAGTGCGACCTGAACATCAACGGGTAACTCTGGAAATTTAGGTTCACTCATACCATTACCTCTTAGTCAGATGCGCCATAATAAAAAGGCCTACTGTGATGAGTAGGCCTGTGATTAGTTCTGTGATGTAGGGTGTCATGCACCAATCCTCATAGTTTCTTTCCTCGCATTGAAATCATTAGCTGTGATTCCTTCTTGGATGCAATTAGCGAATACAATTTCACCATCAAGACAGCGGACCCACCGCCAATTAATAAACATGCGATCAGATACGTTTTTTGACGGACCAACTGGAACATCTGCTGGAAACTCTGCGTAATGTCTAATCAGATATTCCATTGCGTCTTCACGAATAACTGCGTCTTTGTAATCCATTATCCCCTCCAGTCTGTTTTCGGCGCTTCCCGCTCATTGTCAGCAAAACGCTTAGCGGCTTCCTGTTGGTCAATATTGACGAAGTGACCATTCTTCCAGCCCATGTAGAAAGTCTGAGGCTGACCAGAGCGATACTTTCCAACGATGATTTCTGCGATTCCCTTCATGTTGCTGTTGTCGTTGTAAACCTCATCTCGGTATGGGAAGAGGATTACGTCTGCGTCCTGCTCGATAGCGCCTGAGTCCTTCAGGTCTGACAGATTTGGGCGCTTATCCTGACGACCCTCTACGCCGCGGTTAAGTTGCGATAGTAGGATTACAGGAACTTTGTTACGCAGAGTGAATTGCTTAAGCTTGCGAGTTATCTCAGCGATGGCCAGGTCGTTACGGTCTGCCTTCGGTTTCTCAATAAGACCGAGGTAGTCGATGGCCAGGAAGCTAAGTCCTCCATCCATGTTTAAACGCTCAGCGTGTGCTATGCACTCATCCACTGTAAAAGCGCCATCGATAACGTAGTTATCCTCTTCCAGAAGAGTTCCTGTTGCAGCAGTAAGTCGCGTGTAGTGCTCCTGAATCATTCCTAAAGGGTTACGCAACGTGCCTACTGACAACCCGGCTCGGTCTGCGACATGACGTTCAACGACCTGCATATCTGACATTTCCATCGAGATAAGCAATCCCTTACCTTTCTGCCGGCCAATGGAGTTTGCGATATTGATAGCCAGCTCTGTCTTACCCATACCAGGACGGCCGGCAATGATGATCAGGTCTGTTCTATCAAAACCTCCGTAAGCTTCATCCATCGGTTGAATACCGGTACGGAGATACATACCAGATTCCTCACCGCGCATGCGGTTCTCCAGAACAGTCATGTAGTCGTCAAGTAAATCACCGATTCGGCGCGGTAACTTGTCGTTGGTCTCAAACTGAAGCTTGGCCAGTATTCCGCCTACCTCTGCAATTCTGTCGTTGATGTCATGCGTGCCAGCCGATGCAAGAATGCCGGCCGCACGTTTTAAGTCAGCTTCGCCGCGACGCAACATCCAGCACTGACGAACTCTTTTAGCCCACCCGCGGATATTTGCAGCTGATGAGCACTTAGTGGCAACCTCAAGAACGAAGTCCTTCGTGGTGGTTGGTACAGCGTCCTTCACAGTGAACATGTCCACGGGCTCAGCCTTGTTCAGCAGGGTAATAATCGCCTGATACATGCTGCGCAGGTGGAAGTTTTCGAAGGCATCAGCAGGAAGCTTACCCGCTATTTCTCGGCAGTCGATATGGTCACCCTTGACCATCATCGAGCCTACCAGTTGGTGTTCAAAGTCGTAGCTGTCCATCAGTTACCGGCTCCTAAAATCTGGTCAATCTTCTCTTGTCGGAGTGCTGTCTCAATCCCGTATTTAGTTCCTGTTGGGTTATCACCGCAGGCCCAGCGCGTTGGCTGATACCCATGTTCGATATAGCCGTTCAGGAAGTTGTCTATGTCGTTTGGTTCCTTGCCAAGCTCCTTGCACTGCTTCAGGTAGGATTGCCACAGTCGCTTAATACCAGCCTCAGTTGAGGTGGTGATGCTTCTCACTGTTGGAATGCCAAACTTCTGTGCTTTGCAGTTCCAGGTGTTCTTGAAGCGCTCGCGATCGAACTCTGGAATTGCAGAACGTGGATTTGTTTTCTTGGCACGAGGGTTTGTGCCTTTCTGACGGGGTGTTAATTTTTCATCACCAGACAAGCCCACTTCGTGGGTTTGGGTATTTGTATTTATTGTCTTTTGTATAGTGTCTTTTGTGTCCCCCTG
>NZ_RBIZ01000007.1:0-279229 GCF_003634235.1 Yokenella regensburgei | reverse complement strand
GATGTTTTTGTTGGGCCCAAACATGCCACCTTGCTGCCTGATAAGCCCCATCCTGACAAGCTCCAGTTTTGCTTCATTGCACCGTTTGACAGGAAGTTTTGCTATCTCCGACAGTTGGGAGTCGCTTATCCTGTCCATTGGCTTATTCCATCCATAGGTCTTTCTCAGGATAGCCAGGAGGACTTTGTATTGACGCTTGGTCAAGTCTGCTCCGGCGTATGCTTCAAGCAGTGTGTTGGATAGTCTGGCATACCCATCATCGAGTTCAGCCACTTTATGCTCCACCGCCGCAATCTGCGGCCTTAGTTGCACTACTTTCGCCAGATTACCCACGGTCTGCCTCCTTGCGTTTAATCTCTTCCAGGATAGCGCGGAGTTTTTCTCCTATCTTCGGATTGATAGATTTGATGAACCGAGACCGGATAATGGCTTTGTGTTCCTTTTGAGTATTCATGATCCACTCTCCCACCCCACTGATTTCATGAATTCGCGATATTCAGTAAGGATTTTTTCCGCGTTATCAGGGATTGTGATATCCCATTCGATGTCTGCGATAATCTGGATAAACTCACGAGCTTTTCCCGCGTTAAACTGCGGTATCGCCACGCTATGGGTTAGCTTCTTCTTGCCAGCTGCCTTTGCTTTGCGCATCTGCTCGATTGCAACTGAGGACGCCTGAGGGCCATGCTCTCTCGATAACGCTACTGCGGTTGTTGCTGCTACCTCACCAGTACGCACCATGCCAATCAACTCATCACCGCAGGTTAGCAACTGGAGGTGATGATCAACATCAGCCACTGAACGCTTAACCTTCTTCGCTATTTCCCCCGGCTCCCAACCCTGATTAATCAGGCGCTGGTATGCAGCGGCTCGCTCAAGTGGAGTAAGTGGCTTCCCCTGAGAGCTGGTGACCATGAAGGCGATACGATCAGCATCAGAACCCACAAAGTCTTTGCATTCCAGGCGCGGTATTTCCGTACCGTATTCCTGCGCCGCCAGCGCACCGTAATATCGGTGGTGGCCATCAATGATTTTCACGCCATGCTCTGTCACCTGTACCGCCAATGGAGGAACATACTCACCGGCAATAAACGCGTCGCGGAATTCTTCTACGTGTGCCTGGTCAATTTCACGGACATTGAAACCGGGTTCGACATAGATTTCAGCTAGCAGCACCAGGAAGGTTTTCTTCACTGTTGTATCAGTGCCGTTTTTATCTTTGGACTTGTAAAGCTGGGATAGAGAACTCATAATTACTCCTGTTGTTATTGACGTAACACAGCGTGATCAGGCCTCTAAGAATTCACAGTTCTTAGAGGTTTTTTCTTTTGTGAGATAGCTAGCCAACCGCTTAGTCAGTTCTGCCATTTCCTCGTCTTCGATTCCGTATTCCAGAACAGCAAGAATCATGCTCATACGTGGTATGAGTGACTCCTTCCAACGAGTGATTTGTGATGCGTTGACGCCGATAGCGTTAGCGATAGTGCTCACACCTTTTGCGGCAATCTTGTTGAGTAATGCACTCTCAATACGGAGAGCGTCTTTGCGTGTCTTTGCATTTTCCATAGTGCAATATATTCCTTAGTTAATAAGTAAATACGCATCGGTTGATGCGCTTTGAATTAGTTACCGCGTTGTCGGCGGAGCAGATTGGTAAAGAGCGGTGTTACTTATGCGGCCTTTTGGCCTGTTCCGTACAGCAACCAGAGCGGGTCACACTTCAGGGCTTGAGCCAGTTCAACAATGTATCGAGGTCGTTTGGTTTTACCTGATTCAACCTGTTGAATTGTTTGCTGGTTAGTCCCTGATAACTCAGCCAGTTGCGTCTGGGTGAGATTCAGTTCAATTCGCTTCTGTTTGAGTCGGTCAGATAGTGCTTCCATACAACCTCCTTACAAACTAATTTGTATTTTATTGTCAAACTACCTTGTTTGTCAAATACCGTGTTTCTTGTAAATATGGAGGGATAAATTAAGAGGTTTTTATGAGCATTTCAGAAAGGGTCAAACTCAGAAGGGCCGAGCTTGGCTTAACTCAGGCAGAGCTAGCTGTGAGAGCGAATACTTCACAGCAGGCAATTCAGCAGCTTGAGGATGGTAAAACGCAACGCCCACGATATCTTCCAGAGCTTGCTGCTGCTCTTGGTTGTGATGTTGCCTATCTTCTCGGTCGATCAGATGCCATTAGGCAGGATGGTATTCCGCCTGAAAAAGAATGGGGTTCGATAGAGGTTTGGGATAGCAAAACACCAATAAGGGATGATGAAGTGGAAGTGCCATTTCTGAGGGATATTGAGTTCGCATGTGGTGATGGTAGCTACAACGAGGAGGACTACAACGGATTTAAACTGCGGTTCTCTAAGTCAACCTTGCGCCGTATTGGTGCCAGCACGGACGGACACGGAATTATCTGCTTCCCTGCCCGCGGTAATAGCATGGAACCAAATATACCTGATGGAACTACTGTAGCGATAAACACCGAAGACAAGAAAATCGTTGATGGAAAGATATACGCGATTAGTGAAGACGGTTGGAAACGAGTAAAAATGCTTCATCGCACGGGCCCTGATACCGTCAGCATACGCAGCTATAACTCTGATGAGTATCCACCAGAAGATAAGCCTATAGGCGACATAGAAATCATTGGTCGCGTGTTCTGGTACTCAGTTCTTCTATAGCTTCAATTGAGTGACATCAGTCTAACTTACAGTCAATGGTGACGATATGAAAAAGATAATGGCTAGCATTATTATCATGATGGCAGCAGCTATCTCTGGATGCGCTACAGAGATGTCGCAGCGAGCATCTAAGGTTCAGATCATCAGTCAGGAGCAGGCTAAGCAATATCAATTTGTAGCTAACCTAACTGGATCATCATCACTGACTGGCGTAGCGCGGCATACCGGCTATCAAAACGCGTTGAATGAAGTGCTAGATAAAGCTGCAGAATCTGGAGCACAATATGTTGTGCTAGACCAAGGAAGCTCAGCATCTTACTGGACGACAAGCGAAGTCATCAGGGCTACTGCATATAAAAACAAATAACTCCCCACTAACCCGGCTAATAATCCGGGTTTTCTTTGCCCTACTCTTTTGGCAAAGACAGCACATCGATAGCCAGCTCTACGGCTAAATCTACATCCTCCTCCTGCCACAGCACTTGGATCATCTCTATCAGGGCCTCTCTTGATGGTTCCCTATTTTCAGTCAGCACCTGCATGACTGCAATCCCAAGAACCTCCACCACCTGCGGATGAAGCTCCGCAAAGAACTCATCTTCGCTTTTCATACTATTACCTCGCTCACTTTTCGCTCATAGCAGTATCCCATGCATAAGCTTAAAAAATAAATTCATTTAAAAAACAATCACAAACAAGATTAATACAATAAAATACAAATTTATGTGTTTACAAGAAAGTTTGTTATCTTGTATATTCATCCCATCAGCAGGAAGCACTACTCACCAGGATGGTGAATGCTCTTTAACTTCGATGATGCGCTGACAAAGCGCGACAAGATACCAAACGAGATGGGTTTGGGATTGGATGAATGCAAAGGCTGATTTGCAGCGAAGCGGAAGTAGCGTGGGAAGTGTCGGCAGAACCGAATCCACATGCCGGAGTTCAGCGCCGGCCATCCAATCACCAAAGCCATTTCACGAGAGGAATACATCATGACGGTCATCACTTACGGTTCATCAGTGTCAGCTGGTAATGCTAAAACTCGCCGTCATGAGCGGCGTAGAAAGCTCGCAATTGAACGCGACGCCATTAGTAACATCATCGATTCAGTTTTTGGTTGCGATGCTCCTGACGCTTCTCAGGAGGAAATTCGCAAGCATGCATGTCGTGTTGATAGAGCCACTTCGCTCGGAAGTCTGCGCGATAAAAAAGAGCAGGAAGCACCGCAGAAGACTAATCATCTGTACTACAGCAAGCCAACCCGCGAAATGGGAGTTACTTGTGTAGGGCGGCAGAAAATGAAATTAGGCAGTAAGCCACTTATTTGAGGTCAATTACGATGGTTACTACGAGATTTGAAGAGATTTTTGTGGTCGCTGAAAAGGCAGGAAAATGTGAGGTGTGCGGGAAGCAGTGCAAGCGACGCGAAAAGTTCTCTCAGACGCTTAATCCATTTAACAAAAACAAGGATGGCTCGGTAAAAACATATCAAGAAATTAAGAAAGAGGTTCAGCAGAGGGCCATAGATTGGCGATTGGGTTCGCTAAAGCACGTTAAATGTGAAAAGGCCGCATAGTCGGCCTTCTTTTGGCAGCAAGCCACAGAGGTGAATATGGAATTCAAAGGCACAAAAGGTGAGTGGGAAATAATGATGGACGACGATGAAATTAAAGTCATCCAGTCTAGCTCACTAGAAAACGGTTCTGGATGGCGCTCGTATGTAGCTATATGCGAAGAAGTTCAATGCATTGAAGACGCCAATCTGATAGCAGCAGCTCCTGATTTGCTCGAAGCTCTGCAAGCATTATTTGAAGCATGGAGTAAGGGTGGCGCTAAAGACATATCTAACGCTGAAAAAATGGCAACAGCAGCCATCAGCAAGGCTCTGGGGGAGGAGTGATGGAGTGGATTAAATGTAGTGACAGATTACCAGAATCCCGTGACGCATCCGTTCTGGTGTGCTCAATTACTGATTCTGAATGGCGCAACTACGGCTTCCCAAAAGGCGGTTATGACATGGTTCATATTCAAGACTATTTCGATGATGTAACCGATGGACTTGATGAAAATGGAAACCAGAAGTACACAAAAATGTACTTATCCGCAGGGATTACCCACTGGATGGACTACCCAGAATTACCAAGCGAATAAGCACCTATAGCTGATTAACGAGTCAGCTATGCGAGCCAATCCGCGCTCATAACCAGAAAAGGAGCGAAGACCTGCTCTGGTTAGATATGGAGAATCATCCCTTGTTGTCTGATTTGCCGCCAGTAGTCAGGGCGGCATTCTTTTTACCTGGAGGAATGTATGGAAATTGATATTCGCAAAGTTGCAATTTATTCACGAAATGGTGGATGGAGAGAGGTAACTGTCAAGGAAGATAATACGACAATTAAATTTGACTTGAATAGCAATAATGAGGTTAAGGCATTTTGCCATCACCTTTTAGATACCGCTTTTGCTGAAATGGAGATGGATGAAATCATCGCCTATCTAAAAGAAAACAGATATAGCGACGAGATTATCGAGCGTTACGAAGAAGAGAAATCAGAAGCCGCCTGAGTGCGGCTTTTTCATTCCCGCATCTGAGTGAGTATTTATTCAAGTGCTCAGCCTCATGCAATCAAATCTAAGGAGCATTCCCATGCAAGCACTAGCTATTGCAGGGGCGGCATCGGTTCGCCCTTTCGACCCAATTTTATCTATCCAGCATTCACGTAAAAACATTTTGACCGGTGTCGACTTCAAGCAGCATCGCATTAAAAGCCTTCTCGACAAACTTGTTGAGTTTCTGAATCAAAAGGTGCAGCCATGAGCAAACCAACCTACGAAGAACTTGAATCTCGATGTGAATCTTTAGCATCAGATAAAGAAACGCTGATTAATCGCATTCACGAAATTATCGGCATTATTTCGAATGCAGATAACGATTACTGCATGTGCGGAGACCTAATTGAGAGTCACACCATTGGCGGCTGCGGACATCCCACAGCTTCATTTGATTATCACTTTGATAAGTGGCTTGAGTCAGTGAAATCAATCATTGAATCACCTTCAGAAAATGATTCTGACGAGCGTGATTTATTTGAGAAATCAGTAATGAGTGAAATCTTAATTTCAAAACAAACATTAGTGGGTATGCGTACTTCAAATGGTTACCGAAACTCAACGCTATCAGGGCGAGATTACAACCATATGTGGCTTGAGTGGAAAATAAATCATGACAAAAACGCCGATGTGAGCGAGTCGAAATGAGCATTGCAGACACCTGGTCAGAAGATGCCTTTGTACGACCCATGCAGGACATGCTCAATCAGCAGAAAGAACCGGAGAGCGATGATGATTCTGACTGTGAATGATAAACGAGAAATATCGCAAATCATCGAAAGACTTAACGACGATGACCGCGCAGCAATTGATAAGCAGGTTGAGTTGCTGTGTAACAACATGCAGCCGGTGCTCAACATGCTGGAATCACATAAGCCTGATGACCATACAAAGCAAGCCGTAGAGTGGTTAGGTGAGGATGACTGCAGTTATCAGGAGTTCGCTGTAGAGGTTATGTGGGACATATTCAGGCCGCGCGTAGAGTTTGAGTATGCATTTTCTATCTTCCTGCGCAAGCATATGTACGAGGATGCAGCATGACTGGAATAGTTGAGTTTGTTAAGCAGCAGGAGCAGTTATTCTGCGGAGCGTTAACTGAACAGACGGTTAATTGGGCAAAGGAAAGCCAATTCGCAATTCAGTATTTCCAGAAGAATGACTTCCTGGCTAAAACCGCCCTATCCAATCCTACCAGCGCACAGAACGCGATAATCAACGTAGCAGCTATCGGAATCACGCTGAACCCAGCGAGTAAGTTGGCTTATCTGGTTCCTCGTGACGGCATGGTATGCCTCGATATCAGCTACATGGGGCTTCTGCACCTGGCACAGTCTACGGGCTCCATTAAGTGGGGTCAGTGCAAACTGGTGTACTCAGCAGACACCTATGAATCAAATGGGCTTGATAGCGCTCCTACGCACAAATACAACGCCTTTGGTGAGCGTGGCGAAGTCGTTGGTGGTTACTGCACGGTTAAGACTGCTGATGGCGACTATCTAACGGAAGAAATGAGCCTGGCAGAAATTAAAGCGGTCGAGGCTACCAGCAAGGCAAAGAACGGTCCATGGAAGACGTTCTGGGAAGAAATGGCGCGTAAGACCATCGTCAAGCGAGCCAGCAAATACTGGCCTAAAGCACAGCGACTCGATAACGCCATCCACCTTCTCAATGAAGATGAAGGAATGCATCAGGAACCGGTGATGCCGCATAAGTCAGAGGAAGACATTCGCGAGGATGAGCGCAAACGACAGCAGGAAGTCATCGAACGTGTTCAGGTGCTTTGCGATGAGATGTCGCAGGCAGAAACGTTATTTGACCTGAAAATTAAGTTCCAGGAAGCATTCAAGCTGACCATGGGGATGAAATTACAGCAGAACGTTCAGGCCATCTATCACGAATGTAAACCAAAATTCCCGGAGGCAGCATAATGACCGCCCTGTATCAGATCGCCAATGATTTCGCCAAGCTCTCTGATTCAGGCATGGAGCCTGAGATGATTGCTGACACGCTTGATGGAATTGCGTGGGAACTTGAAGCAAAGGTAGAGCAAATTCTTGCCGTCTGCAAAAACGAATCGTCCTATGCAGAGGCGCTAAAGGAAGAAAGTAAGCGCCTTGCAGAGCGAGCAAAGGCAGCAGAAAACAGAGTATCCAGCATGAAAGACTACATTACCGCATCCCTCGAGACGGCTGGTAAAAAGTCACTCAAAGCTGGCATCCATCAGGTAACTGTTCGTGCCCCTGTCGAGTCGGTAGAAATCACAGATGAAGGCTCCCTGCCACCTGAGTACGTCGAATACGTAACCACAGTTAAGGCCGACAAGCTAGCCATCAAGCATCAACTCAAGGCCGGTAACGCCATTCCTGGCGCATCACTCAAGCTCGGTAAGCCAACTCTTCTCATCAAATAACCAATGCGAAAACTAAACGTCACTCCTGAAGAAATGAAGGCGGTTTGCGGCCGTATGGTCGCTTGTCGAGCCGCGGACCATTTAGGAATAACACTCAATCGGTTTTATTACCTGGCCCAACGCTACTCACTGAAAACAGCATTTGTTTATAAGAAATGGAATCAGGACGACGACCATAACCTTATGCAAATGGCTAGCAACGGAATCCCCATCAAGCAAATATCAGAAATGATGGGTAGAGGAAACGAGTCGGTAAAAAGTCGGTTACGTACACTCCGTAAAGAATCAAGGAATTAACCATGATTAACAACGCATATAACGCCGATATTACCCCGGGAGATATAACCGTACGCTCAAGATACAAAGAATATCCAATGCCATCTAAGCAGGAGTTGCTGGCGAGAAATTCATTCCCGAGCGTGAATGAAAATAAATTCCTGACAGCGTGGCTTAAACAAACGCATAGGAGATAGTCATGGAAATTCCACAGGTAGTTAGTTTCTCTGGCGGCAGAACGTCGGCATATCTCGTTTACCTGATGGAGCAGAGAAGAAAGGCTGGAGAGGATATTCACTACGTATATATGGATACTGGAGCAGAACATCCAAAGACATATGAGTTTATTCGCAATATTGTGAAACACTGGAATATAGACCTGCACTGCCTACGTGTAATTCCTGCTCCAGAGATGGGGAAAGCAAGTAGTTACGAAGAGTTAAGTGTTAATGAGATTGGTCCTGACCTAATCCCATGGAAGCGGATGCTGAATAAATACGGACATCCCTATATTGGCGGAGCATTCTGTACTGACAGGATGAAGTCGGTTCCTTTCACTAAATACTGTCAGGAGCGATTCGGAAAAGGCAGTTACCACACATGGCTTGGAATCAGGGCGGACGAACCTAATCGGCTTAGGGATGCGCCAGGGTTCAGCTATTTGGCAGATATCAGCGATTTCGAAAAGCAGGACGTGCTTGATTGGTGGGAAGAGCAGCCATTTGACCTTGCAATCCAGGAGCACCTGGGTAACTGCGTATTCTGCATCAAGAAGAGTATGCAGAAGGTCGCACTGGCAACGATGGATGAGCCTGAATTGGCTGCGAAATTCGTCGACGTTCTGGAAAAGGAAATCCACACAGGCAGGGAGCCCGTAATGTACCGCGGAAATAACACACTCAAATCTCTTGTAGCGCTATTCAGTGACGTATCTCGAGATGAACTCGCTTCACGAATGACCTCCATGCGGCAATACGATACAGGCTCATGCTCTGAGTCGTGCGAGGCATTCTCCTGCCAGCTTGGATTTAACTTTGAGGAGGCAGCATGACCCGCATCCCTAACTTTGGCTGGAATCGCCTAAAGCTGGCAAATCTAAGTTATGAGGACCTTAGCGCACTGGAAGAAAAGGTGAAGCTTGAACATTCATGCAAGGACGGCATTCACATGTACGACAAGGCTGGTCGTGACAAGCTCGATGCGCTGACCTGGGCTGTGTACACCAAGCAGAAGAGGGAGCGTGCAGCAGGAGCCAGATGACGCAGAAGAAATCGAGTGCTGGAATTGCGGCCTTCTAATTCCACGACGGGAAGTTAAAGAGTTTGATGGCTTTTGTCCTGACTGCATGGCGGAGCAATACTAATGGAATTCAACAGAGAAGAATTACAGCAAATCGCAGACACCGATCACGTGCAATGCGGTGATGCTGCAGCAATGGCTCGCATGTTGCTGGCTACCATGCAGCAGCAGCCGGTGCTTAGCGTCATTTTCAAAGATGGATGGCCAGAACCTGGTTCAACATGCCTCACCACTGCCACGCCAAAGCTCTCAGACGGAGTTCATGAGTTCTACGCCGCTCCGCCAGCGCCAGTAGTGCCTGATGAAATAACTTTTGAGAAAATCGCGGAAATTACAGCATCGCAGGGCTATGAATATTCGATAAACGAATGCATTTGTGCAGCCTCATGGTGGAACGCCTGCCGCTCGGCCATGCTTCAGGGTAAAACCGAACATGTAAGTAATCGTGATGAGTTGAACTCTCCGGTGATTCCGGATAGCTGGATAAGTTGTAGCGAACAGATAGCGAACAGATGCCGGGTAAGCTAATTCCGATCATGGTTATGTACGCAGACGGAGAGATGTGGTCTGCAATGTGGACGGGAACTGAATGGGATGATGGCACTGAATTCCCTTACCCGTACGCAGTCACGTACTGGCGAGAAATGCCAGCAGCACCGCAGTAATAACAGACCTCGCATCGCGGGGTCTTCTTTTATCCGGAGTCCACATGCAAATGAATCCTGTAATAGCGGCAATAGTCGCTATGTACTTGCTCGTGGCTATCGTTCAGCAAATCAATGAACAGGCAGGTGCATCATGGCTAAGTTCGATATTGGCGCAATTGTGAAGCACAAATCAGGTGACATCAAAGGAGTGATTGATGGTGTTACGGAGCAGGAAAACAGGCCGACATGGTATCGCTGCCTATGGGACTCCGGTGATTACAGTTCTCACGCAGAACACGAACTTCGCGCGGCTACTGTTGATGAGCCTCGCGTGTATAAGAAATTAGCGTAAGGAGATGAATATGGCAGGCATGACTTTTATGACTGGAAGCATTGGATTTCAGGAATACCAGCCAGACCCAGAAGACCTGTGCTCGTTATGCGGAGGTAACTTTGGCAAGGAATCCATGATTGAAGGGAAAGATAAGATTCACATCTGCATGGAGTGTGTTGAACTTCTTGGTGAAATAAAGAAAGAGCGAGTGGATAAGAAGTTAGATTCTATAAAAAGGGAATTGGCAACTGTTCTATTCAATGATGCAAATTGTAGCACCGCTGAAGCACTTAGAATCGCTGGATTTGTTATTGCTTCTATTGCGGCGGATAAAATAAAAGGCATTGCACTGGAGTAACCATGGAATCACACAGCCTCACACTCGATGAGGCCTGTGCATTTCTCAAAATATCCAGACCTACCGCTACCAACTGGATCCGCACAGGCCGACTTCAGGCAACACGCAAAGACCCTACCAAACCAAAGTCACCATACCTCACTACTCGGCAAGCCTGCATTGCGGCGCTTCAGTCTCCGCTACATACTGTCGGCGTGAGCGCGGGTGATGGCATTAAAGAGGAAACACAATGTCACTCTTCCGCAGAGGTGAAATATGGTACGCATCGTACTCGCTCCCGGGCGGGAAGCGAATTAAGGAAAGCCTTGGGACTTCCGACAAGCGGCTCGCTACTGAACTACATGACAAGCGCAAAGCTGAATTGTGGAGAGTAGACCGGCTTGGTGATTTCCCTGATGTAACGTTTGATGATGCATGCATGCGGTGGCTTGAGGAAAAGGCTGAGAAAAAGTCACTGAAAGACGACCGCAGCCGCATGGCATTCTGGCTGGCACACTTCGAAGGGATTCGATTAAAGGATGTAACTGAACAAAGGATTTATTCTGCAGTAAATAAGATGAGCAACCGCAAGCTGCTTGAAATATGGAAAATACAGGCAGCCGCGGCGCAAAAGAATGGGCAGCCGGCACCAGTTTATTCCGCATCACCAGTCACAACCTCCACTAAGGCCAAACATCTGGCATTAATGAAGGCAATTCTGCGGGCGGCAGAACGCGACTGGAAATGGCTTGAGAAGGCACCTGTAATTAAGGTGCCAGCCGTCAGGAATAAACGAGTTCGCTGGCTGGAGCATGAAGAGGCAAAGAGGCTTATTGATGAGTGTCCTGAGCCGCTGAAATCGGTTGTTAAGTTTGCGCTGGCAACCGGCCTTCGTCGTTCGAACATCATCAATATGGAGTGGCAACAAATAGACATGCAGCGCCGGGTAGCATGGGTTAACCCGGAAGACAGTAAATCAAACCGCGCTATTGGCGTAGCGTTGAATGATACCGCATGTAAGGTACTTCGCGATCAAATTGGCAACCATCATAAGTGGGTATTTGTCCACACGAAAGCATGGCATCGCCCAGATGGTTCATTAACTCCGGCAGTGAGGAAGATGCGAGTTGATGACGGACGTGCATGGAACTCAGCCTGTCGTCGGGCAGGGATTGAAGATTTCCGATTTCACGACCTGAGACACACCTGGGCAAGTTGGTTAATTCAGTCAGGAGTGCCGTTATCTGTTCTGCAGGAAATGGGTGGATGGGAATCAATAGAAATGGTGCGGAGATATGCCCATCTTGCGCCAAATCATTTAACTGAACATGCACGCCAAATTGACTCTATTTTTAATGAAGATGTCCCAAATATGTCCCGCATTGAAAATACGGAGGAAATTAAAGAGGCGTAAGTCATTGAAGTATAATGGCACGCCCTACAGGATTCGAACCTGTGACCTACGGCTTAGAAGGCCGTTGCTCTATCCAGCTGAGCTAAGGGCGCACTGAGAAGCGAGTGCTTGCGATGTGGAGCGCCTGGAATTATACGGTTAACGCTTGTTGAGTCAATGGCTTTCACCGCGAAAGCCGTCATACCCGCGTCCTCGCGGACACACACGGATGCAACTGGTCACAGTTTGCACCAAATCCCCTCTTCCCTCATGGCTAACTGCGAAAAGTCTCATCGGGATTTAAGCAACGCCTGGTGTTTCTCCCCCGGACCATTGGCAACAATGAAACCATGCTTACCGAAATCGATAGCCGCAACATGATTCAAATTGAAACATTTTCCGGGCTGACCGATAGGTAAGAGTATCTGGTTCGCGGTAAGGCTTCTGTTATCCTTCAAGGCATTAGCGATGGAAGCATCGCGCTTCGCCCTCTGGCTGAAGTACTGGAATCGCAGGTCTGCGCCTTATTGTCCGCAAACAGCTTATTCCGACAGGACCTTATTCGCGGTGGAAAACAGGGTCGCTGTGCTGAGAGGGATTTTATGCGCGTGGTATTACGCAGGGAAAGACGTCGTCGGAATATAACTGATATCCGTGGCTGCCGCCTGCCACTCCCCCACTATGCCCTGATAGACCGCGTCGATTTACTGGCGCAGCCGGTCGCAAGCCGTGCTGCCAGTCTCAATAGCACGCTTATTCTCGTCACTCACGACAGCTATCTGGCGAACGGTATTCGCCACAGCCCCCCTCCGCTCTCCTACAGCACCATTTTCACTCGTCTTGAAGATGCTCTGCACGCACAACAGAAATGGACCTCGGCGCGGGTGATCGTCGATCTCAACGGCGGTATGTCATCGATTCTTGAGATAATGAGCACATTGCGTTCACTGAGCCACAAGAAACCAGAGCTGACTTTTGATCTACTGGCAGACTCCCGCGATCGAGAAATACTGCGTTTTATTGAAGCAACCTGTCTTTGTCGAATTATCAACAGACGCTTTACTTTGAGCATGGTTCAGCAGTCGCTGGCTTTCCCTCGGGTACTGTTTGATAACCCTCGCGAACGCTTTACCCGTTCAGAGTGGGAAATCATCCGCCTGATGGCACAGGGCGTTAGTTTGCGCCACATTGCCGAGCAGCAACAACGTCCTTACCATCGTGTCATTTATCGCCTGACGCGGATCCTGAGTCTGTTGAAGCTGCAAAAACGCCAGCAGTTTATCCGCCTGCTTCAGCGAATTGACGACGGTAAAGCGCGGTAATCATTCGGATTTACCTGCGTAATGATTACCCTGGTTTAAGAAATTACTTATTTTATTGTTAAATATATGTTAAACGATAACAATAAGAACACATTTATAACTATTCCTAAAATAGAGTAATTATCAAAACTATTTGCTTCCTGCATTCAGGTTTGCAGCATTTATCTCTGGTTGAACTGGGATCGATTCGCATTCAAGGTGGTTTCGTCGAGGAAAATATCACCAAAGTGGCTCAATATGAACAAGATCGCTACCAGAGCCAGCAGAACCTGCGGCATAGGGCTTCTACTGTGCCTGTGCACAGAAAAAAGCAACAGCCCGCGGCAGGGGCATTTAATCTGCGATCCGCTTCGCAGCAACGTATTTTCGTGCGACTAAACATTCAGAAATCATTTTAACAACACCACAACATCCAGCCATAAATGTTGTTTTTATTTAATTTTAAATTCATAAACTTCACGACAAAAAGAAAAATTAGCCTATTTGCCCAAAACGCAAATCATTGGCACTTGCCATCAGAACATCCTAATTCGTAAAGTTTTTTCTCCCTTTCTCAGGCTTTTCCAGGAAAAGTTACGGGGTATAATCGGCCCTGTCAGGATACGACAAAATAATATTGAGCATGATTACCTGTTCTTTATCAGAATAAAAAATAATCTTTGAACTAGCCATAAAAACGAAAACAGGGACGCTTTTGCAATTTCCATGGAGACATACTTCGGTATCAGGATTTCTTGATTTTATCCTTCCAGCTAGCGGTGGATCCGTAAAGGATTCGGCACGACTGTTCTAACAATCTGAGGAATAGAGAAATGAAACCGGCTTCCGTAATCATTATGGACGAACAGCCCATCGTCAGAATGTCGATAGAAGTATTACTACACAAAAATAAAGATATCCAGGTGGCATTAAAAACGGATGATAGTCGTGAAGTACTTGATTACATACGTAATAAACCAACCGACCTGGTGATACTCGACATTGAGTTACCGGGCACAGATGGATTCGCCTTACTCAAGAGAATCAAAGAGATAAACAAGAAAACCAAAGTGCTTTTTCTGTCGTCTAAGTCAGAATCATTTTACGCCGGGCGTGCCATTCGCGCCGGGGCCAATGGTTTTGTCAGCAAAAGAAAGGATCACAATGATATTTATAAAGCGGTGGAGATGCTGCTGGCGGGATATTCATTCTTCCCCTCAGCTTCACTCAGCATGATCAACCATTCACGCTATGGTGATATCCCGGAACTGCCGCTTTCAAACCGTGAAGTGACGGTACTGCGCTATCTGGCGAATGGTCTGACAAATAAAGAGATTGCGGAACAACTATTACTGAGCAACAAAACAATCAGTGCGCACAAATCAAATATTTTCAGCAAGCTTGGCGTTCATACCATTGTTGAGTTGATTGATTATGCAAAAGCTCACGAACTGCTGTAATTAAAATAAACTCCCGACGGATAAATAGTTCGGGAGTTTATTATCACCTTATCAATTATAATTGATCATAAATGTCGCATCGGCATCAGCCACACCTGGCTGCGGATCTTCAGCCGTCGCGATGTAGTTGGCAAAAAACTGCAGCGTCACATTCCCCTGCGCGTCTACCACAACCTCCTGGCTTGCCTGGTCCAGCGGCAGTCGGCTGCGATCTTTATCGCGTATCTCCACCGCCACATTGCTCGCCTGACTATTGCCATTCAGGGCCAGCAGCGTGCTGTCTTTCGGATCTGGCTTGCCGGAGAACGTAATTGAGGCCGATCCCGGCGGGCAGCCGGTCAGCTTAAGGCTAAACGGCACCTGCGAAGTCGTACTGCCCGTTGGCCGCAGCTGCTTCGTCGCCCAGGTGCCGAGTGGCACCGTTTTGTCGCTGTCGCCCGCTTCTGCCACGCAGGTGAAATCCACCACGTTGCCCCGCAGTTCGATGTTAATCTCCCCAAGCGGCGTCTCAGCCTGCACGACGCCTGCGCTCAACAACCAACATCCGGCAAACCATGCAAAACGGTTAGTCATAATCGACACGCAGATACCCCCTTGAGACAAACGGCCCTTCGCTCGGCTTATTCCCGGTGACGCTGATAGGCCAGGCACGGATAAGCACCTGCGCCTGCGCGTTGTCATCAAGACGGAACGGGATTTTGCTGCCAATGTTGTTTGGCGTCAGCGGGGTACCGCTGCTGTCCGCGACAATAAATCCGAGGTCCGGATTATCCGAAACCATCGCGTTGCCGCTCGCTTTTTCTGCCTCGATACGCATCGACAGGTAGGCCTGCGACTCCACGTTGGTACATTTGATACCAATAGTTTTTTGCTGGATAGCCACTCCTTTCGGGCGGTTACCAGCCCCGGCCTGGCTGAACAGCGACGCGCCGATGTCGCCAAAATCAAACTCCACCAGCGTACCGGCGTTAATCGCGCAGTTCTGCGGTACGTTGATGGTGCCGCTATAGCTGATGGTATAGACCGGCGTCGTCAACGGATCGCCGTTGGTCGTGGTCACATAAACGCGGAACATCGTCTGCCGGGGGATCACCACCATGTTGATGAAGCGCCGCGTTACCTTCAGGCGAAACACCAGCTTCGAATCATTTACCGGGAAGGGTTGGTTCTTGGCTACGTTGGGGTGGCTCCCCATCTGGATGTAATTCTCTGGTGGATAGAAAACTCCGGCATAGCTATCGGTGATTTGCATCGCACCGTTCAGATAATCATTGAGCTTCAGGTACTTAAACTGTCCTTCCACGCTCTGAATAGGGAAGTCGGTCACGTAGCTGCGCTTGGTGGTGGTCCCGCTGGTGCCTTTCGGGCATGTCGCGTTCACCCCAACCCATCCCGATTTTTCGCTCAGCGTGACTATCTGGCCGACCTGGTTGTTGGCGCTGGTAAACTTATCGGTGAGGTCGTAATAGATATCGCTGGCGACCCCGGTAGAGTTGGCACAGACCGTTGCCAGCGCCCGCCCCGTGGGCAGCAGCGCCAGCAGCAGCACCGCAATGGCATATTTTTTCGACATAACATTACCTGTCACAACGCACCTCCGTAAGCGTAATGGCCTGTTGCAGGCTCTTTTCGGGCAGGCTGTACGATGCACGGCATTGCGAGTTTGCGCCTTCTCCCCACTGAATTAACAGTTCACCGCTAAGCGGCAAACCACTTAAGTAAATCTGCCCGTCATCGCCGACCATGCTGGTCACCCCCCGGCTGGTCTCGCGCACGATGGCACCAAACGGTACCGGCTGATTACCACGACGCGCGGTAATCAACGCACGAACCCCGATGCGGGTATCAAACGCGGCGCGTACTACCGCCCCTTCCGTCGGCACGACGTTGCTGACGTTGTTTTCGATATCGGTGTTGTTACTCATCGAGTTGGTATCGAGCGCCACGCGGTTGTAGCGATATACCGTGGCATACGGCATTACCGCGTATCCGCGCCAGTCGGTTTTTACCCCGGTCTGGTTTTCAACGCTGACGCCAGAGGCGCCCGGCGCTTTGATCAGCACGTTGGTATCGCCCAGCGGCTGGCTGAACGTCACCCCGTCGGCGTGGCCAAGCACCCCGCCCGAAAGCTGCCAGTTAAGGTCATGCTGGTCGCGGTCGTAGTTGTAGCCCATGCCCAACGTGCCGTAGGTGGCCTGCCAGTTGGCGCTGGCGCTGCCGGTGTAACCGTTCGAACTGGAGTGCCCCTGCGTCACGCTGTAGCTCAGGTTACGCCCTTCCAGCAGCGTCCCGCTGACGCCGCTCTGCCAGCTGTTCTGCCCATTGCTGTTGCGGTTGGCAGATACCGTGGCATAGGCACGGTCGAATGCGGTATCGCGGCGGTAGCCGTGGCCGCTGAACAGGCTGAACGGAATAGACAGGTTGAAGGTGGCAATGCGGTCGGTTCCCGGGATCCCCACCGACTGGTTCCACGACCAGGCGAGCGAGTAGCTGATTCCCTGCCAGCCGCCGGAATAGCCCAGCTGATACCAGGTGTTGGTATCGCTGGTTCCCCAGTAACTCTGCTGGCTGCCGGAAACGTACACGGAGCCATAGTCACCGAGAGACTGCGAGATGTTGACCTGAAAACGCCCGCGTTTGTTCATCGTCAGGTTGTGATAACTGATAATGTCCGGCACGCCGTCCTTGTCTTTATTCTTATCGTCATACTGGTAGCCGCTCATCGTTTTCCACGTGGTGTCGTCGAGGGTGAAGAACCCTTCCGTGGAATAGCGGTAGCCGAGCAGCTGGAAGTTGGTGCCATAGCGGTTCAGTGATTTCGCATACAGGAAGCGCAGCGACTGCCCTTCGTGGGTACTGTCATCCACCAGCGTGCTGCGCGCGTGGGTCAGATCGAGCGATATCGCCCCCCAGTCACCGAGGTTTTTCCCGGCACCAATCGCCACCGCAGCGTAGTTTTCGGAGAGCTGTGAACCGCCGTACAGGGTATAACCGTCGTTCAGACCGGCAATCACCGTACCTTGCGCGAAAAAGGGCTTGTCCTGCTGATCGTTACCGGAGCGATAGTCCCCGGCGACCAGATCGTATTTGAATCGCCCTTCACGCTGCAGCAACGGCACCGTTGAGTACGGCACCGTATAGCGCTGCTGGCTGCCATCTTTCTCTTCGACGGTCACTTCAAGGTCACCGCTGGATGAGGTCGGGTTCAGGTCACTTATCGCAAAAGCGCCGCTCTGTACGTAGCTCTGGTAAATCACAAAGCCGTTCTGGCGGATAACTACCTTAGCCGGCGTCCGCGCAATCCCGCGCACCGTCGGCGCAAAGCCCTGCATGCTGTCGGGGTACATGCTGTCCGAGGAGTACATTCGTGCCCCGCGGAAACCTACGCTGTCGAACACATCGCTGCCGGTATTGCTGTCGCCGAGCACCAGCTCGCTTTTCAGCGGAATAATGGCGCGCTGCACCCAGGTGGCGACGTTGTTCCAGTTGTTCTGGTGCTGGCCGCTGCTGTTGGAGTAGTTCCAGGTACCGCTGTTACGCAGACGCCACGGGCCATAGTTCAGACCACTTTGCAGGCTCAGAAAATAGCTGTCGTCGTCGGTGCCCCGGTTACCGCTGAAGCTGTAGTTAAGTAGCGCCGCCGGGATCCCCTCATCCCACTCATCGGGAGGAATATAGCCACGAGCGCTGTTCTGCATTGCCACCTGCGGAATGCTGAAAGCAAGCTTCTGCGAGGCAAAATCGAAGGCGATTTCCGCCCCCGGAATAGCCGTGGTCAGCGGAATGCAGCTACCGTCCTGATACTTCGCCAATGCCGGAAACGCGGTGCTGTTGATACCCAAACGCTTAATCAGCGCCGGGTTCACACAGGGAGAAAGCCCTCCCGCCGCCGGGGCGGTATGTTCAGCAGGCTCAAATGCCATATCCTGGGTGCCGATGAACTCATCGTTACGCCAGATATCCACACGATAAACGCCCGCCGGCTGCTGATTGCCTTTTTCAAAACGCGACAAATCCGCCACGCTCGCAGCATCATCCGACAAAAATGCCGGGTTGAAATAGTTTTCAGCCCAGCCGTGTTGTGACCAGAATGCGCCGGCAAGCGCCAGCGTCATCACGCTAAGACGCGGTCGGTGAGGTGAGAGTGCACGTGTCATCATGAGCCAGCGCCGTCGTTATAAATTCACGTTACGGGCAGGGGTGATCGCCCCGTAATCATTCACGCTCTGCCAGCTCAGCTTGCCACCCGCACCGCCAGGGATCGCCACCTGACCGCTGCTTTTCGGTGCCACCATCAGGTTCTCGAGCTTTTTACCCGCCATCTGGATATTCACGAGCGTAATGTAGTACGGCGACGGGTTGGTCACGGTGAGCTGGCTGCCGCTACGGGCAAACTTCAGCTGATCGAGTGCGGCTTCGGGCTGGGAGGGTAAATTTGCCGGGCGCACAAACAGCTTAATGCGCGACAAAATGGCCAGCTGCAGCACGTTCTTACCGTTTGCGCTGTCTTTGTTAACCGACGGAATGGCCTTCACGTTCATCCAGAACAACGATTCGCGATCGGCTGGCAGCGCCTGTCCGGCGTAAATAATGCGCAGCGTGTTTTCGCTGTTGGGCTCACTGACAAACAGCGGCGGTGTGACAACAAAGGTTTTCTCTTTCTGACCGTTGTTGTTTTCAATCCAGGCGTTGATTAAATAGCGTTCCTGAGTATTACTGTTGGTGATGGATAACGAAGTTTGTTTTGCATCGGCAGGATAAATAACGCGGGTAGCGCCCAGCGCAATACCACCAGCCGCCTTTGCAGGCAGCGACATCATTAACAGTAAAAAAGTGAAAGCGATACCAGATTTGAACATCTTGTTCATGACTGCAATACCTTTATTTATTTCTGTTCGCGAATGCAATCGCTTCAGGGATATACCAGCGTAAACCAGACATCCGAATGAATATTCCCGGGAATAAGCGGCAATGAAATAACCCGATAACGCGCGCTGAAGTGCAGCGTCATTTCACTGCTGTTGATGGGCTCATAGTTCAGCGGTGGCGCATTCGGTTCAATGAGCTGCTGACGTTGATCAAATAATCCCAGGCCAAGCCCGCTGTCGCTCTGCGCACCGCCTACGCGGGTTGAGGCAACAAATACCTGCGGATCTTCTGCGGGCGTCAACCCCTGAAAGGCAACGCCGACCAGCCGCGAAACATCGGTATGACAATCCACCAGCCGGATACTGAAAGGCACCGTCACCGTCGAAAAATTGCCGACACCGGAAAATGAATTGGTACGATACTGGCCCATGTCGATACGCATATTCTCGCTTTCCGGCGAGACCGCGCAGGCACCATTCACCAGCTGTCCCCGCATATGCACGCTGCCGCCATCCACCACCACGCGGTGCGCGCTGGCAGGGATGGCTACGAGGCAAAACACCCCTATCCAACAAAACTTCCGTATCATTCCTGGTCCCCGGCGCTGGCTTTTAACGCGCCTCCTCCCTGAGGCCTGGCTCATCCTGAGTACGTGTAGGCCTTATTCGTATTTCATGACAAACGTGGCGTCAGCATTTGCCTGACCCGGTGCGGTGGTGTCGGCGGTTGCTTTATAACGCGCGCTGAAGTGCAGGGTGTTGGTACCCTGGATCAGGTTCTGCGCGGCAGAGAATACGGAACCGTTCGGTGTCAGGGTGCCTGAAGCGCTGTCGAGGATCTCGATACCTACGCCGCCTGCGGTAGAACCGTTATCACCGGAAGCGATCGCCAGCAGGGTTTTGTCCTGGGCATCGATCTGGCCGGTAAAGGCAACAGCGGCAGTGGCTGCAACGGTCGGATCACAGTCATTCAGCACGATGCTGAACGGGATCTTGGCAGAAGTATCACCGGTTTTGGTGAAGGTCGCGGTGCGGTACTGGCCCAGTTCAACAGTCTGGTTAGAAGATGCAGTGCTTACCGCACAAGCTGCGTTCACCAGCTCACCTTTGAAATGAACGGTGCCGCCGTTTACAGAAACTGCATCCGCATTTGCCGCTGTTGCGACCAGGCCTAAAGTTGCCACCAGAGAAGCAGCAATAGTCTTTAATTTCATGTTTATTCCTTGAATTGAAAAACGCACATCCGTCGCGTGCATCCTGTACGCTCCGTGTGATTTACCGATGACATTCGCATGTCAGGAAGTAATAACCCCGGCATCCCGCAGAGATATTTTTTATTCGCGTCAGGTCACGCCAATAGCAATAAAAAATAATATTAATTATTGTATTTGGCCGAACTGGAATAATGCCCCTGGCACAGCGTTTAAATTAACGCAATGCGCTAATACAAAATACGTATAAAGACTTTGTTTTGGTTAAGTCACGTCTTAAAGAAGAATAAGAAAAGCCTCACCACGGATGTGGAAACAGAATCACCAGCGCCTCGCTGCTGAATGGTTAAGGCGCTACAGGCAAAGCCAGGCGGGGCCAGGAGAGGACAGAAAGGATAAAAACGCAAACGGAGACTGACAGCAGCCCCGGCTTCTGACAAAATATGTACATCCCCCTTTTCTTGAATGACAGACGGAATCTTCTCTCTGATGGCAGCAAAGATTATTGACGGTAAAACGATTGCGCAGCAGGTGCGCTCTGAGGTTGCGGAAAAAGTGAAGGCCCGCGTAGCGGCCGGAAAGCGCGCCCCAGGACTGGCCGTTGTGCTGGTCGGCAGCAACCCTGCGTCGCAAATTTATGTCGGCAGCAAGCGCAAAGCGTGTGAAGAGGTCGGTTTCGTCTCCCGCTCTTACGATCTGCCGGAAACCACGTCCGAAGCGGAACTGCTGGAACTTATCGACACCCTGAACCACGACAGCACCATCGACGGAATTCTGGTTCAGCTCCCACTGCCTGCGGGTATCGACAACGTGAAGGTGCTGGAGCGTATCGCGCCGGATAAAGACGTTGACGGCTTCCATCCGTACAACGTTGGTCGTCTGTGCCAGCGCGCTCCGCGTCTGCGTCCGTGCACGCCGCGCGGTATCGTGACGCTGCTTGAGCGCTACAACATCGACACCTACGGTCTGAACGCGGTCATCATTGGCGCCTCTAACATCGTCGGTCGCCCGATGAGCATGGAGCTGCTGCTCGCCGGTTGCACCACCACCGTCACCCACCGCTTCACCAAAAATCTGCGCCACCACGTAGAGAACGCTGATCTGCTGGTCGTGGCCGTCGGTAAACCGGGCTTTATTCCGGGCGAGTGGATCAAAGAAGGCGCTATCGTGGTCGATGTCGGGATTAACCGCCTCGACAGCGGCAAAGTGGTTGGCGACGTCATTTTCGACGACGCTGCCGCCCGCGCTTCTTACATCACCCCGGTTCCGGGCGGCGTGGGTCCGATGACCGTTGCCACCCTGATTCAGAACACCCTGCAGGCATGCGAAGAGTATCACGACACGGAGAAGGCATAAGATGGCCACTTTTTCACTGGGTAAACACCCGCACGTAGAGCTGTGCGATTTGCTGAAGCTGGAAGGCTGGAGCGAAAGCGGCGCACAGGCAAAAATCTTCATCGCTGACGGTCTGGTAAGCGTTGACGGTACGGTAGAAACCCGCAAACGCTGCAAAATCGTTGCCGGTCAGACGGTGACCTTTAACGGCCACAGCATCACCATCGTCGCCTGATATCCCCCAACCCTCTCCGCCTGGAGAGGGTTATCCCTACAGCCATAACGGTTAATTCTCGATCAACCTCAAAGAATCACAAACTCATCTGCCCTGAATGTGAAATTTTAGTTGCGGCCAAAATCGCTTTATTTCACGATAAGTAGAACGTTCTACTAGAACGTTCTACTTACAACAACAATGCGTATTTAGCGCATATCGGGGTCTCCACTCGGGGGAATCAGTATGAGTCTGTTCTCAGGTTTTGTTAAATCATTGTCAAAATTATCGATGATTGGTCGCGCGCTGATGCTGCCAATCTCACTGCTGCCGGCGGCGGGTCTGCTGCTGGCGTTCGGCGACAAGTTCCATCTGCCGCTGATGATGAACGCCGGCGGGGTCATCTTCGACAACCTGCCGATGCTGTTCGCCATCGGTTCAGCGGTGGGTCTGGCGTCGGAATCCGGTATCGCGGCGCTTTCGGCAGCGGTGTCGGTGTTCGTCACCAATATCACCATCAGCACCGTGCTCGGGATAACGCCGGAGATGGCCTCTCAGGGCGGAAAATACGCCATGGTGGTGGGTATTCCAACCTTGCAGATGGGCGTGTTTGGTGGGCTTATCTGCGGGATCCTCGCCGCGTGGTGCTATAACCGCTTCCATGCCATGCAGCTGCCGGAGTTCCTCGGTTTCTTCTCCGGTAAACGTTTTGTCGCTATTGCCACGGCTATGCTGTCGTTCATCATGGGCCTGCTGTTGCCTTATGTCTGGCAGCATATTCAGGCCGGTATCGATGCGCTTTCTGTCGTAGTCAACGGGGATAACCAGGCGGCTTCCACCTTTATTTTCGGCCTGGTGGAGCGTGCGCTTATCCCGCTCGGCCTGCATCATATCTGGTATCCGTCGTTCTGGTACTCCTTCGGTGACTACACCACTCAGGCAGGCCAGGTTATCCACGGCGATCAGACTATCTGGTTCAAAATGCTGGAAGAAGGCGTGAAATCCTTCAGCAGCGATACCTACCAGAATGCCGGTAAGTTTATGCAGGGTGAATTCCCGCTGATGCTGTTCGCCCTTCCGGCGGCGTGTCTGGCGATGTATCACGAAGCCCACAGCAAAAACAAAAAGATTGCCGCCGGTATTCTGTTCTCCGCGGCGCTGACCTGCTTTTTAACCGGGATAACCGAGCCGGTGGAGTTTACCTTCATCTTCGTGGCCCCGATCCTCTACGTCTTTAACGCCATCATGGCCGGCCTGGCGTACATGACCATGTACCTGCTGCATGCGCATATCGCCAAGTCGTTCTCTGCCGGGTTCATCGATTACCTGTCGTTCGGGATCCTGCCGTCGTTCAACGGCTATCAGACCAACTTCCTTAGCGCGGTGATCATCGGGATCCCGATGGCGCTTATCTACTACTTCACCTTCCGCTATGTGATCCGCCGCTTCGACGTGAAAACGCCGGGCCGTACCGACGTGACCACCACCGCCGAAGGGAAAACCGACACCGAAATCGCCACGGAAATTATTGGCCTGCTGGGCGGTGCGAAGAATATCGACTCCGTTGGCTCCTGCATTACCCGCCTGCGTCTTGAGGTGGCGAAGGGAGATATGGTCGATAAAGACGGGCTGAACGCCGTTGGCGCACGCGGCGTCGTCTTTGTCGGTGACAAGGGAATTCAGGTGATATTTGGTGCGCGTGCACAATTTATCGCACAAACCATGTCGACAATGATCGGTAAATAGTCAGAATAGGCTTAACGTCTCCTGCTACGGTGGGAGACGTCAATTATCTGACTGATAGTGGGACGTTTTCAGGGAGCAGATTTGAAGAAAGTCAGCATTATTGATGTGGCGAAGCAGGCGGGCGTTTCGGTTTCCACGGTCTCTCTGGTGCTTCGCCAGAAAGGGAAGATTTCAGACGCCACTATCGAAAAAGTGCACGCGGCGATAAACACACTCGGCTACGTGCATAACGTGGCGGCCGCCAACCTGCGCGCCAATACTTCCAATCTGATTGGCCTTATCCTGCGCGATTTCAGCGACAGCTTTTCTATCAAGGTGATGGCGAGCGTGGTTCAGGAGCTGGAGAAGCAGGGCTATATGGTGTTTCTCGGCCAACCGCTAAACGAAGATGAACATCTCGAGCGCTGCCTGCTGTCGTTCAAACAGCAGGGCGTGGCGGGCGTGATTTATCTGGCTTCCGATGCCACTACCACCCACCTGCCGGAAAAAATACGCCACTGTCCGCTGCCGCTGGTCGTGATATCGCAATCGCTGATGGAGGAGAACTGCCATCTGGTAATGCGCGATAACCGCCAGGCCGCAAGCCTTGCGACCCGTTATCTGATTGAGCGCGGGCATCGCAGCATCGCCTACATCGGCGGGCGAGAGAATGACGTTATTCGCCAGCAGCGTCTGCTGGGCTTTCACAGCGCACTCAGCCAGTACGGCCTCGTCTGGCGCGATGAATCTACCCCGGCCTGCAGCGACGACACCCACGCGGCAAGCATCGCCACCCGGCAACTGCTGGAGAAAAACAACACCATCACCGCCCTGCTCTGCCACTCGCCGGACGCGATGATAGGCAGCATTACCGGCATTCATCAGGTAGGCCGCACCGTCGGGAAAGACGTGTTCCTCACCCAGCAGGTGGCGCTGATTGGCTTTGAAGATATGCTGCATGTGAATCTGACTTCACCGTCGTTTACCTACGTATCATCCGCCAGCGAAGAGACCGGACGTCAGGCGGCGTCGTTGATGATTCGTAAGCTGAAGGAGCCGGAGTTACAGATGCAGAAGATTACACTATCGGGACAATTAATGGTGCGGGAGTCAGCTTAAGGGCATTTTCCCTCACCCCGGCCCTCTCCCACGGGGAGAGGGAGAAAACCAGGCCCCTTCTCCCTTGAGAGCGAACCAGACAAAGAGAAATGAGCGGCCCCTTCTCCCTTGAGAGCGAATCAGGCAAAGAGAAATGAGCGGTCCCCTCTCCCTTGAGGGAGAGGGTTAGGGTGAGGGTGAAGTAAGACTTACTTACGGCGCCAGGTCGTTCCCTGCGGGCCATCTTCCAGCACGATCCCCATCTCGTTGAGACGGTCGCGCGCGGCGTCGGCTGCTGCCCAGTCTTTCGCTTTACGCGCGTCGAGGCGCTGCTGGATAAGCTGCTCAATTTCTGCCACTTCGCCGCCATCTGCCTGCGCACCGCCCTGCAGGAAGGCTTCCGGATCCTGCTCCAGCAAACCAATCACGCCCGCGAGCTTGCGCAGATGAGAAGCCATTGCGCTTGCCGCATCGGCATCTTCGGTTTTCAGACGGTTGACTTCACGCGCCATGTCGAACAGCACCGAGTAGGCTTCCGGCGTATTGAAGTCGTCGTTCATCGCTTCGATAAAGCGAGCTTCGAAGGCTTCACCACCGGCCGCCGCCGCTGAGGCATCGGTACCGCGCAGCGCGGTATACAGACGTTCCAGCGCCGAACGCGCCTGCTTCAGGTTCTCTTCGCTGTAGTTCAGCTGGCTGCGGTAGTGACCCGACATCAGGAAGTAGCGAATCGTCTCGGCATCGTAAAACTTCAGCACGTCGCGCACGGTAAAGAAGTTGCCCAGAGATTTAGACATTTTCTCGCGGTCAACCATCACCATCCCGGAGTGCATCCAGGTGTTAACGTACTCGCCGTCGTGGGCACAGGTGGACTGCGCGATTTCATTCTCGTGATGCGGGAACATCAGATCTGAACCGCCGCCGTGGATATCAAAGTGGCTGCCGAGCTGTTTGCAGTTCATTGCGGAACACTCGATGTGCCAGCCAGGACGACCTTCGCCCCACGGTGAAGCCCATGCCGGCTCGCCCGCTTTCGACATCTTCCACAGTACGAAGTCCATCGGGTTGCGTTTAACATCAACCACGTCCACGCGAGCACCGGCCTGCAGCTGATCCAGATCCTGACGAGAAAGCTCGCCGTAGGTAGGGTCAGAAGGCACGGAGAACATCACGTCACCGTTGTCTGCCACATAGGCATGACCGCGTTCGATAAGACGCTCGGTGATCTCAATGATTTCCGGGATGTGGTGCGTTGCGCGCGGCTCACTGTCCGGGCGCAGAATGTTCAGCGCATCGAAGTCTTTGTGCATTTCAATAATCATGCGATCGACCAGGCCGACAAAGTCTTCGCCGTTTTCGTTGGCGCGCTTGATGATTTTATCGTCGATATCGGTGATGTTACGCACGTACTTCAGCTTGTAGCCAAGGAAACGCAGGTAGCGCGCGACCACGTCAAACGCCACGAAGGTACGGCCATGGCCGATATGACACAGATCGTAAACGGTAATTCCACACACGTACATGCCGACAACCCCAGCATGAATAGGCTTAAATTCCTCTTTTTGGCGAGTCATGGTGTTGAAGATTTTTAGCATCGAAGATTCCATATATCCGTGTGTGTACGAGAACCGCATATTCTACCCGTAATTCAAACCCGAAGCAGCACACAATGCAAGGTGATCCATGCCCGCGCTTATGCTATAACAGGCGCCTATATGTGACCCGCTGACGGGTTTTCGCACCACTATAACGGAACAGGATGCAAAAATGGTTACTTTCCACACTAATCATGGCGATATCGTAATCAAAACCTTTGATGACAAAGCGCCTGAAACAGTTAAAAACTTCCTGGACTACTGCCGCGAAGGTTTCTATAACAACACCATCTTCCACCGTGTTATCAACGGTTTCATGATCCAGGGCGGCGGTTTCGAGCCGGGCATGAATCAGAAAGCCACCAAAGAAGCCATCAAAAACGAAGCCAACAACGGTCTGAAAAACACCCGTGGTACTCTGGCAATGGCGCGTACTCAGGCTCCGCACTCTGCAACCGCTCAGTTCTTCATCAACGTGGTTGACAACGACTTCCTGAACTTCTCTGGCGAAAGCCTGCAGGGCTGGGGCTACTGCGTATTTGCTGAAGTGGTAGAAGGTCTGGACGTGGTAGACAAAATCAAAGCGGTTTCTACCGGCCGCAGCGGCATGCATCAGGATGTGCCGAAAGAAGACGTTATCATTGAAAGCGTGACCGTCAGCGAGTAATTCGTGGCGACACTCTTTATCGCAGATTTGCATCTGCAAACAGAAGAACCGGCGATCACCGCCGGTTTTCTGCGTTTTTTACAGGGTGAAGCCCGCAAGGCTGACGCGCTGTACATTTTAGGCGATCTGTTCGAAGCCTGGATTGGCGACGACGACCCTAATCCGCTGCATCGCGAGATGGCGGCGGCCATCAAAGCGCTGGTAGATTCCGGTGTCCCCTGCTTCTTTATCCACGGCAACCGCGATTTTCTCCTCGGTAAACGTTTCGCCCGCGAGAGCGGCATGACGCTGCTGCCGGAAGAGAAAGTGCTGAGCCTCTACGGCCGCGACGTGCTGATTATGCACGGCGATACGCTCTGCACCGACGACGCGGGCTATCAGGCGTTTCGCCAGAAAGTGCACACCCCGTGGATCCAGACGCTGTTCCTCGCCCTGCCGCTGTTTATCCGCAACCGCATTGCCGCCCGTATGCGCGCCGGCAGCAAAGCCGCTAACAGCAGCAAATCGCTCAGCATCATGGACGTGAACCCGCAGGCGGTGGTTGAGGTGATGGGAAAACATCAGGTGCAGTGGCTGATTCACGGCCATACCCATCGCCCGGACGTACATGAACTGACCGCCAACGGCAAGCCTGCGCATCGCGTGGTGCTCGGCGCCTGGCACAGCGAAGGCTCGATGGTGAAAGTTACCGCCGATGCCGTAGAGCTTATTACCTTCCCATTCTGAACTTAGTCAAAAAAATTCAGTGTGAAGCGCAAGTGCGCAAACGTTTTCCTTGCCGGAATTCCGTGCTATTCTCTGTGCCCTCGAATGCAGCGTGTTCCGCACCACAGGAGTTTTAAGACGCATGTCTTCCCGCAATAATCCGGCGCGAGTCGCCATCGTGATGGGGTCCAAAAGCGACTGGGCTACCATGCAGTTTGCCGCCGAAATCTTCGATATCCTGAAAGTTCCTCACCACATCGAAGTGGTCTCCGCCCACCGTACACCAGATAAGCTGTTCAGCTTCGCCGAAAGCGCGGAAGAGAACGGTTATCAGGTGATCATTGCGGGTGCCGGTGGTGCCGCACATCTGCCGGGAATGATTGCCGCGAAAACGCTGGTGCCGGTACTGGGCGTTCCGGTACAAAGCGCTGCCCTGAGCGGCGTGGACAGCCTCTACTCTATCGTGCAGATGCCGCGCGGTATTCCGGTGGGTACGCTGGCGATTGGTAAAGCCGGTGCCGCTAACGCCGCGCTGCTGGCCGCACAAATCCTCGCCACCCACGACCGCGAGCTGCACCAGCGGCTGGCCGAGTGGCGTAAAGCCCAAACGGATGAGGTGCTGGATAACCCGGATCCGCGGGGTGCGGCATGAAGCAGGTTTGTGTACTCGGCAACGGTCAACTGGGGCGTATGCTGCGCCAGGCGGGTGAACCGCTCGGTATCAGCGTCTGGCCGGTGGGCCTTGAGGCCGATCCGGAGGCCGTGCCGTTTCAGCAGAGCGTGATCACCGCTGAAATCGAACGCTGGCCGGAAACGGCGCTTACGCGTGAACTGGCGCGCCACCCGGCTTTCGTTAACCGCGATGTTTTCCCGATTATTGCCGATCGCCTGACGCAAAAATCCTTATTCGACAAACTTGGTCTGCCTACGGCACCGTGGCAGCTGCTTGCCGACCACAGCGAATGGCCCGCCGTGTTTGCCCGTCTGGGCGAGCTGGCCATCGTGAAGCGTCGCACCGGCGGCTACGACGGTCGCGGCCAGTGGCGGTTGCGCGCCAATGAAACCGCAGAGCTGCCAGAAGATGCCTACGGCGAGTGCATCGTTGAGCAGGGAATTAACTTCTCTGGCGAAGTGTCGCTGGTCGGCGCGCGCGGCCACGACGGCAGCACGGTGTTCTATCCGCTGACCCGTAACCTGCATCAGGACGGGATCCTGCGCGTCAGCGTCGCCTTCCCGCTCGCCAACGCCGAGCAGCAGGCGCAGGCGGAAGGCATGCTCAGCGCCATCATGAACGAGCTGAACTACGTTGGCGTGATGGCGATGGAGTGCTTCGTGACGCCATCCGGCCTGCTCATTAACGAGCTGGCTCCACGCGTACACAACAGCGGCCACTGGACGCAGAACGGCGCTTCTATCAGCCAGTTCGAACTGCACCTGCGCGGCGTCACCGGGCTGCCGCTGCCGCCGCCGGTGGTGAACAGCCCGTCGGTGATGGTGAACCTCATCGGCACCGACCTGAACTACGACTGGCTGAAGCTGCCGCTGGTGCACCTCCACTGGTACGATAAAACGGTGCATGCCGGGCGCAAAGTTGGCCACCTCAATCTTAATGACTGCGATACCCACCGTCTGAGCGCCACCCTGGAGGCGTTAGTCCCGCTGCTGCCAGCGGAATACGCCAGCGGCATTGCCTGGGCCCAGAGCCAGCTTATCTGACCTTTCCAGCCGGGGAGTCTTCCCCGGCCTGTTTCAAGCGCGTAGAATCCCCCGACTGCCGTAATGGCTTTTGTTTTCCGAAGAAGGATTTGCCCATGAACGATGGGACGGACTATCGCGCGATCCTGAGCGCCGATATCCCGCTTATTGACGTCCGCGCGCCGGTCGAATTCAATCAGGGCGCGATGCCCACCGCCGTTAACCTGCCGCTGATGAACGATGAAGAGCGCGCCGCCGTTGGCACCTGCTATAAGCGCAACGGGCCAGAAGCGGCCCTGCGGCTTGGCCACCAGTTAGTGAACGGCGAAACCCGCCAGCAGCGCCTTAACGCCTGGCGCGAAGCCTGCTCACGCGCGCCTCAGGGCTATTTGTGCTGTGCCCGCGGCGGGCAGCGTTCACACATTGTGCAGCAGTGGCTGAAAGAAGCGGGCGTGGATTATCCGCTGATCGCCGGGGGCTACAAGGCGCTGCGTCAGGCCGCTATCGAAGCCACCTCTGAGCTGGTCCGCCAGCCGATTGTGCTGGTTGGCGGCTGTACCGGCAACGGCAAAACCCAGCTGGTACGCGAGCAGGCGGACGGTATCGATCTTGAAGGGCTGGCGCATCATCGCGGCTCGTCGTTTGGCCGCACTCTGCAGGCGCAGCTGCCGCAGGCCAGTTTCGAAAACCATCTTGCCGTCGAACTACTGAAAAAAGCGAACACCCGCCACGACGTGCGTTGGGTGCTGGAAGATGAAGGCCACATGATTGGCGCCAACCATCTGCCGGAGTGCCTGCGCGAGCGGATGGCGCAGTCGCCCATTGCGGTGGTGGAAGATCCGTTTGAACTGCGGTTACAGCGGTTGCAGGAAGAGTATTTTGATCGCATGCACCACGATTTTACCGCCGCCTACGGCGAAGAGGCCGGGTGGCAGTCATACTGCGAATACCTGCACCACGGGCTGTACGCCATTCGCCGTCGCCTGGGGCTGCAGCGTTTCGCCGAGCTCACCGACCTGCTGGATTCAGCATTACATGCCCAGCGGCAAAGCGGCACGACCGATGCCCATTTCAGCTGGCTGGTGCCGCTGCTGAAAGAGTATTACGACCCGATGTACCGTTATCAGCTGGAGAAAAAGGCCAGCAAAATTGTCTTTCGCGGTAACTGGCAAGAAGTCACTGCCTGGCTGCAGAGATAAAAAAAGCGGGCCGTTGGCCCGCTTCTCATCAGAAGTCGTAACGCAGACGCACCAGGTTCATATCGCCCAGGTTGTCGGTGCTGGAGGTGAACACGTGTTCGTAATCCACACGGAAACCGTAATCCAGCTGGAAGCTGACCCCCACGCCGTTATCAATACGCTGGTAGCTACGACCATTCACGTACTGGATACGGTCGCCCATGAAGTACGGCTGAATGGATTTCACTGCATACTGACCAATCGGGAATTTATAGCCCGCGAAGTACTCAATCCCCCACGCATCACCGGCAAAGTAGTCATGCACTGAGGTCTTTTTGGTGGTCATGAAGTTCTGATACCAGCCGCCGCCTGCCGCGAAGGTCCAGTTGTCCGGAGTCCAGCTCAGCGCGGTGCCGAGGATGTTCTGGTCATAGGTTTTGCTGTCGTTGTTATCCGGGTTACGCATTTCCGCACGGGTATAGTTCCACGAGGTGCCCCAGGTCAGGTCTTTAGCAATGTGATAATCCACGCCCAGAGAACCACCGCCTTTACGCTTGTAGCGCAGGCCGTTGCCCGGCAGGTATTCGGAATCGCTAAACAGATAGGAGGCGTACAGATCAACGTCGCCGACCGTTTTCTTATACTTCAGCATATTACGGGAACGATAGGATCCATCATAATCGCCGTTGATGCCGTTACCCGGCGCCTGGGCAATCATGTCGTAATCCCAGATATCGGTTTTCGCGCCCACCACATCGTAATAGATGCTGTTTTGCTGGCCGAAGGTCAGAGTACCCCAGGTGTTGCTCTTCAGACCGGTATACAGCATACGGCGAGAGGTATCGTGCGCCCCTTCCGCATAGTGGTTATCCCAGTTGAACAGCGCCGGAATGTTAACCCCGAGCTCGTAATAGCTTATCCAGCTGATATCGTCGAACAGGTAGTAATCAGCGGCGAAGCGGAAACGAGTACCGCCGTCGAAACCGTTGCGCTTATAGGCGTTTTTACCGTCATCCCCGGTCATATTGTTGAATTGCGGACGAATGCTGCCGCCCACGGTAAAGTTCAGACGGCTCAGCGGATCGCCCGCCTGCGGATCCTGCTTCAGAACGGTGATTTCTGCCTGGCTTGCAAAAGATGTCAATGCCACTGCGGCGCCCACGGCTAACGCCAGGGTGCTTTTCATTATTTTCATTGAGAGTTTTCCTTGATGAATAGACTGCCAAATATTCAAGCCATGAATGTTAACGTTTATTAATGACCGCGTGTTGTCGGGTTTTTGATAAAATGTGCGGTTAAAAATCAAGGAGTTGACGTTTTGTGCGGCTAAAAAGACAAACCAGCAGAATAACTGTTCAATAAAAGCGCAGAGCGTTCATTAATGGATGATGAATTAACCTAAAACATTAAAGATGCCGGTTTGGGGTTCGGCATCTTTAATGCTCTCTCAGCGGCTAACTCGCACACTGAAACCTTGATTCTTTAAGATCACCGGCAATATAGCTAACAAGATCGTGAATAAATCCAGACAGAATCTTAAAGTCATGATGCTCAACATTATGAATTAAAAGCACTTTAACTAAAACATGACAATATTCGCATTGCAGTTCAGAATCGGCAAAAATCCATTCTTTATCACTACCCGCCATTAATTCCCCACTCCTCTCTATTCCATACGCCAGCCCCATCGATTCACCTAAAGCGGTCTGTAGCCTGGCGATATAGGCGATAAGGCAGCGTAGAAGAGGTTTCGCGCACTCCTGATGATGACAGTCTACTAAAATTTGCGATAAGAGCTCACAGCGTTCAATGAGATCAATAAAGTCGGGGTTTCCAATAGAAAGCTCGCTGTAAATTGCTGAATTATAAATATGGCTGATATTTTCTTCGTTCATATAACATTCTCATTACGGTTTGCTGGAATGTCTCCATAAACGCCACATTCTGGAGGCGGACTGAACAAGGTTGGCGTACCGACCCGTAATGAATATCGGTGCTTCGAAAGAAGCCCTCATCCAGCCCACCATCATTGCATTATACTCACAATGCAGAAAACAGTGTTGCATACGAATTACGGGTTTAGGACGCCAATCCAGGAGCCTGTTATTTCAGGTTCAAAGCGATCATATACCTGTAATTTAGTCCAACCACTCCTTTTTCCCAAATCTGGAAAGCTGCTCGCAATTGTGGCTGACTTTAATTCCAGAAGAACAATAAAATAAAGCCACCGCCTATACCCTAAATAATTCGAGTCGCTGTTCAAAAACGCTTAAGCATTTTTGAACAGCGCCTTGCCCTTTAACAAACGGCTGCCAAGCCAGCCGCCGCAGAGAGAGAGCAGCAGCGCACCGCACAGCGGCAGAATGACCCACAGCCGCCAGTCGGGTGACCACGGAAAATCGAACACCCGGGTTTGCAGGATAGCGAGCGCGGTTTCAGCACCTATTGCCGCCACCAGCCCGGACACCGCGCCGAGTAGCGCAAATTCGGCCCACAGCGTCAGGCGCAGCAGACGCTTCCCGGCACCAAGCGTGCGGTATACCACCAGCTCCTGATGGCGCTGACGCATCCCCACCTGCACCTGAGCCAACAGCAGCAGCACTCCGCAGGCGGTCACCAGCACCACCATCACCTCCAGCGCACGACTCACCTGCCCCAGCACCTGTCCGACCTGCTTCAGTATCGCACCGATATCCAGCAGGCTGATGGTCGGGAACTGGCGGTTCAGCTGTGCCAGCAGACGCGGGTCGCTCTCCAGACGGAAACTGGTCAGCCAGCTTTGCGGTTGCTCGTCCAGCGCCCCCGGTGGGAAGATGAAGAAGAAGTTAGGCCGCAGGCTTTCCCAGTCAACCTGGCGGATGCTGGAAACTTTGGCGGTGAAGTCCTGAGTGTCCCCGGTAAAGGTCACGCTGTCGCCGATGCGGATCTTCAGCCGTTGTGCCAGCCCCTCCTCGATAGAGACCTCCCCGGCTTTCGGCGGCCAGTCTCCGGCGACCAGCGGATTGTGGTCGGGCTTCTGCGACTGCCAGGTCAGGTTCAGCTCACGGTTGAGCGCTTCGTCGGCGCTGCTTTCCGTCTGCTGACCGTTTATCTGGGTGAGACGCGCACGCACTATTGGGTAAAACGCTCCGGCAATCACCTGGTGTTCTGCCAGGAAAGTTTTCACCGGCATCACCTGCTCGGGCGCAATATTTATCAGGAAATAGTTTGGGCTCTCCGGCGGCAGCTGCTGCTGCCAGCGGTCCAGTAAATCGCCTCTCAGCACCAGCAGCAACGCCAGCAGCATAAACGACAGCGAGAAGGCCGCGAGCTGGCTTAAGGTAGACCACGGCTGGCGCAGCAGACGGTTCACGGCAAGACGCAGCGGCAGCGCCGACAGCGTCAGCCGTTTCAGCACATTAAGCAGCAGCCAGCCCACCACGCCGCAGAGCAACGCCAGAACCAGCGCCCCGGCCAGCACCGACCACAGCAGCATGCTGCCGCCCATCAGCCCCGCCAGCAGCAGCACCACGATAATGACAATAGCTGGAAGGTAATACTGCAACGGCCAGACGCGGGCCACCACATCGCGCCGCAGCACGCGCAGCGGCTGGGTGGCAAGCAGCAGACGATACGGCCGCAAACCCACCAGCAGCGAAATCACGACCATGGTACCCACGGCCCACAGCCACGGCCAGCCGCTTCCGGCAGGCAGCGCCGCCGGAAGCACGGGGCGCAGCAGCACCATCAGGAAATGCTCAAATAACAACCCCAGCAGCCCACCGGTCAGCGCTGACATCGCCAGCAGCAACAGCCACTGGCCGACAATCAACTTACGTAGCTGCGCACGACCGGCACCCAGCGTTTTCAGGATGGCGACCAGGTCATAACGACTGCGGCAGTAGTGCCCCATCGCCACCGCGACGGCGGCTACTGCAAGGCCCAGGGTTAGCAGCGCGCTGAGCAGAAGAAACTGTTGCGAACGCTGGAGTGATTTCCCGAGCGCCCCATCATCCTGGTCGAGCCCGTACCAGCGGTGCTCCGGTTGCAGCTGCGGCAGCAGCCATTTTTCATACTGCGCCAGCTGTTCAGGCGTGCCGCCAAACTTGTAGCGCCAGCTGACGCGACTCCCCGGCTGCACCGCGCCGGTTTTTGCCACGTCGGCCACGTTCATCATCAGCCTGGGCGCCATCTGGAACGGGTTGAATCCGGCATCCGGCTCCTGCACCACTACCCCCGCCACCCGCAGCGTGGCATCGCCAACGTCGAGGCTGTCGCCGGTTTTCAGGTTCAGCAGGGCTTTCAGGCGTGAAGAGATCAGCACCGTTCCCGGTGCCGGTTTCAGATTCGACGGCACCGTTTCCAGCGTACCATACATCGGATACACCGCATCAACCGCTTTCACGTCCGCCAGCTGCGGCGTATCACCGGAAAACGTCATGGTGACGAAGCTTATCTGCTCCCCCACCTTCAGCCCCAGCTCACGAGCCTTATCCAGCCAGGCGGCGGGCACTTCGTGACTGCTTCGCAGCGCCCGGTCCCCCGCCATAAAATCGCGGCTCTGCTGATTCAGCCCCTTCTCCATGCGATCGCTGATGCTGCCGAGCGCCAGCACGCAGGCCACCGCAAGGCTTAAGGCCATCCAGACAATCAACAGCGACGGCGTGCGCCATTCGCGCCAGAACCAGCGGCTTATCATGCCTCCTCCTGCAACTGACCGTCGACCAGCCGCAAACGGCGGTCGCAGCGAGCGGCAAGCGCCGGATCGTGAGTGACCAGAATCAGCGTGGTGCCGTGCTCCTGATTGAGGCTGAACAACAGGTCGGCAATTTTATCGCCGGTATGACGGTCAAGGTTGCCGGTGGGTTCATCGGCAAACAGCAGCGACGGGCGACCGTTAAAAGCGCGCGCCAGCGCCACCCGCTGCTGCTCCCCGCCGGAAAGCTGCGCCGGGAGATGACTCAACCGTTTTGCAAGCCCCAGTTGATCGAGCAGGGTTGTGGCATGACGGCGGCTCTCGCTGCTGCTCTCACCGCGCAGCAATGCCGGTAGCTCGACGTTCTCCAGCGCGTTTAGCGTTGGAATCAACATAAACGACTGAAAGACAAAACCCACGTGTTTTGCCCGCAGCGCGGCGCGCGCTTCTTCATCAAGCGCCGGGAGTGATTCACCGAGCAGGCGCACATCGCCGCTGCTGCCATCGTCGAGACCAGCAAGGATCGCCAGCAGCGTTGATTTACCGGAGCCCGATTCCCCAATCAGCGCAATGGTCTGCCCCCGTTTGACAACCAGCTCAACTCCGGTAAGGATGGAAAGCTCGTGCTCACCCTGACCGACGGATTTCTTAAGATGATGAACTTCAAGTATGTTTTCCGCTGGCATTTGCCTTTCCTGTTTCTGATCCTGTTAACCTTTCGCACTGCTGCGGCTGACACGCTGCTGGTTCTGGGTGACAGTCTGAGCGCCGGATATCGCATGGCAGCCGCCAGTGCCTGGCCCGCGCTGCTCAACGATAAGTGGCAGCCGAAGATGACCGTCATCAACGCCAGCATCAGCGGTGATACGTCGCAGCAGGGGCTGGCTCGCCTGCCCGCGCTTTTGAAACAACACCAGCCGCGCTGGGTGCTGGTTGAACTGGGTGGTAACGATGGTCTGCGCGGTTTTCCGCCGCAGCAGACCGAGCAGACGCTGCGCACGGTGCTGCAACAGCTCGAAGCGGCGAAGGTTCAGCCGCTGTTAATGCAAATACGTCTGCCCGCGAACTATGGTCGTCGTTATAATGAAGCCTTTAGCGCGATATATCCAAAACTTGCCGGTGAATTCAATATCCCACTGCTGCCGTTTTTCATGGAAGAGGTCTACCTGAAACCGCAGTGGATGCAGGATGATGGCATTCACCCTAATCGTGACGCCCAGCCGTTTATTGCCGACTGGATGGCGACACGCCTGGCACCTTTAGTTAAACACGACTCCTGAACACCAGGAGCTATCCTCAGGTAAAGTTATGCAAAAAACGGTCTTAATAACAGGATGTTCCAGCGGAATTGGCCTTGAAAGCGCGCTGGAACTGAAGCGCCAGGGATTTCGGGTGCTGGCCGCCTGCCGTAAACCTGATGATGTCGCCCGCATGCACGGCATGGGGCTCACCGGAGTTCTGCTCGATCTCGACTCACCGGAAAGTATCGACCGCGCGGCGGATGAAGTGATCGCCATGACCGACAATCGTCTGTTCGGCATTTTTAACAACGCCGGATTTGGGATGTACGGCCCGCTCACCACCATCAGCCGCAGCCAGATGGAACAGCAGTTTTCCGCTAATTTCTTCGGCGCTCATCAGTTGACCATGCGCCTGCTGCCCGCCATGTTGCCGCACGGTGAGGGCCGCATCGTGATGACCTCTTCGGTCATGGGCCTTATCTCAACACCGGGTCGTGGCGCCTATGCCGCCAGCAAATATGCGCTGGAAGCCTGGTCCGACGCGCTGCGTATGGAACTGCGCCATTCCGGCATCAAAGTGAGCCTGATTGAGCCTGGCCCTATCACCACCCGTTTTACCGACAACGTGAACCAGACCCAGTCCGATAAACCGGTTGAGAACCCGGGGATCGCGGCACGCTTTACCCTTGGCCCGGAAGCGGTGGTGGAAAAAGTGCGCCATGCTTTTGTCAGCGACAAACCAAAATTACGTTATCCCGTTACGCTGGTGACCTGGGCTGTACGGCTGCTTAAGCGCCTGCTCCCGGATCGCATGATGGATAAAATTTTACACGGCTGAGTTGAAGGCCAGACCTGCGACCCCATGTAAAGTTAAACCGACTGAAGAGAATACCCCCTATGTCTGTACAGAATATTGTCAATATCACGGAAGCTAACCTGCACCAGGTCCTGGAGCAGTCGATGACGGCGCCGGTCCTGTTTTACTTCTGGTCCGCCCGCAGTCAGCACTGCGAACAGCTGACCCCGGTTCTTGAAAGCCTTGCCGCTCAGTACAACGGTCAGTTTACGCTGGCAAAAGTGGACTGCGACGCCGAGCAAATGGTGGCTTCGCAGTTTGGCCTGCGCGCTATCCCGACCGTTTATCTGTTCCAGAACGGTCAGCCGGTAGACGGCTTCCAGGGCCCGCAGCCGGAAGAGGCAATTCGTGCCCTGCTCGATAAAGTGCTGCCGCGTGAAGAAGAGCTGAAGGCGCAGCAGGCGATAGCGTTAATGCAGGAAGGCAACCATGCCGAGGCGCTGCCGCTGCTGAAAGATGCCTGGCAGCTGTCGAACCAGGACAGTGAAATCGGCCTGCTGCTTGCCGAAGCGCAGATCGCGTTAAACCGCTCTGAAGAGGCAGAAGTCACGCTGAAGACCATTCCGCTGCAGGATCAGGACACCCGCTATCAGGGGCTGGTCGCACAGATAGAGCTGTTGAAGCAGGCTGCCGATACGCCGGAAATTCAGCACCTGCAGCAGCAGGTGGCAGAGAACCCGGAAGACGCGGTGCTGGCCTCTCAGCTGGCGCTGCAGCTGCATCAGGTCGGTCGTAATGAAGAGGCGCTGGAGCTGCTGTTCAGCCATCTGCGCAAAGACCTCGGTGCCGCCGACGGTCAGGCACGCAAGATGCTGCAGGAGATCCTCGCGGCCCTGGGCACCGGCGACGCGCTGGCGTCACAGTACCGTCGTAAGCTTTACTCGCTGCTGTATTGATCTTTTGCAGTGCCGGATGCGGCTGCGCCTTATCCGGCCTACAAAACAGTTCCAGATTTCAATGGATAACTACTTTTTCAACTGCGTGACCACCAGCTGGTGGCGCGCGTTGTAGAACTTCCGATAGGTCAGGTAGCAGGCAATAATGGTCGACAAACTTGCCGTAGAAAGCAGCATAAAGGTCACCATTATCTGATACTTAATCGCCTTCACCGGATCGATACCGGCAAAGATAAGCCCCGACATCATCCCCGGCAGACTGACCAGCCCCACCGTTTTTGCTGAATCCACCGTTGGAATTAACGACGCGCGAATGCTGTCGCGAATGAGCTGGGCTGAGGCCATTTTCGGCGTTGCACCCAGGCTCAGTTTCTCCTGAATCTGCTGCTGTTCGCTGCTGAAACGTTGCCCCAGATTGTTGTAGCACAGCCCCACCGCCACCATCGCGTTCCCGGCAATCATTCCGGAAATAGGGATAACCTGCATGGGGGCAAATTCAATAGAGCCGGAAAATACCAGCACCGAGAGAGTGAGCACAGCGCCGGTGGTAATCGCGATAAACGACGACACGAACGCTTTATCAATATATTTACTGCGCTTCTTCGCATTCCACGCGGCGTTCAGGCAAATGAACAGCACCATTAATATGGTCAGCAGCGCATTATCGACGTTAAAAATATACTTCAGCACATAGCCGACAATAATCAGCTGCACGACCGCGCGACAAATACTCCAGATGATGTCTTTTTCCAGCGCCAGCTTTTCCCGGTAGCTCACCACAATAGCTATCAGCACCAGCACCATCGAAAACACCAGGGATTCATTAGTGATGTTATGCCCGTTCATGGCTGACCTCCTTTTGCACCCCGGTGCGCACCGGAAGCGTAATCACATCATCGGCGTGGCGAATTTCATCGGTATCGTGCGTGACCCACAGCACGGCAACCTGCTGTGCTTTGACGTAGCCGTGAATTAACTCATTGACGTTTTTCTTGTTGCTCTCGTCCAGCGCGCTGGTAATTTCATCGAGCAGCAGCACCTTAGGCATAAACTGCAGGTTACGAATCAATGAAACGCGCTGCTTCTCACCGCCGGAAAGCTCAGAGATAGATTTCTCCAGCGTCTCTTCAGCAAGGCCAAACCGTGCCAGATCGTCGATAAAACGCTTTGGATCCGGCACCTTGTTACGTACCTGCCAGGGGAAAATCAGGTTGTCATAGACCGTGGCGCCAAACAGCGACGGCGTTTGCGTGCTGTAAGAGACCTGCTGGCGATAAGCTTCGGGCGAGAGTGCATTGATATTCTGGCCGTCGAAAAAAATATCCCCGGCGGTGGGGCTCAGGAGCGAGGCGACTATTTTCAATAACGTGCTTTTCCCGCAGCCAGAGGGGCCGGTAATCAGCTTAAATTCACCGGGATTAAGAGAGAAAGAGACGTCGCGTAATATCTCGTTATCGCCCGCGTGAAAACCCACCTGGCGTAATTGCAATAATTCCTTCATAGCACATCCGTTTGTTTACGTACCTCTACAGGAATAGTGTATCTCCACAGCTTTCATCGTTGCGAGAATAAAAGTTATACTTTCGATTACTGGCAATACGACATCGTACGCCGCAGGCAAAAAACAGGAGGTTTTTCATGCTTATTTTTATTCCCGTTCTGATCTTCGTGGCGCTGGTGATTGTCGGTGCCGGTGTCAAAATCGTGCCACAGGGATACCAGTGGACCGTGGAACGGTTTGGTCGTTATACCAACACGCTGCAGCCAGGCCTGAGCCTTGTGGTGCCATTTATGGACCGCATTGGCCGTAAAATCAACATGATGGAACAGGTTCTGGATATCCCTTCGCAGGAAATCATCTCCAAAGATAACGCCAACGTTACCATTGATGCGGTGTGCTTTATCCAGGTTATCGATGCGCCAAAAGCGGCGTACGAAGTCAGCAACCTGGAGCTCGCCATCATCAACCTGACGATGACCAACATTCGTACCGTGCTGGGCTCGATGGAGCTTGACGAGATGCTCTCTCAGCGCGACAGCATTAACTCCCGCCTTCTGCATATTGTTGATGAAGCCACTAACCCGTGGGGCATCAAGGTGACGCGTATTGAGATCCGCGACGTGCGCCCACCGGCAGAGCTGATTTCTTCCATGAACGCGCAGATGAAAGCGGAACGTACTAAACGTGCCTATATCCTTGAGGCCGAAGGGGTCCGCCAGGCGGAAATCCTCAAAGCGGAAGGCGAGAAGCAATCGCAGATCCTGAAAGCCGAAGGGGAGCGTCAGTCGGCCTTCCTGCAGGCAGAAGCGCGTGAGCGTTCGGCGGAAGCAGAAGCCCGCGCTACGAAGATGGTGTCTGAAGCTATCGCCGCCGGGGATATTCAGGCGGTGAACTACTTTGTGGCGCAGAAATACACCGACGCGCTGCAGCAGATTGGTTCTGCCAATAACAGTAAAGTGGTGCTGATGCCGCTGGAGGCGAGCAGCCTGATGGGTTCGATCGCCGGGATCAGCGAACTCCTCAACGAAAGCGCAGGTGCACGGAAAAAACCATGATCGAATTGATCCTCGCGCATCCGCATATCTTCTGGCTTAGCCTCGGCGGATTACTGCTGGCGGCGGAAATGCTCGGCGGTAACGGCTATTTGCTGTGGAGCGGCGTGGCGGCGGTGGTTACCGGCATGCTGGTGTGGCTCCTGCCCTTCGGCTGGGAGTGGCAGGGCACGCTGTTCGCCGTGCTGACGCTGGTTGCCGCCTGGCTCTGGTGGCGATGGCTGGCAAACCGCGTGAAGCGCCAGCGTCCTGGCGACAGCCACCTCAACCAGCGCGGCGCACAGCTGATTGGCCGCCACTTTACGCTGGAAGACACGCTGATGAACGGCCGCGGGCATATGCGGGTAGGCGACAGCTCCTGGCCGGTCGTCGCCGATGACGATCTGCCGGCGGGCAGCAAAGTTGAGGTGATCGCCGTCGAAGGGATCACCCTGCGTATCCGCCTGCTTCCTCCTCGTTAGCTTTTTGCCTTCGCGTGGTGATGGCAGCCGCCGGAAAGATTATCAATAATCGGGCAGTCGGCGCTGTCGTCGCCCGGGCAGGATGCCGCCAGTGCCAGCAGGTGCTGGCGCATCTCCTGCAGCTCCTTGATGTGCCTTTCGATATCTGCCACTTTTTGCAGCGTCCGCGATTTCACATCCGCGCTGTGACGGCCCGGATCGTTAAACAGATTGACCAGCTCGCCGCACTCTTCAAGATTAAACCCCACCTGACGGGCCTGACGCAGCAGGGTCAGTTCATCGAGGTGTTTTTGCGTGTAGCTGCGGTAGCCATTGTCGCTACGCAGCGGCGGCGTCACCAGCCCTTTCTCCTCATAGAAGCGGATAGCCTTACTGGTTAAACCGGTTTTTTTCGCCACATCACTAATATTCAAAATTCCCCCTTGACCTTCCCCTTGATGGAAGGTTTAACCTTCTACACAGTGAAATGAGAAGGGTAAGTAAGGCAACAGCCTGTCATCGGCCGCTGATTTGCTAACTCATTCCTAATCAGGAAGTTAAACATTAGCGTTTCCGCTGCCGGAAAGCTTACCCTTCTTCTTCGCAACAACAGAAAGGTCAATCAGGTCAACATCTGACCTGATTATTATACAGGAGCTTAATTATGTCTCACACTATCGACCTGGCGCTCGATGGCCTGACCTGCGGCCACTGCGTCAAACGCGTTAAAGAGAGCCTGGAACAACGTCCTGACGTTGAAAAGGCAGAAGTCACCGTCAGTCATGCCGAAGTGACCGGCAGCGCCAGCGCTGAACAACTGATCGAAACTATCAAACAGGCCGGATACGGGGCGGAGTTAAGCCACCCAAAGCCTAATCCGCTGACAGAGACAACTATCCCGTCGGAAGCACTGACAGCGGCCACTCCTGAGCTTCCGGCAGCCCAGGATCTGGATGACAGCCAGCAGTTGCTGATCAACGGAATGAGCTGCGCCAGCTGCGTTTCCCGCGTACAAAATGCGCTTCAGGCGGTACCGGGAGTCTCACAGGCACGGGTAAACCTCGCGGAACGTACTGCGCTGGTCATGGGCAGTGCGTCCGCCGCCGATTTAGTGAAGGCCGTGGAGAAGGTGGGCTACGGCGCCGAGGCTATCGAAGATGACCTCAAGCGTCGTGAACGCCAGCAGGAAACCTCCATCGCTATTATGAAACGCTTCCGCTGGCAGGCGATTGTCGCCCTGCTGGTCGGTGTTCCGGTGATGGTCTGGGGGATGATCGGTGACAACATGATGGTCTCCGACGCCAACCGTAGCCTGTGGCTGGTGATTGGTCTTATTACCCTTGGGGTGATGGTCTTTGCCGGGGGTCACTTCTATACCAGCGCCTGGAAAAGCCTGAGAAACGGCACCGCCACCATGGATACCCTGGTCGCCCTGGGGACCGGCGTGGCCTGGCTCTACTCGATGAGCGTTAACCTGTGGCCGCAGTGGTTCCCGATGGAAGCGCGACACCTCTATTACGAGGCCAGCGCGATGATCATCGGTCTGATTAACCTCGGACACATGCTGGAAGCCCGGGCACGTCAGCGCTCCTCCAAAGCGCTGGAAAAACTGCTCGATTTAACCCCACCCACCGCCCGCGTGGTTACCGAAGCGGGTGAAAAAGAGGTGCCGCTGGCGGACGTACAGCCGGGAATGACGCTGCGCCTGACCACCGGCGATCGCGTACCGGTTGATGGGGAAATCACCCAGGGCGAAGCCTGGCTTGATGAAGCTATGCTCACCGGCGAGCCTATCCCGCAGCAGAAAGGCGAAGGCGATGGCATTCATGCCGGGACGGTCGTGCAGGATGGCAGCGTGCTGTTCCGCGCCAGCGCGGTCGGCAGCCATACTACGCTTTCACGCATCATCCGGATGGTGCGCCAGGCGCAGAGCAGCAAGCCGGAAATCGGCCAGCTGGCGGATAAAATCTCTGCCGTGTTTGTGCCCGCCGTGGTGGCCATTGCGCTCATCAGCGCGGCTATCTGGTACTTCTTCGGCCCGGCGCCGCAGATTGTCTATACGCTGGTCATTGCCACAACGGTGCTGATCATCGCCTGTCCTTGTGCGCTGGGTCTGGCAACGCCGATGTCGATTATTTCAGGCGTGGGGCGTGCCGCCGAGTTTGGCGTGCTGGTGCGTGATGCCGATGCTCTGCAGCGGGCAAGCGTTCTCGACACTCTGGTGTTTGATAAAACCGGTACCCTGACCGAAGGGAAACCGCAGGTGGTGGCGGTGAAAACCGTCGGTGAATGGAGCGAAGCCCAGGCGCTGCGTCTGGCGGCGGCGCTGGAACAAGGTTCAAGCCACCCGCTGGCGCGCGCCATTCTCGATAAAGCCGCCGATAACGCCCTGCCGCAGGTCAATGCTTTCCGGACCCTGCGTGGTTTAGGGGTGAGCGGTGAAGCCGACGGCCGTTCGCTGCTGCTGGGCAACCAGGCGCTGCTGCATGAGCAGCAGGTTAATACTCAGGCGCTGGATGACGAACTGACGGCGCAAGCTTCGCAGGGCGCCACGCCGGTGCTGCTGGCGGTGGATGGCAAAGCCGCTGCGTTGATTGCCGTGCGTGATCCGCTGCGTGAAGACAGCGTCGCAGCGCTGGAGCGTCTGCACCGTGCGGGTTATCGTCTGGTGATGCTCACCGGCGACAACCCCACCACCGCCAACGCTATCGCCAAAGAGGCGGGGATTGACGAGGTGATCGCCGGGGTGCTGCCGGATGGTAAAGCCGATGCTATTCAGCGCCTGCAGAGCCAGGGGCGTCACGTGGCCATGATTGGCGACGGTATCAACGATGCTCCGGCGCTGGCTCAGGCTGATGTGGGTATCGCCATGGGCGGCGGGAGCGATGTGGCGATTGAAACCGCCGCGATTACGCTGATGCGTCATAGCCTGACCGGCGTGGCGGATGCGCTGGCGATTTCCAAAGCGACGCTGCGCAATATGAAGCAAAACCTGCTCGGCGCCTTTATTTATAACTCGCTCGGCATTCCGATTGCCGCCGGGATACTGTGGCCGGTCACCGGTACATTACTTAACCCGGTGGTTGCCGGGGCGGCGATGGCGCTCTCTTCGATTACCGTCGTGAGTAACGCCAACCGTCTGCTGCGCTTCAAACCGAAAGAGTAACCCGCCCAGAACCCTCTCCTGTTACAGTGAGAGGGTTCTGTTTGCACCCTTCTTCTCAACGCGCTAGCATGATGACTTCAACCACGGAGTGCGTATGGGTCTGTTAAATCAACTAAAAACGCTGTGGCATACTCTCAAGGGCTCCGCTTATTCCTGGCCCGCTCTCGACATTTCCCTTCCCGGCGACAGGCATTTCCACTTAGTAGGCAGTATTCACATGGGAACGCGCGATATGGCGCCGCTCCCGGCAAAACTGCTGAAGAAAATCCACCAGGCCGACGCGCTGATTGTTGAAGCCGATATCTCCGGCCACGAAACCCCGTTCAGCAACCTCCCCGACTTTCCGCCGCTGGCGGAGCGTCTTAGCGATGAGCAACGGGAAAAACTGGAGACGCTTGCCGACGAGCTGGGGCTTTCGGTGGCGCTGTTCGACAACCAGCCGCTGTGGCAAATTGCGATGGTGCTACAGGCGACTCAGGCGCAAAAGCTGGGCCTGCGCGCGGACTACGGCGTGGATTATCAACTTCTGCACGATGCCCGGCAGCACGGTGTGAAGATCATTGAGCTTGAAGGATCCCAGGGGCAAATAGATCTTCTGCTGCAGCTTCCCGACAGCGGCCTGTCGCTGCTGGAAGATACCCTGACCCACTGGCATACCAACGCCCGCCTGCTGCAGGTGATGATTGGCTGGTGGCTAGCGCAGCCGCCGAAACAGGGGGCAATTACCCTGCCGAATACTTTTAGCGAGCCGCTCTATGATGTGTTGATGAATCAGCGTAACCAGGCGTGGCGCGAAGCGTTGCTGGCATTACCGGCCGGACGCTATGTGGTTGCCGTCGGCGCGCTGCATCTGTACGGGGAAGGAAATCTGCCGTCACTGCTGAGATAAAAAAAGTGGCCAATATCGCTATTGGCCCGTCAAAGAGGAATTTCATCATTATTATTATCCCGGAATTTTCACCCCGGATCCTCCGATTGTCGCTCAAAGTCATCATCTCTGCCAATACTATTGCGCAAGATAATACTATTTTTTAGACAGCCATCAGGCGTACTCTTTACGGGTAACGTTTTTGTCAGAAGAAGGTAAGCTATGACGCCCGCGGTTAAGTTACTCGAAAAAAACAACATTCCCTTTCAGCTGCACGCGTACGAACACGACCCGAATGAGACCAATTTTGGTGACGAGGTGGTGCGTAAGCTTGGTCTGAATGCGGACCAGGTTTATAAAACGCTGCTGGTCGCGGTCAACGGCGACATGAAGCACCTGGCCGTGGCGGTCACGCCGGTGGCAACACAGCTCGATCTGAAAAAAGTCGCGAAAGCGCTGGGCGCGAAGAAAGTGGATATGGCGGATCCGATGGTTGCGCAACGCACCACCGGCTATCTGGTGGGCGGGATAAGCCCCCTGGGGCAGAAGAAACGGCTGCCGACGGTCATTGACGCACCGGCGCAGGAGTTTGCGACGATTTACGTCTCCGGCGGCAAACGCGGATTAGATATCGAACTGTCGGCAGGTGATTTGGCGAAAATGCTGGATGCGAAGTTCGCCGATATCGCACGTCGGGATTAATCGCATTGCCCGATACGCTACGCTTATCGGGCCTACAAGATGAACGCCATGTAGGCCCGACAACCAGTGTGATGTTACTGCCAGCTCACCTCACCTTTCGGTGCGTAGGCGTTCGCATCCAGCGGTGAATTTTGCTGAATGTACTGTTTCAGCACTTCGGCATCGATAAAGCCGGTATTCACGTACCCCGGTTTGGTATCGATATGCGGATAGCCGTCGCCACCGGTACCGTTAAAGTTCAGGGTCGCCATGCGGTAGGTTTTCGCCGGGTCAACCGGTTCGCCTTTGATCTTTAAATCGCTGAGCTCGCCGTTCTTCGCCACAAAGCTGACGTTGGCAAACTGTGGGTAAGCGCCAGAGTCCGGCTTCATCTTCGCGACCGCGGTCAGATACTCCACCACCTCTTTGCCCGGCATATCGACATACACCACCACGTTGCTGAACGGCTGCACTTTGAGCACGTCTTTATAGCTGATGTCGCCCGCCTCGATGGAATCACGAATACCGCCGCCGCTCATTACCGCGAAGTCAGCGCTGGTACGCGCCATCTGTGCCGCCAGCAGCAGGTGCCCCATATTGGTCTGCACGAAGCGAACTTTACTGCGATCGCCTTCCAGACGACCGTTAACGCTGCCAACCTTCACGCCAAGCTGCGCTTTGCCTTTATTCTGGAACGGCGTCAGCAGTGACAGCATTTGCGGGTTCTCCGCTATCTGCGGGGTATACAGAATGCGTTCACTCTGGCCGTTGTCGTAAGTCACTTTCTTCTTCAGGTTGACCGGGATCAGCTGGTAATGCACCAGCTTCATCTCGCCGTTACGGAATTCGAAATCAGCACGACCGACGTATTTACCCCACTCATGCGCCTGCACAATCCAGATCCCGTTCTGGCGATCCGGTGCACACGGGGTACCCGGCACGTAGTCCACCTGCTTTTTGTTCTCGGAGGCCATGCACACTGGATCCTGTGAGTGACCACCCACAATCATCGCCAGGGAGCCTGCCGGCAGGCTGCGCGCCATCTCAACGTCACCCGGGGCGTTAGAGCCGTGGTTGCCGTTGTCGTAGTGGCCCATATGGGTCGTCGCAAGAATGATGTCCGGCTTTTCGTTCTGCTGCAGCTCCTGGATAACCAGTTTGGCTTCTTCCGCCGGTTTGCGGAATTCGATATCGGTGAAGAATTCCGGATTACCAATCTTCGCGGTATCGTCGGTAGTTAAACCAATCACCGCAATCTTCAGATCCTGACGTTTAAACAGCGCCCACGGTTTAAATAACCGCTCTCCGGTGCTTTTCTGATAAATGTTGGCGGAGAGGAACGGGAATTTGGCGAGCTTTTCCTGCTGGCGCAGGACGGTCATCGGATTGTCGAATTCATGGTTGCCCACGGCCATCGCATCATAACCAATCAGGTTCATACCGCGGAAATCGGGTTCCGCATCCTGGAGGTCAGATTCCGGTACGCCGGTGTTGATATCCCCGCCGGAGAGCAACAGCACGCTGCCGCCTTCCGCCGCCACTTCTTTACGAATACCGTCCACCAGCGTTTTTTGCGCCGCCAGTCCGTATTCGCCGTATTCGTTGCGCCAGAAGTGACCGTGATGATCGTTTGTATGCAGGATGGTGATTTTATACGTTTTATCCTGCTGATAAGCCTGTGCAGGCATGCTTGCCAGTGACCATGCCGCCAGCACCGCCAGCGCCACGCCCCGTTTCAAAAATTTCATGCTTCTCTCCCTGACCCAATGATTGCTGCAAAATTACAGTGACTGCGCATCTGTTACAAATAAGTTTTCAGAATTGAGACTTTCTTCAAACGTCTGGGCACGTTATCTTAGGCTGATAATTATTACAGTTCTGATTATCCTCCAACATCGCACACTCAAAGTGAATGACATCTATGGCAATCAGTGAAACCAGCCCGACACTGTCAGGCCCGCCGTCTTCGGAAAAAAAGGCGCGAACTTCTTTTGGCATTTTAGGAGCCATTAGCCTCTCTCACCTGCTGAACGATATGATCCAGTCGCTCATCCTCGCGATATACCCGCTACTGCAGTCGGAATTTTCACTGACCTTTATGCAGATTGGGATGATCACCCTCACCTTCCAGCTTTCGTCGTCGCTATTACAGCCGGTCGTGGGTTATATGACCGATAAACATCCGATGCCGTGGTCGCTGCCAGTCGGGATGTGCTTTACGCTGAGCGGCCTGGTGCTGCTGGCCCTCGCGGGCAGCTTTGGCGCCGTTCTGCTGGCGGCGGCGCTGGTCGGTACCGGCTCTTCCGTCTTCCATCCGGAATCCTCCCGCGTTGCGCGAATGGCTTCCGGCGGCCGCCACGGGCTGGCGCAGTCGCTGTTCCAGGTTGGCGGAAACTTCGGCAGCTCGCTCGGGCCGTTGCTGGCGGCGGTGATTATCGCCCCTTACGGCAAAGGCAACGTGGCGTGGTTTGTACTGGCCGCTTTGCTGGCAATCGTGGTGCTGGCGCAGATCAGCCGCTGGTATGCCGCGCAGCATCGTATTAATAAGGGCAAACCTAAGGCGACGGTGATTAATCCGCTGCCGCGTAACAAGGTGATTCTGGCGGTCAGCGTGCTGCTTATGCTGATTTTCTCGAAATACTTCTATATGGCGAGCATCAGCAGCTATTACACCTTTTATCTGATGCATAAGTTCGGATTATCGATACAAAATGCGCAGATCCACCTGTTCGCCTTCCTGTTCGCCGTTGCGGCGGGCACCATGATTGGCGGGCCTGTTGGCGATAAGATTGGACGTAAGTATGTGATTTGGGGCTCTATACTGGGTGTAGCGCCCTTTACCCTTGTTTTACCTTATGCATCACTCGAATGGACCGGGATCCTGACCGTGATCATTGGTTTTATCCTCGCCTCCGCATTTTCTGCCATTCTGGTGTACGCACAAGAGCTATTACCAGGGAGAATCGGCATGGTTTCTGGTTTATTCTTCGGTTTCGCCTTCGGCATGGGAGGCCTGGGAGCCGCGGTTCTTGGGCTTATCGCCGACCATACCAGTATCGAACTGGTCTATAAAATCTGTGCTTTCCTGCCACTTCTGGGCATGTTAACGATATTCCTGCCTGATAACCGGCAAAAAGCCTGACTCAGCGCCAGCCAAAGTTAAATTTTGGCTGGCGTTTTTTCCTTGTGATATCAAGCCTCATCGTCGCAACACCCCCTTCACTTTCCCATCCGTGCTTTTTTCTCCCCGAATAGCGATTTTCTTCATGATTCAACAATTATTCATAAACAGAATGGGTTAATTTGTCATAAACTGTTACCTGGATTTCTGGCTTTTTGACCAGAAAATGGATCACGCAGACACGAAAGGAGACGGAATGCATCACGCCACACCGCTTATCACCACCATTGTTGGCGGCCTTGTGCTCGCTTTTATCCTCGGAATGATTGCCAATAAATTGCGCATTTCTCCTCTGGTGGGATATTTGTTAGCGGGTGTTCTGGCCGGACCTTTTACCCCTGGTTTTGTCGCGGATACCAAACTGGCTCCGGAGCTCGCAGAGCTTGGCGTTATTCTGCTGATGTTCGGCGTCGGTCTCCATTTCTCCCTGAAAGATTTGATGGCGGTAAAGGCCATCGCCATTCCCGGCGCGATAGCGCAGATAGCCGTCGCTACGCTTCTGGGGATGGCGCTTTCGGCCATGCTCGGCTGGTCGCTGATGACCGGCGTAGTGTTTGGCCTGTGTTTATCCACCGCCAGTACCGTGGTGCTGCTGCGTGCACTGGAAGAACGACAGCTTATCGATAGCCAGCGCGGGCAAATCGCTATCGGCTGGTTGATTGTTGAAGATCTGGTGATGGTGTTGACGCTGGTTCTGCTGTCGGCGGTCGCCGGCATGATGGAAAAAGGCGATATCGGTTTTGCCACCCTGGCGCTGGATATGAGCATCACCATCGGGAAAGTCATCGCTTTCATCGTCATTATGATGGTGGTGGGCCGCCGCCTGGTGCCGTGGATCATGTCGCGCAGCGCTGCCACCGGTTCGCGTGAGCTCTTTACCCTCTCGGTACTCGCCCTGGCGCTGGGGATTGCGCTGGGCGCCGTTGAGCTGTTCGATGTCTCCTTCGCGCTGGGGGCCTTCTTCGCAGGCGTAGTGCTGAACGAGTCTGAGCTTAGCCACCGCGCCGCACACGATACCCTGCCGCTGCGCGATGCATTTGCGGTGCTGTTCTTTGTTTCGGTCGGCATGCTGTTTGACCCGATGGTGCTGATTGAGCAGCCGCTGGCGGTGCTCGGTACGCTGGCGATTATCATCTTTGGTAAATCGGTGGCGGCGTTCCTGCTGGTGCGGATGTTCGGCCACTCGCAGCGCACCGCGCTCACTATCGCCACCAGCCTGGCGCAGATTGGTGAATTTGCCTTTATTCTGGCGGGCCTCGGGATGGCGCTCGGCCTGCTGTCGATGGAAGGTCAGAATCTGGTGCTGGCGGGCGCTATTCTCTCCATCATGCTGAACCCGGTGCTGTTCGCCCTGCTCGAGAAGTACCTCGATAAGACCGAAACGCTGGAAGAGCAAACCCTTGAAGAGGCGATTGAAGAAGAGAAGCAGATCCCGGTGGATATCTGCAACCACGCGCTGCTGGTCGGTTTTGGCCGCGTTGGCAGCCTGCTGGGAGAAAAGCTGCTGGCGCAAGGGATCCCGCTGGTGGTGATCGAAACATCAAGAACCCGGGTCGATGAGCTACGCGAGCGCGGGGTTCGTGCGGTATTGGGTAACGCCGCCAACGAAGAGATCATGAATCTGGCTCACCTCGACTGCGCCCGCTGGCTGCTGGTCACTATTCCAAACGGCTACGAGGCCGGTGAGATTGTGGCGTCAGCCCGCGAGAAGTGCCCGACTATCGAGATTATTGCCCGTGCACACTACGACGACGAGGTGGCTTACATCAGCGAGCGGGGGGCAAATGAGGTGGTGATGGGCGAACGTGAAATCGCGAACACCATGATGTCGCTGCTGACGGCGGATGAGCTGAAGCCTGACGTAGCGTGATATTTTCCCCTCACCCTTACGGCGTGAGGGGAAACGACGCTTAACGCTCCCAGTATGCCTCCTCGAGGCTGTCTTCCCGCTCTGGCAGACCACGGGTCAGACGCGGGGAGTGCTGGTTCAGCACCTGGTAACTCACGCGGTTCGCGTATTTACACACCTGGGCGAGCGACGAGTAGGTAAGCCAGGTGTATTTATGTTTGCTGGAGTTTGGCACGTTGCTGCGGTGATAGTTGTTGGCGGTAATATCGTGCAGCAGCGCCGCCAGCGCGCCATCACCGGCACCGTTGGTGTTCATGATCTTCTCCGGTCCGCCCATGTACGGCGCGATGTGCGAGTAGATCCGCAGCGGTGATCCGCAGTCCTGCAACCGCATCGCGCGGCTGAACTCGAACTGGTTGAATTCGGCAATCGCCCCCGGCAGCAGCGGATGCTGGGTTTTACGCTTCATTTCATCTTCGGTGTAGCCCGCCATGTACAGACCAACTGGCCCGGCGGTACACAGCACCAGATCGACCCACTCCAGCGCTTTATCGGAGGCCAGGAGCGGATCGGCAATGCCGGTCAGCGCTTCACCTTCTTCTTCATTCATCGCCAGAATCGAGACGTTCTCTTTTAAGAACGCCTGCCACCATTCCGGGTTATCGGCGATCACGTACTTCGTCCCCAGGGTCAGCACCACCGGCACGTTATATTTTTTAGCGTATTTGATAGCCTTCATGGTGGCTTCCGGCATCGGCTCGCCCGGCTTGCAGCGCACCAGGTAGGAAGTCAGAACCAGCGCGGAGGCTCCAGCAATAACCGCTTCCGGAATACTCTCAGCGCGCAGCTGGTTCATGTGGCCCGGGCTTATCGCGAAGGTACGCTCTCCGGCGTCGCTGATGAGCGTAAAGCAGCGGCCAATCGCGCCGTTCACGCCCTGCAGATAGTTGAGATCGGTACGGCTGGAGGTATTACACAGATAGCGGTAGGCGTAGCTGCCGATTTCGATGTTGCTGCACATCACGCCCAGCAGCACCGAACGGTCGTCGGCCAGTACCGAGTAGTTGTGCATGGTATTGCCGATAGTGCCACCGGCAAACTGATGGGTAATGAGGTTTTCACGCACCAGCTCCTGGTACAGCGCTTCCGCCACATCATCTTCAATCACCAGCGAGTGTCCGGCGCTGAGGCCGTAGCGCTCAATAAACGCATCATCTACTTTCGCTTCAATGTCTACCAGCGTCTGGTCGATACCGACCACCCAGGAGGCGCTGTTTTCGCTTTCCGGCTGAATTTGTTGCAGCAGCGGATCGCGGGCGTTGACGGGGAAATAGTGCTTAGACTTGCGTTTACCAGGAAATTTCATGATGTTGATCGAGATGATGGGGGACAAGCGGGGAATAATAACATATCCCCCCAGCCGCACGCGATCACCGATAGGGTGCGGTCAAACTCACCATCATCTCAATATGCGCAGGATCGGCGTTAAGCGCGGGAATGTACTCATATTTCTTGCCGCCGGCCTCAAGGAAGAACTCCCGGTTCTGTACGGCAATTTCCTCCAGCGTCTCCAGACAATCAGCGGAGAAGCCCGGACACATCACCTGAACATGGTTTACGCCCTTCTCACCCAGCATTTTCAGCGTTCCATCGGTGTAAGGCGTCAGCCACGGCTCACGGCCAAAGCGCGACTGGTAGGTCATTATCACACGATCCGGGGAGATCCCAAGCGCATTAACCAGCTCACGGGTGGTATCACGACAGCGCTGCGGATAGTCGTCGCCCTCATCGGCATAACGCTGCGGAATGCCGTGATAGGAGAGCAGCAGCACGTCCGGCTCACCGTGTTTTTCGAACGAGGCTCTGGCACTTGCCACCAGCGCCTGAATATAGGCCTGGTTATCGGCGTAGTCGCGGATAAACGAAATGCCCGGGATATGGCGTTTAGTCGCCAGAATGCGCCCCAGTTCGTCCCACACCGCGGCAACGGTGGAGCAGGAATACTGTGGGTACAGCGGCAGTACGACAATATGATCCACCTTCTGCGCCAGTAGCTCCTCTACCGCGCTTGCCAGCGACGGAGAGCCATAGCTCATCCCCAGCGCCACCGGAGTGTCTGGCAGACGTGCGGCCAGGGCCTGCTGCTGCTGGCGACTATAAACCATCAACGGTGAACCGCCTTCCATCCAGACCGACTGATACAGCTTTGCCACGCGCGGGGAGCGAATGGGCAAAATTGCGCCACGCAGCAGCGGCCACCACAGCAGCCGTGGCGTATCCACCACGCGCGAGTCGCTTAAGAACTGTCGCAGATAGCGTTTTACCGCCGCAGGAGTTGGTGCATCGGGGGTGCCGAGGTTGGCTAACAGAATGCCGGTTTTCGTCTGACGCATTACCGCCTCTTAATCGTCTAAATGGCTGATAATTGTAGCTGAAAAGCGGGGAAGAAAAACTAATTGCTGCGAGAGGTGTTGCCGGATAAGGCGTTTACGCCGCCATCCGGCAATTTTACCGATTAGCCGAGGATTTTTTCCAGCTCTGCGCGCACGTCAGTCACGGCTTTGGTGCCGTCAACTTTAGCGTATTTGGTGTTACCCGCCTGTGCTTCTTTGGAGTAGTAGCCAATCAGCGGCGCGGTCATCTGATGGTATTCCACCAGGCGCTTACGCACGGTCTCTTCCTGATCGTCTTTACGGGTGGTCAGCTCTTCGCCGGTCACGTCGTCTTTGCCTTCTACCTTCGGCGGATTGAATTTGATGTGGTAAACGCGGCCAGAAGCTGCGTGTACGCGACGACCAATAATACGGTCAACGATCAGCTCGTCCGGTACGTCGAACTCCAGTACGTAGTCAACGTTGATACCCGCTTCTTTCATGGCGTCTGCCTGCGGAATAGTACGCGGGAAGCCGTCCAGCAGGAAACCGTTGCGGCAATCTTCCTGTGCAATGCGTTCTTTCACCAACGCGATAACCAGTTCATCAGTAACCAGTTTACCGGCGTCCATGATGTCTTTTGCTTGTTTACCCAGCTCTGAGCCAGATTTTACCGCGGCGCGAAGCATATCACCGGTGGAGATCTGCGGAATACCGTACTTCTCCATGATGAACTGAGCCTGAGTTCCCTTACCCGCGCCCGGAGCGCCAAGCAGAATAATACGCATTGCGAAAATCCCCTCAAAAGTCGATTTAATTATTCAAAAAGCGCTAAACCATACCACCAGAACGCCGATGGCTCAAGGAAGGCCTCACGGCTGAAACGGTTAATGGTCAGATATTTTGCGTAGCGGGAGGTTTGATGCTCTCACCCCGACCCTCTCCCACGGGGAGAGGGTTAGGGTGAGGGGAAGGCTTAGGACACCAGCAGTTGGTTCATACGACGGATGAACTGGTTCGGATCTTCAAGCGTACCGCGCTCGGCAAACAGCGCCTGATCGAGCAGCAGTTCAACCCACTCGCTGAACTGCGCTTCGTCCTGGGTATCGGCGGCGCGTTTCACCAGCGGGTGATCCGGGTTCAGTTCGAACAGGTATTTCACTTCCGGTACGGCCTGACCCGCAGCGGCAAACAGTTTTGCCATCTGGGTGCTCATTTCGTCCGCGTCGGTGGTGACAATCGCCGGGGTGTCGGTCAGACGATGCGTCAGACGCACCTCTTTCACGCGGTCTCCCAGCAGGGTTTTCACACGCTCAACGAACGGCGTCAGCGCTTTTTCCGCTTCTTTCGCGCTTTCGTCCACTTCATCAGCGAGCTTATCGATGGAGTCGTCCGCTTTCGCCACAGACTGGAACGCTTTGCCGTCGAACTCGGTCAGATAGCTCATCATCCACTCGTCGATGCGGTCAGACAGCAGCAGCACTTCGATGCCTTTCTTACGCAGCAGCTCCAGGTGCGGGCTGCTCTTCGCGGCCGCATAGCTGTCGGCGGTGATGTAGTAAATCTTCTCCTGCCCTTCTTTCATGCGGGAGATGTACTCTTCCAGCGACACGGTCTGGGCAGAGGAGTCGGTGTGGGTAGACGCAAAACGCAGCAGCTTCGCAATAGTCTGCGCGTTGGCGCTGTCTTCCGCCGGGCCCTCTTTCAGCACCAGGCCGAACTGCTTCCAGAAGGTCTGATATTTTTCGCTGTCGTCTTTCGCCAGTTTCTCCAGCATCTGCAGCGCACGCTTGGTGAGCGCCGTACGCAGGTTACGGGTCACGGTGCTGTCCTGCAGGATCTCACGCGATACGTTCAGCGGCAGATCGTTGGAATCTATCAGGCCGCGCACGAAACGCAGATAGTTCGGCATAAACTGCTCAGCGTCGTCCATGATGAACACGCGCTGCACGTACAGCTTCAGGCCGTGCTTGTGATCGCGGTTCCACATGTCCCACGGTGCCTGCGACGGAATGTACAGCAGGCTGGTGTACTCCTGCTTACCTTCCACACGGTTGTGGCTCCAGGTCAGCGGGTCAGTAAAGTCGTGAGCAATATGCTTGTAGAATTCGTTGTACTCGTCGTCTTTGATTTCCGACTTGTTACGGGTCCACAGCGCCTGCGCCTTGTTGATTTTCTCCCAGGAAACCACGGTTTCACCGTCTTTCTCTTCCTGTTTTTCAATCTCTACCGGCAGCGCGATATGATCGGAGTATTTGCTGATGATCGAGCGTACGCGCCAGTCGTTCAGGAAATCATCTTCGCCTTCACGCAGATGCAGGGTGATTTCGGTACCGCGATCGGCTTTATTGATGTCGGCAACGGTGTACTCACCTTCGCCCTGGGACTCCCAGAACACGCCGTTTTCAGCGCTTTCACCAGCGGCACGGGTGCGGACGGTCACTTTGTCGGCGACGATAAACGCCGAGTAGAAGCCCACGCCAAACTGACCGATAAGCTGGCTGTCTTTCGCCTGGTCAGAGCCCATGGATTCGAGGAAGGCTTTGGTGCCGGACTTGGCAATCGTACCCAGATGATCAATGACCTCATCGCGGGTCATACCGATGCCGTTGTCGGCGATGGTCAGGGTGCGGTTAGCCTGATCAAAGGAGACGCGAACGCGCAGTTCACCGTCGCCCTCGTACAGATCCGGGTTAGACAGCGCGCGGAAGCGCAGCTTGTCGGCCGCATCAGAGGCGTTAGAGATAAGCTCACGCAGGAAGATTTCTTTATTCGAATACAGAGAGTGGATCATCAGGTGCAGAAGTTGTTTTACTTCAGACTGAAAGCCGCGGGTCTCTTGTCCTTTCATGTTTGGAATACCTCAACGAAAACAGGTAACAGTAAGAAAAAAGCGTTGAGGAGGAGATGGGGATACGCAAAGAGAATTTCAAGCGGAGGCCAGCGTTTTGGCCTCCGTTTGGTCAGAATTTAATCTTGTGACGCCCGGCCAGAGAGTGCGACAGCGTGGTGCCGTCAACCATCTCCAGCTCGCCGCCCACCGGTACGCCGTGGGCGATACGGCTGGCTTCCACGCCATATTGCGCACAAAGCGCAGCAATATAGTTAGCGGTAGCTTCACCTTCAACGGTCGGGTTGGTTGCCAGAATCACTTCGGTCAGCGTTTCCGACGCCAGACGCTGTTCGAGCCTGTCGAGGCCGATATCGTCCGGGCCAATCCCGTCCAGCGGGGAAAGATGCCCCATCAGCACAAAGTAGCGGCCGGAGAACTGCCCGGTCTGCTCAATGGCGTAGATGTCCGCAGGACTCTCCACCACGCAGATCTGGCCGTTTTCCTGGCGACGCGGATTCGTACAGATGTTACACACTTCCTGCTCGGTAAAAGTACGGCAGTCCGCACAATGACCAATTTCTGACATCGCACGCGTCAGCGCCTGCGCCAGGCGCATGCCGCCGCTGCGATCGCGCTGCAACAGCGTAAACGCCATGCGCTGTGCTGACTTCGGGCCAACGCCCGGCAGGCAACGCAGCGCTTCCATTAGCTGGGTTAACAGCGGGCTGGTTTGCATCAGAACGGCATCTTAAAGCCCGGCGGCAGCTGCATACCGGAGGAAACAGAGGCCATTTTTTCTTTCTGAGTTTCGTCGATACGGCGAGCAGCATCGTTGAATGCAGCAGCGACCAGATCTTCCAGCATATCTTTGTCGTCTTCGAGCAGGCTCGGATCGATTTCCACGCGACGGCAGTTGTGCGCACCGTTAATGGTCACCTTAACCAGGCCAGCACCAGACTCGCCGGTCACTTCCAGTTGAGCGATTTCTTCCTGCATTTTCTGCATTTTGTCTTGCATCTGCTGGGCCTGTTTCATCAGGTTACCCAGACCGCCTTTACCAAACATAGGCTTCTCTCTCATTGATGGTGATATCGACCCGCAAGCCAGGCTTACGGTCAAATGGGGCGAATACTCTCTTCATCCAGGTCCGCATCGAAGAATCGACGCAGCGTCTGAATGTTGCTATCCGCAATCATGGCCTCGCGCGCCTGCGCGAGCTTTTCTTCGTAAATGGCCTGTCGCCACTCCAGCGGCGTGCGGTGAGTTGGATTATCATCTTCTGTGATGGTTAATTCAACGGGCGCACCCTGCAGCGTCGACATTGCCTCAGCCAGCGCTTTTTGCGCACCGGCCGAGTTCAGGTGACGTTGCGTTGGCCGTAAGTGCAGACAAACCTGATTGCCGGTCTGCTCTTTCCACGCGTTGAGCGCCACCTGCTCAACCAATTTCGGTAGCTGGAGCTGGCTGACCTCTGCCGCCCAGGCATCGCGTTCGATGGCCTCTGCCGCAAGCTTAGCCGCCAGCTCTGGCGTTTTCTCGTGCTCCAGCGCTTTTTTCAGCGCCTTCGGCGTGGCCACCTCTTCTTTCACGGTTTCGACAATCGTGGTGGCCTTCCAGCGGTACGCCTCTTTCTTCACCGCTTTCTGCTGCTCAAGCGCGGCAGGAGCCGGACGCGCCTGAACGCGCTCCGTCACGGATGCCAGTCTTTCCAGCGCAGCGTTATTCACCGGCCGCGCGCGGGAAGCGGCTGCCGGTTCACTCTTTTTTGCTTTGGTCGCTCCCTGGGTGCGTTGCAGCTGGTTACGGGCTGCCAGCACCTGACTCGTGGAGTCCGGTAGCGATTCGTTCTGATATGCCGGGGCCGCCGGGCTTTGCACGGGAACCTGATTAGGGTTCAGCACCGCCGTTGGCGCGACGGGCGCAAAAGACTGCGCCTGAACCTCCGGCTCTGGCAGCGGCTGGCGCGGGTGGAATGCCAGCGCGCGCAGCAGCGTCATTTCAATACCCATCCGCCTGTCTGGCGCATAGGGCAACTCTTTGCGCCCTACCAGCATGGTCTGATAGTAGAGCTGAACATCCGTGGGCGGTACGGTTCGCGCCAGTTCGCGCATCCGCTGCTCAACGGCTGCCATATCTGTACCCAGCGCCGATGGCGACAGCTGGACCATTGCGACACGGTGCAGCAGGCTTTGCATTTCTACCAGCAGCGCCTCCCACTCAACGCCGCGCTGGGCGGCATCGTTAACGAGGTTCATCACGCGCTCGCCGTCGGCGGCGACCAGCGCCTCAACAATCGACAGCGCCTGTGAGTCGTCGAGGGTGCCGAGCATCTGGCTCACGGCTTCGGTGGTCAGCTGGCCTTCCCCGCTGGCAATCGCCTGATCGGTGAGGCTCAGTGCATCACGCAGGCTGCCGTCGGCGGCGCGCGCCAGCAGCTGTAACGCCCGTGGTTCAGACTCGATATGCTCTTCGGCGAGAATATGCTCGAGCTGGTGACGGATCTGCTCTACGTCCAGCGCCTTCAGATGGAATTGCAGGCAACGGGAGAGAATGGTCACCGGCAGCTTTTGCGGATCGGTGGTCGCCAGCAGGAATTTGACGTGCGATGGCGGCTCTTCCAGCGTTTTCAACAGCGCGTTAAAGCTGTGACGCGAGAGCATGTGCACTTCATCGATCAGATAGACTTTAAAGCGGCCGCGCGCCGGGGCGTACTGGACGTTATCCAGCAGATCGCGGGTATCTTCAACTTTGGTTCGCGACGCCGCATCGATCTCAATCAGATCGACAAAGCGCCCCTGCTCGATTTCACGGCAGTTATCGCACACGCCGCACGGCGTCGCGGTGATCCCGGATTCGCAGTTAAGCCCCTTCGCCAGCAAGCGGGCAATAGAGGTCTTACCGACGCCACGGGTGCCGGAGAAGAGATACGCGTGATGAATACGCCCTAACGATAAGCCATTCGCCAGGGCGGTCAGCACATGTTCCTGGCCGACAACGTCAGCAAAGGTTTGTGGTCGCCATTTTCGGGCTAAGACCTGATAACTCATGGGCAGGCTCTGAAACGCTGGAAGGTGGATAGTCGGAGAGTAATGCTAACACAGCCTCGCGGTGACCGCGAGGCTGTGTCTCGGGAACTGATAAATCAGGCGTTATCGTTGCAGCCAGTTTGGATTCGGACAGCGCGGAAAAACCGGAGCGTACCTGGAGTACGTGAGGATTTTGAGCACTGCCCGGGGGCAAAATGGCAAATAAGATAGCCTGATCAGTGTCCCGGGAATGGTACGAGGCTATAACAGTTAATCCCCTGGCTCTCGAGGCGCTGCTCGCCGCCCAGATCGAACAGGTTGATGATGAAGGCGGCATCATTTACTTCTCCGCCCAGACGACGAATAAGCTTCACGGTGGCTTCAATGGTGCCGCCGGTTGCCAGCAGATCGTCCACCACCAGCACTTTGTCGCCCGGTTTGATGGCATCGGTATGAATTTCCAGCTTATCGGTACCGTACTCAAGCTCGTAGCTTTCGGAAATGGTTTCGCGCGGCAGTTTGCCCGGTTTGCGCACCGGAACAAAACCGACGCCCATGGCCAGAGCTACCGGCGCGCCAAACAGAAAACCACGCGCTTCGGTGCCGACGACTTTGGTGATACCTGCGTCTTTGTAACGCTCGGTGAGCAGTTCAATGCTCAGCGCATAGGCTTTCGGATCTTCCAGCAAACTGGTGACGTCCCGGAACAGGATGCCAGGTTTTGGATAGTCCTGGACGCTTTTGATGCTGTTTTTCAGATATTCAAGCTGCTGTGCAGTCGCGGTCATAAGAGTGTGCCTGATAAAAACGATGTTGCTAAACGGCGCGCGATAACGGTATCAGAAGGGAGTTTCGCTCAACCTTTGACCAGTCGCACCCGTACTCGAAAACGCCCGAATTTACTGGCTGCGGGTGAGAATTGCAACCGTCATTCGTCAGCTTTCTGGTTTTTGTTGTTTTTTATCAACGACGGGAATACGCCACATAAAAAACAGCAAGCAGCTTAGGATAACCAACAGCAAAATTCTGACCCATGCCATTTTCACCAGCCATAATGAAACCGCGAAAGTGACTAAAATCAGAAGAATAGCGCGTGGTTTGGCGCCTTTTGGCATTGCTTTATGCTGCTGCCAGAAACGGAGATAACCGCCAAACCAGGAGCGGTACAGCAGCCAGTGATGAAAACGGGGTGATGAACGGGCAAAGCACCAGGCGGCCAGCAGAATAAACGGCGTCGTCGGCAACAACGGCAATACGACCCCCAATGTGCCAAGGGCTACCGCTAACCAGCCAATGATGATTAAAATAGTCCGTTGCATGATGAGAATCGTTATCAAATTTAGCCGCTAATGTAGCATAAACCGGAGCCGGAATCGGAAGGCCGATGTGAAAACTGATTTACTTTTACATACCCTTGAACAGCAGCTTGCGCAGCTTGAAGCACGCGTTGGCCCGCTGGCGCATTTTGCGACGCTCGGCCCCCGCTTCGACCGGCAGCTGTTTCAGACCCGCAGCCCGCTTTTGCAGGACTGCCTGGAAGAAACGCGCCATCATCTGACGGCGCTGAAACAGGCCATTGAGAAGCAGCAGTTGCCGCAAATTGTCTGGCTGACGGAACGGCTGGCAGCGCAGGTGGAGGCGATCTCCCGAGAAACTGCGGCCTGGTCACTGCGTTCGTGGGACAGCGGTTCGCCGTCACTGATTCGCTGGCAGCGCAAGCGCCTGCAGCATCAGGAGTATGAGCGCCGTCTGCTGGAGATGACCCAGGAACGCCAGCGGCAACTGGCACAGACGCAGGATTTCACCGAACAGCAGCGCCTGACGCGTGAAGTTGAGGCTTTTAACGGCAGGCTCACCCGCTGCCGCAAGGCATTGCAGGGTATTGATGCGGTTATTGCGCGCATGACGCGCTAACAAAGGAGAGAATATGTCGCTGGAAAAAGCCCCGGATGACGTCAAACTGGCGGTCGATCTGATTATGCTGCTGGAAGAGCACGCCATCGCCCCACAAACGGTGCTGAGCGCGCTGGAAATAGTAAAACGGGATTACGAGAACAAAATGAAAACGACTCCACCCCCATCGGGAAAGGAGCCGTTATAGCGCAGAATCAGGCCGGTGTCGGGTCGTCGCCCTTCACTTCGCGCTTCACTTCCGTCACTTCATCACCTTTTTCATTTCTCAGGTGAACTTCAAGCTGGTTGAAGGCGATGTCGATCCCGTTTTCACGGCACAGGCGATCGATGGCGCGGTTGAGTTCATCCACCGTATAGCTACGATCGCGCAGCTCGCGCACATAGAGGCGCAGTTCGTGATCCAGCGTGCTGGCGCCGAACGTGGTGAAGAAGACCGAAGGTGCCGGATCCGGCATGACTTTCGAGTGCTCATGTGCCGCCTTCAGTAACACCTCTTTCACCTTATCGAGATCCGAGCCATAGGCCACGCCAAGGCGGATAACCACGCGGGTGATGGTATCGGACAGCGACCAGTTGATGAGACGCTCGGTCACAAACGCTTTGTTCGGAATGATCACTTCTTTACGGTCAAAATCGGTAATGGTCGTCGCACGAATACGGATCTTGCTGACCGTCCCGGAGAAGGTCCCGATGGTGACGGTATCGCCAATACGCACCGGGCGCTCGAAGAGAATAATCAGGCCCGAGACGAAGTTACCGAAGATCTCCTGCAAGCCAAAACCAAGACCTACCGACAGCGCTGCCGCCAGCCATTGCAGTTTGTCCCACGAGACGCCAAGCGATCCAAACACCGTCATCGCGCCTGCCGCAATAATGACGTAGTTGAGGATAGTGGTTATCGCGTACGAAGCCCCCTGCCGCATGTTGAGCCTGGAGAGGACGATAACCTCCAGCAGGCCCGGCAGGTTGCGGATAAGCGCCCAGGCGACCATCGAGGCAATGATAGCGAAGAGCAGACTACCGAGCGTGACGCTCTTCATCACGCTGACACCTGCTTCCGTACCGTTGTATTGCCACAGCGTAATGCTGTCGAGATAAGCAAACACGGTGATGAGATCGGACCAAATCGCCCAGAACATCACGCCAAATAGCGCCACCATCACCAGCATGGTGATACGCAGCGTCTGCTGGTTAACCTGCTCAAGCGCCATGGTGGGCTCTTCCTGCGGCTCGGCCCCTTCGGCACCCTCTTTGACGATGTGCTGACGACGGGCAAGCGCACGACGATAGGCAATACGGCGCGCCGCGACGCTCAGACCGCGCAGCACCGTCTGATACAGCAGGTTCCAGAGAATGACCAGATAAACGGTCTCAATCCAGCGCCCCGCCAGACGCAGCGTGGTATAGAAGTAGCCGGTCGCGGTCAGCACCATCAGCGCAATAGGGACAATCGCCAGCACGGTCACGGTGATAAGACGCAGGCTGTGAGACTCTTTGTCACGCCAGGCGTCACGGCACATCGGCCAGATGAGCACGGCGATAAGCAGCAGGTTCAGCAGAATGACAAACTGCCCCAGCACGTCATCCATCAAATGCAGTGGCGACAGCTCGGAGACTACCGACCAGAAGTGCAGCGGCAGGAGCGCAAGGCTGACGCGGACAATCTGTCGACGCCAGTGGCTGGTGAGCTCCGGTGGCATATTGAAGTGAGTCACCGCCACGCCGTCTTTTTCGAGCACCTTCCAGCACAGACCGAACACCAGCCAGAACAACGCCAGTTTCTTACTGAACGCCCACAGCAGGTCGCTGATATTGAGCTGCATGGTCAGCAGGATAAGCCCTACCGCCAGAATGATCATCACCACCGGCAGCGCCCGAATCAGGTCGATAAGAATCGCTTTCGGGGTATGCAACTGAGTGTCATTGCGCAGTTGTCCGACCTGGGACGCCAGCTTTTGCTGATATGCGCGCAGCCAGCCAAGACGCCAGCGAATGAGCCCGGCAATCAGCAGCAGCGGTAAACCGGCGAGGAAGGCGACAAACACCGCCGGCCACGCCTTTTCCCAGTTAACGGTAATTTTCATCGCCTTAAACTGGTCTTTCAGCGCTTTCGGGAAGGATTTAACCCAATCCCAGTCCATGGGTTTGTTGCTGTTCACCCAGAAAATCTGCTGGGTAAGGATCTCTTTGAGGTTCTTCGAGACGCTCACCAGCTGCTGCTGGTTGATCTGCAGGTTGATAGCCATCATCAGCTGGTTACCCAACTGCTTGTTGAACTGATCGAGCAGTTCGCGGCGCATATCGACAATCTGCAGTAGCGCATCGTGAACCTCCGGGTTCACATCCGCGCTGTGCCCCTCTTCCACCTTAGCGACAAAGGCATCGCTCTGGAACAGGGCATCGCGCTGCTGGTTGACGTCGAACTGCTCCAGACGTAAATCGGCGATGCGGTTGGTCATGTCCTGCAGTTCGTCTGCCGACGGCAGCGTCTGCTGCTGCTGGTAGAGGATACGCGACAGCAGCAGGCTCCCCTTCAGCACTGCAATCTGTTCTTTGATATTGCGTTCGGACTGCAGCGCACGGTCCAGCCAGTTTTTGACTTTGATGTTCTGCTGAACCAGCTGGTTACCATTTTCAGTGGCCGTGATGAGGCGCTGGCTCAGCTGATGGTTGATATCCAGCTCTTGTTTAACCAGCGGGTTGGCCTGAATGCGCGCGGTTTCATCCGGCGTTACGGCCTCCTGGGCGGTTTTTTCCGTCAGGGTCAGACGTTTACTGTTCACCGCTTCCTGCAGTAACTGCAGCTGGTGTTCCAGACGGTTGCTGTTGGCGGTGACGTAATCGCGTTGTTTTTGCAGGGTATCCTGCAGCGTAGTGTTACCTTCAAGGCTCTTACGCTGCTGATCTATCTGCGCGTTGAGCAATGCCTGCTGGGCCAGCAGCAGGGTTTGCTGGCTGGGACGCAAAGCGGCTTCTTCAACCGCAGTTCCGTTCAGGCGGTTACGAATCTGTTGAAGCTGCTGCGAGGCCGTGTACATGGCGTTTTGCACGCGTTCTGGCTGGGTTTGCAGCGACACCAGTTGACTGTTGTAGGTGGCAAGGTCGCTTTGTGCGGTTTGCAACTGGTCCAGCATATCGGTGACCCGGGCTTCCAGCTGGCGCAGCGACAAGGTGCTCAGCGTTTTGCGGGTTTCCTCGTCGCTGTCCACATCGCTGAGTGCATTCAGGCTATCTGTCGCCTGACGCAGTTTCGCTGGTGCCTGCGCAACCTGTTGCTTAAGCGCGGCGGTCTCTTCTTTCACACGGTCAAGCTTATCCAGCGTCTGCAGCGTCTGATTAAGATCCTGCATGACCTGCTTATCTTGCGGGGTCAGCTCTTTTTGCTTGTTCAGGGTGTTTAACTGGGCCTGAACATCCGCGCGATCGGGCAGGTCATTGGCTCCGGCGCGGGCATACCCCACCGACGTCAAAGCAAAGAAGCTGATGGACAGCACGAACAGTGCTGTAAGCGTGTTTCGCCAACGAATTGAATGCAGCATAGTGTTATCAAGAATAATTGCAGAAACCGGGAAGTCCGGGGCTAGTCGCCCGGCGAAGAATAGCACTTCTGCTAACAGCGGAATAGACGCTGTTGATAAGATAATTCCAGGTCGTTAACGGGCTGGTATCATCCAGCGGGGGGAGAAACCGGTGTGCGAAGCGTGGGGCAGAACTGATACATTTCGAGCATGATGGCCACATAGGCCCGCGCTTCATGCTGCAGATCGAACGACTGGGGGGCAAACAGCCAGTTTTCCATGAGCCCGGAGACCCAGGCGCGCATCAGCACCGCGGCACGCCGGGTGAGTAAATCCGCCGGGAGCTGCTTCGCTTTCATACAATCCAAGAGAACCTGCTCGATACGATCGTAGCTTTGTAAGCAGAGGCTACGCTGCGCCTCCTGCACGACGGCCATCTCGCCAACGAACTCACATTTGTGGTAAATGATTTCCGTCATCAGACGACGACGCTCTTCAATAACTGTAGCTTCAAGAATATAGACTAATATTTCCCTTAAAACTGAGAGTGGATCGCCGGGGAATTTTGCCCGATACTCAGTCTCTAGATCGCTAATGCTGGATTCTGACAGCTCCCAAATTTCACTGAACAAATCTGATTTGTTCTTGAAATGCCAGTAGATAGCTCCGCGCGTAACCCCCGCGGATTTTGCAATCTCCGCCAGCGAGGTAGATGATACCCCTTGCTGAGAAAACAAGCGCAGCGCGACATCCAGGATGTGTTGTCGTGTTTCCAGCGCCTGTTGTTTGGTTTTTCGTGCCATATGTCAGTGAATTTACAGAGGTTAGATTTACATACATTTGTGAATGTTTGTACCATAGCACGACGATAATATAAACATGGGTTTGTGGACATTTGATCCATTGATCAATTTGAAATCGGACACTAGAGGTTTACATATGAACAAAAACAGAGGGTTAACGCCTCTGGCGATCGTTCTGATGCTTGCAGGCAGCGTAGCGCTAACAGGATGTGACGACAAATCGGCTCAACAAGGAGCGCATCAGATGCCAGAAGTTGGCGTCGTAACGCTCAAGTCTGGACCTCTACAGATAACGACGGAACTCCCTGGACGTACCAGCGCGTATCGCGTTGCGGAAGTTCGCCCTCAGGTCAGCGGCATCATCCTGAAGCGTAATTTCGTGGAAGGTAGCGATATTGAAGCGGGCGTTTCACTTTACCAGATTGATCCTGCCACCTATCAGGCAACCTATGACAGTGCAAAAGGCGACCTGGCGAAAGCGCAAGCTGCTGCCAACATCGCTCAGCTGACGGTTAACCGCTATAAGAAACTGCTGGGTACCCAGTACATCAGTCAACAAGACTACGATAACGCCGTAGCGACGCTGCAACAGGCTAACGCTGCCGTCGTGGCAGCGAAAGCGGCGGTTGAAAGTGCGCGCATTAATCTGGCGTACACCAAAGTCACTTCCCCTATCAGCGGCCGTATCGGCAAGTCTGATGTGACCGAAGGTGCCCTGGTACAGAACGGTCAGGCCACCGCGATGGCGACCGTACAGCAGTTGGATCCTATCTATGTTGACGTGACTCAGTCGAGCGATGAGTTCCTGCGTCTGAAACAAGAGATGGCCAACGGCAAGCTGGAACAGGTGAACGGCAAGGCGAAGGTTGAGCTGGTGACGAACGACGGCATTAAATTCCCGCAGGACGGTACGCTGGAGTTTTCTGACGTGACGGTCGATCAGTCCACAGGTTCAATCACCCTGCGCGCTATCTTCCCTAACCCGCAGCATACGCTGCTGCCTGGCATGTTCGTTCGTGCTCGTCTGCAGGAAGGGACCAACCCGGATGCAATGATGGTTCCGCAGCAAGGTGTGACTCGTACACCGCGCGGCGACGCTACCGCACTGGTAGTGGGTGCAGACGATAAAGTCGAACTCCGTCAGATTGTTGCTTCACAGGCGATTGGTGACAAATGGCTGGTAACTTCAGGTCTGAAGACCGGCGATCGCGTCATCATCACAGGACTGCAGAAAGTGCGTCCTGGTGTTCAGGTGAAAGCTCAGGAAGTCGAGGCTGAGAAAAATCAACAAGCCAGCACCGGCAACCAGCCTGAACAACCTAAGTCTTAACTTAAACAGGAGCCGTTAAGACATGGCTAAGTTTTTTATCGATCGCCCCATATTTGCATGGGTTATCGCGATCATCATCATGTTGGCAGGGGCGCTTGCCATCCTGAAGCTGCCAGTGGCGCAATATCCAACGATTGCGCCGCCTGCCATTGCGATTACTGCATCATACCCTGGGGCGGATGCTGAGACCGTGCAAAACACGGTAACTCAGGTTATTGAGCAGAATATGAACGGTATCGACCACCTGATGTATATGTCCTCTAACGGGGACTCAACAGGTACGGCGACCATTACCCTCACCTTTGACTCTGGCACCGATCCTGACATCGCTCAGGTACAGGTACAGAACAAACTGCAGTTAGCAATGCCGCTGTTACCGCAAGAAGTGCAGCAGCAGGGTGTTAGCGTTGAGAAAGCGTCAAACAGCTTCCTGATGGTTGTGGGGGTTATCAACACCAACGGTACGATGGACCAAAATGACTTGTCCGACTACGTCGCGTCAAACATGAAGGATCCTATCAGCCGTACTAACGGGGTGGGTGACGTTCAGCTGTTCGGTGCGCAGTACGCAATGCGTATCTGGATGGATCCGAATAAGCTGAATAACTTCCAGCTTACGCCGGTTGACGTCATTAACGCTCTGAAAGCGCAGAACGCCCAGGTTGCAGCCGGTCAGCTCGGTGGTACGCCGCCGGTCAAAGGCCAGCAGCTGAACGCCTCGATCACCGCGCAGACCCGTCTGACTAACGTGAAAGAGTTCAGCAACATTCTGCTGAAAGTGAATCAGGACGGTTCTCAGGTTCGCCTGCGCGATGTCGCGAAAGTGGAACTGGGTGGTGAAAACTACGACGTTATCGCGATGTATAACGGGAAACCGGCGTCCGGTCTGGGTATTAAACTGGCCACCGGCGCGAACGCCCTCGATACCGCTAAGGCGATTAAAGCCGAACTGGCGCGTATGGAGCAGTTCTTCCCGGCAGGGGTTGAAATCGTTTACCCGTACGACACCACGCCTTTCGTTAAGATTTCCATTAACGAAGTAGTGAAAACGCTGATTGAAGCGATCGTACTGGTATTCCTCGTGATGTATCTGTTCCTGCAGAACTTCCGCGCGACGTTGATCCCAACCATCGCGGTACCGGTCGTTCTGTTGGGGACCTTTGCTATCCTCGCAGCGTTTGGCTATTCGATAAACACCCTAACGATGTTCGGGATGGTGTTGGCGATAGGCCTGCTCGTGGATGACGCCATCGTGGTGGTAGAGAACGTTGAACGTGTGATGGTGGAAGAAGGCCTGCCGCCGAAAGAAGCCACGCGTAAATCGATGGGCCAGATTCAGGGCGCACTGGTCGGTATCGCGATGGTACTTTCCGCAGTGTTCATCCCGATGGCCTTCTTCGGCGGTTCTACCGGTGCAATTTACCGTCAGTTCTCCATCACCATCGTTTCTGCTATGGCCCTGTCGGTTCTGGTGGCATTGATTCTGACGCCAGCACTGTGCGCCACCATGCTGAAGCCGGTTGCCAAAGGCGACCACGGTGAAGGTAAAAAAGGCTTCTTCGGTTGGTTCAACCGCATGTTCGATAAGAGCACGCATCACTACACCGATAGCGTAGGTAACATTCTGCGCAGCACCGGTCGTTATCTGCTGCTCTATATCATCATCGTGGTTGGCATGGCCTACCTGTTCGTTCGTCTGCCAAGTTCGTTCCTGCCAGATGAAGACCAGGGCGTCTTCATGAACATGGTGCAAATGCCAGCGGGCGCAACCCAGGAGCGTACGCAGAAAGTCCTCGATCAGGTTTCGGATTACTACCTGACCAAGGAAAAAGACAACGTCAATTCCGTGTTTACGGTAAACGGCTTTGGCTTTGCGGGCCGTGGGCAGAACGCCGGTATCGCCTTCGTTTCCATGAAAGACTGGAGCCAGCGTGAAGGTAAAGAGAATAAGGTTGAAGCGATCACTGAACGCGCCAACCATTTCTTTGCTGGCATCAAAGACGGCATGGTATTCGCCTTTAACCTGCCAGCGATTATCGAACTGGGTACCGCAACCGGCTTTGACTTTGAGCTGATTGACCAGGGCGGTCTGGGGCATGAAAAACTGACGCAGGCACGTAACCAGCTGTTTGGCGAAGTGGCTAAACATCCTGATCTGTTAGTCGGTGTTCGTCCTAACGGTCTGGAAGATACGCCGCAGTTCAAACTCGATATCGATCAGGAAAAAGCGCAGGCGCTTGGCGTCTCCATCAGCGACATCAACACCACGCTGGGCTCTGCCTGGGGCGGTACCTACGTCAACGACTTTATCGATCGCGGACGTGTTAAGAAGGTGTACCTGATGTCCGAGGCCAAATACCGCATGCTGCCGGATGATATCGGTAAGTGGTACGTCCGTGGTAGCACTGGTCAGATGGTGCCGTTCTCCGCCTTCTCCACTTCCCGTTGGGAATATGGTTCACCGCGTCTGGAACGTTACAACGGTCTGCCATCGATGGAAATCCTCGGTCAGGCGGCTCCGGGTAAGAGTACCGGTGAAGCCATGGCGATGATGGAAGAGTTAGCGAGCAAACTGCCTTCAGGCATTGGCTACGACTGGACGGGGATGTCCTATCAGGAACGTCTCTCCGGCAACCAGGCGCCATCGCTGTATGCGATTTCGCTTATCGTGGTCTTCCTGTGTCTGGCAGCATTGTATGAGAGCTGGTCAATTCCGTTCTCGGTCATGCTGGTAGTACCGCTCGGGGTTATTGGCGCACTGCTGGCCGCGACCATGCGTGGTCTGACGAACGACGTTTACTTCCAGGTGGGCCTGCTGACAACCATTGGCTTGTCGGCGAAGAACGCAATATTGATTGTGGAATTCGCCAAAGACCTGATGGAGAAAGAAGGCAAAGGCCTGATTGAAGCAACGCTCGAAGCGGTTCGTATGCGTCTACGTCCGATTCTGATGACCTCTCTGGCCTTTATCCTCGGGGTAATGCCGCTGGTTATCAGTTCCGGTGCAGGCTCCGGTGCTCAGAACGCCGTAGGTACCGGCGTAATGGGCGGGATGGTCACCGCAACGGTGCTGGCTATCTTCTTCGTTCCTGTGTTCTTTGTGGTGGTACGCCGCCGCTTTAGCAGCAAGAATGAGGATCTTGAGCATAGCCACTCGGTTGAGCACAAGTCATCCTGATACCTTTAAGGGCCGCGAAAGCGGCCCTTTTCATTTGCATAGTTCAATGTACAAAAACAAACTTATTCACGGATATCAGAACGGCTTTGCAGGGTATATAATAGATAGTAAGGGGATCCCCCTGGCATTCATACGTCTTAATAAGTCCAGGTTTAGTGTGGCAATAACCAGGAATATTCCTGGTTGTGTGCTGATGTGAAGAATCGTTATTGCGACAATGACTTCTATCAATATTACTAAATCGATGAATTGTAAGGGCGAAACCTGAACTCTGCTGATACGAGCAAGTCTAAAGTATTAGGACAACTCATCAATCGCAGCCTTAAGATTTATAAGGCATATTATTTGTAATTTTTCGTAATAGCGCGGTGAAATCTTTTTAAGAGTAGATTATAGTAATCATTAACAGGATTACCGCTAATGTATCAGGTCAGTAAGTAGTCTCCATCCCGTAACGGTGTTTGATCGTCGTTGTGTATACCACTCATAAGGGGATGCGTTATGGACGAATATTCGCCAAAAAGACATGATATCGCGCAGCTTAAATTTCTCTGCGAAACCCTGTATCATGACTGCCTTGCTAACCTTGAGGAGAGCAACCATGGCTGGGTTAATGACCCAACCTCGGCGGGGAATCTCCAGCTAAACGAACTGCTTGAGCACATCGCGACCTTCGCGTTGAATTACAAGATTAAGTACAACGAAGACAATAAACTGATAACTCAGATTGATGAATACCTGGACGACACTTTTATGTTGTTCAGTAACTATGGCATTAATGCTGAAGACTTACAGAAATGGCGAAAGTCCGGAAATCGTTTGTTCCGCTGTTTTACTAATGTAAGTCGCGCCAACCCGGTGAGTCTTTCGTGTTAGAATTATTACAATCAAAAAGGTAAATTTATGACAGATAAACCATTAACTAAAACTGATTATTTGATGCGACTGCGACGTTGTCAGTCTATTGACACGCTGGAGCGTGTTATTGAAAAAAATAAATATGAACTTTCTGACAATGAGCTGGCGGTATTTTACTCAGCCGCCGATCATCGTCTGGCTGAATTGACCATGAATAAACTCTACGACAAGATCCCCACTTCGGTATGGAAGTTCATTCGTTAATCACAAGGCTATCACCTCTTAAACTTTACCTCTGTTATGTCTGCCCTGGCTGCGATAGCTTTGCGTCTTCATTTCCGGAACTGACTGGTAATGTGACTGTTATCACAGCAACGTGGCGGGAACGTTCCCTTCTTGACTGTCAGCCTTTACTGTAGTCCCGTACCTTGACGGGAGAAAAAGGATGAGTGAAGAAAAACATAAGATGATCAATGGCGAACCCTACCGCCCCGGCGATGAAACGCTACGGGCCGATCGTCTGCGGGCGCGTCAGTTGATTCATCGCTACAACCACAGCGCACCTGATGAACGTGCCGAACGCAGCGCCCTGCTGCATGAGCTGCTGGGTGACGCCCGCGATGCTTATATTGAACCGACTTTCCGCTGCGATTATGGCTACAACATTTTTGTTGGCAGCAATTTCTACGCTAACTTCGACTGCGTGATGCTTGATGTCTGCCCGATTCGCATCGGCGACAACTGCATGCTGGCGCCGGGCGTCCATATCTACACCGCCACCCACCCTCTCGACGCCACCGAGCGTAACAGCGGGCTGGAGTTCGGAAAACCGGTCGTGATTGGTGATAACGTATGGATTGGCGGTCGCGCGGTGATTAACCCAGGGGTCACCATCGGCGACAACGCGGTGATTGCTTCTGGCGCGGTAGTCGTTAAAGATGTCCCCGCCAACGCGGTGGTCGGGGGTAACCCGGCTCGGGTCATAAAGTGGCTGAATCAGTAACTGTTATGGTTTTCTGCAACTAATCTGTTACTTTTCGCATCGGTTACTGCAACATAAAATACATTGTTATTATCTGCAGAACCCGAGGTCCGGATGACAGAGATCCAGCGACTGCTCACCAACACTATTGATGAGCTTAATCTTCAGGAAAAGCGCGACAACCGGCCGCGCTTTAGTATCAGCTTTATTCGCAACCACCCCGGCCTGTTTCTCGGCATGTATGCGGCGTTCCTCGCGACATTAATTGTCATGCTGCGCTCGGAAACCCTGGTCGACTCCGTCTGGCTTTTGGTGGTGCTGTTTATCGTGCTGAACGCCTTCTTCTTTTTTGACGTTTACCCACGCTATCGCTACGAAGATATCGACGTCCTCGATTTTCGCGTTTGCTATAACGGTGAATGGTACAACACCCGCTTTGTGCCAACGCAGCTCATCGACAGCATCCTGCAATCGCCGGGCGTTGCTAAACAGCAGAAATCACAGCTGCAGAAGATGATTGCCACCAAAGGCGAACTCTCTTTCTACGACGTCTTCAGCCTTACCCGCGTCGGCAGCGCCGCATAATTTGCTGCAACGTCCGCAGCGCAGCCGGAAACTGCGAAGCGGACGTACTGCCATACCCCAGCACCAGGCCGCTACGCGCCTCGGTCTCATCCAGCCAGAAACGGCTCAGCGCCGCTGGGGCCAGCTGATACTGCCGTGCCTGCTGTACCACCGCCACATCATCAATCCCGTCGATCTGTACCGTTAAATGCATCCCGCCACCGCCGCCGATAATCTGATGCGGGAATAAAAGCTCGCGGCCAATCGCCTCGCGCAGTTGTAGCTGCCGTTTACGATACAAACGGCGCATCGAGGCCAGGTGGCGCGCATAATGTCCTTCTTCAATGAAATGCGCCAGCGCCACTTGTTCTGTGCGGTGGCCGCCGCGAAGCAGTGAACTAATCAGCGGCTGCACCGCCGCGGCCAGCACCTTTGGCATCACCATAAAACCAATGCGCAGCGCCGGAAACAGCGTCTTGCTGAATGTGCCAAGATACACCACCGGCGCGTTCTCCATCATTCCAAGCATCGCCGGAATGGGCTCGCCGCTGTAGCGAAACTCACTGTCATAATCATCTTCCACGATCCACGCCCCCTGCTTGCGGGCAAACTCCAGCAGCGCCAGACGTCGGGAGGCGCTCAGCACCGTGCCATACGGATACTGATGCGATGGCGAGGTAAAAATAAGACGCGGCAGCGGCGCATTTCCCTCAGGCTGCATGCCCTCTTCACCCACCGGGATCCCCACCACGTGCAGACCAGCAGACAAAAAGGCGCTTTTCGCCCCGACATAGCCCGGCTCTTCCACCCAGGCGGTTTCACCTGCTTCGCTCAACAGTCGGGCACACAGAGTTAACCCTTCAAGCGCCCCTTCAGTGATCACAATCTGGCTGGCGTCACAGGAGATCGCCCGCGAGAGCGTCAGGTGCCGGGCAATGGCTTCACGCAGGCGCATCTCTCCGGCGGAATCGCCATAGCCCAGCAGCGCGCTCCCTTCCTCACGCAGCGTACGGTCAATGATCCGCCGCCACAGCGGTAATGGGAAATAGTTCACCGCCGGCGTGCCCGGCGTCAGCATCAGCGTGGGGGAATCACGCTGCGTCCCGGCGGGCAGCCTCGCGAGGTGAGGCGGTAGCCTGACGGCCGGCGGCTCGGGCGCGTCCACGACCGGGCGCTGCGGCAGTATCGCCACCCGTGAGCCCTGCCTGTCGCGAAGCAGATAGCCCTCCGTCGCCAGCTGTTCCAGCGCACCGTTGACCGTATTACGCGAGACAGTGAGCGTTTGCGCCATCGCCCGTGACCCCGGTAGCCGGCTTTTGGCCCCTAGCGTGCCGCGCAGAATCGCCTCCTGTAACGCGTGGTATAACGCGCGCTGCAGCGTCTCTTCGCCGCGCTGAGCAAGCGCCTGGTTCAGCAGGGTATAAAACGCGTCGTCGGGAATGTTCACTTATCACCTCGTGGTACCATCAGATTGATTCATCATGGCACTTTTTACAGAACCACCATCAGCATACGCTCACAAGCACCGTTCACTAAAGGATATTCGTCATGAGTCAATTGAATCAGTTTGGTCAACCGGTGGGCGATGCGCTTCCCGACTGGCAGCCGCGCCCCTACCCGGAGCGCGTAGTCATTGAGGGCCGCCTGTGCCGCCTGGAGCCTCTGCATCCTCGCCACGCGAGTGCGCTTTACACGGCTCACCTGCTGGCAGGCGATACCCGCGCCTGGACCTGGCTGCCGAGGGATCCGGAAAACAGTGTGGAAGAGTTTGCCCGCTGGGTGGAAAGCGTTTATGCGCTGCAGGATCCCATCCATTTTGCGATTATCGATAAACAGAGCGGTGCTCCGGTTGGATCGCTGGCGCTGATGCGTATCGACGCCGCAAACGGCGTGGTGGAAGTCGGTCACGTACACTTTTCACCGCTAATGAGCCGCACCGCGCTGTCGACGGAAGCGCAATGGCTACTGATGAGCTACGTTTTTGACACTCTGGGCTACCGTCGTTACGAGTGGAAATGCAACAGCCATAACGAGCCGTCACGCAAAGCGGCTCTCCGCCTGGGGTTCCAGTATGAGGGGCAGTTCCGTCAGGTGCTGGTGGTGAAAGGTCATAACCGCGATACCGACTGGTTCTCGATTATTGATAGCGAGTGGCCTGCGCTGGATAAGGCATTTCGGAAATGGCTTGCCGCCGACAATTTTACCGCCGACGGCAAGCAGATAAAGTCCCTGGAAAGTTGGCGAGCTGACAACTAACGTTTTTTCTTGCGCCCCTGGACCGCTTTAAAGCGTGGATTGCTTTTGCAGATAACGTACAAACGGCCTTTGCGTTTGACTATCTGGCAGTCCGGGTGGCGCTGTTTTGCACTACGTAATGAATTCAGTACCTGCATGGTTATCCCCGTTTCGCATCAAGAAAACCGCTGTAGCGCTGACGGAACCGCGCTGCGCTGCCTTCATTATTAAAGGTCTTCTGTTTGCCGGTGTAGTACGGGTGCGACTTCGAAGACACCTCAATGGTGACATACGGATATTTCACCCCTTCCAGCTCAATTTCCCGTTCCGTTTTAATGGTCGATCCCACCTTGAAGTACTCGTTAGCACTGGTGTCATGGAATACCACGGTACGGTAATACGGATGGATATCTGCTTTCATATCAGCCTCAATTCATATGTTATAACATAACAATAAAGTACCGCTATAGCGCACAAAGATCAACCCTGCGCTTTATGCAGTTTTCGCAAAAGCACTGAACCCCGCACAGACATAAATTAGAAAATAACGGTATTGGTCGCGTACGCCGCCTTCAGGCACTCTCACCTACAGACCTAATCTGGAGGAGTTAACCATGCAGCGCTGTTGTTGTTATCCATCATCGAAAGAAGACGAAAACACCTCTAATTCAACGCTCTCTGGAGATAACAATGAGTACCACCTCCCTGCCCATTCTGGACTTTTCGCACTACCATAATCCGGCCGAGCGCCCGGCGTTTTTACAAGCGCTACGCCACGCCGCCCGTGACGTTGGCTTCTTCTATCTTACCCACCACGGTATTTCTGAAGCGCTGCAGCAGGCTGTTTCACAGGAAGCCCGCCATTTCTTCGCGCTTAACGACCAGCAAAAACAGCAGGTCGCGATGATCCACTCCCCGCATTTTCGTGGCTACAACCGGGCGGCCTCCGAGCTGACGCGCGGGCAGCCTGACTGGCGGGAACAGTTCGATATCGGCGCTGAACGCCAGGCGATTACCCTGACGGAAAATGCCCCGCGCTGGCAGCGCTTACAGGGGCCAAACCTGTGGCCGGGTGACCTGCCGCAGCTGCGCCCGGTGCTGCTGGAGTGGCAGCAGTCGATGACCGGCATGGCAATAGAACTGCTACGCGCCTTTGCCGAAGCGCTCTCCCTGCCGGTAAACGCCTTCGATGCGCTGTATGGCGAAAAGCCGAATGAGCACATCAAGCTGATTCGTTACCCCGGTCAGCAGGAGAGCCGTCAGGGCGTTGGCGCGCACAAGGACTCCGGCTTTCTGAGCTTCCTGCTGCAGGATGAACAAAAAGGGCTGCAGGTTGAAGTCAGTGAAGGAGAGTGGATAGACGCGGCACCGCTTGCGGGCAGCTTCGTCGTCAACATTGGCGAGCTGCTGGAGCTTGCCACCAATGGCTACCTGCGCGCCACCGTGCACCGCGTGGTTTCGCCGCCAGCCGGACAAGAACGCCTGTCGATTGCCTTTTTCCTCGGCGCACAGCTGGATGCGGTGGTGCCGGTGTACCAGCTGCCGGAAGCTCTGGCTCGTGAAGCCCACGGCCCGCAAAGCGATCCGCAAAACCCGCTGCTGCGCGACGTTGGCTGGAACTATCTCAAAGGTCGCCTGCGCTCGCATCCGGACGTGGCGGAACGCTATTACCGCGACGTGCTGCGTGAACGCACCGAACAACTGATTGCCTGACCCCAACCACTACACAGGAATACAACGATGAAAAAAGCCACATTCGCTCTGGCCGGGATCGCGCTGTCCCTGGCTCTGGCAGCCAACGTTCAGGCAGAAGCACTGCGTATCGCCGCCGACCCGGTGCCACATGCCGAGATCCTGAACTTTATTAAAAAACAGGATCCGAAGCTGGATTTGAAAATCGTTGAGCTCACCAGCGGCGTTAACGCCAACGAACTGCTCGCCAACGGTGACGTTGATGCCAACTACTTCCAGCATGTGCCCTACCTGAAGGATCAGGAAAAAGCGCTTGGCAAAACCTTTGTCGTGGCGGCAACGGTGCATATTGAGCCGCTCGGGATCTATTCCCGCAAGCACAAAGACTTCGCCTCAGTACCGGAAGGCGCCACCGTGGCGGTGCCGAATAACGCCACCAACCTGAGCCGCGCGCTGTTCCTGCTGCAAAGCCAGGGGCTTATCAAGCTCAACGCGAAATTCACCGATCCGGCAAGCACGCTCGCCACGCCGAAGGATATTGCGGAAAATCCGAAGAAACTGAAGATCCTCGAAATCGAATCACCGCAGATCCCCCGCTCGCTCGACGATGTGGATCTGGCGGTGATTAACGGCAACTACGCCCTCGAAGCGGGGTTATCCCCGGCGAAGGATGCGCTGGGGCTGGAGAAAGCTGAGCATAATCCATATGCCAATATTCTGGTCACTACGCCCGCGCTGGCGAACGACCCGCGTATTAAAGCACTGGCCAAAGATCTGGCGTCACCGCAGGTGGCGGAGTTTATTCGCCAGCACTATAACGGCTCAGTGATCCCCGTCGCGACGCCGCAGTCATGATCCAGATTGACGGGCTGAGCAAGCGGTATGCCGGAGGTGGCCAGCCGGCGCTAAGTGATATTTCATTCGATATTCCGCAGGGGGCGGTATACGGCATTCTTGGGCGCAGCGGCGCCGGGAAAAGTACGTTTATCCGCTGCCTGAATCTGCTGGAGCGGCCCACGACGGGCCGCATTCTCTTCAACGGCGAAGATATCAGTCAATTCAACGGCGCGGCGCTGCGCGCCCACCGGCTGAAGACTGGAATGATTTTTCAGCACTTTAATCTACTGCACTCGCGCAACGTGGCGGACAACATCGCGGTCCCGATGGAGATCGCCGGAACCCCTTCCAGCCAGCGTAAAGCACGGGTCGCCGAGCTGCTCGCACTGGTTGGGTTGAGTGATAAAGCGCACGCGTTCCCGTCTCAACTCTCCGGTGGGCAAAAACAGCGGGTGGGCATTGCCCGCGCGCTGGCGACACGCCCCGACGTGCTGCTCTGTGACGAGGCCACCAGCGCGTTGGATCCAGAAACCACCGCGTCGGTGCTGGCGCTGCTGGAAGAAATAAACCAGCAGCTGGGGCTGACCATCGTCCTCATTACTCATCAACTGGAGGTGGTGAAAACCCTGTGCGATCACGCCGCATTGCTGGAACACGGGAAACTGGTCGAAAACGGTAAAATCGCCGACCTGCTGCTGTCGCCGTGGTCGCGCCTGCGCCAGTCGCTGCTGGGTGATCCGGATGCTGAACGCCGTTTTCTTGCCCGTCATCACCTTGACCGGAGGCAATTATGGGAAGTCGCATGAGCTGGGAAGATTTATGGCCCGTACTGCTCGACGGCACGCTGGAAACGCTCTACATGGTTGGACTGGCCGCGCTGTTCACGGTGCTGATTGGCTTACCTGTTGGCGTCGTGCTGTTTATCTCCCGCCGCAACGGCCTGCTGCCGTTACCGGGTCTTAACACGGTGCTTGGCACGATTATCAACGTCGGCCGCTCCCTGCCGTTTATCGTCTTGCTGATCGCGATGATCCCATTCACCCGCCTGCTGGTGGGTACCACCCTGGGCAGTACAGCGGCGATCGTCCCCATCACGCTTGGCGCGATCCCGTTCTTTGCCCGACTCACCGAGAACGCACTGGACGAAGTGGATTACGGACGGATTGAAGCCATTTTGTCGATGGGCGGTAGCGTCTGGCAGGTGATCGCTAAAGCGCTGCTTCCGGAGGCGCTACCCACCCTGCTGGCAGGGATCACCCTGACCGTGGTCATGCTGGTGGGATTCTCCTCCATGGCTGGGGTTATCGGCGGCGGTGGCCTCGGGGATCTGGCGATTCGCTACGGCTATCAGCGATTCAACAACCAGATGATGGCGGGAACGGTGATTATTCTCGTGCTGCTGGTGCAAGGGATCCAAATGGCGGGTGACAGGCTGGTCCGATCGCTGGCTCATCGCCGCTAATTCGCATGAGCTTTTTCCACTATCGCGTATAATCATAAGCACTTATCAGCATTTTATAAGGACAGTGCTGTGACGACGCGACACCTGGTGGGTCTGGTGACAGGAGTGCTGATAATTTCGGTGTTCCTGCCTATCATGCTGAGCATCTGGCTGGCTAACCGCCAGGCGAACGAGCAGTTCACCCAGGAACTGGATTCCTATACTTCGCGGGTATTGACCCGCACCATGCGGGTTACCGAGCAGGCAAAAGCGGCGCTTAATCAGGCGGAGCAGTTCAAAGGCGCCGCCTGCTCGGAAGACCACCTGCGCAACATGCGTAAAATCTCTTACCTTTTCCGTTACGTTCAGGAAATTTTGTGGGTTGAAGACTCGGTGCCGCGCTGTTCTTCGCTTGAGAATATCAGCGAGTCGGTGAAGTTCCCTCCCCCTGAACGAATGACGCCCGATGGCTACAAAGCCTGGTATACCGATCTCAGCGATCTGGGGATCAGCCATCCAATGACGGCGCTCGGTTCAGAACACTATATGGTGATGATAAACCCCGCGTCGTTGATTGATGTGCTTCCCTCCAGCAGTACCACTATTTATGCCGCCCTCATCGGGATCAATCATCAGGAAGTCATTGCCAAAAGCCAGCCCGTCGACATTGCCATCTGGCAGAAAATGGTCGACAAAAAACTCAGCACCCTGCGCCAGGACAACACCGTCTACAACCTGAGGCAGTATCCCGACCTCGGCATCGCCATCCTCACCTGGTCTTCGGTGAAACCGCTGGAAATTCAGTGGTACCGGCAGCTCGGTTTATGGCTGCCTATCGGCATTCTGGTCAGCGTGCTGCTCTGTTTTTTCTTCGTCCATCTGCTGCGCCGCCTGCAATCACCGCATCACCGAATGCAGGATGCCATTAATGCCAACGATATCGTGGTGCACTATCAGCCTATCGTCTCGCTCCACACCGGGAGGATCGTCGGCGCTGAAGCGCTGGCCCGCTGGCAACAGCCGGATGGCAGTTGGCTGTCGCCGGAGATTTTTGTTCCGCTGGCGGAGCAAACCGGGCTCATCACCCAACTGACGGAAAGAATTATCTGGAACGTCTTCCACGATCTCGGCAAATGGCTGCATCAGAATCCGGAACTACACATCTCAATTAATCTCTCGGTGGCGGATTTAATGTCGCCCGCGTTGCCGGGGCTTCTCAGCAAGCAGCTCAATCAGTGGCAAGTAAAGCCTTCACAGGTCGCACTGGAGCTCACCGAACGCGGCTTCGCCGATCCGAAAAAAACCGGTCCCGTACTGGATAAATTTCGCAAAAATGGTCATGCGGTGTATATCGATGACTTTGGCACCGGCTATTCCAGCCTGAGATATCTGCAGGATCTGAACGTCGATACACTGAAAATAGACAAGTCGTTCGTTGATGCGCTGGAGTATAAACAGGTGACGCCGCACATCATCGAAATCGCCAAATCACTGGGCTTAGACATGGTGGCCGAAGGGGTAGAAACCCCGGCGCAGCGCGACTGGCTGCGGACCCACGGCGTGCAGTATGGCCAGGGGTGGTTGTACAGTAAGGCGTTGCCAAAGGCGGAATTTATTCTCTGGGCAGAAGCCAATCTTAAACTGCACTAAGCTGGCTGGCGGCCACGCCGCACAGCCAGGAGACGCTACTCGTCAAGCATCGGGGCGAAGCCACCGTAGATCATGCGCTTGCCGTCAAACGGCATGTTTTCGCCGAACTCCTTCATCCGCGGATCGGCCATTAATTTGGCGTTCGCGGCATCCCTTACCTCTTTTGAAGGGTATTCAATCCAGCTGAAAACGACCTCTTCGTGATCTTCGGCTTTCACCGCCATACGAAAATCCGTCAGCTTTCCTTCGGGAACATCTTCCGCCCAGCACTCCACCACGCGGGTTGCGCCAAACTCTTTAAACAATGGCGCGGCTTTTGCCGCCATCCTGATATACGCCTCCTTATTTGACGCAGGTACGGCGACAACATAACCATCAACATACTTCATGAGATAACCTCCGAAGTGAACAGCGCGGACAGCGTCTCTGCCCGCATCTGGCGCTGATAAGTTTAGCCCTGCTGCCAGCAGAACGCGTAATTCACGCGGCGTTTCGCGAGCAGAAACTCCGGCGCTACGCTGGGGCTCCAGGAGTCGTCGCCGCCCACGCCCATGTGGAAAGCGTCCAGATTCAACCAGCTACCGGCCTCTTCACTGAGCAGATGCTGGTGAGTGGTCTCCCGCAGTTGCCGCTGGCTGTAACGACCGATACCAAAATGGAAATCCCCCTTCAGCCGATGCATTCCATAGCGCAGCTCACGGGTATGGCAGCGCAAACCATTTTCCGTCGGGAAAATATACGGTGTCGACATTGCCGCGAGCGGCTGCGTCCAGCGCCCATGTCGTGCGGCAAGCAGGCGGTCCGGATAGTTTTCATGCGGCCCTAATCCCAGCCAGCTCACCTCACTTTCCACCGCCGCCAGCTGGCAGCTAAGACCAATGCGCGCCGGGGCCGGAATATCGCTCGCAACGGTCACCGTCACCTCACCATGCAACACGCCGTCGCTGTCGATACGTAGCCGCTTGTGGCTGATAAACAACACCTTTTCCTGATAGCACCAGGCCTGGTGAGTTTCCACCATCACCTCATGGTCGTATCGCGTTGCCTGAGCATGAAGCAATGAGCAGGTCATCTCGTACATCCCTACCGCCTTCCAGCGCTCCACCCAGGCATTAGGATCGATTTTCGTGACTTCGCTGACGCCAATATCGTTATCCAGCGGGGCACGGGTAAAATTATCCTGCAACGGCGTTAACAGGGTCGGTTGTCCATCGCACCACCACTGCAGCAAATCGCCGCTTTCGCGGCAGAACTGCAAGCGCTGCTGCCCTGCAACAACCTCCCAGGCGCTGTCGCTGATGTGCAGTTCCGGCGCAACGCCGGATTTTACCGGGATCTCCGGCAGCGCCAGCGGCGACGGCAGCAGCCACTGATCCCAGGCGCAAAGATGGTTGGCTGCCGACCATGGCGTAGCATCCCGCTGGAAAACCTCAACGTTCAGCCAGTATTCACCGGCGATTGCGGCAAGCACAGGTATATCGAGGGTGAACTGCTGTTTCCCTTCCGGCGGGAGCGCCAGCGTCATTTCCCCCTGCGCCAGCGTTTCGCCGTCCACGCTTAGCCACCAGCGCAGCTGCTCGTTGTCGCTGGTACGGAACAGGTATTCACTCGTGGCCTCCAGCACCAGCGGCGTTACGCTGACCGGGCGGAACTGGAAGAACTGCTGCGCCCGCTGCGCTTCATACAGCGCCGGATGCGGCGTCCGGTCAGGGAAAACGAGGCCGTTCATGCAGAACTGGCGGTCGTTTGGCGTATCACCAAAGTCGCCGCCGTAGGCCCAGTAAGGGTTGCCGTCATCGTCGGTTTTCGTCAGCGCCTGATCCACCCAGTCCCAGACAAACCCGCCCTGCAGGCGCGGATAGTCGCGAAACGCCTGCCAGTATTTGGCAAAACCGCCAAAGCTGTTGCCCATCGCGTGCGCGTATTCGCAGAGGATAAGCGGGCGTGATTCTTCCGGCAGACCGACCCACTTTTTAATTGACCATTTCGGCACCGCCGGGAACGGCTGATCCTGGTCAACGCGGGCATACATCGGGCAGACAATATCCGTGGCGGCCGTATTGGCGCCGCCGCCCTCGTACTGTACCGGCCGGGTAGGATCGGTGGTTTTGAGCCAGCGATACAGCGCATCGTGACTGGCACCGTGACCAGATTCATTGCCCAGAGACCAGATGATGACAGACGGATGATTACGGTCGCGAATCACCATTCGGGTTACGCGTTCGCTCATGGCGGGCAGCCAGCCAGGATCGTCCGCGAGGCGGCTCATCGGCACCATACCATGGGTTTCAATATTGGCTTCATCCACCACATACAGGCCGTAACGATCGCACAGCCGGTACCACAGCGGATGGTTAGGGTAATGCGAGCAGCGCACCGCGTTAAAATTATGCTGTTTCATCAGCTCGATATCACGGCGCATGGTGGCTTCGTCCACCACCTGACCGAGTTCAGGATGATGCTCATGGCGATTGACGCCGCGAATGAGCAGCGGTTTACCGTTAAGCCTGAGCAATCCCTGACGGATATCGACCTGACGAAAACCGACGTCACAGGCCTCGCTTTCCTGAACGTTCCCTTGGGCGTCGTACAGGGTCACCACCAGGCGATACAGGTGCGGCGTTTCGGCGCTCCATAACAGAGGCTCATCCACTGCCAACGACAAAGAGAGCCGTTCGGCCCAGCTGCCACGCTCATCCACCGGAGGGGTTCCCGGATGCAGGTGCCCGTGTACAATCTGACGTTCACCCTGCCAGAGCGTGATGTCGACCGCGGCGGTCGCCAGCGCCTCTCCCTGTAACGTCACGTGCGTGTGCAGCGTCGCGCGCCGGAAATCAGCGCTAAGTTCGGTCGTGTGGTGATAGTCAGCAATATGCAGCAGCGGTTTATGCAGTAACGTTACGTCGCGGAAGATACCGCTCATCCGCCACATATCCTGATCTTCCAGGTAGCTACCGTCGCACCAGCGCAGCACCATTACCGCCAGCCGGTTTTCGCCGGGCTGTAGCACGTGGCTAAGATCAAACTCCGCCGGCAGGCGACTGTCCTGGGAGTATCCCACCCACTGACCGTTACACCAGAGATGGAACGCGGAATTGACGCCGTCAAAGATGATCCGCGTCTGGCCGGAGGCGAGCCATTGCGCATCCACGCTAAACGTACGCGAGTAGCAGCCGGTCGGGTTTTCTGCAGGTACCTGCGGCGGCGTCACCGGGATCGGATAGGTTACGTTGGTGTAGATGGGGGTATCAAAACCCTGTCGTTGCCAGTTGGAGGGCACAGGCAGGGTTACCGCGTTCGGTTCATCCTGGCTTACCCAGCGTTCAGGCACCATCTCGGGAGCGGCGTAGAATGAAAAACACCACTCACCGTTCAACGATCGGCGGCTGGCGGAGGAGGAATCCTGGCGGGCGTTGTCCGGCTCCCGCCAGCTGTTAAATGGCGCATGAGCGGGCAGTCGGTGCCAGCTGGTCACCAGCGGATTTTCCCAGTCGCGACGCGCGACCAGCGCCTGCAGCGTCAGGTGTGACTTCATAATAGCCTCATTGCGAAACACGTATTATTTTCAACCACATTGCCGTGTTCGGCGCCGCCGGTAAAGCAGCGCCATCGCAGGAGGAGAGTCAGATCACGTCGCCGCTATTCGGGGAGGTTGACGGCGGAACCACGGCAGGCACAGCTGGATGAGCGGGCCAATCGCCAGCGCGTAAAACAGCGTCCCCGGTCCAACCGATCCGCCCAGCAGCCAGCCTATCAGCAGCACCGAAATCTCAATGCTGGTTCGGATAGCGCGTACGGACCAACCGGTGCGGGCATGCAGGCCGGTCATCAGTCCATCACGCGGGCCTGCACCAAACCCGGCACCGATATACAGCGAGGTCGCCAGCGCGTTCATCACCACTGCCAGCACCAGCAGCAGGATCTGCAGCGTCAGGTTGGTCACCGGCGGCATCACCGCCAGCGCCGCATCCGCCACCAGCCCCAGCACAATCACGTTGCTGACGGTGCCGAGCCCCGGTTTTTGCCGCATCGGGATCCACAGTAGCAGTACCAGTACCCCGGTCAGGATCACCACCTGGCCGATTTTCATCGACAGCAGAAAGGCAACGCCCTGGTGAAAGACGTCCCACGGATCGAGCCCTAAATCAGCCCGGACGAACAGGGCTATCGATAGCCCATATAAAACCAGTCCGATATACAGTTGCAGCAGGCGGTGTCCCATAATTCACCTAAGAGTAAGCAGTCAGTGCTTTCATCATCCGCAAAACTGGACTTATTATTAATGACCAGTTTTTACAAAGTGGACTGCTATGTCATCTCGTCGTTCAACCAGTCAATCGTTGGTGCGCCTGCTGGGCCACTGGCAGGGATCCCCTTCCCGTACTCCGCTCTGGCGGCAGTTGGTCGATGCTCTGCGTTTGCTGATCCTCGACGGTCGTCTGCCGCTGAACAGCCGTCTGCCGGGCGAGCGTGAGCTGGCGAGCGCCCTCGCCGTCAGCCGTACCACTATCGCCACCGCGCTGGGACAGCTTCGCGAGGAGGGATACATCGTCAGCCGCCACGGTAGCGGTTCAACCGTGATGCTGCCGGCGCAAAGCCCGCAGATCCCGGGCAGAATGTCCGGTGCGGTGGCGCTGGATCTCTCCACCGCCGCGCTGGCGGCCGGGCCGGAAATCCACCAGGCTTTCAGCCATGCCCTGACCGCCCTGCCGCAGCATCTCAGCAGCACCGGCTACGATCAGCACGGCCTTCCCGCGCTGCGCGAAGCGATTGCCGCGCGCTACAGCCAGCGTGGCCTCGAAACGCGTGCAGATGAAATCATGATTGTGAACGGCGCGGTGAGCGGGCTGGCGCTGGTGCTGCGCCATCTGACCGGGCCCGGCGATCGCGTGCTGGTCGACAATCCCTGTTATCCGCTGGCGCTGGCTGCTATTCAGGGGGCGCAGTGTCGTCCGGTGGGTGTCGCGCTCGCTGAAAGCGGCTGGGACGTGGATGGCATGGCAGCGGCGATCGCCCAGACGGCCCCACGGCTTGCCTACCTGATGCCTGATTTCCATAACCCCACCGGGCGTTGTATGGACAGCGCCACGCGCCAGGCAGTGGCCGGACTCGCAGCGCGTACGCGCACTACGCTGGTGGTTGATGAAACCATGGTCGACCTCTGGTTTAACGAACCGCCGCCCCCACCGCTCGCGGCTTTTGATTCGCAGGCCCCGGTGATTACGCTGGGCTCCGCCGGCAAAAGCTTCTGGGGAGGATTGCGCCTTGGCTGGATCCGCGCGTCGGCAGGGACGATAGCCTCACTGGTGCAGACCCGCGACACGCTGGATTTAGGCTCTCCGCTACTGGAGCAGCTCGCGGCCTGCTGGTTACTGGATAACGCACAACAGTTGCTACCCGCCAGACGCCGTATGCTGGCAGCGCGCCGGGATATGTGCCGTCAGTTGATGGAGACGTGGTTTCCCCAATGGCGATTTTGCCTGCCGGAAGGCGGACTCTCTTTTTGGGTTGAACTGCCGGAGAGGGTGGCGACCCGTTTTGCGGCACAGGCGGAGAGCGTGGGCATTCATTTAGGTACCGGAACACGGTTTGGCGTTTCAGGGGCTTTCGATCGCTATCTGAGGATCCCGTTTACCCTTGAGGATGACATTTTGCAGGAAGCATTTCAGACATTGCAGCCGCTGTGGGAAACGGTCGCCGGACAACAAAATATATCGCGTATTCGTAAGCTGGTTTAAATAAAATAACGACGAACTCCTGCCGGAGTTCGTCTAAATCACCGTCCGTGATGAGCATGAGATGATATAGGTATTTTTAATTGCAGCGCATGATCTCAGTTCAGCATGTCAGTAATATGACAGTTTTATTATGCCGCGATGAATGCTCCGCCATTAATGCTGGCGCGGAACAGGGAATCCTTTCAAAGAGATAATAAAACTGTCACCGTCTTTTTTGATTTTTGCCCCGGTATCACACCAGTCAGAAGCGATGCGAAAGAACTCATCGCTGCCGACATTCCAGTTCAGGCGAACATGCTTCACGAAGCCCGAGCGTAACATCTCACAGGCTTCGTTATAATTGCTGGCTGTTGAAGGTTGCTGTTTCATTTTTTCTTCTTCAGAATTTTTCGTAGCGCTTTGATTTCTTTAGGAGTCAGGGGTAAGGTTTCTTCTTCGGTATGCTGACTGTCAACATCCTCTTCCGAGACGCCCGCCTCTGCAGCGGCTTCAAAAGCAAGCAGCAGCAGTTTCTCTGTTGCAGTACCTAAATTCTCGTCGTTAACTTCCGCATAGTGACGTAATCTTTCTTTCAAGCTCTCGTCAATTTTAACATTCAGTACCACTGTAGCCATGTTAACGCTTCCCGTGTAAGAAATTAGCTAGATCATATAAGTAGTACACGAAGTTAACATTTTGTTCCAGAGATATATTTTTTGCTTATCAATGATAAAAATAAGCCCATAATTACTCTGCCTTTTATTCGTGACGTTATAATGACAGTAATATGACGTTTTTATTTCAAAACAATGACAGAACATTTAAATATAGCTTAAAACGCCGGAAGGAGTTCTCTGTATGCAAAATAAAATATCAGGGCAATGTCACTGCGGTGCCGTGGCATTTACCGTGCAGTTATCTGATGGGCTGAACAGCGCCCGACGCTGTAACTGCTCTTACTGCCGGATGCGGGGCGCGGTGGCGGTTTCTGCTCCGCTGTCGGGGATCACGCTCCTCAGGGGAAAAGAGAAACTGACGGAATACCGCTTTAATACGGGAACGGCGGCGCACTTTTTTTGCTCGGTCTGTGGGATCTACACCTTCCATCAGCGTCGCTCAAACCCGCAGCAGTTTGGGGTGAACGTGGCCTGTCTCGAGGGACTCTCACCGTTCGATTTTGCAGAGGTTCCAGTGATGAACGGCGCCCACCACCCCAAAGACGGCGGCGGCGGTGTGGCAGGTTATCTGCGCTACGAAGCGGCGGAAGACTCATCATCCTGACGGTAAGGGCGCGACAGATTTTGGCTATTTAATGTAAGAATCCAGAACCTTAAGCACAATATCGAGATCTTCTTCGCGCCTGACCTCGTCACCTTCATGAACGATATGTTCCGTCAAATGCCCTTTAATCACCTCACGCATTAACCCATTCACCGCGCCACGGATGGCAGCAATTTGCTGCAAAACCGCAGCGCACTCATGCGGCTCATCCAGCATTTTTTTCAGGGCAACCACCTGCCCCTGGATCTTGCTTGTGCGGGCCTTCAGCTTTTGTTTATCGCGGATAGTATGTGACACCGTGATACCTCACTGTCTGAAAAAACGGCTTTGATTGTAGCATCTTTTAAATCTACTGGGGGGTAGTATTTTATACTGGGGGGGAGTAGGATCGGCCCGTCGCCCATAACCAAGAATTATTCTCATGAACGAATTTACTGCTCTACTTTCGCAAGGAAACGCCTGGTTCTTCATCCCAAGTGCAATACTGCTTGGCGCCCTGCACGGGCTGGAGCCGGGACATTCAAAAACCATGATGGCTGCCTTTATTATTGCGATTAAGGGTACCGTCCGGCAGGCGGTGATGCTGGGGCTTGCAGCCACCGCCTCTCATACCGCGATTGTCTGGTTAATCGCCTTTGGTGGGATGTATATCAGCAATAAGTTCACCGCAGAGTCTGCGGAGCCGTGGTTACAGATCTTCTCTGCCGTGATTATTCTGGCAACCGCTTTCTGGATGTTCTGGCGAACCTGGCAAGGAGAGCAAAACTGGCTGCAGAAGATGCAAAGCCAGGACGAACACCAGCATCACCACGATCACGACCATGACCATGACCATCATCATGACCATAACGATCATCATCATGAACACGACGATCATCAGCATGCGGCGCTTACTGACATGGACAAGCAGTCGAAAGAGTATCAGGACGCCCATGAACTGGCGCATGCCAACGACATCAAACGCCGTTTTACCGGGCAGGAAGTCACCAATGGACAGATCCTGCTGTTTGGCCTGACCGGCGGGTTAATTCCCTGCCCCGCGGCCATTACCGTGCTGCTGATTTGTATTCAGCTGAAAGCCTTAACGCTTGGGGCCACGCTCGTCGTCTCGTTCAGTATTGGGCTTGCGTTAACGCTGGTTGCGGTCGGGGTCAGTGCCGCCATTGGCGTACGTCAGGTCGCAAAACGGTGGAATGGCTTTAACGCTATCGCCAAAAAGGCGCCGTATTTTTCCAGTGCGCTGATTGCCTGCGTCGGAGTCTATATGGGGATCCATGGCTATACGGGGTTGATGCACTAAAAGCGTTTATTGTTCCGGGGAACGACAATCATGTTCCCCCTGTACTTGCTGCATACAGCGGAAAAACTCAGCTTCCGTTTTGCATAACGGCAGACCTAACTGCCCGTGCAGTTTGACCAGCCAGGGCTGAGTGAGCCCGCACTCCTGAATCAGCGCCGTGCGCCCAAAAACGTCGCCCGGCGACCCTTTTGCCCGCACCTCTCCCTGACGCAGCACGTAAACGGTGTCACTGACTTCATAAATAAGATCGATATCATGGCTTGAGATAACCACATGATTTCCCTGGGCCACAATGCGCTTAATCACCTCGATCATCTGCGTGCGGCCGGCGGGATCAAGCCCCGCCGTGGGCTCATCCAGCAGAAGATACTTCGCCTGCAGCACCAGCGCACCGGCAATCGCTACCCGCTTTTTCTGTCCATGACTCAGGCACTGGATCGGTTGCTGGCGAAAATGCTGCGCATCAACCAGCGTGAGCGCATCGTCAACGCGGCGGGCAATCTCCGCTTCGGCCACCCCCAGGTTCCGCAAGCTAAAAGCAATATCGCTGTCGACGTCGGTATAAAAGATCTGCTGGTCAGGATCCTGAAAAACCGTCGCCACCTGTTGCCGCAGCGCCAGAAGCCCCCGTTTGCTGTAATCCAGTGGTTTGCCCTGCCACAGAACCGCGCCCTGCTGCGGGCGCAATAACCCACTCAAATTCATAAACAGCGTGGATTTTCCGCAGCCGTTGGCGCCCACCAGCCCGGTTACGGCCTGCGAGGTGAAATCCATCGTCACCCCCTTCAGAACCTGTGCATCCTGGTAGCGAAACCAAAGTTCGGTCGTGGCAAGCATAGTGCCTTCCCTTACAGGTGAAAATCACCCTGATACAATTTGACGTCGAGCGCTGCCGCCATCTGCTGATAGCGGATCAGTACACGGGTAAACAGCACTCCCACCAGCATCGCCAGAGAGCGATAGCCGTTTGGCAGGCTGCGGTAGCCAAAGCGCAGCGTCTGCGCGCGATGAATAGCCAGCGCTTCATCCAACAAAATAAAAATAAAACGCCAGGTCAGCAGAATCAGCTCGGTCAGAAGCCGTGGCACGCGTGCCCACTTAAGCAGCAAAATCAGCTGCGAAAATGGCAGATTCAGCACCAGCCAGAAGGTCGCCGCCAGCGCCGCCAGACTACGCCAGAAGGTCTGGCTGGCCATGCTAGATCCTGCTGAAGTGATCCCGAGCCAGTAATGCCCCAGCGGTAGCCCGAACATCATCGTTTGTGGGTCGCGGCTTATGCTCACGAGGATAGTCAGAACGCCAATCAGTAAAAAACTGAGCGGCAGCGCCATCCAGGTGCACCAGCGCCAGAACGAGATCCGCAGCAACCAGCAGGTCAGCGCCGCGGTGAAGGCCAGCAGGATCCCCTGCCCCAGCGGAGGCAGGGTAAAAGCCAGCACAATAAGCAGCAGCCAGAAGAAGAATTTGCGCTGCGGCGCAACATGAAACCAGCGGCTCTGATAGCTAAGTCGGTCAAGACCGGTCATCACGACGTTGTCTGCCTTTGCTGTAGCCCAGAATATAGAAAATCACCGCGGCCCCCAGCGATCCCTGCAGCGTAAACAGCAGGCTTTCAATTTCACCGCTGGCGGGTTCATACAGTGGCTGGAACCATGGTTCATAATGAGGAGCCACCACCTGAATCTGGTTTTCGGCTTCCCCGTCTGAACCACCAAATTCGCCACCGTGATCGACAAAGAATGGCACGATGACCAGCGCAATCACCATCGCGAGCAGTATCAGCGTCTTTTTCATCTTAATGTCCCTGTGCAGTAATCAACTGACGTTTGGTCAACTGGTCGTAAATCATCACGGTCAACAGCCCTTCCGCGATGGCTATCGGGATCTGCGTCAGACAGAAAATCCCCATAAACTTCACGATGGAGCCGGTGGCGCCGGACGCAGGGTCCGGAAAGGCGACCCCCAGCTGTACGGAAGTGACAAAATAGGTCACCAGGTCAGCCAGCATGGCACAGAGAAACACCCCGACATCGCGACGAATTCCCGCACGACAGGCCATTTTCCACACCAGATATCCAGCAATCGGGCCAATGACCGCCATCGACATTCCGTTCGCGCCCAGCGTAGTTAAGCCACCGTGCGCCAGCAGCAGCGCCTGAAACAGCAGCACGATAGCGCCGAGGATGGCCACCACCCCCGGGCCAAACAGAATCACCGCCAACCCAACGCCGGTCGGGTGTGAGCAGCTGCCGGTCACTGACGGGATCTTCAGCGCAGACAGGACAAAAATAAACGCCCCGCACAGCGCCAACAGGACTTTCTGGTGGTTGTCTTCCTGCACGATTCGGCGCAAACGCACCAGCCCGTACCACAGGCACGGTAAAAAGAGCAGCCACCACGCCAGTGCCCACATCGGGGGTAGGAACCCCTCCATAATGTGCATCGCAAACGCCTGTTCCGGGACGACTATCAGCAGTAGCGCTGCCGCCAGACCGCTGAATGACAGCTGCTTCAGCTGCTGTTCAAGTTTCATTCTGTATTCCCCCACTGTTTGTTAACCAGGATGGTCGAAAAATACGGTAACGTCTGCCGATCCTCGACATCATCCAGATGCCGCCAGCACTGCTCGCCGGGGAGCGTGGCTTCGGACATCATGAGTGCACAGTCCAGTAATCCGGCCTGTTTCAGTAATGCTTTCATTCGCGCAAAGCGACCATAGACCTTCATCAACACCAGGCTGTCGTGTTGTTTTAACGCCTGCTCTATTTCCGCTTCCGGAGCGGTACAGGAGATAACGGCCAACGACTGCTGCTCCATCGCCAGCGGCGTTTTTGCCCGTGCCGCAATAGCGGCAAACGACGTCACGCCAGGGACAATCTCCAGCCAGTCAACGCGGCCGATGCGCTGCAATAAGAACACCCAGGTGCTGAACAACATGGCATCCCCCAGGGTGATGAATCCAACCTGCTTCCCTGCCTTTACCTCGGCGGTTAACGCAGAGGCCACCTCGTCCCAGACGGCTTCTTTTTCAGCGCCATCGGCGCTCATCGGGAAGTGATAACTGCGGATCTGGGTTTGTGCGCCGACGTATTCACGAACAATCGATAACGCCAGGCTATCGCCACCTTTACGCCCCGCCGGGGCGTAAAGCACATCCAGCTGGCCCAGGAGGCGTGCGGCACGCACAGTGACCAGGTCGCTGGCTCCCGGGCCGGTGCTCAGCGCATAGAGTTTGCCGCTCATGCCGCGGCCTCCACGCTCATGTTCAGCGCGTGATGCAGATGGGCCACAAACATCGCCCGTACCGCCGGATTTTCCCCCAGCCCGTTAAGCCAGGGCGTCGCATGGATCCCGGCGGCGTTAAATAGCGTTTTCCATGAGTCAGCATCATCGGACGCCATGTCATTAATGGCATGGTCCCCGGCGACCAGCATCAGCGGCATGAGATGAACTGCGGTTATCCCCTCTTTGCCCAGGGCTGCAATCAGCGTTTCAACCTCCGGGTAGCTCTCTACCGCGCCAATCCGGGCCGGGAAGTTTTTCGTCATCATCATGTGATCAAGGCAGGCATAGGCGGCAAATGCGTGGTGGCTGGCACCATGCCCCATAAACACCACTTTTTCCGTTGCGCCAACGGATGGCATTTGTTGCTGTAAAGCCTGCATCAGCTGAGCGTAATCGTGATGCTGACTCAGCAGCGGTACCCCAATCGTCAGGCGGGAAAACTGCGGTTTCATACTCTGCACGTCGCGCACGATTTTTTCGTATTCGTCACCATTAATAATGTGCAACGACTGAACCGCGACATCCTGATAGCCCTGCTCGGCCAGCTTTTGCAGCGCCAGCAGCGGGGTGTCGACTTCAATGCCATCGCGCTGTTTCAGTTTGCGGATAATCATCCCGGAGGTGAACGCCCGAAACAGTTGCCGATCGGGACAGCTCGCCGCCAGCTCACGCTCGCAGGCCACAATGTTCTTCTCGCAGGTATCGTGATAGCTGGTGCCGAAACTAATCACCAGAAGTGCCTTCTTCATCTCTTACTCCTTAAGCAGCGACCAGCCAGCGTGCCAAACGTTGAGCAAAGGCAGCCTGACTTTCCAGTAACTCCTCTCCCGTCACCAGCGGCGTCGGGCGTGTTATCACAATGCAGGGAATACCAGCCTCCAGACAGGGCTGGACCTTCTCCAGATATCCTCCTTCTTTGCCGGAGGCTTTTGTTATCACAACGTCTGCCCGGCACTGGCGGTAAAACGCAGCGTTAAATTCAGCACTGAACGGGCCGCACAGGGCAAAGATCTGATCAACACCAAAACCAAGTGCCACGCACTGGGCTATCACCTCAGGAACCGGCAGCACGCGGGCCAGCAACGTTTTTTCCGCAAGCCCTGCACGCCAGCGCGCCAGCGCATTACTGCCCGTGGTCAGCAGTACCCTTTCACCGAGTTGCCGGGCGACCTCGCAGGCCGCCTCGAGACTCTGTACCCGGTAAAGCAGTGGATGATTCAGGGTCTCAGACGCTTCGGGGCGCTGATAACGGGTCAGCAAAACCCCGGTGGCTGCACAAGCCATCAGGATGTTACGGCTCACCACCTCTGCATACGGATGGGAAGCGTCAATCACCCAGCGGGTCGCGCTGGCTTTAAGCCAGTCAACCATCTGCGCCTGCTCCATGCGGCCGCAGCGCAGGTGGCCTTTAATACCGCTCGCCAGTTGCGCCCCCACCGATGTCGCTACCGACAGGGTGTAAGCCACCCCGGCCGCATCCAGCTGCTGGCACAGGGCACGAGCATCGCTGGTGCCGCCAATAACCAGCACCTCACCTGCGTTCACAGCAAGTAGCCTCGCGGTGTGATCATCAGCCCATCCTGCACATACGTCGCTTTGTTGCCGACAATTACCAGGCTTGTCATATCCACGGGTTCAAAATCCATCCCCCCCAGCGTGGTCAGCCATTTTTCCTGCTTTTTACGCCCGGCGGATTTCACGACGCCAACCGGGGTTTCCGCGCTTTTACTGGCACTGAGGAGTGAAAATGCACGCGCCAGATGACCTTCACGCACCCGGCTACGCGGGTTATAGAAACAGATAACGAAGTCCGCCTCGCCGGCGGCAATGATGCGTTTTTCGATAACTGGCCACGGGGTCAGCAGGTCACTCAGGCTGATGTGGCAGAAATCATGCATCAGCGGAGCACCAAGCAAAGATGCCGCGGCAATGCTGGCGGTCATACCGGGGATCAGGCGTACTTCCACATCCAGCTTCTGCTTGCTTACCAGCTCCAGCACCAGCCCCGCCATACCGTAAATACCGGCATCACCGCTGCTGATAAGCGCCACGTGATGTCCGGCCTGCGCCAGTTCAATCGCCGTCTGGCAGCGCTCAATCTCTTTGCACATGCCCGTCTTGATAACCTGTTTGTCGCCGGTAAACGCTTTCACCAGATGGGTGTAGGTTTTGTAGCCAACGATAATGTCTGCTGCCTGCAAGGCGTCGACGGCTTCCATGGTCATCATGGCCTGTGAGCCAGGACCGATTCCGATTACGGTTAACATCAGTGTGCAACTCCCAAAGTTATAGTGACGCCCTGTTCTCGCAGGGTTTCGCCTGCTATCTGCCCCTGGCTCAGCAGCCAGGCGGCCGGGCCCGAGACGCTCCCTGTTCCCACCGTATTGCGGACAAATGATGATGCCGGGAAGCGGTGTTCATGCTCCCGCAACGCCTCAGCAGAAAAGGTTTCAAACGGTACGTGAAGGCTGGCGGCGAGCTGAATTAACCCAGCCTCGTCTTGTTTCAGCGAGATGCTGCCTATCGCCTTTAGCGCCAGCGGATCGAATTGCTGGGCTTTTAGCTTTCGCGCCAGCAGCGCTGCCAGCAGCGGATACGGGGTACCACGGCGACAACCGATGCCCGCCACCACCCGTTGAGGCACTAATTTCCAGTGTGGTAACAGTAGTTCCGGAAGCTCATGACGTAGCGTGATGCACACCAGCGCCTCCAGGCGGGGAAGTTCATTGAGCTTTGCAACCGGGATAAACCCACGGCAGTCGCACTGGCTGACGGCTTCTGCCAGCTCATCATCACACCACAGGCCAACGCGCTGGCGGCTGACCAGCATCTGGTTAACGGCTTTCACCGCTGAACGAAAGCCGTGCATCCGGGCGTCCAACTGGAACGCAAGCGTGTCCAGCGCGGCCATGTCGTTAACGTCGGTGGCGGTTGTAATTACCGGCTCCGCGCCCAGCATCCCGGCCAGAGCACGGGTCAGCGCGTTCGCGCCCCCTGCGTGTCCGGCAAGCAGGCTGATAACGTATTGCCCGCGTTCATCGATCACCACCACGGCGGGATCGCTCAGCTTATCGCTGAGCAACGGAGCCAGTACGCGTACCGCAATGCCCGTTGCGCCGATAAAAATCAGCGCCGGGTAACGGGTAAAGGCTTCCCGCATCGCCGTGGCAAATCCCCCCTCAAGCGGCATAAAGCCATCTTCGAGCAGTGAGTCGCTGGTAAAGCAGGTTAACGGCATCATCGCCGCCAGACGCTTCGCCAGGCGGACGCCGCCGGGTGTCAGGCAAAAAAGTGCAGCAGGCTCAGGCTTTACGGTATTCATGGCTGAAGTCCGCCGCGTAGAGTTTTGAGTAGTGGTACTCTTTGCCGAGAAAATCACCGACCAGTATCAGCGCGGTTTTGCGGATCCCCGCATCGCGCACTCTATCGGCGATATCCGCAAGCGTGCCGCGCACGGTCTGGCTCTCCGCCCAGGTGGCTTTATAAACCACCGCTACCGGTGTCGTCGCCGGATAGCCCCCTTCAATAAGCCGTTCCGCCACCCGGTTGATGCGCTGGACTGAAAGATAGATAGCCATTGAGGTGCGATGGCGGGCAAACGACTCCAGCTGTTCGCGCTCCGGTACCGGGGTACGTCCTTCAAGACGAGTGATAATCAGGCTCTGGGAAACTTCAGGAACGGTGTACTCAACGCCAAGCTGCGCCGCCGCGCCGAGAAAGGCGCTGACGCCCGGCACCACCTGCCACGCAATGCCGCGTTTGGTCAGTTCTTCTCCCTGTTCGCGCACGGACCCGTAGAGTGAAACATCCCCCGTCTGCAGACGAACAACGGTTTTCCCGGCCTTTACGCCGGCTTCCATCAGATTGAGGATCTGCTCCAGATGCAGCTCTGCGCTATCGTGACACTCCGCGTCTGGCGGGCAATACTCCAGCAGTTCGGTGTTTATCAGCGAACCGGCGTAAATCACCACCTGCGCCTGCTGCAACAACCGATACCCTTTAAGAGTAATCAGCTCGCGGTCACCAGGCCCGGCGCCGACAAACCACACGCAGCGGGATTCAAAGGTCTCAGACATCGTGCTCTTCCTTCTGGCAGGCAATAACGTAAACGGGATTATTCGGTTTGAAGTAGTGGCCGCTGCCGAGTGGGACCCGCGTTGATATCTGCATTTGCTGACACTCCAGCGCCTTAATGCCGCTCTGCTGCAAATGGGCCAGCGCGGTATTCAGGTTTTCCAGCAAGATAAACGTCATCACCAGACGGCCGCCGGGATGCAACTGCTGCAGGGCCCAGTTGATGAGCGCGGTGAGATGCCCTCCGCTCCCTCCCAGGAATATCGCATCGGCTTTATCCGCCACGGCCAGCGGCGCCACGCCGGATACAATGTCGATGTTGTGGCAGGAAAAATGCTGGCGGTTCTCGTTAAGTAACCGCAGGGCCGCCGGGTTCCGCTCGATGGCCGTCACCTGTAGCGACGGAAACTGCAGCGCCGCCTCAATCGACACGCTCCCGGTGCCCGCACCGACATCAATCAGGTGGCGAGCGCGGGGCAGTTCAAGCCAGGCAAGCGCCAGCGCGCGCACGGCTTCTTTGGTCATCGGCACCGCCTCGCCGCGCAGAAAAAGCTCATCGTTCATCGAGGATCACCACCGCGTTCATTGCATATTCGTTATGGACTTCACTGACGGGGAGCCAGTGGATCGCTTCGTTTTCCATCGCCAGGTTTTCGCCAATGACCATCCAGCGATACCCTTTTCCCCGCGCGATCAGCTGGGCGGCAATTTCCCGTGGGCCACACAGCCCGTCGGTGACCATCGCCACTTTGTGATGGCGCGCCAGCTCGTCAAAACAGACGCGGCGGCCATGGCTGCTGGTCAGCCACATTTCGTTCATATCAATTCCAGCCTGTGCGCACAGATACTGGACGGCGCTGATCCCCGGAATAATGCGTACGTGCTCCGCACCGAAGTGCGCCACCAGCCGCGTGCCGATGCCGTAAAACAGCGGATCGCCGGAAGCCATAACCACCACGCGACGCTCCTGGCGTGCCGCAATCCAGCCGAGCAGCTCCGGAATATTGGCGCCAAGCGTAAAAGACTCCCCACCAAACGCCGGAAACTGCTGCAAATGGCGCGCTCCGCCCGCCAGCGCATCCGCGTGATCTATCGCCTCACGCGCGGCGGGGGTCATCAGGTGCAACCCTGAAGGTCCCATTCCCACGACCGTTAACATCGCAACGCCTGAGCAATCAGCTCTACCGGGCGGTTACTGCCCAGCACCTGGTTGTCAAAAGAGAACATGATGGCGTCACAAACTGGCGGGTTTTTAGTGAAGCGCAGCATCTGCAGGACTCGCTGGCAGATCCGTTTAGCAAGATGAGAGTAAATATGCTGGAAACCGAAGGCCTCGATATGCTCCATGGCGGCTTCGGTAGTATCGCATTCGCTTATCAGAGCCAGCAGCGCTCGCGGCGCCCCCTGCAGGGCCAGATGGGCCACCAGGGTTTCCATACGGGCATCGGCAATGTGGCTATGGGTGTGGAAAACACCCGCCGCAATTTTGATGAGTTTTCCGGGGTGGCCCACCAGGACAATATGCTGAAAACCCAGGCGTACCGCTTCTTCAATCATGTAGCCGACAAAGTTGCTCATGGTGACCACGATATCGCCATCAATAGCCAGCTGTTCACGCACGAAGCGCTCACCGTGGTTTCCCGGCACCAGCACCACGCGCTCAAGCCCGGCGGCGCGTTTTATTTCCAGCTCCAGCGAGAGCGAGCGCTTCCAGCTATCTTCCGACATCGGGGTCACGATGCCGGTGGTGCCGATAATCGAAATCCCCCCCAGAATGCCGAGACGTGCGTTGTAGGTTTTCTGCGCCCGCGCTTCGCCTTCCGGGGCAAAAATGTGCACTTCAGCACCGCGCGCCGGACCAATCACCTCACGCACGGCCGCCTCGATGGTCTGCCGGGGAGTACGGTTAATCGCCGCACTGCCAACGGGTAGCCCCGCGCCTTTACGCGTGACCGTTCCCACCCCTTCGCCGCCCGACAGCACGATCGCCCCGCTGCTGTTGAGCGTTACGCGAGCGAAAATCAGCATGCCGTGCGTGGCATCGACATCATCGCCGCCGTCCTTACGAATGGCGGCCACCGCCTGCTCTCCCTCAATATGCGGCGACTCAACGTTCAGGCACAGCGTAACGCCGGAGGGCGTTACAATCGAAATCTGCCGGATAACATGCTGGCGCAGCACCATCAGCGCGGCGACTTTGGCCGCCGCCGTCGCGCAAGAGCCCGTGGTGTAGCCTTTGCGCAGCGCTTTGCCGTTATGCCATACCGGGGCATCGAAGGGCTGTTCGCTCATCGCGCCCCCTGCAGGGAATAAAGGATGGCGTTCACGATCGCTGCCGCTACGTTACTCCCCCCTTTGCGCCCCATTGCCGCGATGGCGGGCAACCGGCTGCGGGTCAGGGCCTCTTTTGATTCAGCGGCCCCCACAAAGCCGACCGGAACCCCCACTACGCCGCTGACGGCGACATCGTGTTCCAGCAGGCGAAACAGCGCCGTTGGCGCATTACCAAAAACAAAGATCTTCTCGCCCTTTTCCTCCACGGCAATATCCACCGCCGCCATCGAGCGGGTGATCCCCTGCGCTTTAGCCTGCGCCATCACCCGCGGATCGCTGATAAAACAGCGGCACTCGCCGCCGAAGCGGGCAAGCAACGTTTTATTGATGCCGGAAAGTGCCATGGTGGTATCGGTGTAGATGACCGACGGGCGGCTGAGCGCGGCGGTGAGTTGCGCGAGCACGTCATCAGAAAACCAGAGAATATCGAGCCAGTCGAAGTCAGCGGTGGTGTGAATAACGCGCTTAATAATCGCCTCGTGCAACGGACTGGCAAACTGAAAATCCGGACGCGTTTCACTGATTATCTCGCCAATGATGTCAAAGCTTTTGGCTTCAATGGCCTGGGGCTGCTTGATGTATTGCATAGTCTGTTATCCTCAGTCGGCGCCAACCAGAAGCCAGCGCACGATAATGAACAGCACCAGCGCCAGCGTTGAAGCAACCCACATCAGTCGAATCGTCCGCGAGATATCGTCTACCGCAATCGCTCGCTGGGCGTCACCGATCCACGGTTTTTCTACCCGCTCACCAAAGTAGTCATTCGGACCACCCAACCGAATGCCCAACGCCCCCGCGACGGTCGCCTCCGCCCAGGCACAGTTGGGGCTACTGTGGTTGTAGCGATCGCGCCAGCCGATACGCAGCGCACGGGAGTAATCGTGACGGCAAATCCATGCCGCTGCGCTCAGTAATAACCAGCTCAGCCGCGCCGGGAGATAGTTCGCCACATCATCCAGACGTGCGCTAACCATACCGATGGCCCGGTATTTTTCATGCTTGTAGCCCACCATGGAGTCGAGGGTGTTGACCGCTTTATAGGCCATTGCCAGCGGGGCCCCGCCGAGCAGAAGAAAGAACAACGGCGCAATGATGCCGTCAACGGTATTCTCGGCAACGGTCTCCACCACCGCCCGGTTGATCTGTTCCGGTTGCAGCTGCGACGTATCGCGGCCCACGATCCACGAGAGTTTTTCGCGGCTTGCGCTAAGGGCTCCGGCCCGCAAAGGCCGCTCCACGTCCCGTGCCGCGTTGGCCAGAGAACGCCCGGCAAGCACGGTGAAGATAATCCACACCTCTACCAGCCAGCCCAGCCAGGGATGAATCGCCTGCGCCAACGCCAGCACGCCCCAGGTAACGCTCCACGTCCCCCCGACCACCACCAGCCACATCACCCCACCGCCCACGCGCAGCGCGGCATCGCTATGGCAATAACGGCGAATCACTCGCTGCATCACGTTGATAAGATTGCCAATCCAGCGCACCGGATGCGGCCAGTGATGCGGGTCACCAATGAAGATGTCGAGCAGCCAGGCGATACACCACGCCAGTATCGTCATTGCGCCTCCCTTGCCGCCAGCAGCCAGCGTTCAAGCATCAGGGGACGCTGGGCAAAATGAAGGTGCAAATAGCTGGCAAAGGCGCTTCCCACCTGCCACCCTCCCAACCACTCCTGCTGCGTTACGCCATCCCGTACCTTGCGACACGCCAGTACGGCCGGTGTCTCAGGGGTAAAATCTGAGTAATGAAATTCGTGTCCGCGAAGGGTTTCTCCGGTATCCGCCAGCAGCGTGGCCCGGCACGCCTGCGCTTCACAGTAGCCAAAACGAGTCAGGCGCTGGCCCATTTTGCTGTGGCCGGGGATAAGATTAGCCATCCGGTGAACGTTACCGTCCGCATCCTCAAGCGTGGTTCCGAGATACATCAACCCGCCGCATTCGGCGTAAATTGCCACACCGCGCTGATGGGCCCTGCGCAGGCTGCTGAGCATGGATGCGTTAGCCGCAAGCTTACCGGCATGCAGCTCAGGGTAGCCGCCTCCCAGCCAGACCATCTGGCACTCGGGCAAATGAGAGTCATGTAGCGGGCTGAAGCGGACAACCTCAACGCCGGTGCGCTCAAGCAGGCTAATGTTATCGGGATAATAGAAGTTGAACGCCTCGTCATCCGCCAGCGCAAGCGTCAGGCCGTGACCGGCGTCTTCTGCCGGGCGTTCAGGCCAGCCCCCCTGAGGTAACGCCGTTATCTCGCAGCACGCCAGCAGCGAGTCGATATCCAGCGTTTGAGTGAGCACTGCGGCAAAATCTCGCCAGGGCTGCTGGTTCACCACGGACTCACGGGCGGTCACCAGCCCCAGATGTCTTTCCGGTAAGGCAATGCCACTAACATGGGGGACGTAACCAAAGACAGGTACGGCGCAATAGTGCTCAATAGCCGTTTTCAGCAGCTGGTAATGGGATTCACTGTTGACGCGATTAACTATCACACCCGCGACTGGCACCGCGGGGTCGAAGTGCTGAAAACCCATGACCGTTGCGGCAATGGAGGTGGAAACGGCTTTTCCGTCGACCAGCAGGATAACCGGGCAGCCAAGTTGCTTCGCCATGGCCGCCGTGCTGCAGTCATTCGGATCGGTACCGCAGCCGTCGTACAGCCCCATCACCCCCTCAATAACCGCGATATCCGCATCCTGCATCTGCTCGCAGAACAAAGCATTCAGCACCGGTTCAGGGAGCATGAAGCTATCGAGATTTCGGGAAGTCACGCCGCAGACTGCTGAATGCCAGCCGGTATCGAGGTAATCCGGCCCCACTTTGTAGGGCTGTACGCGTAACCCACGCTGTTGCAATAAGCTTAACAAGCCAAGCGTTACTGTGGTTTTCCCACAGCCACTTCCTGTCCCTGCCAGCACAAACGCGTACTGCTTTGCCGCCATGACCCCGATCCTGTTCAGGGTGGTAGGGGTGTAGAGATACACGAAACCCGTCGTAAGGCTTTATGCATCAGAGCAACCCACTTCCCACCGAAGTTGTTGGTAGTTACCGACAGGCAGGTCTTCTGGCTTAGCGTCATCCTCACCCGCCCTTCCCAATCTCGCGATCAGTGGTATCTACGGGGTCGTCAGCATCACAGCAGCGGGGGCTGCGGGGGATTTACACCCCCTTCCCTGACACAATTGTGTGAACCTGTTGGCTTACATCTGCGAGAAATGGGCTTTCTCACAGGCACTATTACACATAACTGATACGACAATCGACTCGTATAAGAAAATACTTAGCAAACATCATGTCGCGCTGATTAAATTCGCCACGATGGTAATGAATACAATTAGGCACAACCCGGCGCTTTATCACAAAAAATAACAATGGCATTTCATTTTGCGATAAAAACAATATTTCTTGCGCTATGACAATTTATTGCCAACTATTCACTAACGTATTTTTTTGACAACAACCATCGATATCAAATTAAATAATTTCAGAAACATTCCCAATATATCAAGTTTACGATAAGCACCAATAAAAGATATTCAGACTCAGTATTATGGATCCGCACATTGCGAAAAATCATGGTAATAGCACTATCCCCATGACACTATTCCGCGGAAGATTTCTGAGCATAAAGGTGAAAACGTGGCTGTTGCGCAGTGCCCTGCATCGTGCGGAGAATTAATCCAGGGCTGGATTCTGGACAGTGAAAAACTGATCTCCTGCCCGATCGACTGGTATAGCACCGTGGAAGTCCGTTCGGGGGCCCCTCTTGCCGATGAGCGCCCCCTCTCACGTGCCATGATAAACCAGGTCCTGGCGCTGTTTCATTACCCGGTGAAAATGAGCCAGAGCCTGCGCTTAGAGATCCACTCCACTATTCCGATTGCCAAAGGCATGGCCAGTAGCACTGCCGACATCGCCGCCACCGCCGTTGCCACCGCGCATCATCTGGGGCATACCCTCGATGAAGCTACGCTGGCGAAGCTTTGCGTTGCGCTGGAGCCCACCGACAGCACCATTTTTCGCCGGCTCACGCTTTTCGACCATAATGATGCCTCAACGCAAGAGGCTTGCGCAGCGCAGCCCAAAATCGACGTATTAGTGCTTGAGAGCCCGGAAACGTTGCGCACAGAAGATTATCATCGCACGCCGCGGCGCGCCGGACTGCTTGCCGGTGCCCCGATGCTGAAACAGGCGTGGGAAAAAGTACGTCTGGCCTGCGCTTCTCATGACCCCATTCTTCTGGGGGAAGCCGCCACGCTAAGCGCCATCGCCAGCCAGCCGTTATTACCAAAACCGCATTTTTCCACCCTGCTGGATGTGGCTGAGGCGTGCGATTTATACGGTATTAACGTGGCACATAGCGGCAGCGTGGTGGGGTTATTACTGGACCGCCGCAAGCATGACGTTGAGCAGGTGCGCTGGCACCTCGGGAAAAAACACCTCACTGCACACTGGCCTGAGCAGCACCTGTTAACCATGGTTGAAGGTGGGGTGACCTTACTCTGACGGCAAAAAAGGTCAGCCTTCCTGCAATACGTCGGTTAAGGCATTGATGAGCTTTTTGTTTTGCTCTTCGGTACGTACCGCGACCCGATAACAGGAACCATCAAGGCCGGGAAAGTTTGCGCAGTGACGGATAAGAATATGGTGCTGCAATAGCGCCTGCTGCAGGTTAAGGTTGTGCCGAAGACATCTGAAAAAGATGAAATTCACCGCACTTTTCCACACCACCAGCGATGGGAAACCGTCCAGTCTCCGCCACAGTTCATCCCGCTGGCGGGCGATGTACTCATGGCTGGCCTGTATGTAACGTTCATCAGTAAGTAAATGCTGACCAACCAGAGCGGACAACGCGTTGATGGTCCACGGCTCACGGGTGTTTTTCATCAACGTAATGAGCTCGGTATGCCCACTCAAAAGATACCCTAAACGCAGGCCCGGAATGGCGAAGAACTTCGTAAGCGATCGCAGTAAATACAGGTATCGCGACGTCTTTAAGCGCGCAGCAAGCCCTGAACCTGAGGGGAGAAAATCAATGAAAGCTTCGTCAACAATCAGCGCTATCTGCAGCGTTTCACAAAGCGTGGCAAGTTGATTGAGCAAACCAGCATCCGGCATTAAGCCGGTTGGGTTATTGGGGGTCGCAATGAACAGACAATCGGGCCGGTGGGTACGCACCGCATCAAGTAACGAAGTCGTCACCTGGAAGCCATCCTGTTCGCTCAACGCATAGTCGATAATCTGGCATCCCTGCTGCTGCAACGCGCGGCGATACTCGGCAAAACCCGGTACCAGTAACATGGCGAGGCGGGGAGCCAGCGCACGCACTAAACCATAAATCAGCTCAGTTTCGCCATTCCCCGCAATCACCTGGTCGTAGTCACACTGGTTCGCCCGGGCGATGGCCTGGTGAAGATGCCGGTATTCGACATCAGGATAATGTTCAATAACTTGCAGATTATTAACGATCAGCGATTTAACGCTTTCCGGGAGCCCAAGGGGATTGATATTGGCGCTAAAATCCAGCAATAGCGCAGGGTCAATCCCGGCCTGTAGCCCCATTTCGACAACGTTACCGCCGTGTTCACTCATTCAATATTCTCGCAGTGGATTTCGTCCGTAGTGATAGCGGCTGGCGTGGCGGCAAACGCCAGTACTTCCTGCAAATTAACGACTTCACCAACCACAATCAGCGCCGGAGCATGGATTTTTTCTCGCTCAACTTCAAGATGAATCGTCGCCAGCGTCCCTTTTACCATCCGCTGGCGCGGCTGGCTGGCGTACATCACCACGGCAACGGGAGTCTGCGCCGACATGCCGCCTTCTATAAGCTTTTGACAGATTTCGCTAAGCCTGGTCATCCCCATCAGAATGACGAGTGTACCGTGAATTTGTGCTAGCGCATGCCAGTTCTGTGGGTCGTTTCCCTGACATAAATGCCCCGTCACCACATGAAAGCTGGAGGAGTAATTGCGGTGCGTGACGGGGATCCCCGCGTACGCCAGCCCACCAATAGCAGAGCTTATCCCTGGGACAACTTCGAATGTCAGCCCTTCTCGAGCCAGCTGCTCCGCCTCTTCTCCTCCGCGCCCAAAAACATAGGGGTCTCCACCTTTTAAGCGAACAACCTGCTGTCCTGCCATGGCATATTTTACCAGGAGGGCATTGATTTGATCCTGAGGAATGGGATGATGATTTGGCATTTTCCCGACATCAATAATAAGGCAATTTTTTTCAGCTTGTTTTAAAAGGTCAGGATTAACCAAACGGTCGTGAATAATCACGTCTGCGCGACGAATACAGTGCAAGCCTTTTACTGTTATCAGCGATGCGTCACCCGGGCCCGCGCCAACCAGCCAAACTTTCCCCTTACTCATTGCTCAATCCTTAGTTAATATATTAATGTCCTGAAAAATGCCTGGTAGAAAATCACGCGAATTGTAGAGTCTGGTCTTTTAAAAAAACTTGAAGTATTTATCACTATGAATTGATTTATATAGAGCGTTGATGACCAGCATCTAATTTTCAGGCGTAAAACGATGAGCAAGAACATCATCCAGCATGGATTTGGGATGTGGTGTTCGATTCAGAAGTGATGAGAAGGGTGTCGCAGAATTGGGTGGGGGCCCTGCCAGCTACATCCCGGCACACACGTCGTCTGCCCTGGCTGCTTCCTTCCGGACCTGACCTGGTGAACAGAGTAGCATTGCGGGAGAACCAACAGAGCCCCCATTGAGAGCGTTGTTAACCAACGCGCAGGCGCATTATCATAGGCTTCCCCGCCAATTGCAAGCCATGCAGGTTCAGATGCTGGATTATTGCGCAGTTGCCCGCCCAGAGAAAAACACCACATTGCGAACTCCCTCGCAGCAAAATGGCAGATTTCGTCCAGACTAAAATGAAGTCCACTCATTAGCTGCAGGGAACCACCATGGTCAACGCGCTCCCCCAGACGCTCACGCTTGCTATGCCAGCCATCGACGGCGTGACCATTCCACATAAAGGGCTGAACTATCTGCGCCCGGAACTCCTGCTGGACTTCGTCAGCATCAGCCCGCAGCCGGTGCTGTTCGTGACTCCGGTGGCCGTACTCTATGCCACCCTCGGTGTGGTCAGGTCGGTCAACCTTCGCCGGATCCCCATTACCGTTTCCGGCCGGGTCATCTACCCCATCTGTTCCCAACTGCTGCCGGACCTGCGTGCCAAGCTCATCATCAACACGACGGCAAGAAAGCTAAAATTCCTCGAAAGCCTGGTCGCCATGCGGGTGCAGCCAGCGGCAAGCGCCACTCAGGTGATTGGCCTGGCGCTGGAATTTACCGTTCAACAACCGGCCTGAGGCGGCTTCACATCCTCCAGGCTGTGCCTTATTCTGTGCTTTTGGCTGCTCAGGAACCCGATATGGAACCGCAGGACTCTTTCCCACAGCGGGTATGGCAAATCGTTGCCGCGATTCCGGAAGGTTACGTCACGACCTATGGCGATGTTGCGCTACTGGCTGGGTCACCGCGCGCGGCACGTCAGGTGGGTGGTGTACTGAAACGACTGCCTGAAGGATCAACGCTGCCATGGCACCGGGTGGTTAACCGTCATGGCACGATCTCCCTGACCGGCCCCGATCTTCAGCGGCAGCGTCAGGCGCTCCTTTCGGAAGGCATTCAGGTTTCAGGAAGTGGGCAAATTGATATGCAGAAGTATCGCTGGCGATATTAGTGGCCCTCTTCGGCTGAAGAGGGCCTGGGACGACTTATGGAACCTGGACCGGAGCAGCATCGGTCGGTGCCTGAACCGGGATCGCGGTTTGCTGAACCGGAACCAGCGTCAGATCCGCTTTGGTCCCGCCATGGTTAATAACCGACTGGAAGGTATCGGTGATGAACAGCAGTTTACCGTTCTGAGTAATTGCAGCACTCAGCAGGATGCGCGCGTTCGGCTGGATGTCAGCCGGGTTATACGGCAGGGCAAAGCTAAACGGTGCCTGTTTACCCTCGGTACGAACGGCTTTCTGCGACAGCACGCGTGATGGTGCATCCGCCAGGGAAGCGTCAGAGAGGGTAACGGTCAGAACCGCATCCGGCGGCAGGGCCACTTTCTGACGGATCCAGACGCTACCGGAAACCGTTGGCTGCTGGACAGCGGGCTGTGCGGCCGCCGCGTTAGCATTCGGGTTCTGTTCTACGGTCTGTGTATTTGTGCTTTTACCAGCACAGGCGCTCAGGGCGACCGCAACAGCAACACCACTAACAATATGCACGAGTTTCATTCTTTTCTCCTTTTCATCCATGCATCCGCAGCAGTAATCCTGCGGATTAAGTGGTCAGAATAGTCGTAACGGTTTTAAGTGTGGCACAGATCACAGATATTTACCTGTCCGGTCACTGATATTCAGACAATTGAACCCATCTGACCACTTTCATTTCTTTGTTATACTCCGTCTATTCTGCGCCGCTGCGGTGTTTTCAACATTGGGGTTTCATATGAGTCAGGCACTGTCTAACCTGCTGACATTATTAAATTTAGAGAAGATTGAAGAAGGGTTATTCCGCGGCCAGAGCGAGGATCTTGGGTTACGTCAGGTCTTTGGTGGACAAGTGGTAGGCCAGGCCATGTACGCGGCGAAAGAAACCGTGCCAACCGAGCGATTGATTCACTCGTTCCACAGCTATTTTCTGCGTCCTGGCGACAGCCAAAAACCGATTGTCTACGACGTGGAAGTCCTGCGCGATGGCAACAGCTTCAGCGCCCGTCGGGTTGCCGCTATCCAGAACGGTAAACCGATTTTCTACATGACCGCCTCCTTCCAGGCGCCGGAAACCGGCTACGAGCATCAAAAAGCCATGCCCCCAGCCCCGGCACCAGACGGGTTGAAGTCAGAAACCGATATCGCCCGCTCACTGGCGCACCTGCTGCCGCCGCAGGCTAAAGAGAAGTTTCTCTGCGATAAGCCGCTGGAAATTCGCCCGGTGGAGTTTCATAACCCGCTGAAAGGCCATGTCGCCGAGCCTGCGCGTCAGGTATGGTTCCGCGCCAACGGCATCGTGCCGGAGGATTTCCGCGTGCATCAGTACCTGCTGGGTTACGCCTCTGACTTCAACTTCCTGCCAGTTGCGCTGCAGCCGCACGGCGTGGGCTTCCTTGAAAAAGGGATGCAGGTCGCCACTATCGATCACTCCATGTGGTTCCATCGCCCGTTCAATATGAACGAGTGGCTGCTCTACAGCGTGGAGAGCACCTCGGCCTCCAGCGCGCGTGGGTTTGTGCGTGGGGAATTTTATACTCAGGACGGGATTCTGGTCGCCTCGACCGTTCAGGAAGGGGTAATGCGTAACCGGGGGTAGTTGGTGATAATGCCCGGTAGAGATAACACTACCGGGCAATCATATAAAAAGTTATGCGTTGTAGGCGTTCTCGCCGTGGCTGTTGACGTCCAGCCCTTCGCGTTCTTGATCTTCCGGAACCCGCAGGCCGACGGTCAGGTCTGCCAGCTTGTAGCCAATAAAGGCCACCACGCCTGACCAGACGATCGTTATCCCGACGCTTTCGAGCTGTACCAACACCTGGTGCCACATCGTCACGCCTTCGGCGTAGCCGACACCGCCAAAGGCGGTAGAGGCGAAGAACCCGGTCAGAATACAACCGATGATGCCGCAGACGCCGTGAACGCCGAAGACGTCACAAGGGTCATCCACCCGCAGCCAGCGCTTCAGCGCCGTCACGCCCCAGAGCCCCGCCAGGCCGGCAACAATCCCGAGGATAAGCGAGCCGCCCACCCCGATATAGCCACACGCCGGAGTCACCGCAACCAGCCCGGCGATGGCGCCGGAACAGGCTCCCAGCAGAGAAGGTTTACCGCGCACTACCCATTCGCCAAACACCCAGCCGAGGATGGCGGCAGCGGTGGCCACAACGGTGTTGACGAACGCCAGCGCCGCAATTTCGTTCGCCGCACTGGCAGAACCGGCGTTAAAACCAAACCAGCCGATATAGAGGATCGCGGTACCGGTGAACACCATCGGCAGGTTATGCGGTTTGAACGCTTCTTTGCCGAACCCGACGCGTTTACCGATGAGATACGCCCCCACCAGCCCGGCCACCGCAGCATTGATATGCACAACGGTACCACCCGCGAAGTCCAGCGCACCGTGCGAGGCCAGCAGGCCGCCCCCCCACACCATATGGGCGATCGGAACATAAGAGAGCGTCATCCACACCACCACAAAAATCAGCACCGCGGAGAAGCGAATACGCTCCGCCAGCGCACCGACAATCAGGCCAACGGTGATGCAGGCAAACGACGCCTGGAACACGACGTGGATATACTGATAGAAGGTGCCCATCAGCGCTTTCAGCTCAATGTTCTTCAGCATCACCCACTCGAAGCTGCCAAAGAAGTTGCCACCGCTACCGAAGGCAAGCGTGTAGCCGTACACCACCCACAGCACGCACACCAGCGCAAAGGTGACGGTGACCTGGGTCAGCATTGAAAGGACGTTCTTGCTGCGGATAAGGCCACCGTAGAACAGGGCAATACCGGGGATGCTCATAAACAGCACCAGCGCGGTACAAATCATCATAAAGGCGTTGTCTGCTTTATCCGCCACCGCCGGTGCTGCCAGCGCCAGACCCGGCATCAGCGCCAGCGCCGCCAGGCTTGCTTTCATCAAAGGTTTTTTCATCGTGGTACCCTATCGCTGTGTGCCCGAAATCAGAGTGCCGCTTCGTCGGCTTCGCCGGTACGAATGCGAATGACGCGCTGCAGTTCGGCGACGAAGATTTTGCCGTCGCCAATTTTCCCGGTGTAGGCGGCTTTAGTGACCACGTCGATGACCTCATCGAGCTGATCGTCCGCAATCGCTACATCGATTTTCACTTTTGGCAGGAAATTGACGCTGTACTCTGCCCCACGGTAAAGCTCGGCATGGCCTTTCTGACGACCAAAACCTTTCACTTCCGTGACGGTCAGCCCCTGAATACCAATTGCGGAGAGCGCCTCGCGGACGTCCTCCAGTTTGAATGGTTTGATTACCACGGTAACCAGCTTCATAGATCCCCTCCAGTCAGAATTCACTAATGGCTGCAGCTAACACAGGGTTCAAAGCAAGGGGCATGCCAAAAGTAAAAATCGTGCCGTCAGGCGGCAAATTGCGGGGGTTACGCCATTACAATCGCGGGATAAAAACGAAAAACGCACCATGCGGGTGCATGATGCGTGTCACAAAAGCATTGTGTTAGAAAAATGCCTGCCGCTGGTGCATCAGGCGGTTAAGACATCTTCCTCAGCGCTGGCGGCAAGCTCTTCTCCGGCAAGCTGCAGCTGATACATTTGCCAGTAACGGCCTTTGGCTTCAAGCAGTTGCTGGTGTGAACCCTGCTCAACGGCTTCACCCCGGTGGAGCACCATAATGGTATCGGCTTCCACGATGGTCGAAAGACGGTGGGCAATCACCACAAGCGTAGTGTGCTCGCGCACGGCGCTCAGCGCCTGCTGGATCGCACGCTCGGTACCGGAGTCTATGTTAGCGGTGGCTTCGTCGAGGATCAGCACCTGCGGGGTATCCACCAGCACACGGGCCAGCGCCAGCAGCTGTTTCTGCCCCACTGAGAGATTATTCCCCTGCTCGCCAAGGTGAGTATGGATCCCCTCAGGCAGGCTGCGCGCAAGCTCCGCGAGCTGCACCGTCTCCAGCGCCTTCCACACCTGCTCTTCGCTGACGTCACGCCCAAGGGTAACGTTGACGAAGAACGACTCGGCCATCACCACCGGATCCTGCTGCACCATCGCCACGCCCTGGCGCAGCACCGAGTGGCTCAGGGTAGACAGCGAACGCCCGTCAAGACGGATGTCACCCTGGCTTAGCGGGTAATAGCCCATCAGCAGGCTGGCAAGGGTACTTTTCCCACTGCCGGTATGCCCCACCAGCGCCACGAAACTGCGGGACGGGATGCTGAGGTTAATATTCTGCAGCACCAGCCGGTCATCGCGATAAGCAAACGAGACGTTATCAATATCAATCGACCCGCTCTGTAGCGGTGTGGTGTCGTGACCGTAGGTCTGACGCGGGCGGTCCATCAGCGCAAAAACGCGTTCACCGGCGACCACCGCCTGCTGCAGCATCGACTGCTGGGTCGTCAGTTCAATCAGCGGTTCGTTGAGCCGCCCCAGATAGCTGATGAAGGCGTACAGCACCCCCACTTCAATTGTTCCGACAGAGGTGAAACCAAACAGCATCAGCAACCCGCAGAGCACCAGCGCGGAAAACAGGCTCAGCAGCGGACGCAGCAGGAAGCCGTCGAGACGCAGCGTCTGCATTCGCGCCATGTAGTGCGAACGACTGGCCTCGTTCATCCGTTCACCAAAGCGCGCCTGCTGGCGGAACTGCTGAATAACGCTCATGCCGTTAATAATTTCGTTAAAACCGTCGTTGATATCCGCCAGGTATGCCCGCACGCGGCGCACGATTGGCGTGCTGTAACGTTGATAAATCAGCATCACCACAATCACCGCCGGGAAGATGCACAGCGCGACCAGCGCCATGCGCCAGTCGAGGCTGAACATCGCTACCAGCATCGCACCTATCAGCGCCGCGCTGCGTAGTACGGTGGCGACGACGGTAACGTACAGATCGCGGATCACTTCCGTATCGTTGGTGACGCGGGAGATGATTTCGCCCACCGGCTGGGTATCGAACGCGCTCAGTGGCTGGCGCAGCGCCGCGTCCATGACGTCGGTACGCAGCTGCTGTACCACCCCCACGGCGGCACGGTTAAACAGCAGCGACTGCATATAGTGCAGGCTCGCCGCCAGCACCTGAAGCCCGACGTACACCGCGGCCAGCCCGGCCACAATGCCGAGGGGCAGGTAGTCTTTTGCGACCATGTTATCGATGAAATAGCTGATGAGCATCGGGCCGCTCACTTCGGCAATCGCGGCTATCCACATCATCCCCACCGCCACGGTGAGCGGTTTACGCCACGGGGAGCCATAGGCCAGCAGCCGTTTCAGCGTCGGCCAGAGTTGTCCTGCTTTACGCATGAGGCACCTCCTCTGCCGGCGCGTCGTTAAGCGCGGCCTCCAGTTGCTGATAGCGATACATATCGCGATACCAGCCGCTTTGCCCCGCCAGCGCCTCGTGGCTGCCGCGCTGGGCGATATGCCCGTGCTGCATCACGATTATCTCACTGGCATCGGTCAACGCCGAGAGGCGGTGCGCGCTGATAATCACGGTTTTGCCTTCGCCCCACTGGCGCAGGTTATGCAGGATCTGGTGCTCGGTACGACCATCCACCGCCGACAGCGCGTCGTCGAGGATCAAAATTTCAGCTTCCAGCAGCAGTGCACGCGCAATGGCGATACGCTGCTTTTGCCCGCCCGAGAGCATCACGCCGCGCTCGCCCACTTCGGTATCGTAGCCCTGCGGCAGACGCAGAATATCGTCATGTACGCTGGCAAGCCTGGTCGCATGCTCAATTTCGGCCTGGGTCGCCCCCGGTTTGCCCAACGCGATATTGTTGGCTACGGTGTCGGAGAACAGGAACGGCGTCTGGCTCACCACCGCCAGGCGGCTGCGCCAGTCGTCCAGCCTGAGATGCGGCAGCGGAACGTCGTGGAAGCAGATCTCTCCGTGTTCAACATCGTAATGACGCTGGATAAGCGACAGCACCGTTGATTTCCCGGCGCCGGTCGGCCCGCAGATACCGAGCATCTGCCCGGGCTTAAGGGTGAAATTGACATTCTCCAGCGTGCGGGTGTCGCTTTGCGGATAGTGGAACTCGTTGATAGCAACGCTCAACGTTCCGCGCCCGGCGGGCACCGCTTCGCTGCCGTCATTCACTACCGGCGCCTCGGCGAGCATCGCACGAATACGGCTGTACGCCGCGCTACCGCGCTCTACGATGTTAAACATCCACGCCAGCGCCAGCATCGGCCAGATCATAAGCCCGAGGTACATCATAAAACTGGTGAGCTGCCCGAGGGTGATACTGCCCTGCGTCACCATCCAGCTCCCGCCGCCAATGGCCAGCAGGTTCGCCATGCCGATGGCGATATAAATCGTCGGATCAAAGCGGGCGTCTACGCGCGCTACGCGCATGTTCTTCACACCGGTGTCGGCAGCATCGGCGGCAAACAGCGCCGACTGACGGTCCTCAAGGCCAAACGCCTTGATCATCCGGATACTGGTCATGCTTTCCTGAGTGCGGTTGTTGAGGCTCGAGAACGCCGCCTGCGCCAGCTTAAAGCGGTCGTGCAGCATGTCGCCGTAGCGCTTTATCACCAGCGCCATCACCGGCATAGGCACCAGCGCCAGCAGCGTCAACTGCCAGCTGATTTGCGTCGACATGACAATCAGCACCGCCAGCCCGGTGACCATGGAGTCGACCAGCGTCAGCACCCCTTCCCCCGCGGCAAACACCACGCGGTCCACGTCGTTGGTCGCGCGCGCCATCAGGTCACCGGTACGGTGGCGTTGATAAAACTCGGGATGCTGGCGGCTCAGCTGGCGGTAGTAATCTTCGCGCAGCTCAACGGCGAGCTGGTAGGACGCACCGAACAGCAGCACGCGCCAGACGTAGCGCAGCAGATAGATAATCACCGCAATAAGCACCATCGTGCCGATCCACATCAGCACCTGGTGAGGGGTGAAATGATTTACGGTGACGCCGTCCACGATAATTCCCACCACTTTTGGCGGAATAAGCTGTAAGAAGGCAATCATAATAAGCAGGGATACCGCCCCGAGATAGCGTCGCCATTCCCGACGGAAGTACCAGCTTAATTGTGCAAATAAACGCAAGCGTCAGATCCTGAAGATATATTTCCGGTCGAAACCGTGAGAGTTAATCAATGGGTAAAGCCGTGGTGAACTTAATCTGCTCCATTGCAAAGCTGGATGTCACATCCGTGAGCCCTGGAACGTTGGTCACCAGACGTTTATAAAAATCGTCGTAGCGTTTCATATCCGCTACCTGAACGCGCATCAGATAGTCATACTCCCCGGCCATGCGCCAGAACCCCAGCACTTCCGGCATTTCGGTGACTTCCGTGACGAAGCGGCAGTACCACTCGCCGCTGTGGTGCTGCGTTTTGATAAGCACAAACGCCGTCAGCCCCAGGCCGAGTTTTTCGGCATCCAGCAGCGCGACGCGTGAGAGCAGGATCCCGTCATCTTCGAGACGCTTCAGGCGTTTCCAGCAGGGAGTGGTGGTCAGATTAACGGCATCAGCCAGATCCTGCAAAGAGAGGGTGCAGTCTTCCTGCAACAGGGAGAGCAGCTTACGGTCAATTTTATCTAACACTGGCCACCTCAGGAGAATGATTTTCTCCTTTCATTCTATTTCAAAGGCGAAATGGCAACAATTTTTTCTGTGCTTTCCGCTAAGCTAGGCACAAAATGATAAATAGGAAGTGAAGATGAACAGCACCTGGGTCAAACATGCTATTAGCGAAATTAACGCCGATTATCAGCGCTCTGCCGACACGCATCTGATTCGTCTGGCGCTTCCGGCTTTTCCTGGTATTCAGCTGTATCTGAAAGATGAGAGCACCCATCCGACCGGCAGCCTGAAACACCGTCTGGCGCGTTCGTTGTTCCTCTACGGCCTGTGTAACGGCTGGATCAACGAAAACACCACCATTATTGAATCCTCTTCCGGCTCTACTGCCGTATCGGAAGCCTACTTCGCCCGCCTGTTGGGCCTGCCGTTTATCGCGGTAATGCCATCCTGCACGGCAAAACGCAAAATCGAACAGATTGAATTTTACGGCGGCCGCTGCCACTTCGTGCAGAGCGCCTGCGAAATCTACGAAGCGTCTGAAATGCTCGCCCGCGAGCTGAACGGCCATTATATGGATCAGTTCACCTACGCCGAGCGCGCCACCGACTGGCGCGGCAATAACAATATCGCCGACAGTATTTTCCGTCAGATGACCCACGAGCCGAATCCGGAACCGTCCTGGGTGGTGATGAGCGCCGGAACCGGCGGTACCTCAGCCACCATTGGTCGCTATATTCGCTGCCAGGGCTATAACACCCAACTGATGGTGGTGGATCCCCAGAACTCTGTCTTCCACGACTACTGGCAGACCCGCGATACCAGCCTGCGTAGCCCAACCGGCAGCAAGATCGAAGGTATCGGCAGACCGCGCGTCGAACCTTCGTTTATTCCGGATGTGGTCGATGAAATGCTGCGCGTGCCGGATGCGGCGAGCGTGGCTACCGCGCTGTGGCTGGAAGATCAGCTTGGCCGTAAGGTCGGCGCCTCGACCGGTACCAACATGTGGGGCGCACTGCAGCTTGCAACCCGTATGCGCGACGAAGGTCGTAGCGGCTCTATCGTGACGCTGCTGTGCGACAGCGGCGAACGCTACCTCGACACCTACTACAACCCGGAATGGGTGGCGAGCAACATCGGTGAGATCGCGCCATGGCAGGCAGAACTTGCGGCAATGATGAAATCATAAGAAAAAAGCCGGGTGTCACTGGACGCCCGGCTTGCTGGAAGAGATCTCGTCACTCGGGGGAGTAAGGGATATGTGGTGTGTCCAGCCAATGAGATAAATAGTGGGAGACCGCCTGATTCTGGCAGTGTCCAATAACCGGTAAATGCGGAAGTTCCGCCTTCAGCTGTGCCATGGCGTTACCCATGATCACCCCGCGCCCCACCAGCCCAAGCATTTCGCGATCGTTCATCGCGTCACCAAAAGCCATGCAGTCGCCAAGCGTCATACCCAGATGTCCGCTGAGTACACCCAGCGCGGAACCTTTGTTACAGCCGACGGGTAAAATCTCCAGACAGTCCACGGCTGAGAAACACAGATGCGCGCGTTCGCCCAGCACGTCGTTCAGTTGGATCCGCAGACGACAGAGATCGTCATGATCGCCGCAGAAGCAGATCTTGGTCACCTCGTGGGCGGGGATCGTTCTCAGATCGCGCAGCTGGTAGTGGAAGCCGCTGAAAACATGCGCCCGTAGCAGCTCGGGCATCTCTTTGCCGGTTATCCAGCCGCTGTCGTTGAAAACGTGCATGCTGGCGCGGGTTTCCCACGTGCTGTGCAGAACAAGATCGGCAATTTCCGGCGAGAGATCGCTGCGGTGCAGTACCTCGCCTTCCTGAGAGTGAATGCGGGTCCCGTTGCCGGTAATCAGAAAAGCATCGAGAGAGAAACGGCCCATCAGATGGCGCATCTCCAGCACATGGCGACCGGTGGCAAATGTGAGGGTGATATCACGCTCGCGCAGACGTTTCAGCGTGGAGAGCGTCTCCTCACCTATACGGTGGTTCGGCATCAAAAGCGTGCCGTCCATATCGAATGCTGCCAGTCTTGCCATGGTGTGGTATCCCGCTGTGAAATCATTTCCGCCTGTGATGCAGTATTCACTGGAATATACGGAAGTAATAGTGAATAGTTGATATTTATTGTTCCGGTTTTAGCCAAAGGATCCGTGTTGCGATGAGGCTACTCAATCGACTCAACCAGTTTCAGCGCCTGTGGCAGCCAGGCCAGGGCGCGACTCAGCAGGTCACTATCACCGAACTGGCGGAGAGGTGCTTTTGCAGCGATCGCCACGTCCGAACGCTGCTGCGTCAGGCGCAAGAGGCAGGTTGGCTCGAGTGGCACTCGCAGTCCGGGCGCGGTAAACGCGGCACACTACGCTTTTTAACGTCCCCGGAAACCCTGCGCAGCCAGATGATGGAACAGGCACTGAACGAGGGACAGCAGCAGAATGCGCTCGAGCTGGCGCAGCTGGCGCCGGTGGAACTTCGCTCGCTGCTGCACCCTTTCTTAGGTGGCCAGTGGCAGAACAACTCTCCGACGCTGCGTATTCCCTACTATCGTCCACTCGACACCCTGCACTCGGGATTTTTGCCAGGACGGGCGGAGCAGCACCTGGTGGGGCAGATTTTCTCCGGCCTTACCCGCTTTACCGATACCTCATCGACCCCCATCGGCGATATGGCGCACCACTGGCAGGCCAGCGATGACGGGCTGCGCTGGGATTTTTTCATTCGATCTACGCTCTTCTGGCACAACGACGACGCGGTGGAAACCGCCCAACTGCAGCAGCGTCTGGAAATGCTCCTCCAGCTGCCCCAGCTGCGTAAGCTGTTTGCAAGCGTTGCGGCCATCAGCGTGAGCCACGCCCAGTGCCTGACCTTCACACTGCATTACCCCGATTACTGGCTACCCTGGCGGCTTGCCAGCTACTGCAGCCTGCTTGCTCATCCGGAGCACCCCACGCTTGGCACCGGCCCCTTCAAGCTTAAGATCTTCGAGCCAGAGCTGGTGCGTCTGGAGAGCCATTCCCGTTACCACCTGAGCCACCCGTTGTTGCAGGCCATCGAATACTGGATAACCCCACAGCTGTTCGATACGACGCTTGGCACCAGCTGTCGACACCCGGTAGAAATTGCCATCGGCGAACCGGACGAGCAGGACAACCTCCGGCTCGTCAGCAACAGCATCAGCCTCGGTTTTTGCTACCTGACCCTGCGCCAGACGCCGCGCTTAACCCAGCCGCAGGCCCGGCGCATTATTGCGCTTATTCACCGCACCACGCTGCTGCAGACGCTGCCGCTCGATGAAAACCTCATCACCCCCAGCGAAGAGCTTCTGCCGGGGTGGTCGATCCCACAATGGCAGGAAGAGGAGCAGGTAAAACTCCCCAACACCCTGACGCTGCTTTACCACCTGCCGGTTGAACTGCACACCATGGCAGAACAGCTTCGGCTGGCGCTGGCGACTCGGGGCTGCGAGCTTAAGGTTATCTTTCATGATGCAAAAACCTGGGATAGCTGCACAGAGCTTGAAAACGCCGATGTGATGATGGGCGACCGGTTGATTGGCGAAGCTCCGGCCTACACGCTGGAGCAGTGGCTACGCTGTGACAAACTGTGGCCCAGCGTGCTGACGCCGCCGCAGTACGCCCATCTGCAGGCCACGCTTGATGCGGTGCAACGCACGCGCGACGAAACCTCGCGGACGCTGGCGCTGCAGGGTGTTTTCAGTAGCCTGATGGAAAGCGCCACCCTGACGCCGCTGTTTAACTATCAGTATCGGATAAGCGCTCCGCCGGGCGTTAACGGTATCCGGCTTAATCCCCGTGGCTGGTTTGATTTCACTGAAGCCTGGATCCCCGCCGACTCGCGGTGAAGGAGCTGGCTGCCCGGAGCTTCAGGCGCTACCATAGCGCCATCTTTTTTATTGTCAGGAATAGCTATGAAACGCGCCGTTGTGGTTTTTAGCGGGGGTCAGGACTCTACCACCTGCCTGGTGCAGGCCCTGCAGCAGTACGATGAAGTACATTGTGTTACTTTCGATTATGGTCAACGCCACCGCGCCGAGATTGACGTTGCTCGCGAACTGGCGCTGAAACTCGGTGCCCGCGCGCATAAAGTGCTCGATGTGACCTTACTGAACGAACTGGCAGTCTCCAGCCTGACCCGCGACAGTATCCCGGTTCCCGATTACGAGCCAGATGCCGACGGCATTCCGAACACCTTCGTTCCAGGGCGCAATATTCTGTTTCTGACCCTGACCGCTATTTATGCGTATCAGGTGAAAGCGGAAGCGGTGATTACCGGTGTCTGCGAGACCGATTTCTCCGGTTACCCGGACTGCCGGGATGAATTTGTCAAAGCCCTGAACCACGCGGTGGATCTGGGAATGGCGAAAGAGATTCGTTTCGAAACCCCGCTGATGTGGCTGGATAAAGCCGAGACCTGGGCGCTGGCTGACTTCTGGGGCAAGCTGGATCTGGTTCGCAGTGAAACGTTGACCTGCTACAACGGCATCAAAGGTGATGGCTGCGGTCATTGTGCAGCCTGCTCGCTGCGCGCCAACGGGTTGAATCACTACCTCGCGGATAAAGCCGGTGTGATGGCGGCTATGAAGGCGAAGACGGGTTTGAACTAACCCAGTACCCTGGCGGAAGTATTCTGCCAGGGTTTATAATCCGGGCTTGGTTATTCTTTCTATTGCCGCCTGCGCCAGAAAGCCTGAACGACTTTTAAATTCAGGATGGCGAGCAACACAGCGGTCGATACGGTCTATCAGGACTTTCGGCAGCGTCACGTTGATTTTTTCCGAACCGCCAAGCAGACGAGTGAGATCGATATCGACCAGAGCCCACGCCATTCCCTGATACTGTGAATGACCCACTAGATCGCTGATACTTGATACCGGAGGAATATCGTCCCCCATCTCAATCAGTAGTTCGATGTGTGCGGTAATCGCCTCGCTGGCATTAATCATCGCTTCTTCCAGCGTATCTCCTGCTGAAAAACACCCCGGCAAATCGGGAACAATAACCCCCCAGGCATGAACGTCATCACCGTTTTCAACTGCAATTGGGTAGTACATATTATCTCCAGGAATGCATCACAGGGTTGCTGACCCTTGCCTGGCGGCGGATGCTTTTCACCGTTCCGACAGGTAAATCTTTTTTTGGGTACGGAACCGTCACCAGACCTGTCTTAATCGGGTGACGAAAGTGATGATGGCTTCCGGTCACCCTGATTAACATCCAGCCGTCAGCAACGAGTTCGGCTATCAGTGCCTTGCTGTTCATCCATGATATCCTGGAATTTAAAGTAACTCCAATAACCCCAACCAGAGGTCAGTTACGCCACCATCTGCTCCAGATGCGTGCGCAACTCCCCTTCCAGCGCCAGCGCTTTCTGGGTTTTAAGATCGATACAGACGAAGGTAATTAACGCGTCTGCCACTACCTCGCCTTCGGGCTCAAGAGTGACCACCTGGCTCAGCACCCCGCTCTTCCCGTTCAGCTGTTGCACTGAACTGGTCACGGTCAGGAGATCGCCCAGCACCGCGGGGCGGCGGTAGTTGATGTTGATGTTCACCACCACGAACGCGATGTTGTGCTCGGTCATCCACTGGAAACCTGCGCTGTTTTCCAGCCCATCCCAACGCGCTTCTTCGAGAAACTCCAGATAGCGAGCGTTGTTCACGTGCTGATAGACATCGAGATGGAATCCACGGACTTTGATTTGTGTTTGCATAGCGCAATAGCCTTCTAATCATTCTAAGTTGTTGTGAGTCGGGACAGAGGCCACACCACTGGTATGACCTCTCTAGTCTGGCAAAAAAATGCCACTCTGCAAGCCCCGTTGCGCGTCAGAGCATCAGATGTGAAAGATTACGCTCCACCAGCGAGCTACCCATCCCCGGAACCTGACGCAGATCGTCCAGGGTTTTGAACGGACCGTACTCCTCCCGGTAGCTAACAATAGCCTGCGCTTTTTTAAGCCCCACGCCGTTCATCGCTTTTGCCAGCTCCTCCGCTGAGGCGGTGTTAATGCTGACCCGAGTGCCATCATCCTCTGCGGGTTTCGTCGCCTCGGCTTTTTTGATGACGGGTGCCGCTTCTGCAGACTGACTTTGGTTCACCGGCGGCTTCGCCGCGTTGCCTGCAGCGACGGCGCTGTGACCCATGATAGAAAAGGCGACGCTTGCCGCCACGATGAGAGTTTTGATTCCACGTTTCATGCTGTTTTCTCCTTGTTTGTTGACAGCAAGGTCACGATAACGGGAAGAAAACGCCACGACAAAAGGCAAAAATCAGAAATGGAAAAGGCCGCGAAAGCGGCCTTTTGGTATTACACGGTGTTACTTATTTCTGCGAAGCGGATTCCGCTTACTGCTGTTCGGCAACGAGATCGCCAAGCTTAATTTTGGCAGATTTACGCAGGTTACTCATCAGCGCTTCGAAAGCAATCTGAGCGTTGTTCTGAGTAATCCCCTGGACCATCGCTTTCTTCTGCGCTTCCGGCATTTCGCCCGCTTTCACTTCGTCGAGCGCCAGCAGCACCACGTTGCCCTGTATGTCGCTGCCGATGCCATAGCTCGGCTTGTCTTTCTGCGGCAGTGCCAGCGTGAACGCGACCTGGCTCAGCGGATCCTGGCCGGTACGGCTCAGGGTTTTCGCTGCACCGAAGGTCAGGCCAGCGGCTTTCATTGCCTCATCGCCTTTACCTTCTTTCAGCGCAGCCAGCAGCTTCTCAGCATCGACTTTCGCCTGCTGTTCCGCTTTGGTGTGCTTCACAATATCCGCAACCTGAGCTTTCACTTCGCTGAGCGGTTTAACGGCTTCGGCTTTGTGCTCGCTCACGCGCAGCACGAAGGCACGATCGCCATCAACGGTGATAATGTCGGAGTTGCTACCCGGGGTGCCATTCTCACCGACCAGGCCACCATTGAAGATAGCATCTGATACCGGTTTGAAATTCAGCGCTTCTGGCAGGCTGTCACGGCTGAACCACTCGGTTTCAACCACTTTCATGCCAGACACCTGCGCAGCCCCTGCGAGAGATTCGTTGTCGTTGCTTGCCGCTTCGCTCACTTTCTGCTGCAGCGCGTAGTAAGCGTCCAGCGCTTTCTCTTGCTTCACTTTGGTGGCGATACCGTCACGAACTTCGCTCAGCGGTTTCACTTTTGCAGGTTCGATGTCGTCAAGACGTGCAACCAGGAAGCCGACGGAGGATTTGATAACACCAGACAGCTGGCCTTTGTCTTTCAGACCGGCGTTTTTCAGCTCGTCAGGGGTGGTACCCGCTTCCAGCCACCCCATATCACCGCCGTTACGGGCAGAAATGATGTCGGTAGATTTGGCTTTCGCGACGGTAGCGAAATCAGCACCTTTGTTGAGTTCATCCAGCGCAGCCTGAGCATCGGCTTCGGTTTTGGTCTGAATGACGCTGTAGCGGTTACGCTGCGGCTGAGTGAACAGATCCTGATGCTGATCGTAGTAAGACTGAATTTCTACGTCAGAGGCGGTTTCCGCCATATCAGCGGCATCCATCTTGATATAGCTGACGCGGAACTGCTCCGGCGTCATGAAGTTGCCTTTGTTCTGCTCGTAGTAAGCGTTGATCTCTTCATCGCTCACCTGCTGTTTAGCCGCCAGCGCGTTAACATCAATGGTCGCTTCACGCACAACACGCTGTTGAGAAACCAGCGCCGCCAGCTGATCGGTTTCACCCGGCAGCATGAAGTCGGTACCCGCAATGGCGTTGATGAGCTGCTGGGTGACCAGCTGGTTACGCAGCGCCTGGGCGTACTGGTCGGCACTCATCCCCATCTGGTTGACGATGCCGTTGAAGCGCGCGTTGTCGAATTTGCCGTTAGACTGGAACGCCGGCGTGGCGAAGATAGCCTGCTTCACCTGGGCATCGCTGATGCCAAGGCCGAGTTCGCGGGCATACTGATCCAGCAGCGATTCGTCGATCAGGCGGTTGAGCACCTGCTGACGCATCGATTTCATATAGTTGGGGTTGCTGGCGAGCTCAGAGAAGTTATCGCCCAGCTGTTGCTGCATACGGTTACGTTCGCTGGCAACCGCGTTTTCGAACTGGTTACGGCCAATCTCCTGACCGTTCACTTTCGCGGCATAAGTATTGTTACCGCCAATCAGGTAGCTACTGACGCCGGTCAAAATGAACGACACAATAATGATACCGAAAATAATCTTGAGCACGATGCTGTTAGCTGCCGTGCGTAAGTTGTCCATCATGGTGTAACAACGCTCCGCTGTAGGTGACTTTATACCTCGCGCAGCATACCACGTGATGACCGCTGCGCGTGAGGACGTATTTTGACAAGAAAACAGGGCGATTGTCAGCCCACAAGGCAGATAAACCCGTAGAAAGGCATAAAAAAAGGCACATCCATTGATGCGCCCTTGTACTCTGTCACATTCCCTCAGGGGGAATCGATCAGTTTACTGCGTCTTTCAGTGCTTTACCTGCACGGAAACCAGGCACTTTAGCGGCAGCAATGGTGATCTCTTTACCTGTTTGCGGGTTGCGACCAGTACGGGCAGCACGCTCTTTAACAGCAAAAGTACCAAAGCCAACCAGCGCCACGTCATCCCCAGCCTGCAGAGATTCAGTAACAGAAGCGATCAGTGCATCTAAAGCACGTCCAGCTGCAGCTTTAGAAATGTCCGCACCCGCAGCAATTTTGTCAATCAGTTGAGATTTATTCACTGTTTTCTTCCTCTCTTTATAATTTATATCGCACCAGGATCCTTTATGGTGCGACCGCGCAGCAGTTATATCAGGAGTGTCATAACCTTACAACACCAGTTATTGATGACAGACCTAATCAGTAATCTAAGTTAGCTATACAAAAAAAGGCTGGCAAGTACGAATTGACTTACCAGCCTTGATTTTATCAGCGCTATTTGCGCGATGTCACTATTTTGCGGTCACAACCTGCATTCCGTAGGGTGCATTCTGCAAGGCGAGAGCAAGAACTTCCTCAATTCGCTTAACAGGATGGATGTCCAGATCGGCAATCACGTTGTCCGGAATCTCTTCCAGATCACGTTTATTTTCGTCCGGGATCAGAACAGTCTTAATTCCACCGCGGTGTGCCGCGAGCAGTTTTTCTTTAAGACCGCCGATCGGCAGCACCTGGCCACGCAGGGTGATTTCACCGGTCATCGCCACATCGGCGCGAACCGGGTTGCCGGTAAGGCAAGAAACCAGCGCAGTGCACATAGCGATACCAGCACTTGGGCCATCTTTCGGGGTGGCTCCTTCCGGTACGTGAACGTGAATGTCGCGTTTTTCGTAGAAATCTGGGTTGATACCCAGCTTCTCGGCACGCGCGCGCACCACGGTCAGCGCCGCCTGGATGGATTCCTGCATCACTTCACCCAGTGAACCGGTATAGGTCAGCTTGCCTTTACCCGGAACGCAGGCGGTTTCGATAGTCAGCAGATCGCCGCCCACTTCCGTCCACGCCAGACCGGTTACCTGGCCAACGCGGTTTTCGCTGTCTGCACGGCCATAGTCGAAGCGCTGCACGCCAAGATATTCATGCAGGTTGTCGCCGTTAATCTCGATGTGCTTCAGGGTCTTATCCAGCAGCAGCTGTTTAACCGCCTTACGGCACAGTTTCGAGATTTCACGCTCAAGGCTACGCACGCCCGCTTCACGGGTGTAGTAACGGATGATGCCCACAATGGCGCTGTCATCCACCTTCAGCTCGCCTTTTTTCAGTGCGTTACGCTCAATCTGTTTCGGCAGCAGGTGCTGTTTAGCAATGTTCAGCTTCTCGTCTTCGGTGTAACCGGACAGACGAATAACTTCCATACGATCCAGCAGCGGTGCCGGAATATTCATGGAGTTAGAGGTCGCCACGAACATGACGTCGCTGAGATCGTAGTCTACTTCCAGGTAGTGATCGCTGAACGCTACGTTCTGTTCTGGATCAAGCACTTCCAGAAGTGCTGATGCCGGATCGCCACGCATGTCGGAAGACATTTTGTCGATTTCGTCGAGCAGGAACAGCGGGTTTTTAACGCCCACTTTCGCCATTTTCTGGATAAGTTTACCCGGCATGGAGCCGATGTAGGTCCGGCGGTGACCACGGATTTCCGCTTCGTCACGCACGCCGCCCAGCGCCATACGGATGTACTTACGTCCAGTCGCTTTAGCGATGGACTGACCCAGCGAGGTTTTACCCACCCCCGGCGGTCCTACCAGGCACAGGATCGGGCCCTTAATTTTGTTCACACGGCTTTGTACCGCGAGGTACTCAAGAATGCGGTCTTTGACGCGCTCAAGGCCGTAGTGGTCGGTATCGAGGATTTCCTGAGCCTGACGCAGGTCTTTTTTGACCTTGCTGCGGGCGTTCCACGGAACCTGCACCATCCACTCGATGTAACCACGCACAACGGTCGCTTCAGCTGACATCGGAGACATCATTTTCAGCTTCTGCAGTTCGGCTTCCGCTTTTTCTTTTGCCTCTTTCGGCATCTTCGCGGCGTCGATCTTACGCTTCAGCGCTTCGTTTTCGTCCGGGGCGTCGTCCATCTCGCCGAGCTCTTTCTGAATGGCTTTCATTTGCTCGTTCAGATAGTACTCGCGCTGGGATTTCTCCATCTGCTTCTTCACGCGGTTGCGAATACGCTTCTCAACCTGCAGCAGATCGATTTCGGATTCCATCATCGCCATCAGATATTCCAGACGTTCGTTAACGTCGGACATCTCCAGCACAGACTGCTTGTCAGCAAGCTTCAGCGGCATGTGGGCTGCGATGGTATCCGCCAGACGTGCAGGATCGTCGATGCTGTTCAGCGACGTCAGCACTTCTGGTGGGATTTTTTTGTTGAGCTTGATATAGCCTTCAAACTGGCTGATGGCGGTGCGAACCAGCACTTCCTGCTCGCGCTCATCAATCGCCGGAGACTCAAGGTACTCGGCTTTTGATGAGAAGTGATCGCCATCATCGGTCAGCGCGGTGATACGCGCACGCTGCAGCCCTTCTACCAGCACTTTAACGGTGCCGTCAGGCAGCTTCAGCATTTGTAAAATGGAGGCCACGGTCCCGACGGTGAAAAGATCGTTTACACCCGGCTCATCCGTTGACGCTTCTTTCTGCGCAACCAGCATGATTTTTTTATCATGATCCATGGCAGCTTCGAGACAACGGATAGATTTTTCCCGCCCTACAAATAAGGGAATGACCATGTGCGGATAAACCACCACATCGCGCAACGGCAATACGGGGATTTCAATGCGTTCAGAACGCTCAGGATTCATAGAGCTCTCTCTTAGTTTAGTTTCCGCCAGGTAGCCGATGGCGCGGTAAAAAAACCTGCCACCGTTAACATGTAATCCAGTATATGGGGATGTTTCCCCTACATTCAACGCCGGGAATGCAGGAAAAATAAAAGGGGAGATAAAATCTCCCCTTTTGGCTTAACTGATTGAGTGATTTGGCTAATTATTCGCCAGATGCCTGCTGAGTTTCAGACTTACCGTAGATAAGCAGCGGTGCAGACTGACCGGCAATAACCGATTCGTCGATAACCACTTTTTCAACATCTTCCATCGACGGCAGATCGTACATGGTATCGAGCAGCGCCGCTTCAACGATTGAGCGCAGACCACGGGCACCGGTTTTACGTGCCATCGCTTTACGCGCGATAGCGTCCAGCGCTTCGTCACGGAACTCCAGATCCACGCCTTCCAGGTTAAACAGCGCCTGATACTGCTTGGTCAGCGCGTTTTTCGGCTCTTTGAGGATCTGAATCAGCGCTTCTTCGCTGAGCTCGCTCAGGGTAGCTACCACCGGCAGACGACCGATGAACTCAGGGATCAGACCAAACTTGATCAAATCTTCTGGCTCAACCTGCGACAGCAGTTCACCTTCGTTAGCTTTTTCCGATTTCGCTTTCACCGTTGCGCCAAAACCAATGCCGGAGCCGGTTTCAACACGATTCGCGATCACTTTGTCGAGGCCTGCGAATGCCCCGCCACAGATGAACAGGATTTTCGAGGTATCAACCTGCAGGAACTCCTGCTGCGGATGCTTACGGCCACCCTGCGGCGGTACGGCTGCTACGGTGCCTTCGATAAGCTTCAGCAGTGCCTGCTGTACGCCTTCGCCGGAGACATCGCGGGTGATCGACGGGTTATCCGATTTACGGGAAATTTTGTCGATCTCATCGATGTACACAATGCCGCGCTGGGCTTTCTGTACGTCGTAGTCACATTTCTGCAGCAGCTTCTGGATGATGTTTTCGACATCTTCACCCACGTAACCTGCTTCGGTCAGCGTGGTAGCATCAGCCATAGTGAACGGGACATCCAGCAGGCGCGCCAGCGTTTCAGCCAGCAGAGTCTTACCGGAACCGGTCGGGCCAATCAGCAGAATGTTGCTCTTGCCCAGCTCAACACCATTGCTGGTATCGCCGTTGCGCAAGCGTTTGTAGTGGTTGTACACCGCCACTGCCAGCACTTTTTTCGCTGGTTCCTGACCGATAACATAATCGTCCAGGTGATGACGGATTTCATGCGGCGTCGGCAGAGCACTACGCTCACGATGCGGAGCCACTTCTTTAATCTCTTCGCGGATGATGTCGTTACATAAGTCGACACATTCGTCGCAGATATACACGGACGGACCGGCAATCAGCTTACGCACTTCATGCTGGCTTTTGCCGCAAAAAGAGCAGTACAACAGTTTGCCCGAGCCATCTTTGCGTTTATCTGTCATGAGTCCAAACCTCTTCTTAAGTTCTTTGTGCCGCACATGACGACGCAAATGCCAGTCTTAACGGAGTACCGCCTTCTACAGTATAGCGGCACTCCACACCCTGACATTATTTACGATGGGTCAAAATGGAGTCGACCAGGCCGTACTCAACCGCTTCGCCTGCGGACAGGAAACGATCGCGTTCAGTGTCGTTCTCAATCTGTTCAAGGGATTGACCCGTATGATGCGCCATAAGTTCATTCATGCGCGCTTTAACCTTCAGGATCTCTTTGGCGTGGATTTCAATATCCGTCGCCTGGCCCTGATAGCCGCCCAGCGGCTGGTGAATCATCACGCGGGAGTTAGGCAGACAGAAACGTTTGCCCTTCGCGCCCGCCGTCAGCAGGAATGCGCCCATAGACGCGGCCTGCCCCATACAAATGGTGCTGACGTCTGGTTTGATGAACTGCATGGTGTCGTAGATGGACATCCCTGCGGTGATCACGCCACCAGGTGAGTTGATGTAAAGATAAATGTCTTTTTCCGGGTTTTCCGCTTCCAGAAACAGCATTTGCGCCACAATCAGGTTCGCCATGTGGTCTTCCACCTGGCCGGTCAGAAAAATAACGCGTTCCTTAAGCAGACGGGAGTAGATATCAAAAGAACGTTCACCACGTGAGGTCTGTTCGATGACCATCGGCACCAGAGCCATGTGGGGTGCAAAGTTATCTCGTTCGCCACTGTATGACATTTCCGTCTCCTGGATAAAATTTGAAAAAACCTGCTGCACTGATTGTAACCCTACCGACAGAATATCAGCCAGTCACATGTTGTCGTATTGCTGGTTATGGGTACGACACTTGCATGTTTCAAGCATAACAACCTTTTTCTGAACTGTAACCTTTCTGTGATGGATGAGAAACGTGCAACATCCCTCAGCGCCATAAAAAAACCCGTCACCAGAGGCGACGGGTTTTTCACATAACCGGCTAACCGTTAAGCGGAATTACGCCTGCTGGTTCATCAGCTCGTTAAAGGTAGTGGCTTTATCAGTCACTTTCGCTTTTTCCAGAACGGTTTCAACAGCTTGTTCTTCCAGAGCGACGTTACGCATGTTGTCCATCAGCTCTTTGTTTTTGCTGTAGAACTCGATAACTTCTGACGGATCTTCGTAGGCAGAAGCCATTTCTTCGATCAGACCCTTCACACGCTCTTCGTCAGCTTTCAGCTCGTGGGTACGGATAACTTCACCCAGCAGCAGACCAACAACAACGCGACGTTTAGCCTGCTCTTCGAACAGTTCACGCGGCAGTTCCAGAGCCTGTTTCTCGTTGCCACCGAAACGCTGTGCAGCCTGGCGACGCAGAACGTCGATTTCGCTGTCGATCAGGGCAGACGGGATATCGATGTTGTTGGCGTTAACCAGACCTTCGATAGCCTGAGACTTGATGCGGTTACGCACGGCGCCTTTCAGCTCGCGTTCCATGTTCTTACGAACTTCGGTACGCAGGCCAGCAACGGAACCGTCTTCTACGCCAAAGCGCTTGATGAAGTCAGCGGTGAATTCCGGCAGTTCGCGCTCTTCAACTTTCTTCAGGTTGATAACGAACTTCGCTGCTTTACCTTTCAGGTTTTCAGCGTGGTATTCTTCCGGGAAGGTCACTTCGATGGTGAACTCTTCGCCTGCTTTACGACCTTTGATACCGTCTTCGAAGCCCGGGATCATGCGGCCCTGGCCCATAGCCAGTACGAAATCAGTCGCTTTACCGCCTTCGAATTCTTCACCGTCTACAGAACCGATGAAGTCGATGGTGACACGGTCTTCAGCGTCAACAGCGCCTTCTTTGTCTTTCCAGGTCGCCTGCTGCTTACGCAGGGTGTCCAGCATGCCGTCAACGTCGGTGTCGGTCACTTCAACAACCGGTTTTTCAACTTCGATAGTTTCCAGGCCTTTCAGCTCAACTTCCGGATACACTTCGAATTCTACCGCGTAGGTGAAGTCTTCACCCAGCTTGTATTCGCCCGGAACGTAGTTCGGAGCGCCAGCCGGATTGATTTTTTCTTTGATGATCGCGTCGATAAAGTTGCGGCTCATCAGGTCACCCAGCACGTCCTGGCGAACAGAAGCGCCATAACGCTGAGCAACAACAGTCATCGGTACTTTACCCTTACGGAAGCCGTCAATGCGTACTTTTTTCGCAACGTTGACCAGCTCGCTTTTTACAGCAGTTTCGATGCTGTCAGCAGGGATAGTAATCGTTACACGGCGGCCAAGGCCCTGAGTGGTTTCAACTGAAACTTGCATCTTGTTACCTCAAAAAAATCACAGTGCTCGGTCAACTCTGAATCAGACTGCGCATTACCGGGAGAGAACTCAATCGCCATCCCTGTCGCCAGAATCATCCCGAAGACGTTCCATAAAATAAGACGCCGCATTATAGCGGCATCACTTGGGGGAGTCGAGGACGGTGGTCGCCTGTTGCTGCGGCTTTTTTCACAAATTCAAGCGATGATTCGTTCAAAAATCACGCCACACGTTCAAAACTCAGGAAAAACAAAACGGCCAGACGGCCGTTTTCTCATATTCTGTACGCAACATACTGGAAAAGTTCCGTACGTTGCAATGCGTTTTGCTAGGCGATACTACCAGCTCCGCGGCAAGGAGGCGACGCGAAGACGGTATCCTGCAGGTTTTCCCACTCCTTTACGGTGTAGGTATGCAGCGCCAGCGCGTGCACCGTGGTAGAGAGTTCTGCCGTCAGGGTGCCGTAGATCATACGATGCCGATTGAGGAAACGTTCGCCGGTAAAACGATCGCTGACCAGAACCACTTTAAAATGGCTTTCTGAGCCGGCAGGTACGTTATGCCGATAACTTTCGTCTACCACCTCCAGGAATACGGGTGCAAATTCGGTTCTTAATTTCTCTTCGATTTGTTCACGTATCATCATGACATTACTCCTCCGACAACGCTGAGATGCCGCCTTTACTTTTAAATGTTAGCCGCTTTTACCGCTTCCATTACATCAAGACAACAAATATTTAGCTTTCGTCCTATATTCTCAGCCAAACGGGTGAAGTTAACTGGTTTGCTCCTCCTTTTGGCGGCTAAAAAGCCCGACCGCACGCCGTAAGGTCAGAAAACGCACAACACGATGAAATTACATGCGTTGCCCACTTCCCCTCATCGATGGCGATGTTATGATGGCGGGAAATTTTCTAAACCACATCACCACCATCACCCAAGCGTTGAGAGCCTGACATGTTGAAAAAAATCCTCTTTCCGTTGGTAGCCCTGTTTATGCTGGCCGGATGCGCCACACCGCCTACCACGATTGACGTCAATCCTAAAATTGCCCTGCCGCAGCAGGATCCGAGCCTGATGGGCGTAACCGTCAGCATTAACGGCGCCGATCAGCGCAAAGACCAGGCGCTGGCGAAAGTCACCCGCAACGACCAGCTGGTCACCCTGACCGCCTCCCGTGACCTGCGTTTCCTGCTGCAGGAAGTGCTTGAGAAGCAGATGACCGCACGCGGTTACATGATTGGCCCAAGCGGTGCGGTGGATCTGCAGATCATCGTTAACCAGCTGTATGCTGACGTTTCTCAGGGTAACGTTCGCTATAACATCGCGACCAAAGCCGATGTCGCTATCATCGCTACCGCGAAGAATGGCAACAAGATGACCAAGAACTACCGTGCGAGCTATACGGTTGAAGGTGCTTTCACCGCAACCAACCAAAATATCGCTAACGCCGTTAACAGCGTGCTGACTGACACCATCGCCGATATGGCGCAGGACACCAGCATTCACGACTTCATTAAGCAAAACGCCCGTTAATCGCGGCAGTCTGACCCGGCGCCCTGCCGGGTCAGCGTTCAGGACTCATGGCCAATCACTACTTACGTATTTTTCAGCAACCTAAATCAGCCATTCTGCTGATCTTAGGCTTTGCCTCCGGGCTGCCGCTGGCGCTCACCTCCGGCACGCTACAGGCGTGGATGACGGTCGAGAATATCGATCTCAAAACCATCGGCTTCTTCTCTCTTGTTGGCCAGGCTTACGTCTTTAAGTTCCTCTGGTCGCCGGTAATGGACCGCTATACGCCACCGTTCCTTGGCCGTCGTCGCGGCTGGCTGGTCACCACGCAAATTCTCCTGCTAATTGCCATTGCGGCCATGGGTTTCCTCGAACCCGGCACTCAGCTGCGCTGGATGGCGGCGCTGGCGGTGGTGATTGCGTTTTGCTCCGCCTCGCAGGATATCGTGTTTGATGCCTGGAAGACCGACGTGCTGCCAGCCGAAGAGCGTGGTACCGGTGCGGCAATCAGCGTACTGGGCTATCGCCTGGGGATGCTGGTTTCCGGTGGTCTGGCGCTGTGGATGGCCGATAAATGGCTGGGCTGGCAAGGAATGTACTGGCTAATGGCGGCGCTGCTGGTGCCGTGTATCATTGCCACGCTGCTCGCGCCGGAGCCAAGCGATGTTGTCCCGGTACCGAGAACCCTCGAGCAGGCGGTGGTTGCACCGCTGCGTGATTTCTTTGGCCGCAACAACGCCTGGCTAATTCTGCTGCTTATTGTTCTTTATAAGCTTGGCGATGCGTTTGCCATGAGTCTGACCACCACTTTTCTTATCCGCGGCGTCGGCTTTGATGCCGGTGAAGTCGGGATGGTGAATAAAACCCTCGGTCTTATCGCGACGATTATTGGTGCCCTGTATGGTGGGGTGCTGATGCAGCGCCTGAGCCTGTTCCGTGCGCTGCTGATTTTCGGCATTCTGCAGGGGGTATCTAACGCCGGTTATTGGCTACTTTCCATCACCGACAAGCACCTGATGTCGATGGCGGTGGCGGTGTTCTTCGAAAACCTGTGCGGCGGGATGGGCACCGCAGCGTTTGTGGCGCTGCTGATGACCCTGTGTAACAAATCCTTCTCGGCAACGCAGTTTGCGCTGCTGTCGGCGCTCTCCGCCGTAGGACGCGTATACGTAGGGCCCATTGCCGGCTGGTTTGTGGAAGCCCACGGCTGGCCAACGTTCTATCTGTTCTCCGTATTTGCCGCCGTACCGGGCATTCTGCTGCTGCTTATCTGCCGTAAGACGCTGGAATATACCCAGCAGACCGAAAGCTTCATGATGCGTCGTCACTTCAGCGGTGCTTATCAGTTTGCGCTATATCTGCTGCTGCTCGGCTGTCTGCTGCTGGCGCTGTGGCTTATCATGCTGGCGCTGAACGCCATCGACTACACCAGCTTCTCGTTCCTCGCGGGGCTGCTGGAAGTCGCGGCTCTGATCGCCATCGCTGGCGTTCTGCTGGGGGCCATACTGGATTACCTGGCGCTACGCCGGACAGAAGAGCATAAGCTTGCCTGAAGCATAGTGACCGTTGTAGTTGCCAGAGGTAATTATAACGGTCATTTGCTATTTATTTTTTACTTGTTAATTTGTGCGCTTTAGATTCTGGAAATTACTGGCAACTTTAACTGCCTTTTATTTCTTTAACCGATTCAGCTGATGAATAATTATTTTTTTGTTCTTTTCGTGTCTTTTTATTGATAACTTTTTGTTAATTATTTGTGTATTTTTGGTGATGGTTATACCAATTATCCCCCTCCCCCTTCGTTTACTCCTTCATTCGTTATAACGCCCGTGCGGCGCGGCTTTTGTCTGAAATTTATACATATATAGCAACATATGTGACATGCACGGCAGAACATGGCAACACATAACTGACAGTACTCCAATGATGTTTACAGTAATGTAACCTTCCCGTAAAATGCCCCCACACTTTAAACGCCACCAGATCCCGTGGAATTGAGGTCGTTAATGAGACTCAGGAAATACAATAAAAGTTTGGGATGGTTGTCATTAATCGCAGGCACTGTGTTACTCAGTGGCTGTGATTCTGCGCTACTTGACCCCAAAGGACAGATTGGACTGGAGCAACGCTCACTGATACTGACGGCCTTCGGCCTGATGATGATTGTCGTTATTCCCGCCATCTTGATGGCAGTTGGTTTCGCCTGGAAGTACCGTGCGAGCAATAAAGATGCGAAGTACAGCCCTAACTGGTCACACTCCAATAAAGTGGAAGCTGTGGTCTGGACAGTGCCTATCCTTATCATCCTGTTCCTTGCCGTTCTGACATGGAAAACCACACACGCACTTGAGCCAAGCAAACCGCTGGCGCACGAAGAAAAACCAGTCACCATCGAAGTTATTTCTATGGACTGGAAATGGTTCTTCATCTATCCGGAGCAGGGTATTGCCACGGTCAACGAAATTGCCTTCCCGGCAAACGTTCCGGTGCAGTTCAAAGTCTCCTCCAACTCAGTGATGAACTCGTTCTTCATTCCGCGTCTGGGTAGCCAGATTTACGCGATGGCCGGTATGCAGACTAACCTGCATCTGATTGCCAACGAACCAGGCACCTACGACGGTATCTCCGCCAGCTACAGTGGCCCGGGCTTCTCTGGTATGAAGTTCAAAGCCATTGCCACGCCAGACAGAGCTACTTTCGACCAGTGGGTCGCAAAAGTGAAGCAGTCTCAGAGCACCATGAATGATATGGACGCTTACGAGAAACTGGCGGCACCTAGCGAATACAACAAGGTGGAATATTTCTCCAGCGTGAAACCAGACCTGTTTGTTGAGGTACTCAACAAGTTCATGAGTCACGGTCACATGAACATGGCACCGGCTGCTGAAGGTGAGCACAGCTCACATGAAGCGATGGAAGGCATGGACATGAGCCACGCGGAAACCGCTCACTAAGGGGCCGAGGAAGAAAACGATGTTCGGAAAATTGACACTGGATGCAGTGCCCTACCATGAACCCATTATCATGGTTACGGTGGCTGCGATTATCATCGGGGGTCTGGCGGTTCTCGCCGCGATCACTTACTTCGGTAAGTGGTCTTACCTCTGGAATGAGTGGCTGACGTCTGTCGACCACAAAAAACTTGGCGTGATGTACGTCATCGTCGCCATCGTCATGCTGCTGCGTGGCTTTGCCGATGCGGTCATGATGCGTAGCCAGCAAGCGCTGGCATCTGCAGGTGAAGCGGGCTTCCTGCCGCCTCACCACTACGACCAGATCTTTACCGCGCACGGCGTGATTATGATCTTCTTCGTAGCGATGCCATTCGTTATCGGTCTGATGAACCTGGTGGTTCCGCTGCAGATCGGTGCTCGCGACGTTGCGTTCCCGTTCCTGAACAACCTGAGCTTCTGGTTCACGGTTGTCGGCGTGATTCTGGTGAACCTGTCACTGGGTGTGGGCGAATTCGCACAGACCGGTTGGCTGGCTTACCCGCCGCTCTCGGGAATTGAGTACAGTCCGGGTGTTGGGGTCGATTACTGGATTTGGGCGTTGCAGCTCTCCGGTATCGGTACAACGCTGACGGGTATTAACTTCTTCGTGACCATCATCAAAATGCGCGCACCGGGCATGACCATGTTCAAGATGCCAGTGTTCTCCTGGGCATCGCTGTGCGCCAACATTCTGATTATCGCGTCCTTCCCGATCCTGACCGTCACCATCGCGCTGCTGACCCTCGACCGTTACATTGGTACCCATTTCTTCACCAATGACATGGGCGGCAACATGATGATGTACATCAACCTGATCTGGGCCTGGGGCCATCCGGAAGTGTATATCCTGGTTCTGCCAGTCTTCGGGGTATTCTCTGAAGTGGCGGCAACCTTCTCGCGTAAACGTCTGTTTGGTTACACCTCTCTGGTGTGGGCAACCGTCTGTATTACCGTGCTGTCGTTCATCGTTTGGCTGCACCACTTCTTCACCATGGGTGCGGGCGCGAACGTAAACGCCTTCTTCGGTATTGCTACGATGATCATCGCAATCCCAACCGGGGTTAAGATCTTCAACTGGCTGTTCACCATGTACCAGGGCCGTATCGTGTTCCACTCAGCGATGCTGTGGACCATCGGCTTCATCGTCACCTTCTCCGTAGGTGGGATGACCGGCGTACTGCTGGCCGTACCGGGTGCTGACTTCGTACTGCACAACAGCCTGTTCCTGATTGCTCACTTCCACAACGTTATCATCGGTGGTGTAGTATTCGGTTGCTTCGCGGGTATGACCTACTGGTGGCCGAAGGCGTTTGGCTTCACCCTCAACGAAACCTGGGGTAAGCGCGCGTTCTGGTTCTGGATCATCGGCTTCTTCGTGGCATTTATGCCGCTGTACGTGCTGGGCTTCATGGGTATGACCCGTCGCCTGAGCCAGCAGATTGACCCGCAGTTCCACTCAATGCTTATCATCGCAGCTTGCGGCGCAGCACTGATTGCTCTGGGTATCCTGTGCCAGCTGATTCAGATCTTCGTTTCTATTCGCGACCGCGAGCAGAACCGTGACCTGACCGGTGACCCATGGGGTGGCCGTACGCTGGAGTGGGCAACCTCTTCTCCTGCGCCGTTCTACAACTTTGCCCACGTGCCGCACGTTCATGAGCGTGATGCATTCTGGGAAATGAAAGAGAAAGGCGAAGCGTATAAGAAACCTGCGGGTTACGAAGAGATCCACATGCCGAGAAACAGCGGCGCGGGTATCGTCATTGCCGCTTTCGCAACCATCTTCGGTTTTGCCATGATCTGGCATATCTGGTGGATGGCGATCGCCAGCTTCGCCGGCATCATCATCACCTGGATTGTGAAAAGCTTCGACGAGGACGTGGATTACTACGTACCGGTTGCGGAAATCGAAAAACTGGAAAACCAGCATTTCGATGAAATCACTAAAGCAGGGCTGAAAAATGGCAACTGATACTCTGACGAACGCGAACGCGAACGCGCACGCCCACGCGCACGAACATGGGCACCATGATTCAGGGCCGACCAAGATTTTCGGCTTCTGGATCTACCTGATGAGCGACTGTATTCTGTTCTCGATCCTGTTCGCGACCTATGCCGTTCTGGTGAACGGCACTGCAGGTGGCCCAACAGGTAAAGACATTTTCGAACTGCCGTTCGTCCTGGTTGAAACCGCACTGCTGCTGTTCAGCTCCATCACTTATGGCATGGCGGCTATCGCTATGTATAAGAACAACAAGAGCCAGGTTATCTCCTGGCTGGCGTTGACCTGGCTGTTCGGTGCCGGATTTATCGGGATGGAAATCTATGAATTCCATCACCTGATCGTTGAAGGCATGGGCCCGGATCGCAGCGGCTTCCTGTCAGCGTTCTTCGCGCTGGTAGGTACCCACGGTCTGCACGTGACTTCCGGTCTTATCTGGATGGCAGTGCTGATGTTCCAGGTGGCTCGTCGCGGCCTGACCAGCACTAACCGCACCCGTATCATGTGCCTGAGCCTGTTCTGGCACTTCCTGGACGTGGTGTGGATCTGTGTGTTCTCTGTAGTTTATCTGATGGGGGCGATGTAATGAGTCATGCAACCGATCACGGCGCTTCCCACGGTAGCGTAAAAACCTACATGACAGGTTTTATCCTGTCGATCATCCTGACGGTTATCCCGTTCTGGATGGTGATGAACGGTACAGCTTCCCATGGTGTTATCCTGGGTACTATTCTGGTATCAGCTGTTGTACAGATCCTGGTTCATCTGGTTTGCTTCCTGCATATGAACAGCAAGTCAGACGAAGGCTGGAACTTAACAGCCTTTGTGTTCACGATCCTTATCATCGCCATTGTGGTGATAGGTTCAATCTGGATTATGTGGAACCTCAACTACAACATGATGGTTCGATAAGAGCGGCGCGTATGTTTAAGCAATACCTGCAAGTCACAAAGCCTGGCATCATCTTTGGCAACCTGATCTCCGTGATCGGCGGTTTCCTGCTGGCCTCTAAAGGCCACATCGATTACCCGCTGTTCGTCTGGACGCTGGTCGGGGTGTCTCTGGTGGTCGCATCTGGCTGCGTATTCAACAACTACATCGACCGTGATATCGACAGGAAGATGGAAAGGACCAAGAATCGGGTGCTGGTAAAAGGCCTGATCTCTCCCAAGGTCTCGCTGGTGTACGCCACCTTGCTGGGTATTGCTGGCTTCATGCTGCTGTGGTTTGGCGCCAATCCCCTGGCCTGCTGGCTGGGGGTGATGGGGTTCGTGGTTTATGTCGGCGTTTACAGCCTGTACATGAAGCGCCACTCCGTCTATGGCACGCTGATTGGCTCTCTCTCCGGCGCTGCGCCGCCGGTGATTGGCTACTGCGCGGTGACTAACGAGTTCGACAGCGGTGCGCTGATTCTGCTGGCTATTTTCAGCCTCTGGCAGATGCCGCACTCCTATGCCATTGCGATTTTCCGCTTCAAGGATTATCAGGCAGCGAACATTCCGGTTCTGCCGGTCGTGAAAGGTATCTCCGTTGCCAAAAACCACATCACGCTCTACATCATCGCCTTCGCTATTGCGACGCTGATGCTCTCGCTTGGCGGTTACGCCGGATACAAATATCTGGTGGTGGCTGCTGCGGTGAGCGTCTGGTGGCTTGGCATGGCGCTGCGTGGTTATAAAGTCGAAGATGACAGAGTCTGGGCGCGTAAGCTGTTCGTCTTTTCCATCGTCGCTATCACCTCGCTTTCCGTGATGATGTCCGTCGATTTCATGGTTCCGGATTCACACAGCCTGCTGACTTACGTCTGGTAAGTTTTTCAGTGCACAAAAAACCGGGTTGATACCCGGTTTTTTTATGCCTGCCGTTCAGGGTGAGACTTTTACTGCGCTGGCGTTGAACGCTCCGGTACCGCGCGAACCGTTCACGCTTTCCAGTACACCCTTTTTCACCGTACCGTTCGGGTTCAGTGTCACAAACAGCGTGTTGATTTTCCCTGACGCTGTCCCTGCAAATTCCCCGACGATGGGCACAAAGCTGATAGCATCCTTTGTGAGACCATCCCAGACGTACATCATCACCTTGTTACCATCGTCATCAAAGACGTAGCTGTGCGGCTTACCATATTTTGCCTCTACGGTAGCCTCAACGGTGGTCCCTGGAATAAGGAACTGGTTAATTTTCTCCTGAGACGCGGTAATCAGCCAGTCAGCAGTGCCACCCGGGTGGAATGCAACATGCTTTTGCACAACACCGTTATCGACCAGCGCCACCAGCCCCGTCGTCGTCGGCCCGCTGGTTGGTGTATTTGCCCAAGTGGAGCGCCACAGGTAGTTGAGTTTGCCTTTTTCCGTTGGCGTTATCGCCTTCTGCTCACCAAATTTTGTTTTCAGCTCGGCAAGTGAGGTTTGGCCATCAATAATACTGCTCTGGGTCTGTAACACCGACGCCTCACTCAGTGCCGGCGGTTTCGGCATTAAAACACAGCCAGAAAGTGTCAGCGCCAGAACGCTTATCACCATCCCTTTTCTCAACATATTTATGCCCTTTCGTTCAGAATGACCGAATAAAAAGCTGAATAATCACAACACCTTGTTTTTATTGAGGGATTAATTTCCCTTAAATACGTTACCCGGTTTACCGCAGGGCGTTAACCCCCTATATTTCACGGTTTTCCCCGCCCCTCTTCGGCAATATCTGTTAAACAAAGAGTTATTTACCCCCACCGAGGGGCGAACTACACTATGCCCTGCATTTAAAAAGAGGTGGTAATGAACGATTACAAAATGACACCGGGTGAATTGCGCGCGACCTGGGGTTTAGGGACCGTATTTTCTCTGCGCATGCTCGGCATGTTTATGGTCCTGCCAGTTCTGACCACATATGGCATGGCGCTGCAGGGTGCCAGCGAAGCGCTTATCGGGTTAGCCATTGGTATTTATGGCCTTGCTCAGGCCGTTTTTCAGATCCCTTTCGGGCTTATTTCTGACCGTATTGGTCGCAAACCGCTTATCATCGGCGGGTTGGCTATTTTCGTGGCGGGTAGCGTTATTGCTGCCCTATCTGATTCTATCTGGGGCATTATTCTTGGCCGGGCGCTGCAGGGTTCAGGGGCGATTGCCGCCGCGGTGATGGCGCTGCTCTCCGACCTCACCCGTGAGCAGAACCGTACCAAAGCGATGGCGTTTATTGGCGTCAGCTTCGGTGTGACCTTCGCTATCGCCATGGTGCTGGGGCCCATCATTACGCATAAACTCGGGCTGCACGCGCTGTTCTGGATGATTGCGGGCCTGGCCACGCTCGGCATTGCTCTGACTCTGTGGGTGGTTCCCAACAGCCAGAATCACGTGCTAAACCGTGAATCCGGGATGGTGAAAGGTTGTTTCAGCAAAGTGCTGATGGAGCCGAGACTCCTTAAGCTCAACCTTGGGATTATGTTCCTGCATATTCTGCTGATGTCGACGTTTGTCGCGCTGCCAGGGCAGCTTGAGGCCGCAGGATTCCCGGCACCGGAGCACTGGAAAATCTATCTGGTCACCATGCTGGTGTCGTTTGTCTCCGTTGTGCCGTTTATCATTTATGCCGAGGTCAAACGCCGCATGAAGCGGGTGTTCCTGACCTGCATCGCGATTCTGCTGATTGCGGAGATTGTGCTGTGGGGGTCGGGCGCTTACTTCTGGGAACTGGTGGCGGGCGTTCAGCTGTTCTTCCTCGCCTTTAACCTAATGGAAGCGCTGCTGCCGTCGCTTATCAGTAAAGAGGCGCCGGCCGGTTACAAAGGTACCGCGATGGGTATCTACTCCACCAGCCAGTTCCTTGGGGTGGCCATTGGTGGCTCACTCGGCGGCTGGCTGGACGGTTTCTTCGATTCGCAAACGGTGTTCCTCGCCGGCGCCTTAATCGCCACGGTCTGGCTGCTGGTTGCCACTACCATGAGTGAACCCCCGTACGTCAGTAGCCTGCGGGTTGAAATTCCGGATGGGGTTGATGCCGATGACGCGCTGCAGGCGCGGCTGCTGGCGACGCCTGGGGTAAGCCAGGCACTGGTCGTTGCCAGCGAACGAACCGTCTACGTTAAGATTGACAGTAAAGTGACCAACAGATTTGAGGTCGAACAGGCGCTAAGTGCAGCATAAAAAAAAGCGGGATAATCCCGCTTTTTTATTAGTCGCGAAAGTTTTTAAACTGGAACGGTTGCCCCAGATTACCGCCGCGAACCAGCGCCATAACAGACTGCAGGTCGTCACGGGATTTCCCGGTAACGCGAATTTCTTCGCCCTGAATCTGTGCCTGCACCTTCAGTTTGCTGTCTTTAATCAGCTTAACAATTTTCTTCTGCACGCTGCTTTCAATGCCGGTTTTGAGCTTCGCTTCAACGAACCAGGTTTTGCCGCTGTGGACAAACTCTTCCGGCACTTCGATGGAGTTCCCTTCAATGCCGCGCTTGAGCAGCTTCGCACGCAGAATATCTAAGAGCTGGTTGACCTGGAAATCAGATTCACTCAGCACCTTGATGCTCTCGTTTTTCTCGTTCAGCTCGATGGTGGCCTCAACGCCACGGAAATCAAAGCGTGATTCCACTTCCCGGGCCGCGTTATCCACTGCGTTTTTCGCTTCCTGAAGATCAACTTCAGAGACAATATCGAAAGATGGCATGTTTTACTCTCCCTCTCTTTTTGATGCGATGCATAATACCTGCAACCTGAGATAACACAACCTGTTATACCGATGATGTCAGGATGTGGGACAAGGCTATAATACAGAGGTTAACACCTGTCGGACGGCAGGTGAGGAGGAAAAATGAAGATTACCGTACTCGGATGCGGTGCCCTGGGGCAGCTCTGGCTGACGGCGTTACAGCGTAGAGGGCATGAACTTCAGGGATGGCTTCGCGTTCCTCAACCCTGGTGCAGTGTCAATGTACAGGATATCGACGGCAGCGTAAGCAATGCGCTGCTGACGGCGAATGATCCGGAGTTTCTGGCCACCAGCGACCTGCTGCTGGTCACCCTCAAGGCCTGGCAGGTTTCAACGGCCGTTAAGAATCTCGCCCGGGAGCTGCCCGCCAGTAGCCCAATTGTGCTCATTCACAACGGAATGGGAACGCTGGATGAGCTAAAGAACCTTGAACAGCCGCTCCTGGTGGGGCTCACCACCCAGGCGGCGCGCCGCGACGGCAACCTGATAATCCATGTGGCAAATGGTACCACTCATCTGGGGCCTGCCAATGAAAAGGCGCAGCAGCACAGCGAACTCGCCGATATTCTGCATGCGGCGTTACCTGATGTCGCCTGGCATAACGATCTCGGTACCGCCAGCTGGAAGAAGCTCGCGGTAAACTGCGTGATAAACCCGCTTACCGCCCTGTATGATTGCCCGAATGGCGATCTGGTGAAGTACCCCGATGAAGTGGCATTGGTCTGTGCTGAAGTGGCGGCGGTCATGCAGCGCGAAGGGCATCATGCCACCGCGGAAGACCTGCTTTTTTATGTCTGGCAGATTATTGAAAGCACGGCGGGAAACATCTCGTCAATGCTGCAGGATATCCGCGCCCAGCGCCACACCGAGGCCGATTACATCACCGGCTATCTGTTGAGACGCGCGCGGGCCCACGGTATCAGCGTGCCGGAAAACGCCAGATTGTATGAACTGATTAAACGCAAGGAGAATGAATATGAGCGCGTCAGCACTGGTGTGCCTCGCCCCTGGGAGTGAAGAAACCGAAGCGGTGACCACTATCGATCTGCTGGTTCGCGCCGGGATTGCTGTCACAACCGCAAGCGTCGCCAGCGATGGCGCCCTGGCGGTGACCTGTTCGCGCGGGGTGAAACTGCTTGCCGATGCACCGCTGGTGCAGGTGGCAGACGGCGACTACGATGTCATTGTCCTGCCGGGTGGTCTTAAAGGCGCGGAAGTTTTTCGCGACAGCCCGTTGCTGGTAGAAACCGTGCGCCAGTTCCATCTCTCCGGGCGTATTGTTGCCGCGATCTGCGCGGTGCCGGGAACCGTGCTTATTCCCCATGAAATATTTCCGATCGGCAACATGACCGGCTACCCGGGCCTTAAGGAGACGATCCCGGAAGAACACTGGCAGGATAAGCGCGTGGTCTGGGATCCACGGGTCAACCTCGTCACCAGCCAGGGGCCGGGTACATCGATTGATTTTGCCCTGAAGATTATCTCTCTGCTGGTCGGCCGTGAAAAAGCCCACGAGGTGGCATCACAGCTGGTGATCGCGGCCGGGATCTATAACTACTACGAGTAAGCGTGAAGGCCTGATGCCCTCACCCCAGCCCTCTCACAGAGAGAGGGCGGGTAAGCACCGCTCGACGGTTTTATTCCGGGCGGTACACTTTTACGTTGGTGAAGCCCTGCTCGCGCAGATACAGCGCCTGCAGACGGCTCATCACACCACGTTCGCACCACAGTAACCAGGTTTTGCTCTTATCGAGGTCACCGAATTTGGTGCTGAGTTTGTAGAACGGCAGAGAGACCACGTCTACGCCCTCAACCTTCAGCGGTTTGTCGTCCTGTTCGTCGATGGAACGAATATCCAGAATCACGTCATTCGGGCCAAAACCGCTGACGGTTTCTACTTCCACCACGTCCTGCGAGGCCTGCTGCGCGATATCACGGATATCAACGTTAGAGGCTTCCGCCACGACTTTATCCAGGATGCTGAAGTCAAAGTTGGCTTCTTCCGCCTCAATTTTTGCTTTCACCGCTTTCACGGTCGGGCTCTTCGAGATAACGCCGCAGTATTCCGGCATGGTGCGGGCAAAGTCTTCGGTACCAATCTCACGCGCCAGATCGATAATGTGCTCTTTGTCGTGAGAAATCAGCGGACGCAGGATCAGCGTATCGGAGACGTTATCGATAAGGCGTAGGTTGGTCAGCGTCTGGCTGGACACCTGGCCCAGCGCTTCACCGGTCACCAGCGCCTGTACGCCGTAGCGTTCTGCTACCTGAGAGGCGGCACGTACCATCATACGCTTGAGCACGACGCCCATCTGACCGTCGTCAACTTTCTCTAAGATCTCGCCCACGACCGGCTCGAAGTTGATAGCCACAAAGCGAACGCGATGCGAGCTGCCAAAACGGTTCCACAGGTAGTGCGCAACCTGACGGACGCCAATTTCGTGCGCGGCACCGCCCAGATTGAAGAAGCAATAGTGCACACGGCAGCCACGACGCATCAGCATGTAGCTGGAAACGCCGGAGTCAAAGCCGCCGGAAATCAGTGACAGCACGTCTTCCTGCGTACCGATCGGGAAACCGCCAATACCTTCGTAGCGACCTTTCACCAGCAGCAGACGGTCGTTTTCAATTTCCAGGTTCACCGTCACATCCGGGTTGGTCAGCTTAACGCGCGCTGACTCGATGTTCTGGTTGAGGCCGCCGCCCACGTAGCGTTCGACTTCGATGGAGGTGAACTCATGCTTACCGCGACGCTTCACGCGCACGCAGAAGGTTTTGTTGTCGAGCTTGTCACGCCAGTCTTCCAGGGTTTTCTCGAAGATATCGTGCATCGAGGTGAACGGTACGTCTTCCACTTCGAGAATATGGTGAATGCCCGGAATACGCGTCAGAGCATCACGAATGATCGGCCCCTGACTCTCTTCTTTTGCGCGGACTTCAATATGGTCCCAGTGACGGACGACGGCGAGCGTCTCGGAGTACTGCTTCAGAACGTTACGAATGTTTCCGGTCAGCATCTTAATAAAGCGCAAACGCACAGATTGGCTTTTGATAGTGATTTCCGGGAACAATTTAATGATAAACTTCATGGCGGTAATGGTTCGTTGGCAAACTCTGGGTTTGCGTGACAAGAAAAGTACAGCAGTCCACATCTGCGGCTGCATCCAGGCGCGGGAGTATATCATCTTCGCTACCAACCTGCGCGTTACCATTTTGCGTTATTTGCTTCGCCGCCTGACTTCGTTACCATAGGCGGGTCGCGACACAATATGAGCCACATTCACTATGCCAAAGAAAAATGAAGCCCCGGCCAGCTTTGAGACTGCGCTGCATGAGCTTGAACAAATTGTCTCCCGACTGGAGACCGGCTCCCTTCCGCTGGAAGAGGCACTGAATGAATTTGAACGCGGCGTGCAGCTGGCACGCCAGGGGCAGAGTAAACTGCAGCAGGCCGAGCAGCGTGTACAAATCCTGCTGGCCGACAGCGAAGATGCCCCGCTGACTCCTTTCGCTCCGGACGCTGAGTAATGGATTTCTCGCAACAGCTTAACACCTGCGTCGTTCGTGCGAATGATGCCCTGCGCCGCTTTATCGAGCCGCAGCCATTTCAGAACACTCCACTGGTGGAGGCGATGCACTACGGCGCACTATTGGGCGGTAAACGTCTGCGCCCGTTCCTGGTGTACGCCACCGGTGGCATGTTCGGTATCAGCCTGAATACGCTGGATGCGCCCGCCGCCGCCGTAGAATGCATTCATGCCTACTCGCTGATGCACGACGATCTTCCGGCGATGGACGACGACGATTTACGCCGTGGCCAGCCAACCTGTCATATTCGTTTTGGCGAGGCCAACGCAATTCTGGCCGGTGATGCGCTACAAACGCTCGCGTTTTCTATACTGAGTGATGCCCCGATGCCGGAAGTCTCGGTAAGCGATCGTCTGGCGATGGTTTCCGAACTGGCACAGGCAAGCGGTGTCGCCGGGATGTGCGGCGGTCAGGCACTCGATCTGGAAGCCGAAGGCAAGCAGGTTGACCTTGAGTCGCTCGAGCGCATCCATCGCCACAAAACCGGGGCACTGATCCGCGCCGCGGTACGCCTGGGGGCGCTGAGCGCGGGTGAAAAAGGCCGCGCGGCCCTGCCGGTGCTGGATAAGTACGCCGAGAGTATTGGCCTGGCGTTCCAGGTTCAGGATGACATTCTTGATGTGGTGGGGGATACTGCGACCCTTGGGAAACGCCAGGGCGCCGATCAGCAGCTTGGCAAAAGTACCTACCCTGCCTTACTGGGCCTTGAGCAAGCCCGGATGAAAGCCCGTGACCTTATCGAAGATGCCCGCCGGTCGTTGAACGAACTGGCCGCACAGTCTCTGGATACCACGGCACTGGAAGCGCTAGCGAACTATATAATCCAGCGTGATAAATAATTGATAACCCCACGATGAGTCTCTGATGAGTTTTGATATTGCCAAATACCCGACGCTGGCGCTGGTAGATTCCACTCAGGAATTGCGTCTGCTGCCAAAAGAGAGTCTACCGAAACTGTGCGACGAGCTGCGTCGCTACCTGCTCGACAGCGTCAGTCGATCGAGCGGGCATTTCGCCTCCGGGCTTGGCACGGTGGAACTCACCGTGGCGCTGCACTACGTCTACAACACACCGTTTGATAAACTTATCTGGGACGTTGGCCATCAGGCCTATCCGCATAAAATTCTGACCGGCCGTCGCGACCGCATTGGCACCATTCGCCAGAAAGGTGGGCTTCACCCGTTCCCGTGGCGTGGTGAAAGCGAGTACGACGTGCTGAGCGTAGGCCACTCCTCGACCTCCATCTCCGCCGGAAGCGGTGTGGCCATTGCCGCCGCACGCGAAGGCAAGCAGCGCCGCACCGTCTGCGTCATTGGCGATGGCGCTATCACCGCCGGAATGGCGTTCGAAGCGATGAACCATGCGGGTGATATCAAACCGGACATGCTGGTTATCCTCAACGATAACGAGATGTCGATTTCCGAGAACGTCGGAGCGCTCAACAATCACCTGGCGCAGCTGTTGTCCGGTAAGCTCTATTCTTCTTTGCGTGAAGGCGGCAAAAAAGTCTTCTCCGGCGTACCGCCGATTAAAGAGCTGCTCAAACGCACCGAAGAACACATCAAAGGCATGGTGGTGCCGGGTACGCTATTCGAAGAGCTGGGCTTTAACTACATCGGCCCGGTTGACGGCCACGACGTGCTGGGACTCGTTACCACGCTTAAAAACATGCGTGGTCTGAAAGGCCCGCAATTCCTGCACATCATGACCAAGAAAGGGCGTGGGTATGAGCCTGCGGAAAAAGACCCGATCACCTTCCACGCGGTGCCGAAATTCGATCACACCAGCGGCGTGCTGCCAAAAAGCAGCGGCGGTCTGCCGAGCTATTCGAAGATTTTTGGCGACTGGCTGTGCGAAACCGCAGCGAAAGACGACAAACTAATGGCTGTTACTCCGGCGATGCGTGAAGGCTCCGGAATGGTGGAGTTTTCGCGCAAATACCCTGAACAGTATTTTGATGTCGCCATTGCCGAGCAGCACGCGGTCACTTTCGCCGCAGGCCTCGCCATTGGTGGTAAGAAACCGATCGTTGCTATCTACTCCACCTTCCTGCAGCGCGCCTACGATCAGGTTATTCACGACGTGGCTATCCAGAAGCTGCCGGTCCTGTTTGCTATCGATCGCGCAGGCATCGTCGGTGCCGACGGGCAGACGCACCAGGGCGCGTTTGACCTCTCCTTCCTGCGCTGCATTCCGGATATCGTTATCATGACGCCAAGCGATGAAAACGAGTGCCGCCAGATGCTCCACACCGGCTATCACTACAACGAGGGTCCAAGCGCCGTGCGCTACCCGCGCGGTTGCGGTACCGGAGCTGAACTGAAGCCGCTGGAAAAACTGCCGCTCGGCAAAGGTGTCGTCAAACGCGAAGGCGAGAAGCTCGCGATCCTCAACTTCGGCACGCTGCTGGAAGAGGCCGCGGCGGTTGCAGAAAAACTGAATGCGACGCTTGTCGATATGCGCTTTGTGAAGCCGCTCGACGAACAGCTGATCCTCGACATGGCAGCACGTCATGAGGTTCTGGTGACGCTCGAAGAAAACGCCATCATGGGTGGTGCGGGCAGCGGCGTGAACGAAGTGCTGATGGCACACCGCAAGCCGGTACCGGTGCTGAACCTCGGCCTGCCGGATTTCTTCATCCCTCAGGGAACTCAGGAAGAGGCCCGCGCCGATCTGGGCCTTAATGCCGCCGGTATTGAAGCCAGCATCAACGCCTGGCTGGCGTAACCCTCCCCCACTTTTCGCTCCTGCTATGCTTTAACCATACGTTTTAGCCATCAGCAGGAGCGAAACCATGCAATATCATCCCTTAGGAAAAACGGACCTTCGTGTCTCGCGGCTGTGTCTCGGCTGCATGACGTTTGGTGAGCCCGACCGGGGCAACCACGCCTGGACTCTGCCGGAAGAGAGCAGCCGTCCGATAATTCAGCACGCCCTTGAAGGCGGAATTAACTTCTTCGACACCGCCAACAGTTACTCCGACGGCAGCAGTGAAGAAATAGTCGGACGTGCGCTACGTGACTTTGCCCGCCGTGATGATGTGGTAGTTGCCACCAAAGTCTATTTCCCCTCCGGCGACCTGACGGAAGGCTTATCCCGCGCCCAGATTATGCGTTCCATCGACGACAGCCTGCGTCGTCTGGGCATGGAGTATGTCGATCTACTGCAGATCCACCGCTGGGATTACAACACCCCCATTGAGGAGACTCTTGAGGCGCTGAATGACGTCGTGAAGGCGGGAAAAGCGCGCTATATCGGCGCATCGTCAATGCACGCGTCTCAGTTTGCACAGGCCCTCGAACTGCAGGCACAGCACGGCTGGGCACGGTTTGTCACCATGCAGGACCACTACAATCTGATTTACCGGGAAGAAGAACGCGACATGCTCCCCCTGTGCGCCAGAGAGGGCGTGGCGGTGATCCCGTGGAGCCCGCTGGCACGAGGACGTCTCACCCGTCCGTGGGGAGAAACTACCGCACGACTGGTGTCTGACACCGTCGGAAAAGATCTCTATGACAACACCGAAGCCAGCGATGCCAAAATCGCCGAGCGCCTGGCCGCCATTGCCGAAGATTTAGGCGCAACGCGTGCCCAGGTGGCACTGGCCTGGCTTTTGAGTAAGCCGGGTGTGACGGCACCGGTCATCGGTACCTCGAGGGAAGAGCAGCTGGATGAGTTGCTGAATGCCGTTGATATTACGCTTAAACCTGAACAAATTGCCGAGCTGGAAACACCGTACCAGCCGCACCCGGTGGTGGGTTTTAAATAGCAGATTAGCCATCGCACAGCCCCTCTTCCAAAGGGAGAGAGGCTGAAATTGAATTACGATGCAGGGGGGTTAAATCAGCCCCAGCGGCCAGTGATGACCAATCAGATAGAGGATACCGGCGGAGATCACCCCGGCAACGATATCGTCGACCATGATCCCCATACCGCCGTGCACGTTGCGATCGAACCAGCGGATCGGCCATGGCTTCCACATATCGAAGATCCGGAAGATGACAAAGCCTGCGGCCACCCACTGCCAGTCGTTGGTGGGTATCGCCATCAGCGTTATCCACATACCGACAAACTCGTCCCAGACGATACTGCCGTGATCGTGAACGCCCATATCTTTTGCCGTACGATGGCAAAGATAAACCCCGATACAGATACCCAGCATCACCAGCAGCGAGTAGAGCTGCCATGGCAGAAACGTCATCAGATACCAGAACGGGATAGCCGCGAGCGACCCCATGGTTCCTGGAACGATTGGGCTTAAACCGCTGCCAAACCCGGTCGCCAGCAGGTGCCACGGGTTACGCAGGTTCAGGCGGCTTTTGGCAATATCTTTAGTCCACGTCAAAGTGATCGTATCCCTTCATATCTAACGTAACGCACTGACCGTCACGCATAAAGTGCATGCCTTCAGCGTCACCGGTAATCTGGCCGATGCAGGTCACCGGTACACCAAAGTGCCCCACCGCAACATCAAGCGCCCCACGATTAAGCTCCGGTACGGTAAAGCACAGTTCATAATCTTCACCGCCGCTGAGCGTCCAGCGTAGCGCCTGATCCGGATCCACCTGGCGCAGCACCGCGTCAGAAAACGGCAAATCGTCGAGAACGATATTCGCCCCGCAGCCGCTGGCTTTAAGAATATGGCCGAGATCCGAAATCAATCCGTCAGAGAGATCGATAGCCGAGCTTGCCAGATGACGCAGCGCCTGACCGTGCAGTACTCGCGGCGTCGGACGCAGGTGACGCTCCAGCAAATACGCTTTGTCATCGGCCTGCGTTACCGTAAGACGGTCTTGCAGGATAGCGAGCCCGGCCGCGCTATCACCTGGCGTTCCGGTGACGTAAATCCAGTCTCCCGGTTTTGCACCATCGCGCTTCAGCGCACGCCCGAGCGGCACATAGCCGTGAATGCCAAGCGTCATCGACAGCGGCCCACGGGTGGTATCGCCGCCAATCAGCTGCATATCGTAATAGTTTAGCTGCTCGAAGAGGCTATCGCTGAAGGCGGAAAGCCAGTCTTCATCGACACCCGGCAACGTTAACGCCAGCGTCAGCCACGCGGGCTCAGCGCCCATCGCCGCCAGATCGCTAAGATTCACGGCCAGCGCTTTATACGCCAGGTCAGCGGGTGAGATATCTGGGAGAAAATGAATGCCCGACACCAGGGTGTCGGTGCTGATTGCCAGCGTCTGCTTTTCAGGAACGTTCAGCAGTGCGCAATCGTCGCCAATGCCGGTTTCAACATCCATACGGGACGTTCTTACACGGTCAAAATAACGGGCTATCAGGGAGAACTCGCCGCATGCCATAGTTCAGGCCTCAGCAGTAGAAAAAAATAAGGCCGGGCTAGCGAGCGATACCCGCTATCAACCCGGCCTGCAGATTACTTTTTGCGGGGACGGATGGCCGGAGCTGCTTTATCCAGCACACCGTTAACGAACTTGTGACTGTCTTCAGCACCGAAGGTTTTCGCCAGTTCGATAGCTTCGTTGATGGCCACTTTGTACGGCACATCGTCACGTTTGGACAGTTCGAACAGCGCGATACGCAGAACCGCTTTCTCCACCTGGCCCAGCTCTTCGAGCAGACGGGACAGGTACGGCTTCATCAGGCCGTCGAGATACGCGCTGTTAGTCGCCACTCCGGTCAGCAGTTCACGGAAGTACAAGACGTCTACATCTTTCACGTCCTGTTCCGCCAGGAACTGGTATTCAACATCAGCGATGTCGTTTTTGGATAACTGCCAGGAGTAAAGCGCCTGGACGGCACACTCACGGGCGCGGCGACGAGCAGCAGGTTTCACGGAATTCCCCTTACAAAAAATCAGGCCTTGATGGCTTTCAATACATTGATCATTTCAATTGCGGTCAGTGCAGCTTCTGCACCTTTGTTACCGGCTTTGGTGCCAGCACGCTCGATGGCTTGTTCAATGCTTTCAGTGGTCAGAACACCGAAAGCAACCGGGATCTCGCAATCCTGAGCGACGTGCGCCAGGCCATTGCTTGCACCACCGGCTACATATTCGAAGTGCGCCGTGCCGCCACGGATAACGGTACCGAGCGCAATCACCGCGTCGTACTTACCGGTTTTCGCCAGAGCGCCGGCTGCCAGCGGCAGTTCGTACGCGCCAGGTACCCAGACCACGGTAATGTTTTCATCTTTGACCTGGCCAATGCGTTTCAGGGCGTCAACGGCACCTTCCAGCAGGCTGTCGTTGATGAAGTTGTTGAAACGCGCGATGGTGATGGCGACGCGGGCGTCCGGAGTAGCAACGTTTGCTTCGATAATGTTCATACTTTTCCTTTACGGGTTCATTTTGTAGCCCCGCAGGGGGGCGGATTCTATCATAATAATTCCGGCACTGCCGAAGTTTATCAGACCGGTGTTAAATGCACACACAGGTCAGGGCCGACCTGGCGAATCTGGCTAAACTGGAGTTGGGGTGCATCACGCAGTTTCTCAAGCCCTGGCAGCACAAACAGGCCGCGCGCATCGTTGCCCAAAAGCTTCGGCGCCAGGTAGACCACCAGCTCATCCACCAGTCCTGCCTGCAGTAGCGCACCGGCAAGCGTTGGCCCGGCCTCCACCCACAGGCTGTTAATCTGCGCCTTACCGAGCTGCATCATTAGCAGCACCAGGTCGAGATGCCCGTTATGTTCCGGCACCTGCAGCGCGCGGACGTTTTCCGGCCATTCGCGATTATCCTCCTGGCTGCGCACAATCCAGGTTTCGCCGCTCTGCTGCACGATGCGATGTTCCGGTGTGACCTGACCCAGACGGTCGAGCACAATGCGCAGCGGCTGGCGCAGCGCTTCACGCGGATAAATCGCCTGAGTATCCGGGTTGAGTTCATCCCAGCGTACGGTCAATGCCGGATCATCCGCTAACACGGTGGTTGCGGTCGTCAGAATCGCGTGGCTTTGCGCGCGCAGGCGCTGCACGTCGCGACGGGCAGCCGGAGAGGTTATCCACTGGCTCTCGCCGCTCGCCATCGCGGTACGGCCATCAAGCGATGCCCCCAGCTTCAGCTGGATATACGGGAAAGCAGTACGCATGCGCTTTAGGAAGCCCTTATTGAGCAGCTCCGCTTCGCTCATCATCAACCCGTGGCTGACGTCGATACCTTCCTCTTTCAGGCGATGCAGACCGCGCCCCGCAACCTGCGGATTCGGGTCCTGCATGGCGGCCACCACGCGGGACACCCCGGCGGCGATTAATGCCTCACAGCACGGCGGCGTGCGCCCATGATGGCTGCAGGGCTCAAGCGTCACGTAGGCGGTTGCGCCTTTGGCTTTATCACCCGCCATGCGCAGGGCGTGAACTTCCGCATGCGGCTCACCGGCACGGTAATGGAACCCCTCCCCAACCACAACGCCATCTTTGACAATAACGCAGCCAACGTTTGGGTTGGGATGAGTGGTAAAACGTCCGCGTTGCGCCAGCTTTAGCGCTCGCGCCATGTACATTTCATCCTGCATGGCTCAATCCTGTAGGCGGGCTATTTCTTCGCCGAATTCTTTAATGTCTTCGAAGCTACGGTACACCGAAGCAAAGCGGATGTAGGCGACCTTATCGAGCTTTTTCAGCTGTTCCATCACCAGGTTACCGATCATTTTGCTCGGCACTTCGCGTTCACCGGTGCCACGCAGCTGGGTTTTAATATGGTTCAACGCCATTTCAACGTCATCGGCGCTCACCGGACGTTTCTCCAGCGCCTTCAGCATGCCGCTGCGCAGCTTGTCTTCATTGAAAGGCTCACGCACATCGTTACTTTTCACCACCCGCGGCATTACCAGCTCAGCCACTTCAAACGTCGTGAAGCGTTCGTTGCAGACCAGACACTGACGGCGGCGGCGCACCGACGAGCCTTCACCGACCAGACGCGAGTCGATGACTTTGGTATCTACGGCTAAACAGAATGGGCAATGCATATCACTTCCTGAATGTGGGGTGAACTGAACTCTATTTTACCCTGAACTGCTCCGACAACAAAGGCAGACCGTTTTTTGAGACAAAGCCCGATGTCAGCCACGGCGTGGCTGACTACCATTAAGCCAGTATGGGTTTCAAGGAAAAATGAGATGAAGACAAGACGTTACCTAAGAATAGTTCTGCTGGGAAGCCTCTTTACCCTCAGCGCCTGCGCACAGCAAAGTGAAGTTCGCCAGATGCATCAGAGCGTCAGCACGTTGACGAAAGAGATGACTCAACTGAACCAGGAGACGGTGAAGATAACGCAGCAAAATCGCCTGAATGCGACCTCATCAAGCGGAGTATATCTGCTACCAGGCTCAAAAACCCCGGCGCGGCTGGAGAGCCAGATAGGAACGCTTAAGATGTCGCTCCTGAATGTGGCACAAAACGCCCAGGGTACGCGCGCGACGTTACGCATTCAGGGTGAGTCCAACACGCCGCTGCCCGCGTTTAGCGGCACCGTTGAATGGGGACAAATTCAGGGCACAACGGAAAACTACCAGGAAGTGAATGTCCAGAACCAGCTCATCAACGCGCCCGCCAGCGTACTGGCTCCGAGCGACGTCGATATTCCTCTGCAGTTGAACGGCATTACCCCGGCGCAGCTCGGGTTTATCCGCGTCCACGACATTCAGCCCGTCACCCAGCCGTAGACTATTCCTCCCCCTATTTCTTCAAAGCCGGGCAAAGTTCCCGGCTTTCTGCAATTAAAGCACGCAAACGTGAACGCAATCGATTACGTGAATGTTGAATCTGTGAAACAAAACATATTTTTGTGAGCAATGATTTCTATAATAGGCACCGCAGAAACATGAATTATTAAGAAACGCTACAGCGATACGTTCAGAAACGCGACAGCGGGACTCTTTTACACCCCAGATGGGGTTTCAAAACAGTGGCATAACGATGAAAAAAACATTACTGGCAGCTGGCGCTGCCCTGGCGCTCTCCGCATCTTTCACTGCTGGCGCCGCAGAGAACGACAAACCCGAGTATCTCTCCGACTGGTGGCACCAGAGCGTTAACGTGGTAGGCAGCTATCACACCCGTTTCGGACCGCAGATCCGTAACGATACCTACCTCGAGTACGAAGCCTTCGCCAAAAAAGACTGGTTTGATTTCTACGGCTACGTGGATCTGCCGGTATTCTTCGGTGGTAACACCGACGCGAAAGGTATCTGGAACGACGGCTCCCCGCTGTTCATGGAAATCGAGCCGCGCTTCTCCATCGATAAACTGACCGGCACCAGCCTGGCGTTTGGCCCATTCAAAGAGTGGTACTTCGCGAACAACTACATCTACGACATGGGTCGTAACGAATCTCAGCAGCAGAGCACCTGGTACATGGGTCTCGGTACCGATATCGATACCGGCCTGCCGATGAGCCTGTCTCTGAACGTGTATGCGAAGTACCAGTGGCAGAACTACGGCGCCTCCAACGAAAACGAGTGGGATGGCTACCGTTTCAAAGTGAAATACTTTGTACCGATTACCCAACTGTGGGGCGGCCAGCTGAGCTATATCGGCTTCACCAACTTTGACTGGGGCTCCGATCTGGGCAGCGATAACTTCTACGACAACAACGGGAAGCACGCACGTACCAGCAACTCTATCGCCTCCAGCCACATTCTGGCGCTGAACTACGATCACTGGCACTACTCAGTGGTTGCTCGTTACTGGCACAACGGCGGCCAGTGGGCTGACGACGCCAGCCTGAACTTCGGCAACGGTGACTTCAGCGTGAAATCTACCGGCTGGGGTGGTTACCTGGTGGTCGGTTACAACTTCTAATCCCGACGGGTTATACAGCCCTTTCCTGCGGGGAGGGGCGAAAACAAAACGCCAGCCTACGAGCTGGCTTTTTTATTGCTTCACCTTACGCAGAAAGTCGCTAAGTGAGCGATCGCCCCGTTCGCTGAAATGCCTGCCGGTCTCCTGTACCTTCAGACAGCGATCGAGGCGAAAACAGCGGTAATCCTCCCGCCGTTCACACCAGGCCACCAGCAGCCAGTGCTCCCCCCAGAAGAACATGCCAAGAGGCTGAACGTCGCGCCAGGAGAGCTGGCCACCTTCGTCGCGATAGTGCAGCGACAGCACCTTCTGCGCGGAAACCGCGCGGTGAAAATCATCAAACAAGCGACGAGAATGCGGCTGTGCGCCAAGATCCGGGGCAAAAATACGGGTTTGTTCGGCTTTACGTCGGCTGTCGGCGGGCAGGATCGCCAGCACCTTCTCCTGAGCCGACTCCAGCGCCTGTGAGAGCGTATCGCCGCCCCAGGTTTTCAGCATGCTGATAGCCACCATCAGCGCTTCAGATTCGTGCGCGGTCAGCATCAAAGGCGGCAGGTCATAGCCTTCCATCAGCCGATACCCGCTGCCGGCCTCCCCTTCCACCGGCACACCAGAGCAGGACAAGTCGCGGATATCGCGATAAATCGTGCGTTCTGAGACCTCCAGCCGCTCCGCGAGAAGCGCCGCCGTCGTCAGCCTCCTGCCACGCAGGATCTGCACAATCTGGAATAAACGGTCGGCGCGTCGGGACATTCTTTTACTCCACAATAGCTATCAGGCTGGTTGGTGCAGTCCGACACGGTTGCCTTCGCAGTCGGTGAACAGAGCAATGGTACCGATATCCTGGGCAAGCGCGAGTGGGCCAAACACGCACTGGCCGCCCGCTTTCTCAACGCGTTTGAGCGTTGCCGCCAGATTGTCGGTATGCAGATAAATAATAGCGCCTTGCGGTGACGGAGCGATACCGTCAAACTTTGCCAGCGCCCCACCGGGCTGTGGATCCTGATGCGGGAATACCGCCAGTTCGGCGCAGTCCATGGTTTCCCGACGAAGCTGAACTTCCATTACCGGCTCATAAAAAGCAATCGCCCGATTCATATCTGTGACCGGAATTTCAAACCAGTTAATAACGTTGTTCATAATGACTCCTGACATGTTGAGTGGGTTCAGGAGCAGTCTATGACAAGCCTCCTGACAGCGTAGTGTCAGGAGTGTTTGCCTGATTTTGCGGCAAAAAAATCCCGGCCGCATGGCCGGGACTTTACAGACGCTTAACGTCTCTTATGGCAGGAGCGACGGCTGATCCGCGCCTTCCTTCTCAACTTTCTGCTGGAGCATATGCTCGCGCTTCATGCCGAGTTTCAGCGCCAGCGCTGACGCCACGTAGATAGACGATGCGGTACCGATGGTGACACCGATAAGCATGGTCAGCGAGAAGCCTTCCAGCACCGGGCCGCCAAAGAGGTACAGCATCAGGATAACCATCAAGGTTGTCCCGGAAGTAATCAACGTACGGTGCAGCGTCTGGGTCAGCGACACGTTAAAGATTTCGTAAGGGGTACCGCGACGAATTTTGCGGAAGTTCTCACGAATACGGTCAGATACCACGATGCTGTCGTTCAGCGAGTAACCGATGACCGACATCAGCGATGCCACAATCGTCAGGTCAATCTCGATATGGAACAGCGACAGTACGCCGAGCGTGATGATAACGTCGTGCAGCAGCGAGATAACAACACCTGCCGCCAGACGCCACTCAAAGCGGAAACCGACGTAGACCAGGATAGACAACAGCGCTGCCATCAGCGCCATCGCACCGGTCTGAGCCAGGTCTGCCCCAACGCTCGGGCCGACAAACTCAATACGCTTAACGACAGCGTTCTGGCTGGTAGACTCGTTAATGACGCTCACCACTTTGCTGCCAAGAACCTGGCTACCGTTTGCATCATGCTCCGGAGGCATACGAACCATGATGTCGCGGCTGCTGCCAAAGTTCTGCAGCTGCGGCTCAGCAAAGCCCGCTTTCTGCAGGGCTTCACGCATCTGGTCCATATCCGCTGGTTTTTCCAGCGTAATTTCGATAACCGTACCACCGGTGAAATCGAGACCCCAGTTAAAACCGCGTACGCCCATCACGATGATAGCCAGTACCAGCAGCAAACCTGAGATGCCGAAAGCCCAGTAGTCCCAGCGCATAAAGTCCCAGACTTTACGGCCGTGGTTCAATTGTTCAACAGTATATTCCTGTGCCACAACGCACTCCTCAGATAGACAGCTTTTTAACGCGCTTGCCGCCGTACACCAGGTTCACGATGGCACGGGTACCCACGATTGCGGTAAACATCGACGTCGCCACACCGATACCGGTGGTGATAGCGAAGCCTTTGATAGCCCCGGTACCCACAGCGTACAGGATGATGACTTTAATCAACGTGGTGATGTTCGCATCGAAAATCGAGCTGAACGCACCGCGATACCCTTCGTCGATAGCCTGCTGTACCGTACGCCCGTTGCTCAATTCTTCTTTGATACGTTCGTTTATCAGTACGTTAGCATCGACCGCTACCGCAAGGGTTAGCACGATACCCGCGATCCCAGGCATACTGAGCGTCGCACCAGGCAACAGCGACATGATGCCAACAATCAGGACCAGGTTAGCGATAAGCGCACTGGTAGCGATGAGACCAAACTTCTTGTAGAAGAAGATCATGAACAGAATAGAGACCACCAGACCCGCCAGACAAGCTTCGAGGCCCTGCTCAATGTTCTGCAGACCCAGGGTCGGGCCAATGGTGCGTTCTTCAACAATCTGAATCGGCGCAATCAGCGCACCGGCACGCAGCAGCAGAGAGAGCTGACGCGCTTCGGTCGGGTTGCTGATCCCAGTGATACGGAAGCTGTTACCCAGACGAGACTGGATATTGGCGATGTTAATCACCTCTTCTTCTTTCACCAGCACCGCACGGCCGTTGGCGTCTTTCTTACCGCTGTCTTTGTACTCCACGAACAGGGTCGCCATCGGTTTACCGATGTTGTCCTTGGTGAAGTTAGACATCATGTTACCACCGGCGCTATCGAGCGAGATGTTAACCTGCGGCTGGTTGTACTCGTCCTGGCTTGAGGTTGAGTCGGTGATGTGGTCACCGGTCAGGATCACACGCTTGTACAGCACAACCGGCTGGCCTTCACGAGTGTATTTGACCTCAGAGTCGCCCGGTACGCGGCCAGACGTGGCAGCGGACTGATCGACGTTGGTGTTCACCAGACGGAATTCCAGGGTCGCAGTAGCGCCCAGAATCTCTTTCGCACGCGCGGTATCCTGGATACCAGGCAGCTCAACCACGATGCGGTCAGCACCCTGACGCTGCACCACCGGCTCGGCAACGCCCAGCTGGTTCACACGGTTACGCAGAATGTTGATGTTCTGCTGAACGGCGTATTCACGGGCTTCTTTCAGACGTTCGTCGGTCATCACCGCGCGCAGCTGGTTGCTGCCCTGGCTTGAAATCACCAGGTCACGGTGACGCGGGGCCAGGTAATCAATCGCCTGGGTACGCGCATCGCCGTCGCGGAAAGTGATGCTCAGGCCGTAGTTAGCCTCTTTGCGAACGGTAGTATATGGAATGCCTTTTTCGCGCAGTTCACTGCGCAGGCTATCGATATTTTGTTCCTGCAGCTTACCGAGCGCGGTATCCATGTCGACTTCCATCAGGAAGTGAACGCCACCACGCAGGTCGAGACCGAGTTTCATCGGTTCGGCGTGCAGCGCGGCGAGCCAGCGCGGGGTCGCAGGAGCAAGGTTCAGCGCCACGACGTATTTATCACCCAGTACGCCCACCAGCGCTTCACGAGCACGGAGCTGGACGTCAGTGGAGTCGAAGCGCGCAAGAATAGCGCCCTCTTCCAGTGCCACAGACTTAGCGGTAATTTTTTCTGCGTTTAAGGTGTTCTGGACCTGGATCAGCGTTTGCTCACTGGCGGCGACACCGCGCGCGCCAGTGATTTGAACAGCCGGATCCTCACCATACAGGTTGGGAAGTGCGTAAAGCAGGCCGACGAGAATAACGACGACCAGCATGATGTACTTCCACAAAGGATAACGGTTTAACACGGCAGTTCCCTTTGGGAAAACGAAAGATTACAGTGCCTTCATGGTGCCTTTCGGCAGAACGGCAGCTACGAAGTCACGTTTGATAACCACTTCAGTGGTGTCGTTCAGTGCGATAACAACATAGCCGGTTTCAGCGACTTTAGTTACGCGACCGACCAGGCCACCGTTGGTCAGCACTTCGTCACCTTTAGCGATGGAGTCCATCAGCTTCTTGTGCTCTTTAGTGCGTTTCTGCTGTGGGCGCAGGATCATGAAGTAGAAAATCAGACCGAACACCACCAGCATCAGGATCAGAGACATCGGGCTGCCCTGGCCCGGGGCACCGGTTGCTGCTACCGCATCAGAAATAAAAAAGCTCATTCAAATTCCCTCATTATTAAAATTAATCAACGTTCAAAGGTGGAACCGGTCGACCCTGACGTTGGTAAAAGTCCGTCACGAAGCTCTCTAATTTACCCTCTTCGATAGCCTTACGTAAACCAGCCATTAAACGCTGATAATAGCGTAGGTTATGAATGGTATTGAGACGCGCGCCCAATATTTCGTTGCAACGGTCGAGATGATGCAAGTAGGCACGTGAATAATTGCGACAAGTGTAGCAATCACACTCCGCATCCAGCGGGCTGGTGTCGCTCTTATACTTCGCATTACGGATTTTTACGACGCCGTCGGTCACAAACAGGTGGCCATTACGGGCATTTCGCGTCGGCATGACGCAGTCAAACATATCGATACCGCGACGCACGCCTTCCACCAGATCTTCCGGCTTACCGACGCCCATCAGGTAACGCGGTTTGTCCGTTGGGATCTGCGGGCAGACGTGCTCAAGGATGCGATGCATATCTTCTTTCGGCTCGCCGACAGCCAAACCGCCGACAGCGTAGCCATCAAAGCCTATCTCTACCAGACCTTTAACAGAGATATCACGTAAATCTTCGTAAACGCTGCCCTGGATAATACCGAACAGCGCATTTTTGTTACCCAGGCCGTCAAAACGGTCGCGGCTGCGCTTCGCCCAGCGCAGGGACATTTCCATTGAGCGCTTGGCGTAATCCCAGTCCGCCGGATACGGCGTACATTCATCGAAGATCATCACGATATCGGAGCCGAGATCGTACTGAATCTCCATGGATTTTTCTGGATCGAGGAAAATCGGATCGCCGTTGATCGGGTTACGGAAGTGCACACCCTGCTCGGTGATCTTACGAATATCACCGAGGCTGAACACCTGGAAGCCGCCGGAATCGGTCAGGATCGGACCTTTCCACTGCATGAAATCATGCAGATCGCCGTGCAGTTTCATGATCTCCTGACCCGGGCGCAGCCACAGGTGGAAGGTGTTGCCGAGAATGATTTGCGCGCCGGTCGCTTCAACTTCTTCCGGCGTCATACCTTTAACGGTGCCGTAGGTACCGACAGGCATAAAGGCTGGCGTTTCCACTACGCCACGATCAAACACCAGGCGGCCGCGGCGCGCGCGTCCATCGGTGGTATCCAGTTCAAATTTCATCTAAAACTCCTGCGTCAGAAAAACAGTCCGACGTTTTAAACACTCATGCCAGGGATTTACTCCCCGACACGCTCAGAAATAGCCTGCGGATTGTACGTGATAAACATGGCATCACCGTAACTAAAAAAGCGATATTGTTGTTCTACCGCAGCCTTGTAGGCATTCATGGTGTGCTGATAGCCCGCGAAAGCGGAGACCAGCATAATCAGTGTTGATTCAGGCAGATGGAAGTTGGTCACCAGCGCATCAATCACCTGATACTGATAGCCCGGAAAAATAAAGATCTGCGTGTCGCCAAAGAACGGAGCAATCAGCGCGTCTTTGGCGGCCTGTGCGGCGCTCTCAAGCGAACGCACTGAGGTGGTTCCTACCGCAATAACCCGGCTTCCGCGCGCTTTCGCCGCCAGCACCGCATCAACCACGTCCTGCGGCACTTCGGCATATTCAGAGTGCATGATGTGGTCTTCGATAGTATCAACGCGCACCGGCTGGAAGGTTCCCGCCCCCACGTGCAGCGTCACGAACGCCATCTCAATACCTTTTTCACGAAGCTTCGCCAGCAGCGGTTCATCAAAGTGCAGCCCGGCGGTTGGCGCCGCAACGGCACCCGGTTTCTGGCTGTAGACGGTCTGGTACAGCTCGCGGTCGGCGTCTTCGTCCGGGCGGTCGATGTACGGCGGCAGCGGCATATGGCCGATGGCATTCAGGATGTCCAGCACCGGACGTTCGTCATTAAACTCGACTTCAAACAGCGCGTCGTGACGGGCAACCATTGTTGCGTTGATGCTTTCGTCATCCCCGAGCAGCAGTTCAGCGCCCGGCTTCGGCGCTTTAGATGCGCGAATATGTGCCAGAATACGTTTATCATCGAGCATACGTTCGACCAGGACTTCAATCTTGCCGCCGCTGGCTTTACGGCCAAACAGGCGCGCCGGGATCACGCGGGTATTATTAAAGACCAGCAGATCGCCAGGGTTGAGCTTGTCGAGCAGATCGGTGAAAGTACCGTGCGTCAGCGCGCCCGTTGGCCCATCCAGCGACAGCAAGCGGCAACCGCTGCGTTCTGGCTGTGGATAGTGGGCAATCAGGGAATCTGGCAATTCAAAAGAGAAATCGGCAACGCGCATGACTTATACTCGTGACTTAAAAACAGGCGGCTTAGTCTAGTGCCCGCGCCCCTTCGCTGCAACACTTAGCCACCACCGGACCGATGAACACATGAATTTTCTTGCTCATTTACACCTCGCTCACCTGGCTGACAGCTCCCTGTCAGGAAATTTGCTGGCCGACTTCGTGCGCGGGAATCCTGATGCGCTGTACCCGCCAGCCATCGTAGACGGCATTCATATGCATCGGCGCATCGACGTGCTCACCGATAATCTTCCGGAAGTGAAAGAAGCGCGAGAGTGGTTCCGCCCGCAAACTCGCCGGGTGGCGCCTATCACGCTTGATGTCATGTGGGATCACTTCCTCTCCCGTCACTGGGAAAGTATCTCCCCCGACCTGCCGCTTGATGAGTTCGTGCGCTACGCCCACGCCCAGGTCAGTGAGATCCTGCCGGATTCTCCGCCGCGCTTTGTCAATTTAAACGACTATTTATGGTCTGAACGCTGGCTTGAGCGCTACCGGGAGATGGCGTTTATTCAGCGCGTGTTGAACGGTATGGCAAGCCGCCGACCGCGCCTGGAAGCCCTTGGCGACTCGTGGCACGATCTCGATGCCCACTACGAACAACTGGAAATTCGCTTCTGGCAGTTTTACCCGCGGATGATGGATCAAGCGCAAAAGAGAGCACTATAAGACTTGCGGTTTATCACAGAATCGCTATCTTAGGAGGGCTTTTTAAAAGCTATTGATAGGTGAAAACTATCTCATTGATTGTCAGCATCACGTTGAGCTTAGCCGTACCACTCCCTATACTGGCCCGCGTTGCGTTCCATTAACCTTATAAATGTAAAGGAGAACCCCATGGTTCTGGTTACTCGTCAGGCTCCAGACTTTACCGCTGCAGCAGTTCTGGGCAACGGTGAAATCGTTGAAAAATTCAACTTCAAACAGCACACCAACGGTAAAGCAACCGTTCTGTTCTTCTGGCCGATGGACTTTACCTTCGTTTGCCCGTCTGAACTGATCGCGTTCGACAAACGTTACGAAGAATTCCAGAAACGTGGCGTTGAAGTTGTCGGTGTTTCTTTTGACTCCGAATTCGTCCACAACGCATGGCGTAACACCTCCGTCGACAAAGGCGGCATCGGTGCGGTGAAATACGCAATGGTTGCTGACGTTAAGCGTGAAATCCAGAAAGCATACGGTATCGAGCATCCGGAAGAAGGCGTTGCACTGCGCGGTTCCTTCCTGATCGACAAAAACGGCGTTGTGCGCCACCAGGTTGTGAACGACCTGCCGCTGGGCCGTAACATCGACGAAATGCTGCGTATGGTTGACGCGCTGCAGTTCCACGAAGAGCACGGCGAAGTGTGCCCGGCTCAGTGGGAAAAAGGGAAAGAAGGCATGAACGCGTCTCCGGACGGCGTTGCTAAGTACCTGAGCGAAAACGTTTCCAGCCTGTAATCTACGGCAAGCAAGAATGCAAAACGGCAACCTTATGGTTGCCGTTTTTTGTTTGCCCCTCTCCCTGTGGCAAGGGCTGTGCTCACAACACGCAGTGTCTGTTTAAAACGAGAAGCACGAGCACCCAAGTACGCCCCAGAAGGCCCGATCGTCTGATACCGGGATCCCTGACTGACGCGCGATATCGTGGGCGTGTCCGTGAACCCCGCAGCTACCAATGCACTGGTGCATCTGCACCACCGCGCCCACTTTACTGGCAACCGGCGGCGCGGAGCGGTAATGTCCAGGCACTTTCACCACCGGAGACCAGTCTGGTAATACCGGAATCGACGGCGGTGCCAGCGGACTGAAGTGCCCGGCGGCATACACGACCTTGCCATCAACCACCGTCAGCACAGACTCAATGCCTTTGATTTCCTCTTCCGGCACGCTGAAGTAATCCTTCGACAACACCACCAGATCGGCAAGCTGGTCCTTCACGATGCGCCCCTTCTTGCCCTGCTCGCTGGAGAACCATGCGCTACCGGCGGTCCACAGCTCAAGGGCGACGTCACGCGGCAGACGGTTATTGTCGTCATACATCGACAACCCACCGACGGTACGCCCGGACACCAGCCAGTACAGCGCCGTCCACGGGTTGTAGCTCGCGACACGGGTGGCATCGGTACCTAGGCCGACCGGCACGTCCAGCTCCAGCATCTTAGCCACCGGCGGCGTATGTTTAACCGCGTCTTTGCCATAGCGGTCGACAAAGTACTCGCCCTGGAACGCCATGCGGTGCTGTACCGCAATACCGCCGCCCAGTGCCTTCACGCGCTCAATATTGCGCTCGGTGATGGTCTCAGCGTGGTCGAAGAACCAGTGCAGGCCGTTAAACGGAATATCGCGGTTTACCTTCTCAAAGACGTCGAGCATCCGGCTGATGGATTCATCGTAGGTCGCATGCAGACGGAACGGCCAGCGATGCTCGACCAGGTGGCGTACTACGCGCTCAAGTTCGTCCTCCATCCCTTTCGGCAGGTCCGGGCGCGGCTGGAGGAAATCCTCAAAGTCAGCCGCCGAGAAGACCAGCATCTCCCCCGCCCCGTTGGCGCGGTAGAAATCGGTACCCTGGCCCGGCTTCAGCATATCGGTCCAGCGTTCGAAGTCGGCGAGTTCCTGCTGTGGTCGCTGGGTAAACAGGTTGTAGGCAATGCGCACCGTCATCTGCTTATTGGCGTGAAGCTGCTCAATGATTTCGTAATCTTCCGGGTAGTTCTGGAAGCCGCCGCCGGCATCGATGGCGCTGGTTAAGCCCAGACGGTTCAGCTCACGCATAAACTGACGGGTGGAGTTCACCTGCAGCTCCAGCGGCAGCTTCGGCCCTTTCGCCAGCGTTGAGTAGAGGATCATGGCATTCGGTTTTGCCACCAGCATCCCGGTTGGGTTGCCGTTCGCATCGCGGACTATCTCACCGCCTGCAGGATCCGGCGTTTCTTTGGTGTAGCCAACCGCTTTCAGCGCCGCGCGGTTGAGCAGCGCACGATCGTAGAGGTGCAGCACAAACACCGGCGTATCCGGTGCGGCTTCATTCAGCTCTTCAATCGTCGGCATCCGGCGTTCGGCAAACTGGAATTCGCTCCAGCCACCGACCACCCGCACCCACTGCGGTGACGGCGTTCGCGCCGCCTGGTCTTTCAGCATTCGCAGCGCATCGGCAAGTGACGGAACACCTTCCCAGCGCAGTTCCAGATTGTAGTTGAGCCCCCCGCGGATCAAATGCAGGTGGGAATCGTTGAGCCCCGGGATCACCGTGTGACCTTTGAGATCGACGATCTGTGTGCCGTCGGCGGCATAGCTCATTATCCGATCGTGAGTCCCGGTGGCGATAATTTTTCCGTTGGCGATAGCGACCGCTTCCGCCAGCGGAGTCGTACGGTCCAGCGTGTGGATCTGACCGTGAGTGAGGATCAGAGAAGCAGTTTGAGACATAGCAATCTCCTGATAGCCGGATCAGGCCTTCTTCAGCCATCCGGCAAATAGACGGGTTACGATGGGCATCCAGAGCCAGACGACCAGCGCAACCACACAGGCATCGTTAATCAGATGCAGCAGCAGGGAACCTTTGAGCGAAGGCAACAGCATTCCGGTTACCCACGGCACCAGATTGGTGCTGGGGAAAATCACCAGCAAGGTGATGAGGAACTGCTTCCAGCGCTTCGGCTGGCGCACATGCGCCGTCGGAGGAGTGAACCAGAATGCCGCTTCGGTGCGCACTTCGGTATGGTCGCCCTCGGTCAGCAGCGGCGTAATTTCATCAACCAGCTGTTTGCGGGTTTCCGACTGCGTCCAGGCGTATAAATGCTCAAGCGTGTCGAAGCGGATAATTATGTTCCACAGGTTCTGCCCCACCCCCGGGCGAATCACGTTCGCGCCAAGGTGCCCAGGAAATTCCGCCGCAATGGGCATGATTTTCCCGAGCCACGCCTCATAGCGGTCTGCATCTTCTGGATTCAGGGCATGGGTAATAACCAACGTGACATGTTTCTGTTGCGTCATGATGAGGGGTTCCTTGCGCCAGGCATCAGGCGGGATTGCTCCCGCCTGTACTTCATCTTCAGGCTTTACGCTCTGGCGCGCCGTGCACCATGGTGTAGGCGTAGTCCACACCCATACCGTAAGCGCCGCTATGTTCACGCACCAGATCCATCACCGCGTCATAGGTCTCTTTACGCGACCAGTCACGCTGGTACTCAAGCAGCACCTGCTGCCAGGTCACCGGTACGGCACCCGCCTGCACCATCCGGTCGATGGCACGTTCATGAGCGTCAACGGAAGTGCCACCAGAGGTATCAGTGACCACGTAAACCTCGTAACCGGCTTCCAGCGCCATCAGGGCCGGGAAAGTCAGGCAGACTTCAGTCCACAGTGCTGAGATAATCAGTTTTTTACGCCCGGTCGCTTTTACGGCATTCACAAACCCGGCATCTTCCCAGGAATTCATGGAAGTACGTTCGATAGGCTTGACCTGCGGATGTACTGCCAGCAATTCCGGCCAGATATAGCCACTAAAACTTTTGGTTTCTACCGAGGTATAAATAACCGGTACGTTGAAAATCTTCCCGGCTTTCGCCAGCGCAACGGTATTATTTTTCAGGGTCTGGCGGTCAATATTGGCAACACCAAAGGCCATTTGCGGCTGATGGTCAATAAAGATAAGCGCCGAGTTAGATGGGTCAATTAATTCCCGAATAGACATAATACACTTTCCTAATCAACAGGTTAAATGGCAACGGTCGATGACTGTTGTGAACAATTGGATCCTGACGGAGAAAGCCTGTTGAGTATAGCCAGAAATTTCTAACGAGTTATTAAAGAAATTTTTCCATTTAAAGACAGCCATGCATCATTTTTATTTCTGTCAAAAAATCAGGTCTAAGCGTTCTGAATTATTCACTGGCATTGAATGAAGGCATTGGTTAAAAAAGAGTATAAATTTCCCGATGATACGCAGGCACTATGCGAATTAATCTTGATGTATTACTGATCCTCGACGCGCTGGAAAAGCACGGTTCTTTTGCCACCGCGGCAGAATCGCTGTTTAAAACCCCGGCCGCGCTCAGCTACATGATCCAGAAAATGGAAAGCGATCTGAATATCACCCTTCTCGATCGTTCCGGACACCGGGCAAAGTTTACCGATACTGGCCGAATCGTGCTGGAAAAAGGCCGTCTGCTGCTGAGTGCAGCGAAAGATCTTGAGAAACAGGCGGTGCAGCTCAGCTCCGGCTGGGAAAAAGAGCTCGCCATCGCCCTTGATGACTCTTTCCCGTTTGCCGCGCTACTACCCACGATTAACGCCTTTTATGCGCTGAACAAACAGACGCGGCTCAATTTTACGCACCACACGCTGGCGGGTTCATGGGAGGAGCTTACCCACAACGGCGCAGACATTATTCTTGGAGCCATCAACGAACCGCCAACCTCTGCCGCCTGGTCCTACAATATGCTTGGCACGCTGGATAACGTGTTCGTCGTTGCCCCTTCACACCCGCTGGCGCTGGTGGAGCAACCGCTCAGTAACGAACAGCTATGCCTGCATCTGGCGGTGGTGATTAGCGACAGCGCGCGCAGCTGTCACCCGATCAATAGCAACCTGATGGATGAACAGCCGCAGCTGCGAGTGGATGATTTTCACAGCAAGCTGACGCTGCTGCGCGCCGGAATGGGCTGCGGATTTCTGCCACGCTACATCGCCCGCCCCTGGCTTGAAAACGGCGAACTGGTGGAGAAAGAGGTGGTTTCGTTTCGCCAGAAAGATGTCGCCTATATGGCGTGGCGCAACAGCGATGACGGCCTGGCGCAGCGCTGGTGGCGCCAGGCGTTGCTCGAAAGCGAAGCCATTCGCGATATCTACCGCTGACGGCCGCTCCACACCGTGGCCGAAATCGCCGGCAGCGTCAGGACACCGTCGTGCAGGCTGCCGTGCCCCTCAACGCACTGGAGCGACGCTACCGTCAGCAGCGGCGAATCGTCGAGCACCACTTCGCAGGCTTCGCCGCGGTTAATAGCCACCAGCACGCGCTGCTGCTGCCAGACACGGACAAACACCACCACGTTATCTTCGGCATAAACCACCTGGCAGCCGCCGTGACGCAGCGCCTGCTGGCGCTGACGCAGGTGCGCCATCCGCTGATACAGCGCCAGCAGCGCCGTATCCTGTTGGCTGCTCTCCCACGGGAACGGCTTACGACAGAACGGATCGTTGTTCCCGTCAAGCCCCACTTCATCACCGTAATAAATGCAGGGGACACCGGGCCAGCTGAACAACCAGACCACTGCCAGCGGCAAACGCGCCACGTCTTTACCCAGTAAAGATTTAAAGCGCGCAGTATCGTGGCTGTCGAGCTGGTTAAACATCCGCAGCTGCTGCTGATGGGAAAGGCCGGCGCGATAGTTCTCCATCCACGCCATGCAGGTGCGGGCATCAATATGCTGCGGATCGTAAGAGATATCGGTATTAGCCAGGAATCCCCACAGCGGGAAGGTAAAACCGCGATAGTTCATCGCCGCATCTTCGGCATCAACCTGCAGCCACTGACGTGCGTCGCCAAAGTGTTCACCAACCACATAGGCCTCGGGCAGGGTCTCTTTTGCCGCGCGGGTAATGCCGGTGACGTGCTCGAGGTTATGCTTCGCCCCGCCGCCCTCGCCGAGCATATGCACCACATCGAGTCGCCAGCCGTCCATGTTCCACGGTGCTTTCAACCAGTGGCGCACAATACTGTCTTCACCACGGTAAATCTCATCGACCAGCCCTTCAGCACGGTAGTCCAGCTTCGGCAGGCTGGAATACCCCAGCCAGTCCAGCGCCTGACCTTCAGCCGAGAAGCTGTACCACTCTCTCGAAGGCGAGGCGGGATGATGGCAGGCTCCCTGCCCGCTCTGGTTGTGCCGGTCAAACCACGGATGGGTATCGCCGCTGTGATTGAAGACTCCGTCGAGGATCATGCGCATCCCCAGCCGCTGGGTATTGTGCCGCAGACGCAGCAGCGCAGCATCGCCGCCAAACTGCGGGTCGACGTGGCGGTAATCTTCGGTATCGTACTTATGTACGCTGGGGGCAGTGAATACCGGGTTGAGATACAGCGCCGTCACCCCGAGCTTTTTCAGGTACGGCAGCTTTTCGCTGATCCCGTCAAGATCGCCGCCGTAAAAGGTGGAGCCGCCAGCTTCTGCGGTAAGCGGTTCATCCCAGTCGCGCAGTACGGTCTCCCTTCCGGCCGCATGATGCCAGTACACCTTATCCTGTCCGGCGCTGCGGGTCCGGCTGCGGGCAAAACGATCGGGGAAAATCTGGTAGAACACCTGATCTGCCACCCACTGCGGTCCGCTGTCCGGAAAATCTACGGCAAATTGCTCAAGCTTTGCGGGGGGAAAGCGGTTAAAGCCCTGCGGGGTGAACCACAGCTGGCGGTTATCCCACAGCAGCTTAAAGCTGTAGCGACGGCGCGGCTGGCCTTCAGCGAGCGGAATATCCCCGCGCCAGACCGTTACATCGCCTGTGCCGGTGTTGCGCTGGCGCTTCATGGCAATGCCCAGCTCTTCGTTGTCCTGCTCGATACGCAGTACGACTCGCTGCGGCAGCGCATCGCCGCGCAGCCACAGGGTGACCGACAGTTTGTCTTGATGGTGTTTAATAAATGGGGCAACCGGAAGGTGCCAGGCATTCAGCATAACGCATCCCTCAGAACATAATGACGACACCTTGCCATAGCAGGGCACAGTATGACTCATCATCAGAACATTTATTGGGGGAGGATAACGGGGGAGGAGGGATTACCCCCTCTCCTGTCAGGAGAAGGGGTATACTCGTCATACTTCAAGCTGCAGGCGCGTTGGCGCTTTCCAGTTGGCGGTCGCGACGGCGCTTAAACGCCCAGCCAATCAGCAGCAGCACGATCCACGCGAAGCCGACGTACAGCGAAATACGGGTATCCGGGTGGTAACCGATAAGCGCAATGATAAATACCAGGAACACCACGCCCACGCTTGTCGTCACCACGCCGCCCGGGACTTTAAACTTCAACGCTTTGGCTTCTTCCGGCGACAGACGACGGCGGAAGGCAATCTGCGAAACCAGGATCATTATCCACACCCACACCGTCGCGAACGTCGCCAGCGATGCAATCACCAGGAAGACGTTCTCCGGCATGATGTAGTTGAGGTACACCGCCAGCAGCAGCGCCACCGTCATCACCGCAACGGTCACCCACGGCACACCACGGCTCGAGGTTTTAGCGAATACCTTCGGTGCACTGCCCTGCTCTGCCATACCGTGCAGCATACGCCCGACGCCGAAAACATCGCTGTTGATCGCCGAGAGCGACGCGGTCAGTACAACGAAGTTCAGGATACTGGCGGCAAACGTAATGCCTAAATGCTGGAAGGTCAGGACGAACGGACTCCCCTCGGTACCCACCTGGTTCCACGGGTAAATCGACATGATGACGAACAGCGTGCCCACATAGAACACCAGAATACGCATCGGCACAGAGTTGATGGCGCGCGGAATGGATTTCTCCGGGTCTTTTGCTTCCCCGGCGGTAATACCAATAATCTCGATACCGCCGTAGGCAAACATCACCATCTGCAGCGACATCACCATGCCTATCCAGCCGTTACTAAAGAACCCGCCGTTGCTCCACAAATTATGAATACCGGTAGGCTCGCCGCCGTTGCCAATCCCCCAGATGATGATACCGAAACCGGCAACGATCATGATGATGATGGTGGCGACTTTAAAGAACGAGAACCAGAACTCCAGTTCACCGAATACCTTCACGCTCATCAGGTTGATGGCGCAGATGAGCAGCACCACGCTCAGCACCCACACCCAGTGCGGTACCGTCGGGAACCAGACGCCCATGTAAATACCAAAGGCGGTCACGTCGGCAATGGCAACGATCAGAATTTCAAAACAGTAGGTCCAGCCGGTGATGTAACCCGCGAGCGGGCCAAGGTTGTCCTGCGCATAGCGCGAGAAAGAACTGGCGGAAGGGTTATGGACTGACATCTCGCCGAGGGCGCGCATAATAATGTATGCCGCCACGCCGCCGATGATATAGGCCAGCAGCACGCTGGGGCCAGCCATCTTAATTGCATCGGCTGAACCATAAAAGAGGCCGGTGCCGATAGCCGAACCGAGCGCCATAAAGCGGATGTGTCGGGCGGTAAGCCCGCGCTTTAGCTTGTTATTACTTTCCATCGTTCTCTGCCAAATTGTACAAAAACAAAAACCACGGGGTTCGTCACCCCGTGGTTAAATTTGTCACCGCGCACTAATTAATGTGCGTTCGATGCAACCTGACGACCGGCAGCGCGATCCCAGATAATAGCCAGAACCGCCATCACAATCGTCGGCATCAGCCAGGCAAGGCCCTGCTCCGCCATTGGCAGACGAGCCGTCCAGCCCGGCAGAATATCCGCAAACGCTGATGCTTTAACGCCGTCAAGGATACCAAAAATCAGGCTGATAAACATCGCCGGTGCAATAACGCGGGAAGAATTATGCCACCAGCCGCGGGTGAAGCTTAATACCACCAGTACGATACATGGCGGGTAAATAGCGGTCAGCACCGGGATGGAGATTTGAATCAGGTGGCTCAGGCCCAGGTTCGACACCGCCATCGAGAACAGGCCGAGAACGAAGACCAGCGTGCGGTAGGAGAACGGCAGATACTGCGCAAAGAACTCCGCACAGGCACAGGTCAGGCCCACCGCTGTAACCAGACAAGCAATGAAGATCAGCGCCGCTAACAGGAAGCTACCCGCACCACCAAAGGTATGCTGAACATAAGCATGCAGAATAGCAGCACCGTTGGCAGATTGATCCACAAGCGTCGCGCTATCGGAGCCCAGACGGAACAACGCCAGGTACAGCAGCGTCAGACCCACGCCCGCCATCAGGCCAGCAAGAACGGTGTAGCGAGCCAGCAGACGCGCTTCGGTTACGCCACGAGAACGCGCGGCGTTGACGATGACAATACCAAACACCATCGCACCCAGCGTATCCATGGTCAGATAGCCGTTGACGAAGCCGTTAGAGAACGGAGCTGTCTGGTAAGCCTCCAGCGCGTGGCTGATAGGGCCAGCAGGCCAGACAACCGCAGCAACAGACAGGATCACCAGCGCAATAATTTTCAGCGGTGCCAGGAAGTTACCCACGGTATCCAGCAGTTTGCCCGGATAGAGAGAAACCAGCATCACCAGCGCAAAGTAGATAACGCTATAGATGAACAGTGGCATCGCGCCATCACCGGTCAGCGGCGCAATCCCCACTTCAAAAGAAACGGTCGCGGTACGCGGCGTCGCGAACAGCGGGCCAACGGCCAGGTAGCAGACGGTCGCTAACAGAATACCGGCCACTTTACCGATAGGCGTGCTCAGGCTGTCGACACCACCACCCACTTTTGCCAGGGCGACAACGGTCAGCACCGGTAGGCCTACGGCGGTGATCAGGAAGCCGAACGCAGCGGTCCAGACGTGTTCGCCGGCCTGCAAGCCAACCATTGGAGGGAAAATGATGTTACCGGCGCCAACAAACAACGCAAAGGTCATAAAGCCCAGTGCGATGATGTCGCGAGATTTTAACTGATGGGTCATATCGTTCTAACTGCCTGTGGATGTGGTGTTGTCATTATACCCGTCATACTTCAAGTCGCATGTGCGTTGGCTTTCCTCGCTCACCCCAGTCACTTACCTGTGTAAGCTCCTGGGGATTCACTGCGTCGCCGCCTTCCTGCAACTCGAATTATTTGGGGTATAGAATAAATTCGCGTTCACCCTGACGGGATGATACAGCGGTAAGGTCAGCTGACTCAGCGGGATATTCTCCCGGATACGCGTAGCGAAGCATTGTTTTTGGTATTACTACGCGAATGCAGTTGGGATAAACCAGCATGAGGCGCAATTTAAACGCTTATAACGTTTTAAAGCAAGGAGGGATCGTAAAACCAGATGATTATGCTAATACTAATTTTCGCAATGGGATTATCTACCAGTTTTACAAAAAACATGTGGCTAATCATGCGAACAAAAAACAATCAGACGTTCATAAATACAGCGCTAAAAAATGAACTGCAAAGCAAACAGACCAGCCGAAGCTGGTCTGTGGAAAGTTAACCTGACAAGCGTCGATTCAGGCGCTGTTTTTGGCAATTAAACGTTCCGGAAGCAGGAAGCTAAAACGCGTCCCCTTGCCCAGGGTACTTTCAATTTCCAGGCGACTGTCGTGATGATTTACCGCATGTTTCACTATCGCCAGCCCCAGACCGCTGCCCCCGGTTTGCCGCGAACGCGCCTTATCAACACGGTAGAAGCGCTCGGTCAGGCGCGGAATGTGCTCCGGCGCAATCCCCGGGCCGTTGTCCTCCACGCTAAACAGCGCGCCGTGCGGTGCCCGTTGCCAGCGCACGGTTATCTCCGTGCCCGGAGGCGTGTGATTGATAGCGTTATACACCAGGTTGGATACCGCGCTACGCAGCTGCTCGTCGTTGCCCATCACCCGCAGGGAATCATCAATCTCAAAATGCAGCGTATGCTTTTTCTGACTGAGGGTCTGGGCTTCGCGCTCCACCACCCGCAGCATCATCGGCATATCAATACGATCGCTCAGCGCCATCATCGGTGCCGCTTCAATTTTTGACAGAGTCAGCAGTTGTTTAACCAACCCTTCCATCCGGTGAGTCTGTTCACGCATGGTATGCAGCGCTTTTTCACGCGTTGCACCTTCCAGCGTTTGCTCCTGCATCATCTCCAGATAGCCCTGTAATACGGTCAACGGTGTACGCAGCTCATGGCTGACGTTGGCAAAGAAGTTGCGCCGCGCACCTTCCAGCTGGTGCATCTGGGTCACGTCACGCGCCACCATCAGCCACTGATGCTCGCTGTACGGCATCACGCGAATTTCCAGATGACGACCATTATTCAGAACCAGATTCAACGGCTTTGAGAAATCACGATGTTTGAGGTGCTGAGCAAATTCCGGATAGCGCAGCAGGTTGAGGATATTTTGTCCGTTATCGTCCGGCCAGCGCAGCCCCAGCAGCTGTTGGGCCAGTCCGTTACACCAGAAGATAGCGCCTTCTCCGTTGGTCAGTACCACCGCATCCGGCAGCGACTCGGCACCGCTACGAAAGCGCTTGATCAGACTCCCCAGCTCACGGCGACGTTTTTTGTTACGCATCTGCATCTGATGCAGACCGTACAGCAGTGGCTCCCAGCTGCCTCGTCCCGGCGGCGGCGTCATGCTGCGATCAACCCATAACCACCAGGAAAGACGTAATAAATTCCAGAAATGCCAGATAAGCAGCCCGGTTACCGCCGCCAGTAAAAACCACGGCAAATAACCAAAAAATGCCCCGAGAATAAAGGCTGGGATACAACATAAGCAAAGCTCAAGCGCCAGCCTTCTCCATGACAGCCGTTCCAGCACGGGTCATACTCCTGTCAAATTTTAGAAACGGGCAGAAAAACGATATCCCGTACCGCGTACAGTTTGCACCATACGGTCGTGGCCGCTGTGCTCCAGCGCCTTACGCAGGCGGCGAATATGCACATCAACCGTTCTGTCTTCGACATACACGTTCGTTCCCCAGACGTGGTTCAGCAGTTGTTCGCGGCTATAAACACGCTCGGGATGCGTCATAAAGAAGTGTAATAACTTAAATTCTGTCGGCCCCATGTCCAGCGGATTTTCACCGGTCATGACGCGATGCGAAGTGGGATCGAGGCTCAGCCCCTGCATCTCAATTACCTCTTCCACCGCCATCGGTGAAATGCGGCGCATCACGGCTTTAATTCGGGCGACTAACTCTTTCGGCGAGAACGGTTTGGTAATGTAGTCATCCGCTCCGGTTTCCAGCCCCCGCACACGATCCTCTTCTTCCCCGCGCGCGGTCAGCATCATCACCGGAATATCACGCGTCATGGCTTCACGCTTGATATGTTTGATGAACTGTAACCCCGAACCACCCGGCAACATCCAGTCGAGCAGAATCAGATCTGGCCAGGGCTCATTGAGTTGATTCACGGCACTGTCATAATCTTCTGCTTCAACGGGTTGAAAGCCATTTTGCTCCAGAACGAAGCACACCATTTCGCGGATTGGAGCCTCATCTTCAACGACCAGAATTCGTCTCGCCATTATTTACCCTGTGATTTTTTAGTAGCAATTATAGAGTGCGGCGCCATTATGCGTCAGATTTGTGACAGATTTATGAAAAAGATGACCGACAGATGATACCTCTGCGGAGGCTTTATGACAGCCATCGACCCCACCGTATCTGAATGTTTATAATCTCCTTTATGCTTTTTTTGCTACGGAACCGCTATGCGCATCATTCATACCTCTGACTGGCATCTGGGCCAGAACTTTTACAGCAAGAGCCGGGCTCCAGAACACGAGGCCTTCCTCGACTGGCTGCTGCAAACGGCCGAAGCCCGTGAGGTGGATGCCATTATTGTGGCAGGTGACATCTTTGATACCGGTTCGCCGCCAAGCTACGCCCGCGAGCTGTACAACCGTTTTGTCGTCAAGCTACAGCAAACCGGCTGTCACCTGGTGGTGCTGGCGGGTAACCATGATTCCGTCGCCACGCTCAATGAATCACGCGATATTCTCGCCTTCCTTAATACGACCGTTGTCGCAAGCGCGGGCTGTCCACCCTGTGAGCTTATCCGCCGCGACGGCAGCGTGGGGGCCATTCTCTGCCCGGTGCCGTTCCTGCGCCCGCGCGATGTGGTCGTGAGCCAGGCCGGGCATTCTGCCCAGGAAAAACAGCACACGTTGCTTGCCGCAATCACCGATTACTACCAGCAACAATATGAGGCTGCGGTTGTGCTGCGCGGCGACCGCACGCTGCCGATTATTGCCAGCGGCCACCTGACCACCGTCGGTGCCAGCAAAAGTGACGCGGTACGCGACATCTATATAGGCACTCTCGATGCCTTCCCGGCGCAGAACTTCCCACCGGCGGACTACATCGCCCTCGGACATATTCACCGGGCGCAGAAAATTGGCGGCAGCGAGCACATTCGCTACTGCGGCTCACCGATTGCGCTGAGCTTCGACGAAACCGGTAAAAGCAAAAGCGTGCATCTGGTGAACTTCGACGCAGGTAAACTTGCCAGCGTCGAGACCCTTGACGTGCCGGTCACCCAACCGCTGGCGGTGCTGAAAGGTGATTTCGCCAGCGTCAGCGATCAGCTCGCCCGCTGGCCAGAAACGTCGGAAGCCGTCACTTGGCTTGATATCGAAATCAACAGCGAAGAGTACCTGCACGACCTGCAGCGTAAAATTCAGGCCCAGACGGAGGCACTTGCGGTTGAGGTCCTGCTGATCCGCCGCAGCCGCGAGCAGCGGGAGCGCATTATCGCAGGCGAACAGCGCGAAACCCTGAGTGAACTCAAAGTTGAAGAGGTCTTTGCCCGCCGCCTCGCACTGGAAGAATTTGACGACGGTCAGCAGGGTCGCCTGCACCAGCTTTTCGACGATACCCTGCAAAGCCTCTCCGGGGAGGAAAACGTATGAAAATCCTCAGCCTGCGCTTAAAAAACCTCAACTCGCTGAAAGGCGAATGGAAAATTGATTTCACCGCCGAGCCGTTCGCCAGCAACGGTCTGTTTGCCATCACCGGCCCGACCGGGGCCGGAAAAACCACATTGCTCGATGCCATCTGCCTCGCGCTGTACCATGAAACACCGCGTCTTAATACCGTCTCACAGTCGCAAAACGATCTGATGACCCGCGATACCGCCGAGTGTCTGGCCGAGGTGGAATTTGAGGTGAAAGGCACCGGCTATCGCGCCTTCTGGAGCCAGAACCGGGCGCGTAACCAGCCCGATGGCAACCTGCAGGCACCGCGCGTTGAGCTGGCGCGTACTGAAGACGGCAAGATCCTTGCGGATAAAGTGAAAGACAAGCTGGAGCTTACCGCCACGCTCACCGGGCTCGACTACGGTCGCTTTACCCGCTCGATGCTGCTGTCGCAGGGGCAGTTTGCCGCTTTCCTCAATGCCAAACCGAAAGAGCGCGCCGAGCTGCTCGAAGAGCTCACCGGAACCGAAATCTACGGACAAATTTCGGCGATGGTGTTTGAAAAGCACAAAACCGCCAAAACCGAGCTGGAGAAGCTGGAGGCGCAGGCCTCCGGGGTGATGCTTCTGAGCGAGGAGCAGAAACAGGCGCTTGTGCAACGTTTGCAGGTACTTACTGACGAAGAAAAAGCGTACCTGGCGCAGCAGCAGCGTCTGCAAAGCTGGCAGCAGTGGCTGGAGCGTGAACAGGAGCGCCAGCAGGGGCAACGACAGGCCCAGCAAATGCTTGCTCAGGCGCAGCAGGCGCTCGACGAAGCCAGACCGCAGCTTGAATCCCTGGCGCAGGCGCAGCCTGCCGAACAGCTGCGTCCGTTATGGCAGCGGGTACAGGATCACCACAGTGAAGTGACCCAGGTTCAGCAGCAGAGTGAAGAAGTAAATACTCGCTTACAGGCCAGCCTGCGCCAGCGTGAACAGATCCGCACAGCCGCGGATGCCCGCCATGCTGCTCTCACTCAGGAACTGAGTACCCTCAGCGCATGGTTGAAAACCCATGACCACCTGCGTCAGTGGCCGCAGGCACTTGGCGGCTGGCGTGCTGACTTTGCCCACCAGGCGCAGAACGCCAGTCGGCTACAGACGCTCACACTGCGTGAGCAGGCGCTTAGCCAGCAGTTGAACGCGCTCCCTGCCAGCACACTAACGCTTGAAAGCGACGACGTGACCGCAGCGCTGGCCCGGCATACGGCGGCCAGACCGCAGCGCCAGCAATTACACAGCCTGTACAGCAGCGCTGCCCCGCTGGAAACACGCCGCCGGCAGTTGCAAACGGCACTCGACCAGCGTCAGCAGGATGTCGCCAGACAGCGCGCCGAACTTGACCTGCGCCGCCAGCAGTATAAAGAGAAGCAGCAGCAGTTGACCGACGTCCGGGCGCTGTGCGAAATGGAAGCGACCATCGTGCGCCTTGAGGCCGAACGCGCCCGCCTGCAGCCCGGTGCGCCCTGTCCGTTATGCGGTGCCACCGATCATCCGGCGGTCGCCGAGTATCAGGCGCTGCAGCCCGGAGTCAACCAGACCCGCCGGGATGCCCTCGAGCTGGAGGTGAAAAAGCTGGCGGAAGATGGTGCCAGCCTGCGTGGCCAGCTTGAAGCGCTGGATAAGCAACTGGCAAATGAACAACGCGAGCTGCAGAGCATCCTTGAGCAAGAGCAGGCGCTTACTCTGCAATGGCAAACGCTGACCGCCGGGCTACAGATCTCGCTGACCCCGAACGACGACATCCCCGGCTGGCTGAGTGCCCAGGACGAGCACGAGCAGCAGCTCTACCGCCACAGCCAGCGCCTGAGTCTGACCCAGCAAATAGCAGAAGTAGCCCGCGAGCGCAGCGCGTTGATGCAGGAAAGCGAAGAACGGCGTACTCGCCTCGAAACGGCGCTCACCGCTTTCGGCCTGACGTTACCGGCAAGCGGTGAAGAAAACGCCTGGCTTGCCGGACGTGAACAGGAGAGCCAGCAGTGGCAGCGTCAGGGCGAAGTGCACCATCAGCTGGAGCAGCAGCTCGCCCAGCTTCAACCATTGCTGGATACCCTGCCGGCGGCACAATCGGATGAGGCGGCAGCATCGACAGACCTGAGCCGATGGCAGCAGGTGCACAGCGAGTGCGTCTCCCTGCAAAGCCAGTGGCAAACTCTGCAGCAGCAGGCGCAGCAGATCCAGCAGCGCCTTGGGCAGGCGCAAGAGAGCTTTGATAACGCGCTGGCGGCAAGCCAGTTCCGCGATCGCGAAGCGTTCCTCGCCGCCCTGCTGGATGACGCCGAACGCCAGCGTTTACAGACGCTTTCGCAGACGCTTGAAAGTCAGTTACAGCAGGCTCAGGCGCTGGCTAACCAGGCCCGGCAGGCGTTGAAAACCCATCTGGAACAGCGCCCGGCAGACCCGGAAATGCCTGCCGATCGCCTGGTGGTGCAAACGCAGCTTCAGCAACTGGCGCAGCAGATCCGCGATAACAGTGCCAGCCAGGGCGAACAACGTCTGCAGTTAAAACAGGATGAGGAGCATCGCCAGAAACAGCAGGCGCTACACGAAGCGATCGCCCGCGCCGCCGAGACGCTGGAAGACTGGAGCACCCTGAACGCACTGATTGGCTCCAAAGAGGGTGATAAATTCCGCAAATTCGCCCAGGGGCTCACCCTCGACAACCTGGTGTGGCTGGCAAACCAGCAGTTAACTCGCCTTCACGGGCGCTATCTGCTGCAACGCAAAGCCAGCGAAGCGCTGGAGCTGGAAGTGGTCGATACCTGGCAGGCCGACGCCGTGCGCGATACCCGCACCCTTTCCGGCGGTGAAAGCTTCCTGGTGAGCCTCGCGCTGGCGCTGGCGCTCTCCGATCTCGTCAGCCATAAGACACGAATTGACTCGCTGTTCCTTGACGAAGGTTTTGGCACCCTGGATAGCGAAACGCTGGATACGGCGCTGGATGCGCTGGATGCACTGAACGCCAGTGGCAAAATTATTGGCGTGATAAGCCACGTGGAAGCGATGAAAGAGCGCATCCCGGTGCAGATCAAGGTGAAGAAAATTAACGGACTGGGCTACAGCCGCCTGGATAAGGCGTTTGCCGTCGAGTGACAGGCGCTACGCTTTTCCAGGCCCGATAAGCAATGCGCATCGGGCACAAGCCGGATAAGGCTGCGCCTTATCCGGCCTACAATACAGCCCCGAATACTACAGCGGCCACAACCATGCGGCGCCGCGCACGCCGCTGGAATCGCCATGCATGGCTTTGCGAATCGGGGTTTCGCACTCGCCGCCAAACACCCAGTTTTTCACAAGCTCTGGCACCGTCTGGTACAAACGATCGACGTTGCTCATCCCACCGCCGAGCACGATAACGTCCGGATCGAGAATATTCACCACGTGCGCCAGCGACTTCGCCAGTCGCTGCTCGTAACGGCTCATGGCCTGCTCTGCCAGCAAGTCTTTCGCCTCGACCAGGCGCATAATCTCACTCCCGGCAAGCGGCTGGCCGCTAAGGCGCTGATAGTCCGTCGCAAACCCGGTACCGGAGATAAAGGTTTCAATACACCCTTGCTTACCGCAGTAACAGGGAACCTCCGCGCGATAGCGCAGTTCATCTTCATCCATCCACGGCAGCGGGTTGTGCCCCCACTCACCGGCGGTGCCATTACCACCGATATGCGCGCGACCGCCAAGCGCCACGCCCGCTCCGCAACCGGTACCAATAATGACCGCAAACACCGTCTGTGCCCCGGCGGCAGCGCCGTCAACGGCTTCAGATACCGCAAGACAGTTGGCGTCGTTCGCCAACCGTACTTCCCGGTTCAGACGACGGCTCAAATCCTTGTCGAACGGCTGACCGTTGAGCCACGTCGAGTTGGCATTTTTAATCACCCCGGTATAGGGAGAAAGCGACCCGGGGATCCCCACGCCGACCGTCGCGCGCTCGCCTACGGTGGTTTCTGCCATTTCGACAAGCGTTGCAATCGTTTCGATGGTGTTGTGGTAGTCCTCACGCGGCGTCGGCAGACGGTGCCGGTAAAGCTGTACGCCTGCGTTGCTGAGCGCAATCACCTCAGTTTTCGTGCCGCCTAAATCAATCCCAATTCGCACAGATAGCCCCTCTGAACCTGATTAACAATGCAAGCATACCGACAATTCGCTATCATGCCCGCAGGATTTAACGACAAAGCCGTGGAAAAATATCATGCTGTGGTTCAAAAATTTAATGGTTTACCGTCTCAGCCGCGACATCACCCTGCGCGTTGAAGAGATGGAAAAACAGTTAGCCGGGCTGACATTCACCCCGTGCGGTAGTCAGGATATGGCGAAAACCGGTTGGGTACCGCCGATGGGCTCACACAGCGATGCGCTGACCCACGAAGCCAACGGGCAAATCATCATTTGCGCACGCAAAGAAGAGAAAATTCTGCCTTCTCCGGTCGTTAAGCAGGCGCTGGAAGCCAAGATTTTCAAGCTGGAAGGCGAACAGGGCCGTAAACTGAAAAAGACCGAAAAAGACGCCCTGAAAGACGAAGTGCTGCATTCTCTGCTGCCGCGCGCGTTCAGCCGCTTCAGCCAGACCATGATGTGGATTGACACCGTCAATGGCCTCATCATGGTGGACTGTGCAAGCGCTAAAAAAGCGGAAGACACCCTGGCGCTGCTGCGTAAAACGCTCGGCTCACTGCCGGTCGTGCCGCTGGCGATGGAGAACCCAATTGAGCTGACGCTGACCGAATGGGTACGCTCTGGCGACGTTGCCCAGGGCTTCCAGCTGCTGGATGAAGCCGAGCTGAAGGCGATTCTTGAAGACGGCGGCGTTATCCGCGCCAAGAAACAGGATCTGGTCAGCGACGAAATTGCGGTGCACATTGAGGCCGGGAAAGTGGTCACCAAGCTTGCTCTCGACTGGCAGCAGCGCATTCAGTTTATGCTTTGCGACGACGGCTCCCTGAAGCGCCTGAAGTTCAGCGACGAACTGCGCGATCAGAACGAAGATATTGACCGCGAAGACTTTGCCCAACGCTTTGATGCCGATTTCATCCTGATGACCGGTGAACTGGCAGCGTTGATTAAGAGTCTGGTTGAAGGGCTGGGCGGCGAAGCCCAGCGCTAAGCAGCTTAGAATAAAAAACCCGGCGATTGCCGGGTTTTTTATTTCAGATAACGGCAGAGATAAGAGGTCGGCTCTGCAACCTGCAGATGAAACTCGCTGCTGCCAGGTACGTTAAAACTCTGACCCGCGTTATACACCTTCCACTCCGTTTCCCCCGGCAGTAAAACGTTTAACGCGCCGCTGACCACCGTCATCTCTTCCGGTTGTGCGGTACTGAAGGTGTATTCACCCTCTTCCATAACCCCTACGCTGGCTTTGCCCGTGCTGCTGCTGGTAAACCCGATAGACTTCACTTTACCGGAAAAGTATTCGTTACTCTGAAGCATAGACTGGCCCTTTTTTTCATATGGTTAGCCTTCAATATAGGGGGCAGTGACGACCGCTGTCACGCAATATTATTGCTTAAACCAGCAGCTCAGAGGCCAGCCGGGCCACCAGCATGTTCGACAGTAAAACCGGGACATCCAGCGTCTTTTGCAATAGATCACGATGCTTTTGGCTATAGCCCATACAGTCGAGCATTAAGACATCAGCACCGCGCGCAATCAACTCGCGACCAGCCGCAACAAAATGCGCATCGCTGTCCTCCCGTGGGTTGGCAAGCGCATAGTGCGGCGTATGCTCAAGGGTCTGCCATTTTTGCTGTTGCGAAGGGATAAGTTCCTCTGCCGGCACCATGACCCCCACCTGATGTCCGTCAACAATAGAGGCCACCAGCGGTGGGATAATCCGTAAAGGTTCCAGAAGTATGGCGTTGTGTGCCACCAGCCCGCGGATAGGGGCAGTGCTCATGAACAGGATCACGTCGTAATCCTGGTTGTCGAGGACCTCAATCACGGCCTGCAGATCGCGCTCGACCTTCATTCTTGAGACCTGGGCAAGGTCGTTGTCATTGAGAAGCGTCAGAATCGTCTCCTCACCGGGTTCTACCGCGTAATCTTCCATAACGTCGTCACGCGCCATCTTCCCCAACAGACTAATATGGGTGATTTGGTCTTCCCTGATATGCTCAGTTAAAAACGGCATTGATTCACTGACTGGCACCACGCCAATCGTCAGGATCGCCAGACTTGCACTCATGTTATGTACCTTCTCACTACGACTGCTTCAACAACAGGCTACCGCTGACTCCCGCCCCCCTGATGGCAAAAATACAACCGTTCAAAAGCGTAGCAGCTGCATCGTCCTCCGATATGTAAAGATTCCAAATGCTTCCCAAACGCCCATGATATATCTTCATATTAACCTTTCATTAACACTTTAATTAAGTCAAAAGTGTGATGAAGGTAGAAAGTTTGCCGAAGCGAAGGAAAAAACAGCCTGAAGGCCCCACAAAGCCTGCGGGGCATAGAAAGGTATTAACTGGCGCGGGCGACCTGCAGTGCGGTCAGGATCTCATTCACCACCTGCTCTGGCGAGCCGGAGGCATCAACAATATGGTGCGCCGTTTCGCGGTACAGCGCATCGCGCTGCGCCAGCACTTCACGCACCTCTTCACTGATCGGCTTGCCGGTGAGCGTTGGGCGTTGCGCATCTTCTGGAAACGCCTCCAGCCTTCCGGAAAGCACAGAAACCGCCGCTTTCAGGTAAATGACAACCCCGTGACTGCGCATAAACTCCCGATTACAGGCCGCCAGAATAATTCCGCCGCCGGTCGCAATCACGGTGGAAGGATGAGTGACCGACTGTAAGGTTGCCGTTTCCCGTGCCCGGAAACCCTCCCAGCCCTCCTGCGTCACGATATCCGCCACGGACATCTGCGCACGTGCCTGTAAAACCTGATCGGTATCGACAAAGGCAAAACCACAGGCGCGAGTGAGCGCTTCGCCAACGGTCGTTTTCCCGCAACCGCGGGCGCCAATAAGAAAAATAGGTTGAGTCATAACCATAACCTGGGGATCCCCCTGGTACCGCAATGTGCGGAACATACGTTCAAAGAATAGTGTACCATCAAGCGAGTACATCGCAACGTGTCAATAAACGGTTACAACACTGCTTCATTGCTGATTAAAGTGGTTCACAAATAGCGCTATGAGCGCCAGAAAGAGTGTAAAGTTTTTATGTCACTCAGTGTTGCGCCAACCTTACATTAAACAATTACCTTTTGACAAGCTTCTGTCTGCTGCAATCGGTAACACATTTATGCGTAGCTTTACGCTCAACACATTTACACGGCGAATAATTCAGACAAACTACAAAGGTAGATTCACACTGTTACAGAGGGATGTACCATGCAATCTGAAGAGCAACGCCTTATTGATGGGCTGTTTTCACGACTGAAACAAGCCGAGGCTAACAGCGCACCGCGCGATGCTACAGCCGAGGGCGTTATTGCGCAACATGTGAATGCGCAACCTGCGGCGCCGTACTATATGGCGCAGACTATCCTGATTCAGGAAGCTGCCATTAAGCAGCTCAACGATCGTATTCAGGCGCTGGAAAGCGAAGTCTCGCAGCTTCAGTCCGCAAAACAGAGTAGCGGTGGCTTCCTGGCCGGTCTTTTTGGCGGCAGTAATGCCAGCCCGCAGCCTCGCGTAGCGGATCCGATCCCAGGAGCAGATCAATACGCACAGCAATATGGCCAGCGTGCGCAAAACGCCGCGCCGATGGGCCAGAACTATGCCCCTGCGCGCGGTGGCAGCGGTTTTATGGCGGGTGCTCTGCAAACCGCAGCCGGTGTGGCCGGCGGGGTGGTGCTGGGTAATGTGCTGATGAATATGTTCGGCGGCTCGCATCCGCAGGAGATAGTCAACATCATCGAAGAACCGCAGCAAACGCCGCAGACCGATACCGCACAAGCGGCGGATAACAACTTCCAGAACGACGACAGTCAGACCTGGGCGCAAAACGATAACGGCCAGGACGACTCGTTCTTCGACAACAATGATTTTGGTGGTGACGACTACAGCAACGATGACGACAGCTGGGTTTAACCCTGCTGGCGTTTCACCTGCAGCAGCCACTTTTCCAGCTCGGCAGCAAACTGTTGTCTGTCGCGCTGGGACAAACTGTCCGGGCCACCGGTCTGAATACCGCTGGCCCGCAGCGTATCCATGAAATCACGCATCGTCAGCCGCTCACGAATGGTCGCTTCACTGTAGCGCTCACCCCGCGGATTCAGCGCAACGCCTCCCTTAGCCAGTACTTCTGCCGCCAGCGGTATATCCGCGGTGATCACCAGATCGCCCGCTTCGCAAAGGCGCACAATTTCGTTATCGGCAACGTCAAACCCGGCAGGTACGCGCATTGAACGGATAAATCGTGAAGGAGGAACGCGTATATTCTGGTTAGCGACCAGCGTCATCGGTATCTGCGCCCTGTCGGCGGCGCGAAAGAGAATTTCTTTAATGACGTTCGGACACGCGTCCGCATCTACCCAGATTGACATGGTAACCTCTGATTTCTGCACAACATGATAAGCTATATCCTGAATAATACAGAACAACGAGCTGAGGGAGAACGAGATGGACAAGAAGATCGGTTTTATCGGCTGCGGGAATATGGGGAAAGCGATTCTCGGCGGGCTCATTGCCAGCGGTCAGGTGCTGCCGGGTCAGATCTGGGTCTATACCCCATCACCGGATAAGGTCGCAGCGCTCCAGCAGGAATACGGTATCAACCCGGCGGAAAGCGCGCAGGAAGTCGCACAGGTAGCCGACATCGTCTTCGGTGCGGTAAAGCCGGGTATTATGGTTAAAGTGCTGAGCGACATCGCCTCCAGCCTGAATAAAGACTCTCTGGTGGTCTCCATTGCCGCCGGGGTTACACTGGAACAGCTGGCACGTGCGTTGGGACACGATCGTAAAATCGTACGCGCCATGCCGAACACCCCATCTTTAGTGAACGCCGGGATGACCTCGGTGACGCCAAACGCGCTGGTCACCACGGAAGACATCGCTGACGTGCTGAACATTTTCCGCTGCTTTGGTGAAGCCGAAGTCATTGCCGAGCCGATGATCCACCCAGTGGTGGGCGTCAGTGGTTCAGCGCCAGCCTACGTGTTTATGTTTATTGAAGCGATGGCAGACGCGGCGGTGCTGGGCGGAATGCCGCGGGCGCAGGCCTATAAATTTGCCGCTCAGGCGGTGATGGGATCGGCCAAAATGGTGCTGGAAACCGGTAAGCATCCGGGTGAGCTGAAGGATATGGTCTGCTCCCCTGCCGGTACCACGATTGAAGCCGTGCGCGTGCTGGAAGAGAGAGGATTCCGTTCTGCGGTTATCGAAGCGATGACCAAATGCATGGAAAAATCGGAAAAGCTCAGCAAGTCCTGATTCGTGCCCAAAAAAAACGGGTGAAGTCAGCTGGCTTCACCCGTTTTTAGCGTCTGGCTTATTTTTTCTTCAGACAGTCGCTCATAAAGGTCTTACGCGCATCACCTTTCAGAGCTTTTTTGGAAGCTTCTGCGTTACAGGTGCCCATCTTTTGCTGCTGCGGGGTCAGGCTTTTTTCGTTAGACGGAGAGGAGCCATTTTTCAGGCAGTTGCTCATATACGTCTTACGCTCATCACCCTTCATGCTTTTCGCCGTCGCCTGCTGGTTACAGCTGGTCATGCGCTGCTGCTGCGGGGTCATCGTCTTCTCCGCCGCCGCAGGTGCCGCGGCGGTGGTTTGCGCCGCTTGCGCAGTAGCCATACCTGTCATCCCAACCAACAGAGCTGCCAGTAACATCATTTTCATAGCACAATCCTTTTATAAGTTATTCCCGTTAATTCTGGACGTTTATGGGAAAAAAACCACCCGACAGGCACGATTTTCCTGTCGGGTCAGAGGATTATTTCAAACCCAGCGCATTTTTCATGGTGAAGAACAGATCGGTCTGATCGGTTAATCCCACTACGTTTGCCGCCTGCGGGCCGTAAGCCGCAATGCGCAGCTGCGTGCCGGTATGCTCCATGGACTCTTCTTCCGAGTTACCGTAGCTCATCACCATTACCGCGCCGTCTTTGGTGTTCAGCGCCTGGGTCAGGCCCGGAGCTTTAGTTTCCGGCGGAATAATCTGGCTGGCGTGGGCGTGGTCAGCGGTCACGATAACCAGCGTGTTGCCATCTTTTTTGGCAAATTCCAGCGCTTTCTGTACCGCCTCATCGAGGTCGACAGTTTCGCCAATCTGGCCACATGGGTTTGCCGCGTGGTCTTGTTTATCAATAGACGCGCCTTCTACCTGCAGGAAGAAACCTTTCTCGCCGTTACTAAGCAGTGAGATAGCCTTCTCGGTCATCTGGGCAAGCGTCGGTACGCTGGCATCGCGTTTCGGGTTTGGCGTACAGGTGACGGCAGCTTTATCGATGTTGCCGTGGTAAGAGGCTTTTGGCCCTTCCCAGCGGACCGGCATGTTGCCGTCAGAAAACAGCCCGAGCAGCGGTTTGTCCTGGTTAGCATCGGTGATGGCCGCCAGCGTCTGGGCGTTATCAACCAGCTGATAGCCGCGAGCCTGCGCCTGCTCACGCAGGGTTTTCCCCGCCCAGTCACCTGCCGTCGCCGTTTCGGCGAAGGTTTTCGCGCCGCCACCTAACGTGACATCAGGACGCACATTCAGCAGTTGCTCGGTAATCGAGCCTTTACCGCCCTTCTCCAGCGCATTGCTCGGGCATTTTTCACTGGTTACGCTTGGGCCATAGCATTTACGTGAGGTCACATGAGAGACCAGCGCCGCCGGGGTGGCATCCTGCAGTTCGGCGGTTGAAACGTTACCGGTTTTCAGCCCCGCCGCCTTCGCCATTTCGAGGATGGTCACGTGGTCTTTTTCGTGAATATCAACGCCCAGCGCGCCGTTATAGGTTTTTACTCCGGTACTCCAGGCGGTTGCCGAGGCGGCAGAATCCGTCACGTAATCCGGCTTACCGGTTTTTTTATCCAGCGCATAGTGGGTGTACTGACCGGTGAGCGGCAGTGCATCAATCCCTTTAAAATATCCGCCCGCCCCTTCAGCATAATTTCGCGCCGCCGTTATTTCCGAATCCCCCATTCCGTCGCCAATCAGCAGAATAATATTTTTGGCTGGACGCTCGCTAATTGAAGCGCGCAATGCTTCAGTCTGGTCACCAGATAAACGACGGGCACCACCAGGCGCGGTGATATCGCCCTGGGCGGCACGACTTTCAAGCCCCACGGAAACCGGGGCATCAGCGCTGAATACAGGGGCAGAAAACAGAGGTAATAAGGCAATAAATAAGGCGGAATGTTTCACTTTTATCTTCTCCATGTAATAAACAGAGAGACTTTATAAAAGCCAGATGACACTCTTATGACAGCACCCGCGATGGCGGGGTAAGCGTTTAGCTACGCGGATGCCGTAATAGCTTTTTTATATATTGCTGCAGCAATTCGCTATCGCGGTCAGAGACCTGAGTCTGCGGCTTCACCTGATCCATAGCAGATTCAATATCACTAATCAGCGTCTGCTGTTCATCCTGACGCATATGCCGGAGCAGCGCCGTCACCACAATTTCCAGAGCCTCAACCTGTGCCACCAGCTCCTTTGACTCTTCTTCCTTTTCGGCAAGCTTTAACAGCAATTCCGCGATCAGATTTTTCATGGCGCTATATCCTTATCAGACGTTCATTGACGTAAGCGGTATGGCCCGATAATTCCTGGCGTGAACCGGTATTATTTTTATAAAAAATAAAAAAATGCAAATAAAAAAGTCAGCGAAACGTTTTTATGATACTTCGCAGGCAATACTGTGCTAATTGTCGGGTAAACACAAAGCGCCGATAATTACGATATAGTATATATCTGGCAGCAATTAATTTATTGCTGCCAGTAAGCATCAGGCTTTTGTGAGCCGCTGCTGGCGTAATGCAAAGCTCAGCTGAATGACATTTATCAGCACCACGATAGCCGTAGCGACAAATACCCAACGGAAACCGGCCATAGCGGATACCGAGGCACCAATAAGCGGTCCAGCGACATTTCCGAGGTACATAAACGACTGGTTATAACCAAAGATCCGCCCGGTGACCTGATCGCTGGAATATTTAAGCAATAACGTTTGTACCGCCGGTAGCATCGCGCCATCGGCAAAGCCAAGCAGAAACCGCAGGATCCCCAGCTGCAGCGGCGAAGTGACAAACGACATGGCAAAGAACATCACCACCGCGCAGCACAGCGTCGCCAGCAGGATCCTGGCAGTACCGATGCGATCGCCCAGCTTGCCCAGTTTTGGCGCAGAGATAAGTGCCGAGATACCCGGTACCGCGGCAATCATGCCGCTTAAAAAGGCAATATTGTTGCTGTCTGGCGCCATTGATTTAATAAACAACGCCAGAATCGGGCCAATAGATCCGTTGCACATTTGAATGACCATGGTGGTCACGAAAAGGCTAATCACCAGACCTGGATACGGCAGGGAAGCAAATACCGCTTTACCGCTAAGCCGTTCCGCCTTCGAAACCTTAGGCCGCCCGCCCTCTTTAATCAGAAACAGCGTCACCAGGAAGCTCACGGTCAGCAGAAATGCAGTAATGAAGAAAACCGCCCTGAGCCCGACGTGGTCGGCGAGGAAACCGCCGAGCAGCGGCCCACCGATAACGCCGCTAATTTGTGCCGTCGATAACGTGCTGAGCGCCCAGCCGCTGCGCTCGCGCGGCACCTGCGAGGCCACCAGCGCCATGGCGTTTGGAATATACCCAGAGGTCAGCCCCATCACCGCCCGCAGAATAAACAGCTGCCAGACGTTGGTGGCAAAGGCCTGCAGCAGAATGGCGATAGCCATACCGAGGGACGCGCGCAGCAGCATCAGCTTGCGGCCTTTGCGGTCTGCCAGGCTGCCCCACATCGGCGAAACGATCGCGGAAACCAGGAACGTGACGCTGAAGGTCAGCCCCGACCACATCGACAACGCTTCATGCGAAGTCACGCCAAGCTGTGAGACATAGAGCGGGAGAAACGGCAAAATTTGGCTGATAGCAAGCCCGGTGAAGAAACAACCAAACCAGACCGAGATGAGATTAACCTTCCAGGATTCCATAACTGCGCAATTTATTCAGATGCTAAATTTGTTAGCCAGCTTATCAAATTTCAACGTGGCCAGAAGTAAAAGATTATGGCAGATACACTGAAATTGACGTGGTATGTTATGTGTTTTGGAATTTTAGACGGATGGTAGTTGAGATGGCTAAGTTGCGGGTGGGCATTGTTTTTGGCGGTAAATCAGCAGAACACGAGGTGTCGTTGCAGTCGGCGAAAAACATCGTTGAAGCAATCGATAAAACAAAGTTTGACGTGACCCTGTTGGGAATTGATAAGCAGGGCCAGTGGCACATTAACGATGCCAGCAGCTACCTGCTCAACGCCAATGACCCGGCACGTATCGCGCTGCGCCCTTCCGACGTAACGCTGGCTCAGGTGCCAGGCAAAGTGTCCCAACAGCTGATCGATGCCGGTAACGGCCAGCCGCTGCCGGGCATTGATGTTATCTTCCCGATCGTCCACGGTACGCTTGGCGAAGATGGTTCCCTGCAGGGCATGCTGCGCATGGCCAACCTGCCATACGTCGGCTCCGACGTGCTGGGCTCCGCCGCCTGCATGGACAAAGACGTGACTAAACGTCTGCTGCGCGACGCCGGTCTGGCGATTGCGCCGTTTGTCACGCTGACCCGCGCCAACCGCGATAAAATCAGCTTTGCCGATATCGAATCCCGCCTCGGCCTGCCGCTGTTTGTGAAACCGGCAAACCAGGGGTCTTCCGTTGGCGTCAGCAAAGTCACCAGCGAAGCGCAGTATCATACCGCCGTGGCGCTGGCGTTCGAGTTTGACCACAAAGTGGTGGTTGAGAAAGGAATTAAGGGCCGTGAAATTGAGTGTGCGGTACTGGGTAATGACTTCCCGGAAGCCAGCACCTGCGGTGAGATTGTGCTGAACAGCGAATTCTACGCCTACGACACCAAGTACATTGATGACAACGGTGCTCGCGTGGTGATCCCGGCGGATATCGATAGCGCGGTGAATGACAAAGTGCGCGCCATCGCCGTACAGGCCTATCAGACGCTGGGCTGCAGTGGTATGGCGCGCGTTGACGTGTTCTTAACCGAAGACGACGACGTTATCATCAACGAAATCAATACGCTGCCTGGTTTTACTAACATCAGCATGTATCCCAAACTGTGGCAGGCGAGCGGTCTGGATTACACCTCGCTCATCACCCGTCTGATTGAGCTGGCGCTCGAACGCCACCGCGCTGATAACGCGCTGAAAACCTCAATGTAGCCGTTCAGGTATAAGATTTACTTTTCCGCCGTCTCAGCCTCGGGACGGCGGCGAATGATAAACCCCGCCAGCCAAAAGCTAATCACCCAGGTCACCAGCCCTACCGCGTAGGTTTGCCACCCTTTGGCTTCAAAACCGAGCAGTCCGACCACGCCGTTAAGAATGAAGATAAGCCCAATCGCAAAGGCATAGTAATGCCAGTCACGGCGTATTTTTAAAGGCAGATTCATGACCACTCCAGAAGCAGGAAAACCCTATCATCACACATCCGCGTGCCGCCGCAACGTCCGTTTACACTAAGGCAACGCAATTGTGATGCTATGCAAGTTTCGCAAAATTAGGAGCAATCCTTAACGGAAATTACCACTATTCCGATATTGACATTCGCCTTGCACTGCCACACTACAGCCATCTTCAGCAGGCAGGAAGCCAGAATGTCCGGGAGGCTTTTATGACAGATTTTACGATGTCGAAACCCATTATCAGTGGGAAGAAAAGGACCTCTTCTGCGCCAGGTAATATTGCCTATGCGCTCTTCGTTCTATTCTGCTTTTGGGCCGGCGCGCAGCTGCTGAACCTGTTGGTTCACGCACCTGGCGTCTATGAGCATCTGATGCAGATGCAGGACAGCGGTCGCCCACGCATTGAAATGGGCCCCGGGGTCAGCACCTTGTTTGGCCTGGTGCCGTTTCTTGCAGGATGCGCAGTGCTGGCGTTAGTGATGCTCATCGCGCGCTGGCGCCGTCATCACTAATTCTGCGCCATACAGCGAGCCCGACGCTCGTCAACCCGTTTTGCGAACCACGCGGTGGTGAGGTTACGGGTGATCTTCGGGCTCTCTAACTGAATTCCCGGTAAGATCTGTCGCGGCAACGCTTTACCACTTTTCGCCTCGGCGAGCGCATACACCTTCTGATACACCGCCGTCTTCTCAAACTCCAGACTGTCACCCTTCGCCAGTTGGCGATGAATGTCGCTATCGCTTATTCCGAGCTTCGGCGCGAGCTTGCGCACCGCCATTTCGGTCGTGCCGGGTTCATCGCTGTCGTAACGAATCAGGTCGCCATCAAGCGCCAGCTTTACGCCGCTCGCCCGACTCACCGCACTCTGGAATGCGGCATTTCGGCTGGCGTACCAGCCAGCGTTAAAATCAGCAAAGCGGTAAAGCGGCTCCGGGTAGTTTGCCGGGTAATTCAGCAGATGACGGGTCCCGAACCACACGCCGCCGCGCAGGGTAAAGACTTCCTGGCGCACCGTCCCGGTCATTTTCCACGGGTAACCGTCTTTATGCGCTTGTGCAAAGGCGATACTCACCTGCATTGGCCCACCGGTATGCACCGGGTTCAGTGAACCAAACAGGGTTTGCCCCATCGGCACCATCCCGATGAAATCGTCAAAAATGGCGCTCAGCTGTTTCTCCGTTTTCACGGTATCCAGCCGTTCGCTGTAGGTTTTGCCGTTCGGAGATTTGAGCTTCAGCGCGGTATGCACGAGGAAAACCGGGACGTGCATCCGCTCTGCGCGCTTGTCTATCTCCTGCCAGGCAATTTTACTGAGCCCCGGCACCGCCGGATCGGCCTGATAGTTCGACTCCTGCTGCGCCACCGCCAGCACCGAACAGACGTTCTCTTCGGTCGGCGCAATTTTCTGGCTGGCAAAGGTTTCGGCGATGCTCTGTGCCCAGAGCTCGCGGTCTTTAACGGTCGAAGGCATTTTCTGGCGCACCACGCTCGCCACGTCGATAGCCTTCTCCCCTTCTTTCAGAGCGGGAGTTTTACTGCTACAGGCGCTAAGCACCAACCCCGCGAGCACCGTCAGCGAGGGGATCAACAAACGTGGTACGGCCATTCTGCTTCCCTGTTATTGAGAGGTTTGGGTGACTTCCTGCAAATCCTGATTATCCAGTTCACGCTCAAAGCTGCGCAGACGTTTGTAAATCGACATCAGCTCAACCAACGTCGTCCAGGAGCTAATCAGGTACTGGAACGAACCGCGAACCTGCCCGAAGGCGTTGGTTATCTGCTGCATCAGTCCCAGCGTAATAGTACCTGCTGCAATCGACGGGAAAAGCAAGAAAACGCCGAAAACGTTGTCTACCTGCAGATAGAGAATGCGGGCAATGTTGAAGTACATGTAGTGGAAGTAAAGACGGAAATAGTTCTGACGAACAGCGCTGAACAGCTCGCGCACCGTCGGCGGCGTAGCGCGAGCCGCATCGTCTTCACCATAAACCAGCTCTTTACGATAGGCGGCTTCTACGCGCTGATTTTTAAAGGCCAGACCCGGCAGCTTGATCCCAACCACCGCCAGCATCCCGGTCCCCATCAGAGACCAGACGATAGCCGCAATGACCAGGCCATAAGGGACATGTCCGACAATCGGCAGTTCCGGTACGTGCGGCGACAGCGCCACCAGTACCGGAAGGAAAGCAATCAGGGTCATGACCGCCTGAATAAAGCTCACGCCCATATCTTCAAGGGTAGAAGCAAAGCGCATGGTATCTTCCTGCACACGCTGCGCGGCCCCTTCGATATGGCGCAGCTTCTGCCAGTGTTCCATGTAGTGTTCGTTCATCGCCGTGCGCCAGCGGAACACGTAGTGGCTGATGAAAAAGTTGTTCAGTACCCCAACGACCACCGCGATAAGCGCGATCCCAAGGAAGACGCCCACCTCGGAATAAAAACGATCGATAGGGATTTTATTCGGGGAGCTCAGTGCGGTCTGAATGAGGTCAAAAAACGGGGCGTACCACGCGTTGACCGCGACGCCGACTTCCACCAGAAACCAGGTGACGAAGATAATCAGCGAGGAGCCGAGAATTGACCAGTACTGCCAGCGATGCGGACTGCGGATAAACCAGAACAGCGCAAAGGCGCCAACGCAGATGAGGTAATAAGCGTAAAACAGCAGATAACTTGCTGACCAGAAGCGCGCGGCGCTGATAGGAACTTTATCACTGGCGTGGAAAAGTCGTTCAAAAAACGCGCTTCCTCCGGCCTGCCAGAACACCACGGCGATGAGTGCCCAAATAAACGCCGAAAGAAAAAACGGCCCCGGCTTTGGGAAAAAAGACTTGAACATGGTTCTCTCCTGCTAACTTCTTATTTTTGGCTATTGCTGTGGACTAAACGTCCGTCCAGACCGTTCAATCAGACTGGATCTTAACGACATAGTTCGCCGGTTGTTTCTGGATAATTGTTTCGTTGAATGTTTATTTCATTGTTTAATTTATAAACAAATACTACGAAAGCGCCTTTCCAGAAGGAGTTTAATGCTTCCCTTATAATAAGCGCTCGATCACAAAATGGATAACACGCCGCAGTAAAAACAGACATATTTACCCATCGTTACGTTTTTCCCTCATGGTTTAGCGCGAAAGGCCCTTTGCAACATGCCGGTTAGTAGTATAAATACACATTATCTTTTTATTTAGATTCATGGATACTCCCGTTGAAACGTCGTCTGTTATTAAGCGTTGCGCTGTTAACGTCAGCCCTGTCCGTGGCTCATGCCGCCCAGACATCGCCTTCCCCGGTTTTTGCAGCTGATATCGTCGACCGATACGCGAACCTGATATATTACGGCAGCGGCGCTACGGGAATGGCAATCGTGGTGATTGATGGTAATCAGCGCGTATTCCGAAGTTTCGGAGAAACCCGTCCCGGGAGCGACGTCCGCCCGCAGCTCGATTCGGTTATCCGTATCGCTTCTCTTAGCAAGCTGATGACCAGTGAAATGCTGGTGAAGCTTCTGGATCAGGGCACGGTCAAGCTCAACGATCCGCTCAGCAAATATGCCCCGCCGGGCACACGCGTACCAACCTATAACGGTGCGCCTATTACCCTGGTGAATCTTGCGACCCATACCAGTTCTCTGCCCCGCGAGCAGCCAGGCGGCGCGGCGCACCGTCCGGTGTTTGTCTGGCCAACCTATTCGCAGCGCTGGAACTGGCTCACCACCGCCAGCCTGAAGGCCGCCCCGGGATCGCAGGCCGCCTACTCAAACCTGGCGTTTGATCTGCTGGCCGACGCGCTCTCCAGCGCCGCAGGTAAACCCTATACGCAGCTGTTCGAAGAGAAAATTACCCGTCCGCTTGGGATGAAAGACACCACTTTCACGCCTTCACCGGATCAGTGCCGACGCCTGATGGTGGCGGAGAAAGGCGCCAGTCCGTGTAATAACACCCTGGCGGCTATCGGCAGCGGCGGCGTTTACTCCACGCCTGGCGATATGATGCGCTGGATGCAGCAGTTCCTCTCTTCCGATTTCTACTCCCGTTCGCCACAGGCGGATCGGATGCAAACCCTCATCTATCAGCGTCATCAACTGACGCGGGTTATCGGCATGGACGTGCCGGGCAAAGCCGACGCGCTGGGTATGGGCTGGGTCTATATGGGGCCGAAAGAGGGGCACCCGGGCATCATTCAAAAGACCGGCGGTGGCGGCGGGTTTATCACGTATATGGCGATGATCCCACAGCACAACGTCGGCGCCTTCGTGGTAGTGACCCGCTCGGCACAGACCCGTTTCGTCAATATGAGCGACGGCATCAACAACCTGGTCAGTGAGCTGAGCTCGAACAAAAACGTCGTGGTACCGGCTTCCTGAGAAACCATGGCGGTTAATAATCCGAAGGCAAGCGGTTGACCGCAACCAGCTTGCCTTTGTGCATCTGGATATATTCCCCCTCCCGCAGTGCCGCAAGCACTTCGGCAATCACTGAACGTGAAATGTGGGTGCTGCGCTGAATGTAGTTCATCACCCCGACCCTCGCGCGTAGCGACTCCTCCCAGCCCGTCATGCTGAGCAAGGTGGCACGAATTTGGTTGTAGCTGTTACTCCCTACCAGCTGGCACTCGCGTTTTTGCAACACCCTCACCTGCCAGGCCAGCCACTGAAAGGCCTCACGCCAGAGTTGATGTTGTTCAAGAAGACTTGCCGCAGCCTCCGCAGGCAGGTAATAACCGTGGCAGGCACTTTCCGTCACCATCAGGTACTCTTCCTGATTTTCTATTATCCCGGCGGCGAGCCCCGTCACGAACGGAGCCTGAACGTAGCCAAGCAGTAGATTGTTGGTTTTTCGCGTCAGGGAAACGCAGCCCTGTAGTAAAAAAATAGTATGCCCACCGACCTGCTTCCCCGCGGATAACACCGCCTCGCCTCGTCGGGTGTCAAAGGAGGTGCCATGGATGTGAAAACGTTGGTTCAGGACTTCAAATGCTTGCAGAGGTTTTAATTGATTTGGCATAAACGACAGTCCGTATAAAAATGCCCACCATAGTCATGGTGGGCATTCAAACATGAAGGCTACGGGCAGATTACCAGGTGTACTTCACGCCAGCATTGGCAGCCCAGTCTTGATCAACATCGCCGCCGCCCAGGTAGTTCACACCGGTATAGGCGCTGAAGTTTTTGGTGAAGCTGAACTGGCTCCCCACACCGACGCGCACCGCCGATCCTTCAACACCGTTATCAATGGAATCACCGTTGATGTTGGCATCGTTGCTGGAGTCGTCATAGACGTACGCCAGCTTGAAGTACGGCGTCATCGCCTGATCGCCGAAGTTGAAGGTATAACCAGCATCCATACCAAGCTCATAGCGCAGGCTGTCATAATCCTGGCCATTTACACGCATATTATTGCTCAGACGATAGCTGTCGCCAGACTGGAACAGGCCAGAAATGCTGCCGTAGGGCGTCACGTAGCCGTTATTGTCGAACTTGTAGTCGTAGCCCAGTTTCAGACCAAAGCCCCACGCATCGGTCGTGGTGTTACCATCCACATAGTCGCCGTTGCTCATATTGGCAGACAAATCGTTATTGAAGCGGGAATAGCTCAGGTTGCTGTCAAAGAACACGTTGTTGGCAAAGTGCGCCGAGGAGTACAGATAAGCAGACTGGCTATCCTGATCGACCTGACCGGTACGATCGTTCATATCACCTTTCGCAAGACCGGCAGCGGCACCGACGATCCACTGTGCGTTGTTGCCCTCAACTTTAGTATCGAGGCCAACCATAATGCCGTTAACGTCCTGATCGTAGTGGATAGTGCCATTATCGCCGTCAAAGTTACCGCCGAAGTAGCTCACCCATACGCCGCCGTTATCGTCGAAGCCATGACGAGCGCTGTTCAGGCGGTTGGTTAGCGTATCCTGCTGCAGATTCCAGATATTGGTGTTAGCGGAAGGAATGCTCAGCGCCATGTTAGCGTAATCCGTCAGACGATCCTGACGCAGAACGACAGTGTCGCCCTCCTGCTGCGCTTTATAGGTGTAAGCCCCAAGATCGGCGAGGTTCGCCGCGCTGAAGGTTGCAGTAGTAGCTGCGTTATCGTCATAAACCCGAATCAGCTCATTGCCGTTGTAATCAGCCACCGCGCCTTCGCCGGTCGCGTTACCAATACGCACCTTGTAATTACCGGAAACATCACCGTTGACCGCCAGATGACCATCGGAATTCAGCGCCACTACGCCGTAGCCATAGTTGCTCTGGGTCGTGTCGTTGGTATGGCCATTGATCATGCTACCGTTCAGCACATAATCGCGGCTTGCGACGTCAAACGTACCGCCGTTGGTCAAGGTCAGCTGCGCAGTATCGATCTGGCCCAGACCCAGGTTGAGCGAAGCGCCACCGTCAACGGTGATGGTATTCGCATAGAGCTCGGCGGTTTCTTCCGTCAACGTAGCGGAGCTGTAACTGTTGAGGTTAACGCTGTCTGTCGCGACATAGCCGGTATCACCAATATTCAGCGATGACGCATTGTTCAGCGTGATGCTGTCTGCCACCAGCGTTGAGTTTTCAACGTTCACCTGCGAGGCGTTACTGACGGTTAATGTGTCGACGAGAGAAGATTTGCGCGTATCCCACTCTGAACCGTGGTCCAGCGTTACATTGAACAGACCGCTCTGATACACCTCATTGCCGACAACGTGGCTGCCTTCGCTCCATGCGGTGTTATCGTTATCAACACCATAGGTCGAGGTTGGCCACAGGCTGTTGGCGGAGATATCGTACAGCGTTGCGGTGGCTTCAGTTCCGGCGGCGAAGCTGTCATAGACACCGTCTCCGTCACTGTCGACCTGATGGACGGAGACCGCCGCGCCGACCCACTTGCTTGCGTTATCCAGCGTCAGATCCAGACGATCGGTGCCGTCCCAGCCGTTGGTGTCATTATCGCCGTCGGTGTCGCGATAGCTGTCGGCACCGTTCGGGAAGAAGTTTTCGTCGAAGTTGCTCGAGAACACCACGTCGCCGGTCAGGGTCGAATTGCTGAAGAGCGCGGTGGTTTGCATCGCGTTATCCGCATTCGGGTCAGCGATCGCCGCCAGCGCGACGTCGTCAGCGGTCCAGGATTTGCCATCGTAGTCACTGGCGCTGTCGGAACGTCCAAACCAGCCTTCGGTCCCTTCATCGGACCAGGAGCCCGACGTCACTACCGAGTCACTGACGGTAATGGTGTTATTAAACACTTCACCGCTATTCACGCCGGTGCTAACGGTATTATCGTCAACATCCTGCCACTCATAGCCCTGGGTTAGCGTAATCCCTGCCACGTGCGAGTTATTCTGGATATTCAGGTCTACTTCCTGATCCAGGGTAATCGCGGTACCGAGATTATAAACATCAACAACGTGGGTATCCGGCGCATCATTCCAGGTACCGTTATAGGTATAGTGTTCGTAATTATCGTCGATCGTGGAATTATCAACCGTCAGCGCCAGACGGTCGTAATAATAATCCGTACCGCTGCGGTTGGTGCAGTCAGTGGTCATACATTGTGACGTAATCATTCCGTGAATGGTGCTATTGCTGATACTCAGACTGTTAGCATTACTATTTGTAGAAAGACCGTCATCAAGATAATAGGTTGAGATAACGCCATTCACCACAGAATTATTAATAACGGGGTAAATATCACCATTATAAATACTATCGGTCGCGTAGTTATTCCAGCCAACATAACCGTCATAGTAGACACCATCAGCGTAGCTGGCATCATTGTAGTGAACAAAGGTCGTGTAGTCAGTACCGGAGATATCCGTGCTCGCATTTGCCTGAGAAGCGATTGCCAGCGCACAGGCCATTGCTAATTGAGATACCGCTAGTTTCTTTTTCCAGGAGTGCATTAGTCATCCCTCCTCAGGGACTTATTATAAGTTGGTCCATCAATTAATATTTTATTGCGGAGGGAATTATGCGTTCCGGTTACAAAACAGTTCAATAAATCTTTGGCATAAGTTTGAATCCGGACGAATACTGAAAAAAGAACATAACCAGCCAGCGCATCATTCAATTTAAAATTCAATAAATTAAAAAGAAAATATCACCACGAAATATATAACAACGTAGTTCCAATACAATATAAAATATATTCAACAATGTAATGAATAATAAAACCCCATCCTTATAAATAATAATTCACGCGATGTTTCGGCCGTCACCCACGTTCAGAAAACGCCCCACTTTGATAAACATTCGTCGCACAAATGGAGTAGACTAGCGTCAATGTTCCACAAACATTAGGCAAACCATGACTGTGCTAATTAATCGCCCTCGTCGCCTGCGCAAATCTGCTGCGCTGCGCGCTATGTTTGAAGAGACAACACTGACCTTAAACGATCTGGTGTTGCCGATCTTTGTTGAAGAAGAAATTGACGACTACAAGCCCATTGAGGCTATGCCGGGCGTGATGCGCATTCCGGAGAAGCATCTGGCGCGTGAAATTGAGCGTATTGCCAATGCCGGGATCCGCTCGATCATGACCTTCGGCATCTCTCACCACACCGATGCAACCGGTAGCGATGCCTGGAAAGAAGATGGCCTGGTGGCGCGGATGTCGCGTATCGCCAAGCAAACCGTGCCGGAAATGATCGTCATGTCCGATACCTGCTTCTGCGAGTACACCTCCCACGGTCACTGTGGCGTACTGTGCGATCACGGAGTGGATAACGACCAGACTCTCGCCAACCTCGGCAAGCAGGCGGTCGTTGCCGCCGCCGCCGGTGCCGATTTCATCGCGCCTTCTGCTGCGATGGACGGTCAGGTGCAGGCCATTCGCGAGGCGCTGGATGCCGCCGGTTTCACCGATACCGCCATCATGTCCTACTCGACGAAATTTGCTTCCTCCTTCTACGGCCCGTTCCGTGAAGCGGCGGGTACTGCGCTGAAAGGCGATCGTAAAACCTATCAGATGAACCCGTTGAACCGCCGCGAAGCAATTCGCGAATCCCTGCTCGACGAAGCTCAGGGGGCGGATTGCCTGATGGTGAAACCCGCGGGCGCGTATCTCGATATCCTGCGTGATATCCGCGAGCGCACCGAGCTGCCGATTGGCGCTTATCAGGTCAGCGGCGAATACGCGATGATCAAGTTTGCCGCTATGGCAGGCGCCATTGATGAGGAGAAAGTCGTGCTGGAAAGCCTGGGGGCCATTAAGCGCGCCGGTGCCGACCTCATCTTCAGCTATTTCGCCCTCGATCTGGCTTTGAAGAAAATCCTGCGTTAATCCTCCGGCCCGGTGACACACCGCCGGGCCTGACCCCGAATCTTCATCCCCTTGCCACAAAAACGTCACGCTGGCCTTCTACTGTCTGCTCAGGACCGGGAGGAGGAACCGCCATGTTTAGTCTCGACAACGTACTTGAAGATCTCTGGCCGCAGGCAAAACCGGCCCCCTGGCAAAAAAGCCTGCTGCGAAAACTGCTTCACGAGGAAGAGTTTCAGCAGTTTGCCGACCGCCACCGGCACCTTAAAGGGCTGGATATGGTGGAACAAGTCCTCGAACATCTGCAAATACGCTGTGAAATCCCGCCAAAATCCCTGGAAAACATCCCCGAAAGCGGCCCTCTGGTCATCATCGCTAACCACCCTACCGGTACCCTCGACGGGTTGGCGCTGCTGTATGCCGTCTCCCGCGTGCGCCGCGATGTGAAAGTCGTCACCAACCGAATGCTGAGCCACCTTGAGCCGCTAAGCTCACTGTTTATTCCGGTCGATAATATCAACGGCCGCACGCGCAAGAGCGCCTTTACGTTGATGGAGCAGCAGCTCCAGCAGGGCGGCGTGCTGATTTTCTTCCCGGCAGGTGAAGTCTCACGCCTGACGCGTCGGGGTATCAGCGACGGCTACTGGCACTCCGGTTTTATCAAGCTTGCGGCAAAATACCGCACCCCGCTGTTGCCGGTGTTTATTCACGCCCGCAACAGCGCCCTGTTCTATGCCAGCACGCTGATTTCTTCAACGCTGCCGTTATTGTTACTGGTGCAGCAGATGTTCCGCCGCCGCAACTCGAGCCTGCCGGTGACCGTGGGCCAGCGTATTCCCTGGGAAAGCTGGTACAACACGCAAACGCCATCGCGCGAGCTCGCCAAAAAATGCCGCCAGCACGTCGCGCTGCTGGGTAAAGGTCTTGCAGGGAAATTCAAAACCGAAAGCGCCATCGCCCGCCCGGAAGACCGCACCGTACTGCGCCGCGAACTGGCGCAGGCGGAATGCCTGGGCAGTACCGCCGACGGTAAACGGATCTACCTGTGGCAGCGAAACGGCCAGGAAGAAGCACCGCTGCTGCGCGAACTGGGACGACTGCGCGAGATTGCGTTTCGCGCCGTGGGCGAAGGCAGCGGCAAGCGTCGCGATGTCGACAGCTACGACGACAGCTACCTGCACCTGATCCTCTGGGATGATGACGATCTCGAGATTGTCGGCGCTTACCGCTTTATGCCAGGTGCCATGCTGCAACAAAAACAACGCGTAGAAGATCTCTACAGCCACAGCCTGTTCCACTACGACGCCTCGATGGACGGCATTTTGCAGGAGGGGATCGAGCTTGGGCGCAGCTTTATTCAGCCGCGCTACTGGGGCCGCCGCGGTCTGGATTATCTGTGGTTCGGCATCGGCGCTTATCTGGCGCGCTATCCGCAGTATCGCTATCTGTTTGGCCCGGTCTCAATTTCAGGCGGTATGCCGCCCGCAGCGCGCGATCTGCTGGTAGCGTTTTACCGTCAGTGGTTCCCGGCGACCTGCCAGCTTGCGGTCTCACGCCGTCCCTACCCCACCAATCTGACCGAGGCGCTGGGGCAGTTTACCGGTGAGGATTACAACGAAGATCTGACCCGGCTTAAATCCCTGCTCGGCAACCTTGGCTGCGGTATTCCGCCGCTGTACAAGCAGTATTCAGAGCTTTGCGAGCCAGGCGGCGTACAGTTTATGGATTTTGGCAGCGACCCGGATTTCAATGACTGCGTGGATGGCCTGGTCATGGTTGACCTCACCCGACTTAAGGCCAACCGCTACCAACGTTATATCGGCGCCCATCTCTAACCCCGATAAAACGGCTTATCCCCCAGAATGGTCGCCCGGTGCATAATGCGCCGCTGCGGCAGATAATCGGCGTTGGCGTAATGCTGCGTCACCCGATTATCCCAGATGGCCAGGTCGTTCGGCTGCCAGCGCCAGCGCACCTGAAACTCCGGTTTGGTGACGTGGGCGAAGAGAAAGTTCAGCAGCGCATCGCTCTCTTTTGCCGTCAGTCCGTCAATGCGGGTCGTAAAACCTTCGTTGACGAACAGCGCCTGCTTGCCGCTGACCGGATGGGTACGCACCACCGGGTGCAGCAGCGGCGGATGCTTAGCCACCGCTTCACGCCAGCGCTGATGCTCACCTTCGCTTCTAAGGTGCTTATATTCCGGGAACGACTTTCTGAAATCATGCTCCGCCTGCAATCCGCTCAACAGCGTCTGTAGCGGCGGTGAAAGCGCTTCAAAAGCGGCAATCCCGCTGGTCCACAGCGTATCGCCACCGGTGGAGGGCAGTTCCTTCGCTGCCAGAATGGCGCCAGCAGGCGGCGTGTCAATAAAGGTCACATCGGTGTGCCAGTTGTCGTTATCCGGTGGATTATCGTTATGGGTATCGAGCAGGATTATCTCCTCCACCCCGTCGGCATGCGGATACACCGGATGAATATGCAGGTCGCCGAAGCGCTGCGCCAGCGCCCGCTGCTGCAGGGGGGTAACCGGCTGTTCGCGCAGGAAAATCACCTGATGGCGCAGCAGCGCATGATAGAGCTGCTCGAACTGGTTATCGCTCAGCGGACGGCTGAGATTCAGGCCAGAAACCTGCGCGCCAATATACGGGCCAAGGGGAATTATCGTCAGACGTTCACTCATTGTGTTTCTCCATGCCAGGGCGTCAGGCGGCGTTGCAACGCGCGCAGTCCCAGTTCTAAAACGAAGGCGATCGCCGCGATCACCGCGATCCCGGCCAGTACCACATCGGTCGCCAGAAATTCACCGGCCGACTGCACCATAAAACCTAAGCCCCGGGTGGCGGCGATAAGCTCCGCGGCGACAAGCGTTGACCAGCCGACGCCAAGGCCAATCCGCAGCCCGGTCAACATCTCCGGCAACGCGCCGGGCAAAATCACGAACCACAGCACCTGCAGCCTGCTGGCTCCCAGCGACTGCGCCGCCCTCACCCGCACCTGTTGGGTACTCTTCACCCCGGCCAGCGCCGACATGGCCACCGGTGCAAATATCGCGAGGTAAATCAGCAGGATCTTCGAGGTTTCACCGATACCAAACCAGATAACCATCAGCGGTAAATAGGCGAGCGGCGGCACCGGGCGATACAGTTCAATCAGCGGATCGAGGATCCCGCGCAGCGTTGGGCTCAGGCCCATCGCAATCCCTACCGGGATACCGATAATCGTGGCGGCCAGCAGGGCGATAAGGATCCGCATCAGGCTGGCCGCCAGATGCTGCCAGAGGGTCGCATCCATAAACCCCTGTGCGCCAGCGATGGTCACCAGCTTGTGCAGTACCTGTCCCGGCGGCGGCAGGAACAACGGGCTAATCAGCTGTAACGCCGCGACTGCCCACCACACCGCGAGCACCACCAGCAGCGTTGCCGCGCTCAGGGTCAGCTGACGTGAGAACGGCCAGCGCCAGGCAGCACGGCGACGAGCCGGTTTATCATTAATGACGATGCTCATGAGAAGGCCTCCCGCTCGTCAAAGACCCGGCTTAAGATGTATTCCCGCTTTGCGATAAACTGCGGGTCAGACTTGATGCTGCGGCAGGATTCCCCGGCGATAAAACGGTGGGCAAAATTCAGCGACAACCGTTCCACCACCCGGCCTGGGCCCGGCGAAAGCAGGACAAGGTCGGTCGCCATAAACACCGCCTCTTCGATATCGTGAGTGATCAGCAGTACCTGTTTGCCGGTATCGTGCCACAGGCGCAGCAGCAGGGTTTGCATCTGCTCGCGGGTAAAAGCATCCAGCGCGCCGAAGGGCTCGTCGAGCAACAAAAGCTGTGGATCCGCCGCCAGCGCCCGCGCAATCCCGACCCGCTGACGTTGGCCGCCGGAAAGCTGCCAGATAAAGCGCTTTTCAGCCCCTTCCAGCCCGACTTTTTTCAGCAGCTGCTGCGCGACGGCCCGGCGCTCTTCACGACCCACGCCCGCCAGCTGCAGACCAAACGCCACGTTGTCCTGCACGTTGCGCCACGGCAGCAGACCTTCATTCTGGAACACCACGCCACGTTCAGCCGCAGGCCCGTTAACCTTCTGCCCGTTCAGCAGAATGTTGCCCGAGTCGTACGGCTGAAACCCGGCAATCAGGTTTAGCAACGTTGTCTTACCGCTGCCAGAAGGGCCGAGCACAACCAGCAGCTCGCCGCGCTCAACGCTGAGGTTAATGTCCTCGAGCACCGTTTTACCGCCGTAGCGCGCCGATAAATGAGAAACCTGCAGCATCATGCCCTCCTTATTTCACAAAGCGGTCGGTCACATACTGGCTGTAATCGCTGGCCACAGCCGGAACTTTGCCCTGCGCTTTCAGGAACTCAGCGGTGTCGACGATGGCTTTATTCACCGGTCCGGAGAGCTGTTGCACCTGCTGTTCACGGGTGAGATAGGTGTTACCTTTCACCAGCCCCGGCACGTCGGCCTCCGGTACCCCGCTCAGGCGCGCCAGACTCTGGATGTTCTGCGGCTGCCTGAGCCAGGCTTCCGGGTTGTCGATATAGGGACGCTGTGCCGCAATCGCGCTGTTGGCAAATGCTTTCACAACTTCAGGATATTTTTGCGCGAAGTCTTTACGCACCACCCAGACGTCGAGCGTTGGCGCTCCCCAGCTTGCCACGGTCGAGGAATCGGTCAGCACCGTGCCGTCTTTCTCCAGCGCGTTCACCGCGGGCGCCCAGACGTAGGCACCGTCAATGTCTCCCCGTTGCCAGGCCGCAATAATCGCCGGTGGTTGTAAATTGAGGATCTGCACCTGGCCGGGCTTGATGCCCCAGTGCTTGAGTGCCGAAAGCAGGCTGTAGTGCGTGGTTGAAATAAACGGTACGGCAATGCGTTTTCCAATCAGGTCTTCTGGCTTGGTGATCCCCTTTTTCACCACCAGCGCTTCAGAGTTGCCGAGCTGCGAGGCCAGCAGGAAAACCTCAATGGGTACCTGTTGACTGGCGGCCACCGCCAGCGGACTGGATCCGATATTGCCAATCTGCACATCGCCCGAGGCAAGCGCGCGCACTACGCTCGCACCGCTGTCGAATTTGCGCCAGTCGACGGTCGCCCCGCTCTCTTTCGCAAAGGTGTTCTCTGCCTGAGCGACTTTCGCCGGTTCAGCTGACGTTTGATATGCCACGGTCACGTTAACGGCCTGAGCCTGAAATGCCAGCAGCGCCAGCGCCGCAAGCCATGTAATACGCGATGTCTTTGCCATATTGACTGCCCCTCATTTTGTTATGAGAGGCAGTATTTCCGTCATCGCGGAGTTGATAAAGGAATAAAAACGTCTGGTTCATTCCAAATCGTTTTTAGAAAAAAACCAGTAATCGATAGTGAAAAAACCGCTAAGCCACCAGGTGCAGGCGGGCGCGCCGTGGGCTGAGCCGGGGATGTTGGGTGATGATAATATAGAGGAAGGGTCGCCAGGCCATTGCAGTATCTCCCAGGCAGTACTTTATTTAAGCCTTATCTTATTCCGGGAAATAACCTTCAACCGAAGGTATGAACATTAATTACACAACTCATGAAAAAGCACGAGAGATTATTTCAATCGCTTTAATATTTAATTTTAAACTTATCGTAAATATACAAATTTAAATTTTACACTATCCTTCTCACCTGTTTTTTAAAACCTAATTAGAATAGCCCCCATTGTTCTGGCTCACCTTCGGGTAGAGCCTTTTTACTTTTATCCCCTGGAGTCAATATGGTTCTGGACTATGTGGCTTTAGCCGTCCTGGTGGCGGTAAGCCTGATCCTGTTTTACGGTATCATCGCTATCCACGATATTCCGTATGAGCTGTCAAAAAAACGCAACCACCCCCATCAGGATGCTATTCATTACGCGGGCTGGGTTAGCCTCTTCACCCTGCACGCCTTGTGGCCTTTCCTGTGGATCTGGGCCACCCTCTGGCGTGAAGATCGCGGTTGGGGACTAAAACATCTGACCGATGAGCACCGGGATATTAGTCAGCAGATGGTGGTTCTGCATAATCAGGTTCTGGTACTGACTCAAGAACTCGGACAATTAAAAGAGAAGCTGGATAAAAAAACTACCGCTGAGGGTAATAAGTAATGGATGCTTTATTACTGCTGACCTATGCCGCTCTGTGCATTGCTGCATTTAAAATTTTCAAAATTCCATTAAATAAATGGACGGTGCCAACTGCGGTACTCGGCGGTGTCGTATTGGTGGGGTCATTAATCCTGCTGATGAACTACAACTTCCCGTACAGCGATATTGGTAAACAAGCCTACCGTACCATTCCGATTGTGTCTCAGGTTCGCGGTCGGGTGATGGAAGTGCCGGTCAAAGCCAACGTGATGCTGAAAAAAGGCGACGTGCTGTTTACCCTCGACCCGACGCCGTTCCAGGCGCGCGTTGACGATCTGCGTGCGCAGGTCAAAGCCGCCAGCCAGGATGCGTTGTCGCTTGATTCCGGCCTGAGTGAAGCCAAAGCCCAGCTCAATAAAGCCATCGCCGAGCGCGATCAGGCCCAGCGTGAATATGCCCGTTATAACGAAGGGCACGCAAAAGGCGCGTTCTCCGATCAAATGGTCGATACCCGCCGTCAGACCTATAAAGCTGCGGAAGCTACCGTCGTTGCCGCCCGGGCGAACGTCGCCTATGCGCAAAACAGCCTCGATTCCGTTGTGAATGGGCAGAACACCAAAGTCGCATCACTGTTGGCTCAGTTGCGCAAAGCCGAATTTGATCTGGAAAATACCGTCATTCGTGCCCCCTCTGCGGGCTACGTCAGCATGGTTGGTCTGCGTCCTGGTACAATGTCAACGGCGCTCGGTCTGCTGCCGCTGATGACGTTTGTACCGACCGACGATAACACCGAGCTGACCTTCGTTGCGGCCTTCCGCCAGAACTCAATGCAGCGTCTGAGCGAAGGTTACAAAGCCGAACTGCTGTTCCCGGGAATTCCGGGTACGGTCTTCAGCGGTGAGGTAGTCGAAGTGCTGCCTGCCATTGGTGAAAGCCAGTTCCAGGGCCAGGGCACGCTGTTAACTACCAATACGCTGAGCCAGCAAGGGCGAGTGATGGTCAAAGTGAACGCCACCGACGAACGCCTGAAAAACTACAAGCTGCCGCAGGGTACAGAGGTGCACATCGCCATCTATTCTGACCACTTTAAACACGTGTCGATCATCCGAAAAATATTGATCCGCATGAAGAGCTGGGAAAGCTATCTGTACCTCGATCACTAATCCTCTAAAGCCGGTCTGCCATGACCGGCTTTTTTTTTGCCTGCCCCACCAATTCACGCGGCTATCCGAAAAAGCGTTATTAGGCTACTTATATAGCCCCTCAGATCCCCCTTCTGAAAATACGGTCAGAAAGTCCTCAAATTCGACGGATTGAACTGCGCCGTACCTGCAACAATGTGTAAAGTTGTGTGTGTTTTTATTTGCATCAACCTGATGGGATCTGCAGTCTTTATCTTTCTCTTGTGAAATGGAGTGTTTATGAAAAAGTGGATGAAGTGGTTAGCCGCCTTTGCGGTTGTGGGTGCGCTGGCTGGCTGTGCGCGTACTGCACCGATTGATAACGTGCAATCAACCGTGAGCGCCGGTCATACCGAAGCACAGGTTAAAAATGCCATTCTGAAAGCGGGCGCACAGCGCCAGTGGATCATGAACGACGCGGGCCCGGGCGTGATTAAAGCGCGTCAGCAGAACCGCGACCACGTTGCTGAAGTTCGCATCACTTACTCAGCTACTGGCTACAGCATCAAATACGACAGCAGCCTCAACCTGCTGGCTTCCGGCGGTAAAATTCACAAAAACTACAACCGTTGGGTACGTAACCTCGATAAAGACATCCAGATCAATCTGGCCTCCGGCGCGGCACAATAAATCGCGCTAAAGTCGGGCCAGTTTTGGCCCGATAACTCTTTTTTGCCCAGGACAGGTCGCCCACGCATGTACGAAAAGGACTCCCTCAGCGCGCTTGATGCCATCACCGAAGCTCAGCGTATTGCATTTGCCCCTATGCTCTTTCAAACCGCACTCAGCCTGCGTAACGCGGGCGTGCTGGCCTATCTTGATAAGCAGGGGAAACAAGGAGCAACGCTCGACGAGATCGTTGCTCACGGCGCGCTCAATGAGTATGCCGTGAGTGTTCTGCTCGACATGGGGCTCAGCGGTCGCATCGTCACCTGTAAAGATGAGCGCTACTGTCTGTCGAAGGTGGGGCATTTTCTGCTCCACGACGCGATGACCCGCGTGAACATGGATTTCACCCAGGACGTGTGTTACCAGGGGCTTTATTTCCTCGACGATGCGTTAAAGGCAGCGAAGCCTGCCGGGCTGAAAGTCTTCAGCGACGCCGAGACTATTTATCCCGTACTGTCGCAGCTGCCGTCCCCGGCGCGGGAGAGCTGGTTTGCCTTCGATCACTACTATTCTGACGCCGCCTTTAACGCCGCACTGCCGCATATTTTCGCAAGCTTGCCCGGAGTCCTGTACGATGTCGGCGGAAATACCGGTAAATGGGCGCTGCGTTGCTGCAAATTCGATGAAAATGTCGCGATAACGATCCTTGATTTGCCACAACAAATTGCGCTGGCCCGCCAGAATGTCGAAAATGCAGGATTATCTCATCGCATCAGCTTCCATGCGGCGGATATGCTAAGCGATGCGCCGCTACCCGGCGAAGCCGATATCTGGTGGATGAGCCAGTTCCTCGACTGTTTTTCACCCGAGCAGATTGTCGCCATGCTGACACGCATTGCTGCGGTGATGAAACCCGGTGCCCGGCTGTGCATCATGGAACTGTTCTGGGATGCGCAGAAATTTGAAGCGGCTTCGTTCAGCCTGAACGCCTCGTCGCTCTATTTCACCTGTATGGCCAATGGCAATAGCCGTTTTTACAGCATTGAAAAGTTTTACCGCTATCTGGAAATGGCAGGTTTCCGGGTGGAACAACGCCTCGATAATCTCGGCGTTGGGCATACTTTATTGATATGCGAGAAGTTTTAATATCCAACGGACACACGTTGATGAAATTTGCATTAAACCTTATCGACTGGCAGGCACGAGCGCCTGGACTGAGTGAAACGTCACAGTGGCAGCAATGGTCACGGCAGCCCTTTGCCATCGATCCCAGCGCCGCGCAGGCAAAACTGACCGAATTGCCAATGATGACCGCCCGACGTCTTAACTCGGGCAGCAAACTCGCCGTTGAGTGCGGGCTGGCCATGCTGCGCCAGCATGCCATCGACGCCGTGCTCTACACCAGCCGCCACGGCGAACTGGAGCGCAACTACCGCATCCTGCAGGCGCTGGCGACCGAACAGGCGGTCTCACCCACCGACTTCGCGATGTCGGTACACAACTCCGCCGTCGGTAACCTGACCATCGCGGCAAAACAACCGGTGGTCTCTTCATCGTTGTCTGCCGGGCGTGACACCTTCCAACAGGGGTTATGTGAAGTTATCTGCCTGCTGCAGGCGGGCTATAAGCGTGTGCTGATGGTCGATTTTGACGGCAGTTTGCCGGAGTTTTATCATCCGGGTCTGCCGCCGCAAATGCCCACCTGGGCCTACGCCGTCGCGCTGGTGTTTGAAGCCGGAGAGGCGCTGCAGTGCACCTCAACGCCGGCAGACGAAAGCGCAGAAACACCGTTGCCGCAGAGCCTGCAATTTTTACAGCACGTTCTTAGCGATACCCCGGACTTTACCCTTGCGGGCGATAACCTGCAGTGGCGCTGGAGCCGCACGCAATGAGCCTGGCCGCCCGTCTCAATCAGTTCTGGCGTCTGCTGATGACCGGAATGTGCTTCGCGCTGTTTGGCGTGGGCGGGTTGCTGCTGTCGCTGGTCTGGTTTAACCTTCTGTTACTCACGGTGCGTAATAATAACCGCCGTCGACGCATCGCCCGGCGCAGCATCTCTTTCAGCTTCCGCCTCTTCCTGCGGGTCGCCAAACTGACCGGCGCGCTGGATTACCGCATCGAGGGCGCTGAAATTTTGCGTCAGGAGCGAGGATGTCTGGTGGTGGCGAATCATCCCACGCTGATTGATTACGTGCTGATTGCGTCCGTGATGCCGGAAACTGACTGTCTGGTTAAGAGTGCCCTGCTGAAGAATCCCTTCATGAGTGGCGTTATCCGCGCCGCAGATTACCTGGTCAACAGCCAGGCCGATGCCCTGTTGCCGCAAAGCCAGCAACGACTGGCGCAAGGTGACACTATCCTGATTTTTCCGGAGGGCACACGTACCCGTCCGGGAGAAAAAATGTCGCTCCAGCGCGGCGCGGCCAATATCGCCGTGCGCTGTGAGAGCGACCTGCGCATTGTAGCGATTCGCTGCAGTGAACACCTGCTCGATAAACAGAGCAAATGGTATAACGTGCCGCCCGCCAAACCGCTATTTACCGTCACGGTGGGTGAACGGGTACGCATTACCGATTATTATGATGCTAAAACACAAGAACCGGCGCTGGCGGCAAGGCAGCTTAACCGGCATCTTTTAGAGCAATTACAATTAGTTGAAACTCCTTTTTCAGGACTTAATGATGCAAGCGCTTTATCTTGAAATTAAAAATCTTATTATTGAAACCTTAAATCTGGACGAACTGACCGCGGACGACATCGATGCCGATGCTGCGCTGTTCGGGGATGGATTAGGTCTGGACTCTATCGACGCATTAGAGCTTGGTCTGGCGGTGAAAAATCAGTACGGCATCGTCCTGTCCGCAGAGAGTGAAGAGATGCGTCAGCACTTCTACTCCGTGGCAACCCTGGCCGCTTTTATTCACTCACAACGCGCCTGATAACGAGTCCGATATGACAGAACAACACGCTATCTACCAGGAAGTCTCTGCGCTTCTGAGCAAACTTTTTGAACTCGCCCCGGAAGACATTACCCCCGAGGCACGCCTGTACGAAGATCTCGAGCTGGACAGCATTGATGCCGTCGACATGATCGTGCATCTGCAGAAGAAAACGGGCATCAAGATCAAACCGGAAGAGTTTAAAGCCGTGCGTACGGTGCAGGATGTCGTCGACGCCGTAGAACGTCTGATGCAAGACGCCTGATCCCATGCGAGGCTTCAGAACGCTGCCTGTCGTTCAGGTAGCGACCGGGGCGCTGCTGCTGGCCTGGCCGTTTGTCATCTGGTTTGGTCTGGCACACAACAGTTTGCACTGGCTGCTGCCGCTGATGGCACTGCTGCTGGTTTTACGCTTACGCCAGGCGCGGAAAAATGCCGGGCCGATGCGCTTTGTCATGCAGAGCGTGGCGCTGGCGGGCATCGCGCTGTGCGTGGCAAGCGTACTGCTGAAAACCCACCAGCTGCTGCTGTTTTATCCGGTCGTGGTTAATGCGGTGATGCTCAGCGTCTTTGGTGGGTCGCTGTGGAGCGCCATGCCGCTGGTCGAGAGACTGGCGCGCCTGCGCACCCCCGATCTCCCCCCGCAGGGCGTACGCTACACCCGTCGTGTGACGCAAATCTGGTGCCTCTTCTTCATTTTTAACGGAACTATCGCGCTCTTTACCGCCCTGCACGGCGATATGCAAATGTGGACCACCTGGAACGGGATGCTGTCCTATTTGCTGATGGGCGCACTGATGGCGGGCGAATGGCTGATTCGCCGCCAGGTCATGAAAAGAGACACACCATGAATCAGACGCTTCCCCTGTCGCAGTGGCTTTGCGCCCCGCGCAGTGATGAAACCGTCATCGCCTGGCTTGGCGATCACAGCTGGACTCTGGCTCAGCTACGCTACGACGTCGCGACGCTGCTCGCAGACCTGAATAAGCAGGAAGGCTCCCGCTGGGCGCTGTGCTTTGAGAACAGCTATCTGTTTATCGTCGCGCTGCTGGCGACGTTGCATGCGGGTAAAACACCGGTTATCCCCGGCCACTGCCGCGCTTCGCTGCTGGACGAGCAGCGCGCGCTGTTCGACGGCGTATTGAGCGACAGCCCGCTGGCGTGGCACGGCCCGCAGCTGCTGGTCGATTCCGCGAAATGCGCTAAGGCACCAGCAACCGCGCTGCCAGCCATAGCCGCCGATGCTTTTGTCGAGCTGTTCACCTCTGGCTCAACCGGGCAACCGAAACGGGTGGTAAAAACCATCGCCATCCTCGATGCGGAAGCCGCCCTGCTTGGCACGCGTTTCGCTGAACGTCTGGTGGGTTGCCGGGTGGTGGCCTCCGTGGTGCCGCAGCACCTCTATGGTCTGACCTTCCGTATTTTCCTGCCGATGGCGCTGGGGCTACCGCTGCACGCAGCCATGCTCTACTACGCCGAACAGCTGGCAGCGATTAGCCCGCAGCACCGCTATCTGTTCGTCAGCAGTCCGGCGTTCCTCAAACGCCTTGACCACCAGCTTGCGCCGCCGCCGATAGAAATGATCCTCTCCGCGGGCGGTATGCTGCCCTGGCAGGACGTAACCGATTCGCAGTCCTGGTCTGGTATCTGGCCGGACGAAATTTACGGCAGCACCGAGACCGGGATCCTCGCCTGGCGTCACCGTCAACAGGACGACATTCCGTGGCTCCCCTTCCCCGGCGTGCAGATAACCCCGGAAGGCGATGCCTTTCGCGCACGATCTTCGCTTATCACCGATGCCGACGGCCTGCTGCTTGACGACGTGCTGCACTTCAACGACGACGGACGTTTCCGCCTTGCCGGACGTCGCGGGCGGGTCGTGAAAATTGAAGAGAAACGTATTTCACTGAGCGAAGTGGAACGGCGTTTGACCGATCTCGAAGGGATCCGTGAAGCGGCGGCTATCCCTGTCGCCCGCGGAGGTCGTCAGGGCATTGGCGTGCTGCTGGTGCTGGATGACGCTCTCCACCACCGCTGGCAGGAGACGCACAGCAAAGCGCTGGAGCTGTCCTGGCGCCGGGCGCTGCTGCCGTGGCTTGAGCCGGTAGCCATCCCCCGCTACTGGCGGGTGCTGGACGAGATCCCGGTCAACAGCATGAACAAGCGCGTTTATGCTCAGTTACAGGAGTTATTTGATGAAACCTAATGAAATTCAGCGCCAGCAGGCGCCGGGCGGGGAGACGGAGATTGTGCTGCATCTCGATCCAGCCCTTTTCTGGTTTCAGGGCCATTTCGCCGTACAGCCGCTGCTGCCCGGCGTCGCCCAGCTGGAGTGGGTGATGCACTATGCCACCACCCTGCTGGCGCCCGGTTTTCGTTTTCACAGCATTCAGAACGTCAAGTTTCAGGCGCCGCTGCTGCCTGACACCACCGTAACCCTGACGCTGAAGTGGCTGGAAGCGAAGCAAATGCTGACCTTCAGCTTCCAGCGCCACGAAGGCGACGCCCGCCACACCGCCAGCAGCGGGAAGATCCGTCTATGTCAGTAGCGTTCTCTCCCTGCATTCTTATCCCCTGCTATAACCACGGCGCAATGATGCCGAAGGTTCTGGCGCGTCTCGCACCGTTCGACCTGCCGTGCATTATTGTCGATGACGGCAGCGACGAGGCCACCCGCACGGTACTGGAAACGCTGGTCGCAGAGCAGCCCGACGTGACGTTGCTGCGTATGGCGCAAAACGCCGGTAAAGGTGCGGCGGTGATGCATGGCCTGCAGGCCGCGCAGCAGATGGGCTTCAGCCATGCAGTGCAGGTGGATGCCGACGGTCAGCACGCTATCGAAGATATTCCGCGGATGCTGGCCCTTGCTGAACAGCACCCGCAGGCGCTGATTTCCGGTCAGCCGATTTATGATGACTCTATTCCCCGCGCCCGGCTGTATGGCCGATGGGTCACTCACGTCTGGGTGTGGATTGAGACCCTGTCGCTACAGCTGAAAGACAGCATGTGCGGCTTTCGCGTTTATCCGGTCGCCCCAACGCTGCAGCTGGCGCGCCGGGTGAAGATCGGCAAACGGATGGACTTCGATACCGAGGTGATGGTTCGCCTCTACTGGCAGGGTAACACCAGCTATTTTGTTCCCACCCGGGTGACCTATCCCGAGGATGGACTGTCGCACTTCGACGCCCTGAAGGACAACGTGCGCATCTCATTGATGCACACCCGGCTGTTCTTCGGCATGCTGCCGCGCATTCCTTCCCTGCTGCTGCGCCGTCGTTCATCGCACTGGGCGCAGCAGAAAGAGGTCAAGGGTCTGTGGGGGATGCGCTTTATGCTCACCGTCTGGCGGCTGCTCGGGCGCAACGCGTTTACCGTGCTGCTGTGGCCGGTGGTTGCCGTCTACTGGCTGAGCGCGACCCGCGCCCGCCAGGCCTCGCAGAACTGGCTCGCGCGGGTGCGCCTGCAGCTTGCCGCCCGGCAGATGCCGGTGCCAAAGCCCTTCAACAGCTATCACCATTTCCTGCGCTTCGCCAACGCCATGCTGGATAAGATAGCCAGCTGGCGCGGTGAGCTGCACTTTGGCCGCGACGTGGTCTTTGCTCCGGGAGCCGAGGCCACGCTGGCGCTCGATAAACCGCAGGGCAAACTGCTGCTGGCCTCGCATCTTGGCGACGTTGAGGCCTGTCGGGCGCTGGCGAGCCTAAAAGGTACCAGCACTATCAACGCGCTGGTGTTCAGCGAGAATGCTCAGCGCTTTAAGCAAATCATGGAAGAGATGGCCCCGGAAGCCGGAGTGAACCTGTTACCGGTGAACGACATCGGCCCGGAAACCGCCATCATGCTGAAAGAGAAGCTCGAACGCGGTGAATGGGTAGCCATCGTCGGCGATCGTATTGCGGTCAACCCGCAGCGCGGCGGCGATTTCCGCGTCACCTGGAGCCCGTTTATGGGCCAGCCGGCACCGTTCGCCCAGGGACCGTTTATTCTCGCCTCGATTCTGCGCTGCCCGGTGCTGCTGATTTTTGCGCTACGCCAGCAGGGCGTACTTAACATCCACTGCGAACCGTTCGCCGACCCGCTCCTGCTGCCGCGCGCCGAGCGCCAGGCCGCGCTGGAGCAGGCCATCCACCGCTACGCCGCGCGTCTTGAACATTACGCGCTGCTATCGCCGCTGGACTGGTTTAACTTTTTTGATTTCTGGCAGCTGCCAGACGCCGCCGATAAGGAGTAAAGGGTGCTGACCGATCCCCGCTTTACCGCCGAGGTTGAACTGACCGTACCGTTCCACGACGTCGATATGATGGGCGTGGTGTGGCATGGCAACTATTTTCGTTACTTTGAAATCGCCCGCGAGGCGCTGCTCAACCAGTTTGATTACGGCTACCGGCAGATGAAAGCCTCCGGCTACGTCTGGCCGGTGGTGGATACCCGGGTGAAGTACCGCGACGTACTGACCTTTGAACAGCGTTTTCGCGTGCGCGCGAAGCTCGAAGAGTATGAAAACCGCCTGCGTATTGGTTATCAGATTTTCGATGCCGCCAGCGGTAAACGCACCACGACCGGCTACACCATTCAGGTAGCGGTAGAGGAACAAAGTCGGGAGATGTGCTTCGTCAGCCCGGCGGTCCTGTTTGAACGTATGGGAGTCACGCTATGAAATTCTGGCCCGTTGTTCTGCTGCTACTGAGCCCGTTCGTCAGCGCCGTAACCCTCGACGAGCTGCAGCAGCGCTTTACCGAGCAGCCGGTGGTGCGCGCTCATTTTGATCAGACCCGGACGATAAAAGATCTGCCACAGCCGCTCAGATCGCAGGGTGAAATGTTGATCGCCCGCGATACCGGCCTGCTGTGGGATCAGAAAACGCCGTTCCCGATGCTGCTGATGCTCGACGATAAGCGGATGGTGCAGGTGATAAACCACCAGCCAGCACAGGTGATCACCGCCGAAAATAACCCGCAGATGTTCCAGTTTAACCATCTGCTGCGCGCGCTGTTCCAGGCCGACAGAAAGGTGCTGGAGCAGAACTTCCGTATTGATTTCCAGGATAAGGGACAGGGCCGCTGGACGCTGCGTCTGACGCCAACCACCACGCCGCTGGATAAGATCTTCGCCACGATCGATCTGGCGGGACAAACGTATCTGGAAAGTATTCAACTGAATGATAAGCAGGGCGATCGCACCGATATCGCGCTTTCTCAACATCAACTGACGCCCGCCACGCTGACCCATGACGAACGCCAACGCTTTGCCGCCCAGTAATTCCCGCCGCCCGGCGCTGCTGTGGGGCATATTGTGCCTGGCGCTTGTCGGCGCACTGCTCGTGCTGCTGCCGCAGTCGCGGATGAACAGCAGCGTGCTGGCGATGCTGCCAAAACAGGCGCTGGGGGCAATCCCTCCGGCGCTGAATGACGGCTTCATGCAGCGCCTCGACCGCCAGCTGGTGTGGCTGGTAAGCCCGGGGAAAACCGCCGATCCGAAAGCCGCACAGGCGTGGCTCACCGCGCTGCAAAAATCATCCGCACTCAGCGAGGTGAAAGGCCCGATGGATGCAGCCGGTCAGCAGGCCTGGGGCGCGTTCTTCTGGAGCCATCGCAACGCGCTTATCGATAGCGCTACCCGTGCGCGGCTGCAAAACGGCGGCGAAGCGCAGGCGCAATGGATCCTCTCCCAGATGTATTCGGCGTTTTCCGGCGTCAGCGGGAAAGAGCTTAAAAACGATCCGCTGATGCTGATGCGCGGATCGCAGCTGGCGTTAGCGCAGAACAGCCAGCGCCTGCAGCTCAAAGACGGCTGGCTGGTGACCCAGGACGAGCAGGGCAACTACTGGTATCTGCTGCACGGCGAGCTTGCGGGCAACTCCTTCGATATGCAGCAAACCCACCAGCTGGTTACTACCCTTGCCGGACTTGAAGGCGAGCTTAAAGCGCAGTACCCACAGGCGCAGCTGCTGTCACGCGGCACGGTGTTCTACAGCGATTACGCCAGCCAGCAGGCCAAACGCGATATTTCGACCCTCGGCGTGGCCACCATTCTTGGGGTTATTCTGCTGATTGTGCTCACCTTCCGCTCCCTGCGACCGCTGCTGCTGTGCCTGATTTCTATTGGCATCGGCGCGCTGGCGGGTACGGTGGTGACGCTGCTGCTGTTTGGTGAACTGCATCTGATGACGCTGGTGATGAGCATGAGCATCATCGGTATTTCGGCTGACTATACGCTCTACTACCTCACCGAACGGATGGTGCACGGCGCGGAGCATTCGCCGTGGCAAAGCCTGCTTAAAGTGCGTAATGCTCTGCTGCTGGCACTGCTCACCACCGTGGCCGCCTACCTGATTATGATGCTGGCCCCCTTCCCCGGCATTCGCCAGATGGCGGTGTTCGCGGCGGTGGGACTGAGCGCTTCCTGCCTGACGGTGCTGTTCTGGCACCCGTGGCTGTGCCGTGGTTTACCGGTGCGCCCGGTTCCCGCCATGGCACCGATGCTGCGCTGGCTGGCGGCCTGGCGGCGCGACAAGCGGCTGCGTATTGGTCTGCCGGTGGCGTTGACGCTGCTGTCGCTAACCGGGCTGGCGCTGTTAAAAGTGAATGACGATATCTCGCAGCTGCAGGCGCTGCCGCCGTCAATTCTGGCACAGGAAAAAGCCATCACCCGCCTGACCGGCCAGAGCGTCGATCAGAAGTGGTTTGTGGTGTACGGCGATACGCCGGAGCAGACCCTGACGCGCATGGAAGCCTTTACGCCAGCGCTCGAAGCGGCGCGCAGAGACGGTGTGCTGAAGAGTTACCGCACGATCCCATTAAACTCGCAGGCGCGCCAGCAGCAGGATCTGCAGCTGCTGCGCGACGCAACGCCTGCGGTTGAGCGCACGCTGCAAAGCGCCGGACTCAGTGCCGTCACGCCCGATCTCAGCCCGATGACCGCCACCGTCGACGCCTGGCTGCAAAGCCCGGCCAGCGAAGGCTGGCGGCTGATGTGGTTGACGCTGCCAAACGGTGCCAGCGGGGTGCTGATCCCGGCCGATGGCGTCACCGACAGCCACGCGCTGGCGGTGCTGGCGGCGAAACAGCCGGGTATTGCGTGGGTCGATCGTAAGCTGACCTTCGATGCGCTGTTTGCCGAGTACAGAACCCTGCTGACCGGCCTGCTTGGCATCGCGCTCGCGGTGATTGCCTGCGGCGCGGTTGCCCGCCTGGGCTTACGCAAGGGGCTGATAAGCCTGGTGCCGTCGGTACTGTCGCTCGGCTGCGGGCTGGCAGCCTTGTCGCTTAGCGGTCATTCGGTGAACCTGTTTTCACTGCTGGCGCTGGTGCTGGTGCTCGGTATCGGCATCAACTACACCCTGTTCTTCAGTAACCCGCGCGGTACGCCGCTGACCTCGCTGCTGGCGATTACCCTCGCGATGCTGACCACGTTATTAACCCTTGGCATGCTGGTCTTCAGCGCCACCCTGGCTATCAGTAGTTTCGGCATTGTGCTGGTGAGCGGTATTTTCACCGCTTATCTGCTTTCGCCATTAGCCATGCCGGACAAAAAACGAGAAAAACGATGATGAAACTCTCCCTCTGGCGCGCTGTCGCCCTGCTGGCCGCCTTCACCCTTGCGGGCTGTAGCCATTCGGTTCAGGAAAATAACGGTCGCCCGCAGGCCTGGCTGGAACCTGGCGCGCGCGTCACATTACCGAAGCCGGGGATAAGCCCGGCGGTCAACTCGCAGCAGCTGCTGACCGGCAGCTTCAACGGCCAGACCCAGTCGCTGCTGGTGATGCTCAACGCCGACGACAAAAAGCTGACCCTCGCGGGGCTCTCTTCCGTCGGGATCCGTCTGTTCCTCGTGACCTATGATGAAAAAGGGCTGCATACCGAGCAGTCGATCGTCGTGCCACAGCTGCCGCCGGCAAGCCAGGTGCTGGCAGACGTGATGCTAAGCCACTGGCCGATCAGCGAGTGGCAGCCGCTGCTGCCAAAAGGCTGGACCCTCATCGATAAGGGTGATAAACGTGAACTGCGCAACGCCCGTGGCACGCTGGTGACGGAAATTATCTATCTGCAGCGCAAGGGCAAACGCGAGCCTATCAGCATTGAGCAGCACGCCTTTAAATACCACATCACCATTCAATATCTGGGTGACTGAGATGATCTACATTTCTGCCATCGGCATGATTAATGCGCTGGGCAACAACGCAGCAGACGTGGCGGCGAACCTGACCCGTGGCGTGTCGCCGGGGATGCGCCCACGCGCAGGCTGGCTGCAGGGCTTCCCTGAGGCGGTACTGGGCGGCGTGGACGCGGAGCTGCCGCCCATTCCCGATAGTTTTTCTGCTCATCGAACGCGCAACAATCAACTGCTGCTCGCGGCGCTGGCGCAGATCCAGCCGCAGGTGGATGAAGCCATTGCACGCTATGGCCGCGACCGTATCGCCGTGGTGATGGGCACCAGCACCTCGGGGCTTAACGAAGGCGACGCGCACGTTAATCTTTCGCTGAACCAGCAGCCGAGCCCGCACTGGCAGTACCCGCAGCAGGAGCTCGGCGATCCGTCACGTTTTCTCAACCGCTGGCTGGGGCTTGCGGGCCCGGCGTTTACCCTTTCCACCGCCTGCTCATCCAGCGCCAGAGCTATCATCAGCGGTCGCCGCCTGATTGAGGCCGGGCTTGCCGACGTGGCCATTGTCGGTGGTTCTGACACCCTGAGCCGGATGCCGGTTAACGGTTTCAACAGCCTGGAATCCCTTTCCCCCACCCTGTGCCAGCCGTTTGGCCGCGACCGCAGCGGCATTACCATTGGTGAAGGTGCCGCGCTGATGGTGCTGACCCGCGAACCGCAGCCCATTGCGCTGCTGGGCGTCGGGGAATCCAGCGACGCATGGCATATCTCCGCGCCGCATCCGCAGGGCGAAGGGGCGATTCGGGCGATTACGCAGGCACTCAACGACGCCGGGCTACAGCCGGATGACGTGGGCTATATCAACCTGCACGGCACCGCCACACCGCTCAACGATCAGATTGAATCCAGAGTGGTGCATGACCTCTTTGGCGAACGAGTTCCGTGCAGCTCGACCAAACATCTCACCGGCCATACGCTGGGCGCGGCGGGGATAACGGAGGCGGCGATCGCCACGCTTATTCTGCAAATGCAGCTGCCGCTGCCGCCGCAGGACTTCAGCCGCGGCGAGATTGACCCGACGCTGCCTGCCTGCGGCGTTCTGCGTGAGGCGCAGCCGCTGGCCCGCCCGGTTATCCTCTCCAACTCATTTGCCTTTGGCGGTAACAACGCCAGCATTCTGCTGGGGAGAGTGTCATGAGCCACTATTTAGCCCCTGCCAGCTACCTGCCGCACGAGGCGCCGATGCTGTTGCTGGAAGAGGTGGTTAACGTCACTGACAATACCGCCCATTGCCGGGTCACCGTCAGCCGCCACGGCGTACTGGCACCGTTTATCGATACCCAGGATCATCTGCCAGGCTGGTATGCGCTGGAGCTGATGGCCCAGACCGTCGGCGTATGGTCAGGCTGGCACCGTCAGCACGACGGCAAAGAGTGCATCGCGCTCGGCATGGTGCTCGGCGCGCGCGAACTGGTCTGCGCCGAAGGGCATTTACCGGCGGGAGCAACTCTCGATATTGAGGTGAAACTGCTGATGCAGGACGAACGTTTTGGCAGCTTCGAATGCACCATTAAAGCAGATGGCGCTCAGCTTGCCAGCGGTCGCGTTAACACCTTCCAGCCGACGAACGAAGAATTAACCACGCTTTTTAATCAGGGAGATAGCGCATGAGTCGCTCAGTGCTGGTCACCGGAGCCAGTAAAGGAATTGGACGCGCAATTGCCCGTCAACTTGCCGCCGATGGATTTACCGTTGGCGTTCACTACCACCGCGATGAGGCGGGGGCAAAAGAGACGCTGGCCGCCATTGAGCAGGCGGGCGGCACGGGCCGCGTACTCGGTTTCGACGTTGGCAACCGCGAGCAGTGCCGCGAGGTGCTGGAGCAGGAAATAGCCCAACATGGTGCCTGGTACGGCGTGGTCAGCAACGCGGGCATTACCCGCGACGGCGCGTTTCCGGCCCTGAGCGAAGACGACTGGGACAGCGTTATCCATACCAATCTCGACAGCTTTTACAACGTCATTCACCCCTGCATTATGCCGATGATTGGCCTGCGCCAGGGTGGGCGGATAATTACGCTGTCTTCGGTATCCGGAGTTATGGGTAACCGCGGCCAGGTGAACTACAGCGCGGCGAAGGCCGGGATCATCGGCGCGACCAAAGCGCTGGCTATTGAGCTCGCCAAACGCAAAATCACCGTTAACTGCATTGCCCCCGGACTGATTGATACCGGGATGATAGAAATGGAAGAGGCGGCGCTGAAAGAAGCGATGGCGATCATCCCGATGAAGCGCATGGGTCAGGCCGAGGAAGTCGCCGGGCTTGCCCGCTATTTAATGTCCGACATTGCGGGCTACGTCACCCGACAGGTCATTTCCATCAACGGAGGGATGCTATGACTCGTCGCGTTGTGATAACCGGGATGGGCGGCGTCACCGCCTTTGGCGAGAGCTGGGATGCGGTTTCCCGCCGTCTGCTGGGCTACGAGAACGCCGTACGCAAAATGCCAGAATGGCAGGTTTATGACGGCCTGAACACCCTGCTCGGCGCACCGATCGACGATTTCACGCTTCCCGAGCACTATACCCGCAAGCGCATCCGCGCAATGGGCCGCGTGTCGCTGCTCTCGACCCGTGCCAGCGAACTGGCGCTGGAGCAGGCCGGGCTGATTGATGACCCGGTACTCACCAACGGTGAAACCGGGATTGCCTACGGCTCTTCTACCGGCAGCACCGGTCCGGTGAGCGAGTTTGCCACCATGCTGACCGAGAAACACACCAACAACATCACCGGCACCACCTACGTACAGATGATGCCACACACCACGGCGGTGAACACCGGGCTGTTCTTCGGCTTGCGCGGTCGGGTGATCCCGACCTCCAGCGCCTGTACCTCCGGCAGCCAGGCCATCGGCTACGCCTGGGAAGCCATTCGCCACGGTTACCAGACCGTGATGGTGGCAGGTGGCGCGGAAGAGCTCTGTCCTTCGGAAGCCGCGGTGTTTGATACGCTGTTCGCAACCAGTCAGCGCAACGACGAACCCAAAACCACGCCTTCACCGTTCGATCAGAAGCGCGACGGGCTGGTGATTGGCGAGGGTGCAGGCACGCTGGTGCTGGAAGAGTTAGAGCACGCCAAAGCGCGCGGGGCGACCATCTACGGGGAGATCGTCGGCTTTGCCACCAACTGCGACGCGGCGCACATCACCCAGCCCCAGAGCCAGACGATGCAGGTTTGCATGCAGAAGGCGCTGAATATGGCAGGGCTTGGACCACGCGATATTGGCTACCTCTGCGCGCACGGCACCGCGACCGATCGTGGCGATATTGCCGAGAGCCAGGCCACTGCGGCAATCTACGGGGATAACGTGCCAATCTCCTCGTTGAAAAGCTATTTCGGCCATACCCTGGGTGCCTGTGGCGCGCTGGAAGCGTGGATGAGCCTGCAGATGATGCGCGAAGGCTGGTTTGCCCCTACCATCAATTTGACCCATCCGGACGAGCAGTGCGGCGCGCTGGACTACATCATGGGTGAAGCCCGCCGTATCGACTGCGAGTATCTGCAGAGCAACAACTTTGCTTTCGGCGGGATCAACACCTCCATCATCATTAAGCGCTGGGCGTAACGTGCTGCGGGTCTGGCTTGGAAGTCTCTCACAGCTGAGTCAGGCCCCGTTGCCCGCGGGGCTGCAGGTGCCGGTTTCACCACGCGCAGGCTGGCATGCCGGCCGCGTGCTTCTTGCGCACGCCCTCTCCCCTTCCCCATTACCAGAGCTGGTGACCCATCAGAACGGTAAACCGGCGTTCGCCGGGAAACCGAGGCTGTGGTTTAACCTGAGCCACAGCGGCGATGATATTGCGCTGGCGATAAGCGATGAGGGCGAAATCGGTTGTGATATCGAGGTGGTTCGCCCGCGTAAAAACTGGCAGGGCGTGGCCGAGGCGGTATTCAGCGACGGGGAGCGTCAGCAACTGACCGACGCGCCGGAGCCGGAGCGGTTAAACCTCTTCTGGCAAATCTGGACGCGCAAAGAAGCGATTCTGAAACAGGCCGCCGGGCAGGTGTGGCAGATGGCAGAGGTGGATAGCGCGGCACCGCGCCACGCGGTTCGCCAGCTGTTAGTTGACGACAGGCTGTGGCTTGCGGTGTGCGCAGAAGCGGCTACCGACTGGCAGCTTCAGCGTGTTTACCTACCAGCTGCCAGCGCAAGTGATCGTAAGTCAAGTTAAACACCAGCGTATAAGGTAAGAAGAACAGCACCAGCCCCGTCTCCACCACCAGCGCTTCCATCACCGTCAGATCCAGCAGATACATCGCCACCGGCAGCAGTGCCACAATCAGCCCGGCTTCAAAAATACAGGCATGAATAGCCCGCACTTTAAACGTCCGCTCGAACTTATAACGGCGCTGAATACCATCGAAGATGTAGTTAAAAATGTAGTTCCACAGCGTAGCGGTGGCGGCAGAAACAACCGAAAGTGTGCCGGAAATAGCCAGTGATACGCCTAATAATTTCGCCACCGACACGGCAATAATGATGTTTGCTAACACTTCAAATAACACGGCATGCAGTATGCGTTCTTTAAAACTTTTATTTAGCTCAACCTTCACCCATTGCGCTCCTTATTTCCATTACCAATAAAAAACCCTGCACATCATAGGGCCGAGTGATACTTAATCAAGGATAGAGCCCGTAAACCTGAGGTTTTGTACCGATTTGTTAAGAAAAGCGTGAACACGGTGGCGCTATCGTCTGTGCAGATTACTGCCACCTGACGTCGGCGAATCTGCTAGCATACGCGCTGACCGATATTTTATGAGATGACCAACGTGACCGCTTTTTCCGCTCTGAACGCCTTACCTGAAGCACAACTCGCCAACCTGAACGAACTGGGATACCACAGTATGACCCCCGTTCAGGCCGCGGCGCTCCCCGCCATTCTTGCCGGGAAGGATGTCCGTGCTCAGGCGAAAACCGGCAGCGGTAAAACGGCAGCCTTCGGCCTTGGTCTGCTGCAGCACATTGACGCCAGCCAGTTTTTAACCCAGTCACTGGTGCTGTGCCCGACGCGCGAACTCGCCGACCAGGTAGCAAAAGAGCTGCGCCGTCTGGCACGCTATATGCCGAACATTAAAATCCTGACCCTCTGCGGCGGGCAGCCGTTCGGTATTCAGCGCGACTCCCTGCAACACGCGCCGCACATTATTGTGGCAACGCCGGGCCGTCTGCTGGATCACCTCAAAAAAGAGACCGTAAACCTCGATGCGCTGCAGACGCTGGTGCTGGATGAAGCCGACCGGATGCTCGATATGGGCTTTGCCGATGCGATTGACGAGGTGATAACTCACGCTCCGGCTAATCGCCAGACGCTGCTGTTCTCCGCCACCTGGCCGACGGCGATTGCCGCCATCAGCAGCCGCGTGCAGCGCGACCCGCAGACCATCGAAATTGATTCGGTGGATGAACTCCCGGCGGTGGAGCAGGTATTTTATGAAGTTTCGAACAACGGCAAAATCAACCTGCTGCTGGCGCTGCTCAGTAAGCACCAGCCCGCTTCCTGCGTGGTGTTCTGTAACACCAAAAAAGACTGCCAGGCGGTGTGCGATGCGCTGAACGAGCGTAACCAGAGCGCGCTGGCGCTGCATGGCGATATGGAGCAACGCGATCGCGACCAGACGCTGGTTCGCTTCGCCAACGGCAGCAGCCGCGTCCTGGTGGCGACCGACGTTGCCGCCCGTGGCCTCGACATTAAGGCCCTGGAGATGGTGGTAAACTTTGAGCTTTCCTGGGATCCGGAAGTTCACGTGCACCGCATTGGACGTACCGCCCGCGCCGGGCAGAGCGGCCTGGCGCTGAGCTTCTGCGCACCGGAAGAGGCCCAGCGCGCCAACGTGCTTTCAGAAATGCTGAACCTGTCGCTCAACTGGCAACCGCTGCCGACCGGCATTGCCATCAAACCGCTGGAAGCCGAGATGGCAACGCTGTGCATCGACGGCGGCAAGAAAGCCAAAATGCGTCCTGGCGATATTCTCGGCGCGCTGACCGGGGAAATGGGGCTTGAAGGTGCCGATATCGGGAAAATTGACGTTCACCCGATTCACGTCTTCGTCGCCATTCGTAAATCCGTTGCTCGCCATGCCTGGAAAAAGCTGCAACAGGGCAAAATTAAAGGTAAATCCGTGAAGGTGCGGCTGCTCGGCTGAGCCTAATACCATGAAATCATAAAGGGGCCTACGGCCCCTTTTGGCCATTAACCGTCTGGAAGGAGGCAATGATGATGAAAAACGATTGTTACTTCCCGCCTCTTCGCTAGTGATGCAGCATATCGTCAATCACCTGATCGTTCTTTAGCTGATAAGGATAGTAAGTCGGCCAGTTGTCCATTTCTGCTAACAGCGCCTGCTGCGAGGTGTTACCCATGAAGATATGGAAGTGGGCTGATTTGCGCGGGGCGATGATGTGGTCACTGAACTGAACAAATTTCGGGGCTTTACTGCTCGCGTCGTGGCACTCAAAAAGGTAGCGGACGCCCTTTTTTCCTGATGTGTAGGTCAGGATTTTATACCCGGCATAGTCATATTTGCAGGACGCAACCTTGTTCCCGGTGTGAAATTCCATAACACCGTTTTCAATGCCGATAGTATCCACATCTGTCGCATATCCTTTGCGGTAATACTCCTTCACCTCGTTGAAGGTTTTACTCTTATCTTTCTCCGCTTTCTTTTTGAAAACAGGATCCAGCTCGCCACTCACCAGATACGGATAAACGGATTGCCAGACCCCATCCCAATCGCTCAGCTCGCGGTCTTTAACGTTCTTATCGTCGAAAACACCTTCTGAAGCTTTTTTCTCAATGTCGCTCATGGGAACACCGTGGGAGTGGTCACCATGCGCCAACGCCTGACCACTGATAAACAACATCCCCAGAGCTATCGATAATTTTTCAAAATGAATAGCCAAAATTTCACCCTCATTAATTATTTGAGAGTGATTGTTATATTATAACATAACTTCAAATTCAACACTGATGTTACTTGGCATTTCTTGATTGAGCATTGGCCCTGAAGATAAAGGGCACAGAATCACGCAGCGATGGGTTCACGGTGCCGCTGTGATCCAGCCCCTCATACACATGAACATCGGCCGCAGTACCTGCAGCTTTTACCGCCTCGGCGAATCGCATTTGCATCGAGGTAGGTACGTTGACATCCTTGTCGCCCATTCCGATAAATACCGGGTGCGAGAGCTTCAGCGTAGGGTAGCGCAGCGTACTGACCTGAGTACTAAGCAGAGATTCAATACCTGGTTTCAAGGTATTCGCCGCATTTAAACCCGCCTGCATGGTGGCATCGCTCAGAGGGGTGATGCACTGCTGACTGGCCATTTGCAGGTACGGTAATGCTTTTTCCTGGAAATAATCAGAAGGTTTAAGTGAAGGATCGGCATCAGCGGCAGAAAGATAAATATAAAAAATGTACGGTATTTTGGGGTCACCCGTCGTCGGTAAGACCCCCTTCGCCGGCGGTAAAATATCTGCAGCCGTGGTGCCTTTGTCGAAATAAGGTGTACCGGTCAATACCGTGGCACGGATGTTAAGCTCCGGCGCATACTGCGGTTGAAAACCGGCGCTGGAGAATGCGGCGTGGGCCCCCTGAGACTGCCCAACCAGAATGAGATCGTTTTTCAGCGGGAAGGTTTTCAGCGCTGCCCGCACAGCATCCAGCACGCTCCAGGCTTCGCCGCGGGCGTCGAGGTAGTGGTGCAGACCAGCGGAACCAAGCCCCGCGTAGTCTGGCGCCACGACGGCATATCCCAGCGACAGCCAGGTATTCAGGTACTGTTTATCGCGATCGGAACGCACATTTAATGATGGAGCACAGTGGTTTGCCACCCCCACGGTGCCGTGCGCCCACACCACCACCGGCCAGCCACCCGCAGGTGTTGCGCCAAAGGGAATAAACACGGCAGCGGTATCTTCACGCTTCGTTTTGCCATCAACGCCACTTACGGAGGGGTAGCGCAGCAAGTATTGCCGGGCGGCTTCCGTCAGCCCTCGCTCCTCCGGGATTGGCGTGTAGTTTGTAGCGACCTCAGTTGCCGCAGCGCATACCCCAGCGGTAGATAGCAGTAGCGATGAAACGGCAGTGGCGAATCCTGGTACCGAAAAAAATTTAGTCATCTCAATGGGCTCTGAAGTTAGTCATGCTAGCAATGTAGACTATAAGCGCTCAATAAAGGGTCAACCAGGACGGCGTTAGCCTTGCATGAAAGGCACTCTTCAGGTTCACATTTTTCAACCCTGGCTATTCACTTATAAAAAACAGGTGTTATTATTCACCCGTTAAATACCTTTCAACTCAACCCGAGGCTTTGATGCTGGAGAATGTAATCATCCGATAATCAGCTTACTGACCTATTCAGGCCAGACTGATTATCAATGCGCTGAAATCAACTGCGGACACCGCTGTGTGTTTGCACATTTTGCACATGATGATTAAACAGGTTTTCCAGTATGAATTTATCCCGTCAGGAACAACGTACCTTACACGTTCTCGCTAAAGGTGGACGTATTGCGCACGTCCGCGATTCGTCAGGCCGCGTCACCTCTGTGGAATGCTACAGCCGCGAAGGGCTGCTGCTCAGCGACTGCACGCTCGCCGTCTTTAAAAAACTCAAAACCAAGAAGCTTATCAAATCCGTCAACGGTCAGCCCTACCGCATCAATACCATGGGCCTGAACAACGTTCGCGCTCAACCGGACAACCGTTAAGGAGAGGATAATGGATATTCCCCGTATTTTTACTATTAGCGAAAGCGAACACCGTATCCACAACCCGTTTACGCCGGAAAAATACGCCACACTAGGGTGCGTATTACGCATGAAGCCAGGCACACGCATACTCGATCTGGGCAGCGGCTCGGGAGAGATGCTTTGTACCTGGGCACGCGATTACGCTATCACCGGTACCGGCATTGATATGAGCCCACTCTTCACCGTGCAGGCAAAACGGCGAGCAGAGGAACTCGACGTCAGCAAGCGTGTGCATTTTATTCATAACGACGCCGCCGGGTACGTTGCGGATGAAAAATGTGACATCGCGGCCTGCGTAGGTGCCACCTGGATTGCCGGTGGCGTCGTCGGGACGATTGATCTGCTGGCGAGAAGCCTCAGACCAGGCGGCATGATTCTCATAGGCGAACCTTACTGGCGTCAGGTCCCGGCGACGGAAGACATGGCCCGGGCCTGCGGCGTCTCTTCCATCGCAGACTTTCTCACACTCTCCGAGCTTGTCGCCTCTTTTGGCGAGCAGGGTTTTGACGTGGTGGAGATGGTACTGGCAGATCAGGAAGGCTGGGACCGTTACGAAGCAGCAAAATGGATGACCATGCGCCGCTGGCTGGAGGAAAACCCTGACGACGAATTTGCGAAGGAGGTTCGGGCGGAGCTGACCATAGCGCCAGCACGCCACGTCACCTACGCACGGGAATACTTTGGCTGGGGTGTGTTTGCGTTGATTGCCCGATAGTAAGGAGTGAAGCGCGTAGCCCGATCGGCCTTTTTTAAAGGCCGATCGTTTTGTTATACATCCCCATACCAGCTTTCAATATTAGCTATCCGCTGAGGTTGTCAGCCATTCGACGTAAGCACAGCTCATGAGCATTAACAGGCTTGCCCATGTGATCACTTTCGCTTCAATTATCCTGACCTGGTTTTATGGGTGATGCGCGGAAACAACATATAACTTACTCTGCTATTTTCCACTGGTGCTTGAGTACGGTGTGATCCCGTTTCATCAGCCACTGATTAGTTTTCTCCAGCAACTGCGGATTATCCTTACTCATCATATAAACCTTATAGCTCTCCGTACCTGGTAGCGGCTGTTTCGTTGCCACGCAGAATACACCCGGCTCCTGCTCCTGATACCAGATACCTTCAATAAGGTCGGTAACCATCATGTCGGCAGTTTTATCCCTCAGCGCCTGCAGATTATCCACGTTGTTCTTCACCCGAATAATCTGCGCATGCTTAATATACTTATCCACATAACTCTGATTGGTTCCCCCTGGATTGACCACCACCTTCACCTCCGGGCGGTCAATTTGCTTCAGGCTTCCGAGCAAGGGTGCGACCTGGCAGTTAGACAGGGCAATTTTCCCATTGGCAACGACAGGCTGGCTCAGGGCAAACGCCTTTTCCCGCTCTTGTGTGCGGGTGACGCCGCCCATAGCAATATCAAACCTGTCAGCTTTCAGATCGGTAGAGAGTGTTGGCCAACTAGTCTGGACGAAGTCCACCCTGAGCCCCAGAGTTTTACCGAGATCTCTTGCCATATCGATATCGTAGCCAAGCAGTTCACCGGCCTTGTTATGGAAGGCCAGTGGTGCGTAGTCACCCGGGACCCCAACCTTCAGCACACCGCTGTGGGTAATGGTCTGCATATCACGCGCCTGGCTGCCGAACGCCAGTAACAACAGTACAACTCCTGCCCTTAGTGTCATCCTTTTATCCTTACATACGGATATGCGTATTCCGCTCTGAACAAACATGTATTCGCAAGGGGAATCGTTTGGTGAATTGCCGTTATTCGATGCCCCTGGAGAATTAGATTTCTCTTCTCTTTTAAGCTGTATTTAGATTATTTTCCAGCATCTATTTATTTTTTCATGGGTTTCCCAAGGATAGCAAAAATGGAGATGGGTTCAGCGGATGCTTGTCTGCCAGCTATAGCGCCATCAAAACGCAGTCGGACTTTGCAGAAAGTTCCCTGATTCGGATCGGTGTCCAGGAAGGATTTCATTAGCACAGCTAACCCGAACTTTGCGGTTTCTCGCATGGCATCCTCGACAGCGCTTCGTAAACTGTCGGCAGAAACACCTCGCTATAAACAAACTGGTGCCGGGAACTGACAAGTGAAGTGCGAAGCGTCAACAAGCGTGTGCATTTTCCTCATAACGACAACGTCGGCTACGTTGCGGATGAAAAATTTGCGAAATATAACGCACCAACAAGAATTCAGCTGAACATAAAGCATAGAGCACGCACATTCGCTTGGCTCACTTAAGATGGAAGTATGCCTCGGCATGGTATATTGGTCGTGCCACCAGCCACGTTTCTGCTACACAAAGACCTGGGGCTATGAACACGGTCATAAGCCAGATTGTTATGCTTAGCCCGCGCTTACCGATAAAAACCAAAAGTATTGCAAAAAATAAAAGAGAGGGCGACGGTATCTAACAGCATATCCTTTAATACATTTTCAAACAATTGGACTAAGTTTTCATTCATTGAATACATTTAGTTATTTTTTACAATTAAAGCCCCTTGTTAAGGGGCCTAATCCAGGATGATTAAAGAGAGCTTTTTTTTGTTTTCTCAAACTCAGCTTCACAAACATCATAATTTGTGAATGAATACTGCAGGTGAACATTACCTTGTTCGGAATCTTTCGACCTAGCCTCAATGAATATAGTGGCAATATTATTTTTAAGTGGCGTTTCTTTTGTTCCCTTCCAGGTGGCAGATAAGAAGCGTTCTTTTTTGCTTAGCCCCATCATCCAGTCCTGAGGTTCTTTCCATACTGAACCGGCCAGTAAAAGGTCTTTGGTTTCTGCCTTTCCATAAAGCGAACTGAGTGAGGCTCTTAAATATTCAAACCTGGATTTCAGAGCAAGCCCATAACTATCGGTATCAATGAGTTTACCAACAGCTGTAATTTGACATAAGCCAACATTAGGTGAGATCAACAAGCCATACATATCAAATTCAGAATTTGGTTTTGGTAATTTATCGGAAACATACAGATTCACCCCCTCAGGAAGTCGTTCTAGTTTTTCCCCGATCATGTCTTCGATATTTTTTTGGGTCAGCCCAGCCTCCAGACCGAACGGACCTTCAGAAGGTGGCAGCAGAGGGGGATGTTCCTGGATAGTTTTAGCTGTAGCCTCCTTCTTAGCGCTGGTGGCTGCGACATTATCCTGAACCGGCGCCAGCTTAACTTCAGCAAGCCCATACTTAGCGGTAAGATATCTTTGCTGCAGCATAGCCATGCTTTGCTCTTCAGTAGCAACGGCTGATAGTTTTAGGACCTGTATCAAACCGCCAGAATACTGGCTGGCATCTGCTTTAGCTTCGTTGATTTTTGCAGTCAGATTATCTATCTCTGTTTTAATAGAGGCCGCAAGTTCAGGGTCTGGCTTGGTACCAGAGATAACTACATCAATTTTGGCTCCGGACTCAATAGCATTTATACGCTGTTCTAAAAGAGCCTTATTTGTTCCTAAAACTTCCAATCTTGCGGTAGTTAAATTCTTTATTAGCCCACCAGAAAATTGTTGGTCAACGTCTTTCGCTGCTGAGATTTCTCCCTCCGTTTGGGACAATTCAGCCTTAAGTGCAGAAACTTCCTGTTTTTGTTCGGGGGTTAACTCTTGTGGTCCACACCCGGTTAACATCGTTATGCCCACTAATGTTGCAATCAAAGTTATCTTCATATCCCTATCCCAATTGAAAGTATTCGGATTAATCCTATCAAGAAGATAACCATAACTGAACATTTGAATGGCTTTTTTTCTACCAGCAAAACTGACAATTTCTGACTCCAGAAAAAAAACATCTCCTCTATGCAAAGCCTTTCAACCATCTTTTGAGAGCGCTAAGCTCACAAAAATCACCGTCAGATATAGTAAAAAAATCTCAAGGCAGAAATTTTTGTTGCCAGTATAATGACCTGTTCTGACAAAAGAACAATATATTGGCGGCGCCTTTTTATTCTTTCCGCAGGTACTTCCCATATTTCCCCTTCAAACTCATCTAATGAGGTAACTCTTATCTTTCCGGTTCTAACACCTGTCAGTTAAAATGGGGGTGATGATTGGACTGATGACTTTGCATTGAAATGGTTAGATCAGAGGTGGGGCTATACTTAGCACGCCCAGTAACGATGGCAAAGCGAAAAACTTCCCCGAAACGTTGGCGTACTCTTTTGGCTTTCTCTGTTGCCCCCGGGCTTCATTTCCGAGATCACTATATTGCCGATAAAAGGAAAAATGTCTTTGTTGCGCGCTTCGAGGATGTCAGAAGCATTTCCAGCAGACCACTTCTTAAGTTTGCTTTCATACCATTCCAGAACGATTTCGTTAAATGTATTCTTTACAACCAGAACCCGAGTAATCTTCTCTTCTCGCTTAGATATTCCCAGAGATCCCCCTCTTCGCCTCACCTCGTTTTGAACGAGCATCAGCAGGGGCAACTGCAGGGTAAACACCTAAAGCCAGGAGTCTCTCTTTGCCATCCACACGGGGTTTTAAGCGCCAGTAGCGAGCTCCGTTGGCGGTATCTCATTTAGACCGAACAGCATATACCCCAAAATAATGTAGATTAAGGTGTACTTCACTCGACCTCAAAATATTGAGAAAGGGTTGAGGCTTTGAGGACTTGAGTAAACTTCGATAGATCTTGAAATGGTGCCGATAATAGGAGTCGAACAGGGTTATAACTGACTGTAAATTCAGGCTTAATTACTTAAAGGTTCTATTTTTGACCACCAATATGACCACCACAAATTTGGTCTTATCATTTTGTGATTACTGTCATAACGCTATCGAATACGAAGTATCACATCTGTTGATTTTATGTTTTACCTGAATTTATCAATATTACCTATACTATCTGTACCATAAGTCAGTAATGCATTAATAAATAAGAATTAATAAGTGGCAAAGGTCAATAATTCATCTGTGCCACGCTACTACCACCTGCATCACCTCATTGTTATCGGCTGCACACTTTTCGCCTTCCGGAATAAACCCCTGTGAACTGTATGGTAACGTCATTGTTGTACATTTTTACACCAATTCCATTCACCTGTATTACCAGGATAAAAAGATGATCAGCCCTGTACGCCAGAACATATTCGAACGGGCAGCCAGTACCCCTGCGCTCAGTATGCGCGAACTGGCCCTGTTGCTGTGCGGCCTCGATCTACGCCTGCAATCCGCCGCGATACCGGAGAATAAGCGGGAATACTATGACATCTGGCTTTACCAGATATCCCGGCAGATAAAAGCCGCCGGATTACAACCTCAGGGCAAAAACAAACAGCTCTACCCGGCAGACGAAATGTTTGCGCTGGCGCACCTGATGACTGATGAAACTATCACCCCGGAGCCGATCCGGACGCGTTGCCTTCAGGCTGTCACCACCATTGCCAACCAGAACCTGGCCAGGAGCTGGTTAATGCGCCTGGGCGGTCCACCGCTGCTGGAACTGGGCCTGACGCTGCGCCGCAATCAGCGTGGGCAATACCGTAAAACAACGGAAAGAGAAAATACTGACAGGCTGCTTTTTCTGTTGATCATGCTGTTGGTCAAAAACTCGCATGGGGTATATGGCACACCGGAATCCCCCCATCTGGCTGACATCTGGCGAGATATCCAGACGCTGGCGGAGCGCGAAGGACTTCCGGCTGAGGGACTATCACGATCAACTATCTATAGTAAGTTAAAGTCAGCTCTGACTATCCCCCGGCGCTTCCGCGATTAATTCCTCTCCGTCTGGCCCTCCATAGTAGTCCGGGAACGTCTCAGGACGTGTACGGCCTCGTTCTTTACTCAACCATTCAATTCAGTGAACCTGCTAGTTTCTTATTCTAAAACAGTCAGATAAAGCAATTTTGGATGCTCTCAATTCTCGCGAGCAAGAAGAGCACTACTCACCGGACAGGGGATTCTTTCACTGGACGGCCACACCTTTCACTGTATTTTTTCTGACCTGTAGACGCCCTGTAACCTGCTGAATAGTATCAACCTTGCCACCTCACCCCAGTACAGGAGCGATCATGATCACATCACAACCACCCACTTCCCTGGATTTTCCGCTCTCCGGCAACGTGCGTATCCGTCAGGTAGCGCTGTTCCTGGCAATGAGCGAATCCACGGTTCACCGCCGGGTGAAAGATCCCGGTTTCCCGCAACCAGTCCGCCTTTCATCACGCCTGGTGGTATTTGATGCCGCCGAAGTTCGTCGCTGGCAGGAACGGTCAAAAACAGGTTAACCGCCGCTCAGGGATGAGCGCTATCGTGAGTAGAAAAGCATCATGAAACGCGCACCAAATGTAAAAAAGCTCCCGGAAGATAAATATACGGAGGCCATCATCTTCGCCGGAGATGAAGCCTGGAATGCGGCGAAGCGCTACATGCAGGACCCGGAAGCGGACGATCCTGTCCCGCCAATAGTGCTCGACCTGGACCAGTTAGAACATCTCAGCGAACTGGACATCATCGACGAAAACCGTTATCGGGTACGGATTCACCAGGCTGGGCGCATCGCACAACTGCCCCTGACGCAGATTGCCCATAAGCTGGCGCTGGCAAATGTGCAATACGCCGTGCTGTATGATTTGAAGGGCAATTTGCTGGAAGACTGGACATCTCAGCTTGCCCGCCTGAAAAGCGACGCCGCCGAACTGTTGGCCTCTCAGCAAGCGTTAAGCGATGGTACGCCGTTAGCGGAAGCCGATCTCCAGCGCCTTGAAGCGCTTAATAACGAATATACCCATGTACTGCTTTCCGGCGAGCATTACGTGGTCAGCGTGAAGCCTCATGCCGTCACCGGGCGAACGCACACTTTCCAGACGCTACGCGCATTTCGCAATAACTTTCTGGCCGACAAACCAATTGCCGGAAAACCAACAGGCAATGCGTGGCTGCAATGGCCGGGACATAACAGTAAAACAGGTGGCATTGGCTTTTACCCGCAGCCAGCGCTCTGTCCACCGGATATCTGTAATCTGTTTACGGGGTTCATTACAGAGCCGTTGCCGGGTGATATATCGCCCTTCCTTTATCATGTAGAACAGGTGATCTGCGCCGGAGATAAGGTGGTGTCTGATTATCTTCTGCAATGGATGGCACACCTTATCCAGCGCCCAGAGGAAAAACCCTCCGTAGCTATCGTGATGAAATCGGTGGAAGGCACCGGAAAAAACACTCTGGTGCGCCCGTTGCTGCAAATCCTTGGCCCGTATGCCGCGCAGATCAACGGTATCAGGCATCTGATCGGGCGTTTTAACAGTACGCTGGCAAACAAGCTGCTGGTATTTGTCGACGAAGCCGAAATGACGGAAGCCGGATGTGCGGACAGGCTGAAAGCCATCATCAGTGAGCCGGTCTTTCACCTGGAACGTAAAGGGATGGAGCCGGAGCCTGTCCCCAACTGCGCGCGGATGATCTTCGCCAGTAATCACGATCAGGTCATCCGGGCAGGGCTGTATGAACGCCGTTTTCTGGTGCTGGAGCCAGACGCTCGCCGCATTCGGGACAAAGATTATTTTGATCGGCTGTATCGCTGGCTGGACGAAAACGGCGCTGCCTACTTGCTTCACTGGCTACAACATCTGGACCTGACAGGCTTCGATCCCCGCCGCGCTCCCGTGACTCAAGCTCTTAGAGAAGAGAAGATCGCCAGTCTGCCACTAGTACATCAGTTTATGCTGGCTGAGCTTGAAACCTCGCGGCCATTCAGTGGCATGGCACGCCTGACGGCTACCGAACTGGTGGAAAGGTTCTTGCTATGGAGCACAACTCATCATCTTCCATTATCTCCCGCCGCTGCCAGAGCGATGAGCGGTAAGCTGATGCAACGATTAGGCATCCCTGTTCAGGGGCGATCAGGCAGAGGGATAGGGAAATATTATGAACTACCGGAAGAGGACGTGCTGCGTCAGAGGTTTGCTGCGATGTTGGGGGAAGTGATAGATACGATATTTGGTTGATATTTAAGATTAGAATTGAATATGAAGCTTTTGTGACTCGGGGTCATACCTGATTTTAGATGCCATTTTTGCCTAACCGTGATGTCCAGTACATAACGAAATCCGAGAGCTCTACTCATTTGTTTTTGTATAATGCGCCGTCATAACCAATTGAATTAATAGTAAAAAAAGCGTAATGTCGTATAGATGTATACAGAAACGATGATTTAAGAACTAAGCTCACAGCAATTGTAAATTAAAAATAGACTTGTTGAATATTTAATTGAGAGAATATTATGAAATTAGAGCAAGTAATAATTAAAAATTTCAGATGTTATAGAAATCCAATATCAATATCTATTGATGCATTAACTGCAATAATTGCAAGGAATGATGTAGGAAAGTCTTCGATTCTCGAAGCGCTAGATGCTTTTTTTAATTCTGACAAATTAGAGCCGGGCGACAGATCTTGTGGATTGAGAAGTACAGATTCAATTGAGATAACATGCATCTTTGGAGAAATACCAAATCAGTTAATAGTCGATACTGACAATCTAATATCTCCTATGAATGAATACTTACTAAATAATAATAATAAGCTACAAATAAAAAAAGTTTATTCAGGGGCATCACCAAAATGTGAGCATGTTTATATTCATGCTTTCCATCCAACGGCGGAAAACTTTAATGATCTATTTTCTCTAACAGTAGCAGAACTTAAAAGAAGAGCTAGGGAACTGAACGTAGATCTTAATAACGTTAATCAGACAATTAAATCTGCATTACGGCACTCTATTTGGTTAAGTGTTCCTAGCGAGAACTTACAGAAGCAAATGGTTGACTTGGAAATTAAGTCCACTATATGGAAACCTCTTCAAAATATTCTACCTTTGTACCAGTTATTCAAATCTGATCGACCAAGTTCTGATCAAGATGCAGAAGCACAGGATCCAATTAAGTTTGCTATTAAAGAAGCATTGAAACAAAAGGCAGCTGAACTTGATATTATAGGTATTCATGTCAAAAACCAAGTTGAGGAAGTTACAAGGCTAACAATCGAAAAAATCAGAGAAATGGATCCTGATCTCGCTAGCCAATTAAACCCAGAATTCTCCAGTTTTAATTGGAGCAAAGTATTTTCGGTATCATTAACAAATGAAAACCAAATCCCTCTAAATAAAAGAGGGAGCGGTGTTAGGCGTTTGTTTTTAATTAACTTTTTTAGAGCAAAAGCAGAGCAACTGGCAGACGAAAGGGATGTGCAAGATGTTATATTTGCTATAGAGGAACCTGAAACATCTCAACATCCAAATAACCAATTGTTATTATTAGATGCAATTAAAGAACTATCACTTGAAAGTTCAAATCAAGTCATCTTTACAACCCATAATCCAGTACTTGCGGGAAGGATTGATAAAGAATCTATAAGATATATAGAAAAAAATGCTGATGGAGTTAGAGGACTATCTGAAATAAATGAAGAAACATTACAAAAAATAAAATCTAGTTTAGGTATGTTCGCTAATCACAATATTAAAGCATTCATTGGTGTTGAAGGACCAAACGACATTGAGTTTATGAACAGAATTTCAGCACGTCTAGCTCTTGAGGATCCAACAATAATCGACCTGCGAAATGCTGAACAACAAGGGGAATTAGTATATATCCCTATGGGAGGCTCAACTCTTGAACTTTGGACTAACAGGCTCGAGGGCCTTCAGGTACCGGAAGTTCATGTTCTTGATAGAGATACTCCACCACCGGGGCAAGCTAAATATCAGGAAGCAGCCGATAGAGTAAATGCCAGAGGTAATCACTGCTCATCATTTATTACCAATAAAAGAGAAATGGAAAATTATATCCACTATGAGGCTATTAATATAGAGTTCGGGTTGCAATTAACTGAAAATTATAATGATTTTGATGATGTACCTACCTTAGTCGCTATTGCTGTTCATGAAGCTTCTGGATCCGACACGGTATGGGATGATTTAGATGAAAAGAAAAAAGCTAAAAAAGAAAGTAAAGCCAAAAAACGCTTAAATCGTGGTGCAATAGATAATATGAACCTAGCACGTCTAGCAAACATCGATCCAAACAGCGAAGTTCTAGATTGGTTAAGAAGGATAAATATTCACTTGCAGTAAAAATATCGAGGCTCCCTAATAAGGGAGCTTCACCTAGCTATTAAGTCACTGAAAATTATGTCTAAGATATTTACATATCACCACCCAATAATTGAAGACTTTCCGCTTTCTGACTCCCTTGCATCATTAAGAGCAATTCGTTACAGTTTACGCGCAATCCCGAAGGGATTGCCGGGCGTGGAAACCCGAAAACACCTACCTGGTGATAACTCTTGTTATCGCCCTGATCTGCCGTACCTCATGCATGGGTCTTTTGTTGCATGTGATTCAATGGCAGCTCAGGTGAGGCAGCCTTCGGGCTGGCCGGATCTGGTAGGCCGGCATTTCCACCCTTGTCTGGGCTGCCACCAATGAGCGTGGAAACTCTGGTGGTGGTTAATTTTCCCTACCAGGAGAACATGATTATGTTTTCTTCACTCGCTTCATTGAAATCTCGCCTTGCCCATTACTGTTATACTCCCATCCCCTCCGACGACAACGACGAGTTGATTCAGATATTCAATATCAACCGCCAGCACTGCGGTATTCTGCATCAGGAATGTTTCGAACGCTGGTTAAACCATGCAGAAAGCTGGCGAGAACGCTTCCCCGAAAAGTCACTTTCTCCCCACGATAACGCCTCTCTCCGTCTTGCCCTCGAAATCCTTAGCAGCCATGCCCTCAATCAGTCAGAAATCATCAGCACACTAACCGAAGGGGATTTTTATTCTCCCGGCGGGCTACGTCATATCCGTCAACTCTTGGCCTCTGTGGTGTACGGATTTGCTTTCCGGCTAGCCGAAATTCGTATCGCCAGCGCGTACCAGGAAACGGGAGGTAGTCTTTTTATGCTGACTGAATCGTTGCGCCAGCTTGCGGACAGCATCCTTGCTGACCATCGACATCACCGCCCCGTGGAACGTTGTCAGCTGGACAGTGTGGCGATGTCACTCACCGTAATACAGATCCGCCTGGATGAATGGCTGCGGCAGCCGGATAAACTTCTGCGGGATGAGTCGGTGATAAACGAACTCTGTGCCGTCAGTAATGCCATGAAATCGCTGCTGCTGGATATTGCCAGAATGCGCAGTGGTTGCTGGCAGCAATAAGGAGAACATCATGAATCTTACACCGGATAAACCTACAGCCAGAGATCTCCTGGACCGCTGCCGTATCCTGACGCATTCCATGCTTGAGATCGATGAGCATGGCCCCAGCTATGTCCTGCTCCTGATCCTCGCTGATCAGCTTCATTTGCTCTACGAAGCGTTTAAAGAAGCCGAGGAACTGGAAATGCGGCGTGAAAAGCTGCCGGAATAATGACAGAAAGAGTAAGTACTGCCAGTTAAGGTGAGCAAAGCGGTAAGTTCACCTTAGCTGTATTGAAGGCAAAGGGAATGGCATTAAGGGGGAACGGCTCTGCCCGAAAAGGCCAAAAGGCCGCCTGCGCCAGCTGCCTGGTGATAGTTAGCAAGAACTTCTGGCGAAAACAGTATCAGTCCCCAAAGGGCATAATGCATCATGTTATCGCGTGAAAGATAAAACCATTAATTATCAATTAATTAAATAATATCATTGCTTGATCATTGCACCCAGAATGCTATGTTTACAGCAATTGACGCAGTCCTGGGACTGCAAAAAGAGCCCTCAGGCGATACATGCAAAAAGGGCAGTTGCCGAAAGCAACGATCGCACGCACCTGAAGTTTTTCAAGTATGTCTGCGCCAAAACGGTGACAGATCCCAGCAACAATAATCTGCTAGTCCTGCGCCCAAAACGCTGGAATTCGCCCGACAAACGCCAGTGTATCTGGCCGGGGCGTCACTTTGGATGCGCCTGATGCACAAAGTGACGCCGGCTCACTCCGCTGCGCCAGCCCCGAAATTTCAGGCACGCCGCTCTATTTTTACCTGCTGAAGACGGCCAGTACGTGCGTCAATCGTTACAAAAAGGAGGAATGAGCAGTACCGGAGGCGGATCACGACGATCCGGGGGCATCCCTGCTGACGCAGGCGGCCTGCACATCGTGCAGCACCGTACCCCGCCATACCTCAACTTTCGCCTTCCGGCGCACCGGTATTGTTCAGCATGGCGCAGCTTTCTGTGCCGTACATTCACCACGCGCCGGAAAAATGGAGTAAGCCTGTCACTGCGGGGGGAGGTCTGCATGTCACGTCTGGCGCAGGATATGAAAAAACTGGCGCACCGCGCGGGTGGCAGCCATAAAACAGTCCACGACCGCGAACAGATGGCGCAACGTTTTGCGCATCATTTGCTGGCGCAGAATATCCAGATAACCCGAACCGACCATATTAAGGCCAGACATATCACAGGCTATATCAACGAACGACTGGCGCAGGGCATTTCCCCGCGTACCTTACAGAATGAGATGGCGATGGTGCGCTCTATTCTGGCTGAAGCCGGGCGTACACAGCTCAGCCAGTCAGAATTAATCAGCAACCAATCGCTCGGTATCAGCGGTGCCTGCCGCGACGGGACACATCGGGCTATTCCGGATGCGTTTTACCAGCAGGTGCTGGAGCGGATACAGCAAACCGACGCTGGTCTCGCGGCCAGCCTGCAACTGGCAAGGGTGATGGGCCTGCGTGGTCAGGAGGCAGTACAGTGCTGCCAGTCACTGAAAACCTGGGATAAACAGCTGGAAAAAGGCGCTGAACGTCTGCCCGTGATCTTCGGTACCAAGGGCGGACGACCACGCATGACGCAGGTGACGGACCGGGAAGCGGTTCGTCAGGCGGTGAAAGAGGCACTGAATATTGCCGGAGAGCGTAACGGATATCTGATTGACAAGCCGGATCTGAAATCCGCGATGGACTACTGGCACAACCATCTCCGCGATGCCGGGTTGACGGGTGAATACTCTCCCCATTCCCTGCGCTATGCCTGGGCACAGGATGCGATTCGCTATTACGAGGAGCTGAGACTGAGCCACAAAGAGGCACTGGCAGTAACATCGACAGATTTGGGGCATGGAGATGGTCGGGGACGCTTTATTGCTCAGATATATAGTAGAAGATAGTTATCATATTTGTTGATATATTCTTTGACACGTATAAAATGTCACACATAATAAACATTTAAATTTTTGGAATTAGCAATGGCCGCAAATAAAAATCAGCACTATGTGCCGCAATGTTATTTGAAACGTTTTTCAAATACATCATCATTGGCATCAATATGTCTTTATAATATTGATGGCATGAAGTTAATCCCTCAAGCTCCAATAAAAAAACAATGCTCACAAGATTATTTCTATGGGGAAGATTTAAAATTAGAGAAAGCCCTACAACCATTTGAAGGGAAATACTCTAATCTAGTCAAGCAAATAGCTTCCCAAGGATATTTTTTAAATGAAAAGGATAAGTCTTTTTTGTTAGATTTTTGGTTACTTCAGCACTTGAGAACTGAAGCTGCATCAAAACGACTGGTAGAAATGTCTGAAGGTATTGTCGAAGTAGCAGGGATAGAGGACTATAAATTTCAGATCAAAGATGCAGTCCAGCAATCAATGAAATCATTTTTTGATACACGTCATCATATAAATGATTTGAAATTATGCTTATTAAGAAATAAAACACAAAAAGTATTTTACACCTCTGATGATCCAGCGATACTCACAAATCACTGGTATTTTCATGATGCACGAGCGAAATTCCAATCCTTTGGACTTGCATCCGCTGGGGTATTATTGCTTCTGCCATTGACACCATATATCATGATGATAGCCTATGACCCAAATGTTTATAATATGGCTGAATCTCGAGGATGGGTAAATATAAAAAATAAAAGTGACATTGATGCCTTTAATTTATTCCAGCTAATTAATTGCCACAGCAATATTTATTTAAATAATTCTAATGACGAAGAAAATTTATACAAGTTATATCAAAAAATTAAAGCTATAAGACCCACTGTGAAACACAAATTTAATTATGCTGTTTTTGACACCTCGGATGGAAATTATACACGATATAAGGCAATCCCCAAAAGTGAAGTTCTTGAACGACAGGAAGATACATTAATACATTATCAACCAATCCAAGTCTCACCTCCTGAATGGCCTTCTCAGATTTTATGGAGAAAGAAAGGTTTTGTATACACTAATGATACAGGTGTTGGTTATGTGAGATCTCCTTACAGTACTCCATCATCAATAAAGCCATTCTATAAAATTCTTTCAGGAATGTAATAAAGCCATTATTCATAATAAAAATTGTGTGTTCATTGCCAAATAAAAGCAATACCCAATTAGAACAACAACTAGAATTAGGGGAATGGAGCAAAGGCGTTTCCCCTAATCAAACTTAATTTTAACCTGTACTATTATATTTCTACACAAAAGCTCATCAACCCCAACTACCCTTTATCCGGGTGTTATATTGGCCATGACTCGCAAACAACTGTTTTGGCAGACTGGGACATCGCTTCTCAATGTGAAGAGTTGTTTGGTGTACATCTTAGAGAAGGACATCTCAGATTTTGATGGCATCATTTCCGATTGTTACCTTTATGATTCAATCCACAATGATCCGTCTCTTTTATCCCTCCCCTACAAAATCAATCAGTTATGACACTAATCGCATTGCAGCCATACTAGGTAACTATGGCACAGATTCAGGACGACCTCTACCATCAATAATACTTGTAAATACAATAAATTAATTCAGAGCGGTACAGGCGGCACAGTAAAAATGCCATTTATTCATTTTTTAATTCATAAATTATTTTCGTTCAGCATATTCCCATGATGAAATGTATATTTCCTGGTTGGCATCCAGGTAATTTGCCCACCACTGCATCATGAGCTTTCGCTCTTCCATCATACGGGCTTTGTGGATATAGGCTGCGCGAACTGGGTTCCTTTCCTGATGACTCATTTGCCGCTCAACCGCATCACGACTCCATAAGCCCGACTCAACCAGGGCGCTACAGGCCATTGTGCGAAAACCATGTCCGCATACTTCTTTTTTGGTGTCATATCCCATCGTTCGCAACGCTTTATTGACCGTATTTTCGCTCATTGCTTTCATTGGATTATGATCGCCAGGAAAAACGAGTTCCTGCTCACCGGTTAACTCAAACAACTCCTCAAATAATCTCACCACCTGGCGAGCAAGCGGAACGACATGCTCCGTTTTCATTTTTGCTCCCCGGTAAGAAAAACGATCTCCAGCCAATGGTTCACGTACTCCGGGAATAGTCCAGATAGCCTTTTTAAGATTAATTTCACTCCGGCGTGCATAACGTAACTCGCTGGAACGAATGAACAGCCGGAAAGCTATTTGCACGGCAAGTTTCGTTAGTGGTCGGCCACGATACTGATTTATACGCGTCAGAAAATCCGGCAATACCGTGAGTTCTAATGCCGGGTGGTGGTTCGGGGCTGGGAGTTTGACTGCGCCTGTCAATTCCTGGGCAGGGTTGTACTCAATGTATCCCATCTGAACGGCGTAGCGAAGAATGTGATTGAGGCGCTGCTGGATCCTCAGAGTAATATCGGTTAAACCCTTAGCTTCAACCGTCCTCAACAACAAAAGCAGATCGCGAGTTTTGATATCAACAACGCTGCATTGTCCCAGTACAGGAAAAACATGATTCTCCAGACTACGGAGTACATCCTGCGCATGGTGCGGATCCCACCGCTTATTCGATTTATGCCATGCGCGGGCGATATCTTCGAATGAGTTATTCCCGGATTCGGCGCGCCTGGCTTCTTCCCGCGCCACAACAGGGTTTGTTCCTTCCCTTATCAATTTGCGGGTTGAGTCTCGTTTGTTTCTGGCTTCCGCAAGCGTGACCGATGGATAAGGCCCAAAACCTATCCGGCTCTCTTTTCCCTCAAAACGGTATTTGAGATACCAGTGTTTGGTTCCGTTTGGCTGGATCAGAAGATAAAGCCCCTGGTAGTCAGCCAGCTTCCAGGACTTCTCTCGCGGCTTAGCTGCGCGAATAGCGGTGTCTGTCAGCATCATGGTGGTCACGCCCAAAATCGAACCGGATTGACCCCCACTTTGACCACCAAACCGATGCGATGTCAAGAAACAACCTGAGCAATTATTAAGCAACAACGCTTCGTAACTTACTGATTTTATTGATGAGAGAAGAGTTATGAAATGTCATGAAGAGATGAGATGGTGCCGATAATAGGAGTCGAACCTACGACCTTCGCATTACGAATGCGCTGCTCTACCAACTGAGCTATATCGGCCCTGAGAGGGGTTCACGAACGTGAAGCACGGTGTAGAAGGTTAAAACTATCAGGGTGATGCGTCAATGGCCTTGGGAATCAAATGGCTACTTTTGCATCACCCTTTGTTAGTTACGCACGAATCGTATCGTCGCCGATGCCGATCCATTTGTAAGTGGTCAGCGCTTCCAGGCCCATCGGACCGCGGGCGTGCAGTTTTTGCGTGCTCACCGCCACTTCCGCGCCCAGGCCAAACTGGCCGCCGTCGGTAAAGCGGGTGGAAGCATTCACGTACACGGCTGACGAATCCACTTCGTTGATGAAGCGGTCGGCGTTGCGCAGAGTCCGGGTCAGAATCGCATCCGAGTGCTGGGTACCGTGCTGGCGAATATGGGCGATAGCGTCATCAATACCAGCAACCACCTTCACGTTCAGATCCAGCGACAGGAACTCGTCGTCGTACTGCTCTGCTTTCACTGCCTCAACTTTCGCCGGACCATTTTTCAGCAGCGTTATGGCGTTGTCGGCCGCATGCAGCGTTACACCACTCTCTGCCATCTGCTTACTCAGCGCAGGCAGGAAGCTATCGGCAATGTTCTGATGAACAAGCAGCGTCTCGACGGTATTACAGGTGCTCGGGCGCTGCGTTTTGGCGTTGACGATGATTTTCAACGCCGGAGCAATTTCAGCACTCTCGTCGACGAAAATGTGACATACGCCAATCCCACCGGTGATCACCGGGATCGTCGACTGCTCGCGGCACAGCTTATGCAGACCTGCACCACCGCGAGGGATCAGCATGTCGATGTATTTATCCATGCGCAGCATTTCGCTGACCAGCGCGCGATCCGGGCTTTCAATCGCCTGTACCGCACCAGCCGGCAGACCGCACTCTTCCAGCGCCTGCTGGATCACTTTTACGGTGGCAGCGTTGGTGCGCCAGGTCTCTTTCCCGCCGCGCAGGATGGCCGCATTGCCGGTTTTCAGGCACAGCGAGGCGACATCCACCGTCACGTTCGGACGAGCTTCATAAATGACACCAATAACGCCAAGCGGCACGCGGCGGCGCTCAAGACGCAGACCGCTGTCGAGCAGCCCGCCGTCAATCACCTGCCCTACCGGATCCGCCAGGTTGCATACCTGACGCACGTCGTTTGCAATGCTCTGCAAACGCGCTGGGGTGAGCGCCAGACGATCGAGCATCGCATCGCTCAGGCCGTTGGCCCGCGCTTCGGCGAGATCCTGCTGGTTGGCATCGAGGATAGTCTCAGTCTGTGCTTCCAGATAATCAGCAATTTTTTCCAGCACCCGATTTTTCTCGCGGCTGGAGAGTAGCGCCAGTTGGTAAGATGCCGCTTTGGCGGCGATCCCCATTTGTTCCAGCATGGTGGTCTCCTTAACGGGTGATCATATCGTCACGATGTACGGCAACCGGGCCGTACTCGTAGCCAAGAATGGCGTCAATCTGCTGCGAATGATGTCCCGCAATGCGGCGCAGCGCATCGCTGTTATAACGGCTAACGCCGTGGGCGATGTCGCGGCCTTCAAGGTTACAGATACGAATCACTTCACCACGGGAGAAGTTACCTGTCACGCTTTTAATTCCTTTCGGAAGCAATGAGCTCCCACGTTCCAGAATTGCGCTGGTTGCCCCTTCATCGACGGTGATTTCACCCGCCGGCGGTGCACCAAAGATCCAGCGTTTACGGTTTTCCAGCGGAGATGCCTGAGCATGGAAGCGGGTACCTACAGAAACCCCTTCCATCACATCACCAATCACCCCAGGGCGACTCCCGGCGGCGATGATGGTGTCAATGCCCGCACGGCAGGCAACATCGGCGGCCTGCAGCTTGGTGCCCATACCGCCAGTCCCCAGGCCAGAGACGCTGTCTCCCGCAATAGCGCGCAGCGCGTCATCGATACCATAAACGTCTTTAATCAGCTCCGCCTGCGGGTTGTTACGCGGGTCGGCGGTGAAAAGGCCCTGCTGATCGGTCAGCAGCAGCAGTTTATCGGCACCGGCGAGAATGGCTGCCAGTGCGGAAAGATTGTCATTGTCGCCAACTTTGATTTCGGCAGTAGCAACCGCATCGTTTTCGTTAATCACCGGAACGATGTTGTTGTCGAGCAGCGCGCGCAGGGTGTCACGTGCGTTGAGGAAACGCTCGCGGTCTTCCATGTCGGCTCGGGTCAGCAGCATCTGGCCAACGTGAATACCGTAAATAGAGAACAGTTGTTCCCAGAGCTGAATCAAACGGCTTTGCCCTACCGCCGCCAGCAGCTGTTTGGAGGCAATCGTCGCGGGCAGTTCAGGGTAGCCAAGGTGCTCTCGTCCGGCGGCAATCGCACCGGAAGTCACAATTACAATACGATGCCCTGCGGCATGCAACTGTGCGCACTGGCGCACCAACTCCACGATATGGGCGCGGTTCAGGCGGCGCGATCCGCCCGTTAAAACACTGGTGCCCAGTTTTACCACCAGCGTCTGGCTATCACTCATGATTCTCTGCCGTTCACAATAAGAGGAAATTTGATGTTGAAGTGACGTTTTAACAGGTGTCAGGCCGCTTGCCAACTCCCACGGCACAAGGCGTAACACTTTATTGCGCGGGATCAGCAAGCCTGCCTGCAACATTTGACATTTTTATGACAGAAACATGAAAACACAGTTTTTTAAAATTATTCTTACTTTGTCATAAAACTTTCATTTCAGAGGGTTAAAAACCTCTCTGTTTTTCACGGGACAGAGATCCCACGAATATTAGCGCGTTTGAAAACTCGGGAATGAAAATGAAAAAAAGCACACTGGCATTAGTGGTAATGGGCGCAATGACCTCTCTGGCTGCCCAGGCTGCAGAAATTTATAACAAAGACGGGAACAAACTGGATCTGTACGGCAGGGTTAAAGCTGAGCACTACATGAGCGACAACAATGCTGTCGACGGTGACCAGTCTTATATCCGTCTGGGCTTTAAAGGCGCGACCCAGATTAACGACCAGCTTTCAGGTTACGGTCAGTGGGAATACCAGGTTGCCGCAAACCGTGTGGAAGGCGATCCGAATACCGCTAAAACCCGTCTGGCGTTTGCTGGTCTGAAAGCCGGTGACTACGGTTCATTCGATTACGGTCGTAACTACGGCGTGCTGTATAACGTCGCCGCTTACACCGATATGATCCCAGAATTCGGTGATGACTCCTTCGTTAAAACCGACAACTTCATGACCGGCCGTGGTAACGGCATGGCGACCTATCGCAACAACAACTTCTTCGGTCTGGTAGACGGTCTGAAGCTGGCGCTGCAATATCAGGGTAAAAACGAAAATGACGCCCGCGCCGCCAGCAAAGCGAACGGTGACGGCTTCGGTACTTCTCTGAGCTACGACTTCGGCGATTCTGGTTTCACCCTGGGTGCTGCCTATGCTAACTCCGACCGTACTCAGGCGCAGGAAAGCCAGCGTCTGGGCCACGGCGCCAACGCCGAAGCCTGGACCACCGGCGTAAAATATGATGCTAACAACGTCTACCTGGCCGCTATCTATGCGGAAACCCGCAATATGACGCCAATTTCTGGTACCGCTTCAATTAACGGCGTAAATACCAGCGTGAGCGGTTTTGCGAATAAAAACCAGGCATTCGAAGTGGTCGCCCAGTACCAATTCGACTTCGGCCTGCGTCCGTCCATCGGATATATCCAGTCCAAAGGTAAGGATATTGAAGGCGTTGGCGATGCAGACCTGGTGAAATACATCGACGTCGCGGCAACCTACTACTTCAATAAAAACATGTCAGCGTTTGTGGATTACAAAATCAACCAGCTGAGCGATGACAACAAACTCGGTCTGAACAATGACGACGTGGTGGCATTAGGTCTGGTTTACCAGTTCTAATTTCCGCCATAAAAAAAAGCCCTTCTGATGAAGGGCTCTTTTTATTTTATCTTCAGGCCGAAAGCCTGACGGCTTCTTCGTTAAAATCATCCGCAGGTTCGAACTCAAGGCCCAGCCCAGCCAGCAGCTCTTTAACACGTTCATGGAACGTGCGCCGCGTTAGCTCAAGCTTCTCAGTCACTTCGCTGTCCTTGATAACCGTCGGCTGCCACTTGCCGTCTTTGTCATAAAGACCGAACTGGTAGCTGTAGGTAAAACGCTTTTCCTGCGCTTCCATAATCATCCACCAGCCCCAGAATTCACGCTTTTCCGGAGCCGGTTTAACATTTACACATACAGCAAGGCAGTCGAAAAAAAAGCGAGTATCTTCACACTGTTCTTCGCGAATATAAGGGCCAAGCGCAGCAAATTTCTTGATCAGTCTACTTTTCGGATGTCCACTCGGTAACGTCATTGCGATCTCCTTTAGTGATGCAACTGTTTTACCAAATCAATAAAATTTAGCAATATATTAACTTAATTGCCGGTTGATCCATGTGGCAATTTCCTTCAAAGCTTTGTCAAAATTGCGATACACCGGATTAAACGGAATCGATAATAATTTTCCCTCGGCGGATGACGAGGTGATTAAACGCGATTCCTCTTCCGGGCTGAACGGGTCGTTCTGCCAGAAGCCGGAAAGCATCGGGGTTGGACAACGGCGTCCCAGCAATCCCTGGGTTTTCAGGGAGTAACGGTTTAGCTCGACGCGCAGCGCCTCATCCGAAGAATCGTGCATACCCAGCCGCGAGGCCAGTACGTCGAGGTACATCTCCGGTACGCTGCCCTGACGCGCCGGATCGACCAGGAGATGATGTACGACCGGCCCAAGACAGGCGACGGCCCGCAACCGGGAGGATTCCAGATAAGCCAGACGCACCGCAATATTCCCACCAAAGCGGAAACCAAACGCCGCCACGCGGGTATTATCGACCCAGGGAATATTCGGCAGTGACTTCAGTACGTGCTGGTGCAGAAAACTGGAATCCTGGGTGAGTTTCCACTTTGACGAGAATCCAATTGAAGGCATATCGAGCGTCAGCATCGCAATACCCAATGGCGCTAAATAGTTCTCGTAGAGGTTGTAATAATCGCTCTGCAGAGCATCAAGACCACCGCACATCAGCACGGTTGGGAATGGTCCTTCGCCGCCGGGCATATGTAAGAAGCCCACCACGGATGGGCCATCCGGAATGGTAAACTCCAGTTCACGAATGGTGCCAGGCAAACGCTGTGCCGCCTCTTCAAAAGCACGGTTAGCCAACGCCTGAGCCTGCTCGGCCAGGTCATCGCCTTTAAGGTGCGGATAAGCGGCAATACTATAAAGCTTGGAGGCGTGCATCCAGTGGCGCCCACTCAGCTTTTCATCCGTCTCCTGGCAGGCTTTTTGCTGCCAGAGCATCGCCTGTTTCGCCCACTCGTAGATCCAGTTGCCACCACGGTAACCCACAACCGTGTCGTAGAGCTCAGGATCGGTGCGTTCGGCATCACTCATGACGATACGCGACTGCACGTCAAGAATCTCCTGCGGAGAGACGCCGCGCCAGACCCACATCAGGCGGTTGACCATCCGATACCAGTGCGGGGTGCTCTGGCCTTCCAGTGCCAGATGCATAGCGGGTTGATGGTCGCGATGCGCTCGACGGACCAGAGTAGATGTTTCCGGATGCTTGAACCGGGGTTTGAACAGGGTTTCGCTGAGGTTAGCCTCTGACATCGCGCAGCCTCCATGAGAACGATACTGCCCTTATTGTAACCTGCCCGCGCCCAAAATGAATAACGCCCGGCTAAACCGGGCGTTATTTTACAAAATACGTTGGCGATTAACGGCCAGAGATTGGCGGTACGAAGACTACGCCCATATCCCACGGCTGTTCAATCCAGGTATCCTGAGGGATATCAATCACATAATCGTCTACCAGCGGCTGACCAGCCGGTTTAGCAAAAATGGTAACGAAGTGAGCTTTTGGATACATTTCGCGGATAGCGACCGCAGTGCCCCCCGTATCAACCAGATCGTCGATAACGATGAAGCCTTCACCGTCACCTTCAGCGCGCTTCAGAACGGTCAGCTCACGCTGATTGTCGTGGTCATAGCTGGAGATGCAAACGGTATCCACATGACGAATTCCCAGCTCACGGGCCAACAGGGCGCCTGGTACCAGACCACCACGGCTAACGGCAATAATGCCTTTCCACTGTTCAGCGGGCAGCAGGCGGCTTGCCAGCTTGCGGGCGTGAATCTGCAACATGTCCCAGGTGACGACGTATTTTTCGCTCATGTCATATATCCCAGCCTGTCTAATACGGCTTAAAAAGTGTTCGAGGGGGAAAAGGTTGCGCGAGATTATAGAGATCTGGCGCACTAAAAACCAGCGTTAAGCGGCGGAGCCTGCTCTTTTTGCATGCCTGGCACTACCAGAGCAGGCAGAAAGTGGTATTCTCGAACACCATCTCGCAAGCACTGCTTGTGTTGAAAATGAATTAGCTAACCCTTTACCTGCAAGCGACTTTTGCAGAATGCCGTAAGGAGACTTATCGTGTCTGAACTGTCTCAATTATCCCCGCAACCGCTGTGGGATATTTTTGCCAAAATTTGTTCCATCCCGCATCCGTCCTACCACGAAGAACAACTCGCAGCGCACATCATGGGCTGGGCGAAGGAAAAAGGCTTACACGCAGAACGCGATCAGGTTGGTAACATTCTGATTCGTAAAGGCGCGACCGCAGGTATGGAAAACCGTAAACCGGTCGTCCTGCAGGCGCACCTCGACATGGTGCCGCAGAAAAATAACGACACCGTTCACGACTTCACTAAAGACCCGATTCAGCCGTATATCGATGGCGAGTGGGTCAAAGCGCGTGGCACCACCCTTGGCGCAGACAACGGTATCGGCATGGCTTCTGCCCTGGCGGTACTGGCTGACGACGCCGTTCAGCACGGTCCGCTGGAAGTGCTGCTGACCATGACCGAAGAAGCGGGCATGGACGGCGCGTTTGGTCTTCAGCCGAACTGGCTACAGGCCGATATCCTCATCAACACCGATTCCGAAGAAGAAGGCGAAATCTATATGGGTTGCGCCGGTGGAATTGACTTCACCTCTAACCTGACGCTGAACCGTGAAGCGGTACCGGCAGGATTCCAGAGCTTCAAACTGACGTTAAAAGGCCTGAAAGGCGGTCACTCCGGCGGTGAAATCCACGTTGGTCTGGGCAACGCCAACAAGCTGCTGGCGCGCTTCCTGGCCGGTCACGCAGAAGAGCTGGATCTGCGCCTGGTCGATTTCAACGGTGGTACCCTGCGCAACGCTATTCCGCGTGAAGCCTTTACCACCGTTGCCGTTCCGGCAGATAAAGCCGATGCACTGAAAGCACTGGTCAGCACTTATCAGGACATCCTGAAAAACGAACTGGCGGAAAAAGAGAAGAATCTGGTCGTGCTGCTGGAATCCACTAGCCACGACAAAGCGGCGCTGACTGCGGCTTCTCGTGACGGATTTATTCGTCTGCTGAACGCCACACCGAATGGCGTTATCCGTAACTCCGACGTAGCGAAAGGCGTGGTGGAAACCTCCCTCAACGTCGGCGTTGTGACCATGACCGACAGCAACGTTGAGATCCACTGCCTGATCCGCTCGCTCATCGACAGCGGTAAAGACTACGTGGTCAGCATGCTGGATTCTCTGGGCAAACTGGCGGGTGCCAAAACCGAAGCGAAAGGCGCGTATCCTGGCTGGCAGCCGGACGCTAACTCTCCGGTGATGCATCTGGTACGTGAAACCTATCAGCGTCTGTTCAACAAGACGCCGAACATCCAGATTATCCACGCCGGTCTGGAATGTGGTCTGTTCAAGAAACCGTATCCGAACATGGATATGGTTTCCATCGGGCCAACCATTACTGGCCCGCACTCTCCGGATGAGCAGGTTCATATCGAAAGCGTTGGCCAGTACTGGACGCTTCTGACTGAACTGCTGAAGGCGATCCCGGCGAAGTAAGCCATTACGTAGCGTACCCGGCAGCATTGTCGGGTGCGCTGCGCTTACCCGACCTACAGTCCAAGCACCAGCTGGCGCTCCATTTGTGGATCCAGCAGCGTCACGTGCAATCCCACCAGCCTTACCCCCCTGCCGCTTCTTCGTTCCTGCCAGGTGTTATACGCCGTAGCAATTAAATCGGCTTTGTTAAGCTTCGGCCAGACGTGTTCCTGGGTTGTGAGCTGGAAATCGTTGAATTTAAGTTTGATCCCCTGACGAGCAATCAGCAGATCCGGTTTCACCTTCGCCAGCCGACGCTCCAGCTCAGGGTACAGCCGTTCAATGATGGCTTCACACTCTGCCCAGTCGTGAATATCTTCTATCAGGGTACGCTCTACGCCCACCGATTTACGCAGGCGCTCACTGCTTATCTCACGCTCATCGATCCCCTGGCTGCGCTCCCACAGCACCCGACCAAACTTGCCAAAACGCTTGAGCAGCATGGCGAGATCGCTTTTCTGCACATCTTCGCAGGTACGTAGCCCCATACTTTCAAGCTTTGCGGCGGAGACTTTCCCGACCCCGGGGATCTTTGCAAGCGGCAGCGTCTTCAGAAAGGCCGGGACATCGGCGGGGGTTATCACATACTGGCCGTTGGGTTTGTTGAGATCGGAGGCAATTTTAGCGAGGAATTTAACCGGCGCGACGCCCGCCGAAGCCGTCAGCTGCAGCTCGTTGAATATCGTCTGGCGGATCTCCTGGGCCATCAGCGTTGCCGAGCCCAGGCAATGAACGCTGTCGCTGACATCAAGATAAGCTTCGTCCAGCGATAAGGGCTCGATAAGCGAGGTGTAGCGGGAAAAGATTTCGCGAATATGCACCGAGGCTTCTTTATAGGCGTCGAAGCGTCCTGGCAGCAGCGTGAGATGTGGACACAGCTTCAGCGCCATCGCCGTCGGCATGGCGCTGCGTACACCAAATTTCCGCGCCGGGTAGTTGGCGGTACTGATAACCCCCCTTTGTACCCGACTGCCGCCAATGGCTATCGGGATGTCGCGCAGGGCTGGATTATCCCGCATTTCAACCGCGGCGAAAAAACAGTCCATATCGACATGGATAATTTTGCGCATTGTTAGCCCTCACCCACCACTGGATAAGTATACAGCACAATACGAAGTTTTGAGAAGGGGGATGAAGACCCTCTCCCGACGGGAGAGGGTGAAAGGCAAGGCTTAGAGGATACGGTTCGCTTCGCGGGCCATGCGTTTTTTCCGCGCGTCGCAGGGCTCCGGGCAGTCGCAGACTTTTTCCATCCCGAGGGAGGAGATACCACCGCAGCTACCCTGAATGCTTTTACGCTTCACCAGATACCCAAGCGACATGCCGAGAACCACCAGCAAAAAGATGCCAAATGTCGCCAGAAACACGGTTAACATCATCAGCCTCCAAAGTCGTCGAGCATGATGTTTTCATCCTCCACGCCCAGGTTTTTCAGCATGCTGATAACCGCTGCGTTCATTACCGGCGGCCCGCACATATAAAACTCACAGTCCTCAGGCGCCGGGTGGTCGCGCAGGTAGTTTTCATATAGCACGTTATGGATGAAGCCTGTATAACCCGTCCAGTTATCTTCCGGCTGGGCGTCAGAAAGCGCAACGTGGAAGGTAAAGTTCGGGTTATCACGCGCCAGCTGTTCGAACTCGTCGTCATAGAACATTTCGCGCAGCGAGCGCGCCCCGTACCAGAAGCTGATTTTACGCTTGCTGCCCAGACGCTTGAGCTGATCGAAAATGTGCGAACGCATTGGCGCCATCCCGGCACCACCGCCGATGAAGACCATCTCAGCGTCGGTCTCTTTGGCAAAGAACTCGCCGAACGGCCCGGAGATGGTGACCTTGTCTCCCGCCTTCAACGACCAGATCCAGGAGGACATAATACCCGGCGGGACGTCCGGCGCCGACGGCGGCGGCGTGGCGATACGCACGTTGAGCATGATAATCCCCTTCTCATCCGGGTAGTTCGCCATCGAGTAGGCGCGCAGCGTCGGCTCCGTAACCCGAGATACGTAGCGGAACAGATTAAATTTGTCCCAGTCTCCGCGGTACTCTTCGGGCACATCGAAATCGGCATAAGCCACTTCATGCGGCGGGCATTCAATCTGAATATAGCCGCCAGCGCGGAACGGTACGCTTTCCCCCGCCGGGATAGCGAGCTTCAGCTCTTTAATGAAAGTAGCTTTGTTGTCATTCGAGATGACCTCACATTCCCACTTCTTCACGCCGAAAATCTCTTCCGGCAGCTCGATTTTCATGTTCTGGCGTACCGCCACCTGACAGGCCAGGCGACAACCGGCTTTCGCTTCACGTTTGGTGATATGGGCAAGCTCGGTCGGCAGAATGTCACCACCGCCCTCTTTCACCGTCACCCGACACTGCCCGCAGGAGCCACCGCCACCGCAGGCGGAGGAGACAAAAATACCATTGCCGGAGAGCGTATTCAGAAGCTTGTCGCCCGCAGGCGTGCGCAACCTGAGGTCTGCTTCATCGTTAATTTCAATGGTCACGTCACCGGCGTTAACCAGCTTCGATCGCGCCGCCAGAATCAGTCCCGACAGCACCAGAACGATCAGGGTGAACATCACCACCCCAAGAATAATTTCCATACTTTTCCGCCCTTACAGCTGCACACCGGAGAAGGACATAAAGCCCAACGCCATCAGGCCGGTGGTGATAAAGGTGATCCCTAAGCCACGCAGTCCTGCGGGCACGTTCGCATATTTCATTTTTTCGCGGATCCCCGCCATCGCGACAATCGCCAGCATCCAGCCAATACCGGATCCGAATCCATATACAACAGATTCACTGAAGTTATAGTCGCGCTGCACCATAAATGAGACGCCGCCAAAAATGGCGCAGTTTACGGCAATCAGCGGCAGGAAGATGCCGAGCGCGTTGTACAGCGCCGGGAAATACTTATCGAGGATCATCTCGAGAATTTGCACCAGCGCGGCAATAACGCCAATAAAGGTGATGAAGTTGAGGAAGCTGAGATCCACCCCTTCCACCAGCGCACCGTCGCGCAGCACCAGGTTATACACCAGGTTATTGATTGGCACCGACAGGCCGAGCACGACGGTCACCGCCACGCCAAGACCAAACGCCGTAGATACCTTCTTCGACACCGCGAGGAAGGTACACATACCGAGGAAGAAGGCCAGCGCCATGTTCTCAACAAACACCGCCCTGACAAACAGAGTGAGATAATGAGCCATTCGCGGTTACTCCTTTTCCTGCTGTTCGGGCTTCCAGGTACGCAGTGCCCAAATCAACAACCCGATAATAAAGAATGCGCTGGGTGCCAGCAGGAACAATCCGTTCGGCAGATACCAGCCACCGTTTTGCACGGTATCCAGCACCTGAACACCAAACAGCTTGCCGCTGCCGATAAGCTCACGCACAAAACCAACCACAATCAGGATAACGCCGTAGCCAAGGCCATTACCGATACCGTCCATAAAGGAGGCCAGCGGCGGCGATTTCATGGCATAGGCCTCCGCACGCCCCATCACGATACAGTTGGTGATGATTAGCCCCACAAAGACCGAAAGCTGCTTCGAGACTTCATAGGCAAACGCCCGCAGCAGCTGATCGACCACGATCACCAGCGAGGCAATAATCGCCATCTGCACGATGATACGTACACTATTTGGGATGTGATGGCGGATCATAGAGATAAACATGCTGGAAAACGCCGTCACCAGAGTGACCGCGACGGTCATCACCACCGCCGTCTCGAGCTTGGTAGTTACCGCCAGCGCCGAACAGACCCCCAGCACCTGCAGGGCAATCGGGTTATTGGCGAGCAGCGGCCCGACCAGCACCCGCTTAACTTCTTTCATCTCGCTTTGTTCAGCCATTGTTCAGCACTCCTTCACGAACCTGTTTCAGGAAAGGCCCAAAGCCCAGCTCGCCCATCCAGAAATCAAAACTGTGTTGTACGCCATTTGAGGTGAGCGTCGCGCCGGAAAGACCATCCACGGCATATTCATCACCGGGACGGGCTGCGCCCTTCATGACCTTCAGCGCCGGTGAACCGTTGTCGTCGAGGATTTTCTTACCGACAAACTGTGCCCGCCAGTTCGGGTTTTCAACTTCACCGCCAAGCCCCGGGGTTTCACCCTGGTCGTAGTAAGTAATCCCTTTTACCGTCCGGCCATCGGTTTCCAGCGCGACAAAAGCGTGCATCATCGACCACAGGCCGTTGCCGTATATCGGCAGCACCACTTCCTGCACCTTTTGCTGGGCGTCTTTCACCAGATAGATTTCAACCATGTTGCTGCGTCGCTTAATCCCGGCAGGATCCTGGCCTGCCTCAAGCGCAATACTGCGCTCCGGGTCTTTCAACGCCTGCGCCTGGTTGAATTTCGTCGGGTCTTTATCCAGCAGCGTACCGGTTTTCAGCTCCAGCAGACGTGGGGTGATACGGGAGTTAAAGGTCTGTGCGACGTCATCGGCGCTCATCTCTGGCTGCATCAGCCCGGCGACCGCAAGGATGTTGCGCTGCTTATCCAGCTCACGCTGCGCCTGCTGGCGCGATTTAAGTCCTACCGCCGAGCCTGCTACCACAATGGAGCACACCAGGCAGAGCACCAGCACCACCAGCAGCGTTTTGCCAATGCTGTCGTTACTTTTTTTCTCAGCCACGTGATGTCCTCCGCTTAATGTTGGCCTGCACCACCAGGTAATCGAACAGCGGCGCAAAGAGGTTAGCGAACAGAATGGCCAGCATCATCCCTTCCGGATAGGCCGGGTTCACCACGCGGATAAGCACGCACATCACACCAATCAGCGCGCCGTAGCACCATTTACCTTTATCGGTAAACGATGCGGAAACCGGATCGGTTGCCATGAACATCATGCCAAACGCAAAACCACCCAGCACCAGGTGCCAGTACCACGGCATGGCAAACATCGGGTTGGTGGCCGAACCTATAACGTTGAACAGCGTAGCGGTTGCCACCATGCCGACCATCACCCCGGCGACAATGCGCCAGGAGGCAACGCGACCAAAGATAATGATTGCGCCGCCGATGAGGATCATCAGGGTTGAAACTTCGCCGATCGAACCAGGAATATTGCCGAGGAAGGCGTCAAACCAGGTAACCGGCTGACCGCTAACGTTGTTGACCAGCGCCTCTCCACCGTGGCTTGCCCACTGGGAAAGCGGGGTCGCGCCCGAGAAACCATCCGCTGCCGTCCACACCAGATCGCCGGAAATTTGCGCCGGATAAGCAAAGAACAGGAACGCACGCCCCGCGAGCGCCGGGTTAAGGAAGTTACGTCCGGTACCGCCGAAGATCTCTTTGCCGATGACCACCCCGAAGGAGATCCCAAGCGCCGCCTGCCATAGCGGGATGGTGGGTGGGACGATCAGCGCAAACAGAATTGAGGTGACGAAGAAGCCTTCGTTGATCTCATGCTTACGCACAATAGCGAACAGCACTTCCCAGAATCCACCGACGAGGAAAACGGTAAGATAAATCGGCAGGAAGAACACTGCCCCCAGCCCCATCATGCTCAACCAGCCGGCATCCGCTGCAAAGCTGACCCCAAGCGCCTGCGCCACGCGATAGTGCCAGTGGCTGGCAATCACCTGCTGCAGTTGTTCCGCACCATACAGGCTGTGCAGCGCCGGAATGGTCTGCAGGCCCACGTTATACATGCCCCAGAACATCGTCGGGAACACCGCGAACCACACCAGGATCATCATTCGTTTCAGGTCGATGGCATCACGGACGTGTGAGGCGCCTTTTGTCACCTGACCTGGGGTATAAAAGATAGTGGCTGCCGCTTCATACAGCGGGTACCACTTCTGAAGTTTGCCGCCCTGCGTAAAGTGCGGCTCGATTTTTTCCAGATAATGTTTTAAGCCCATCACTTATCCTTCCTGCTCAATACGGGTCAATATCTCGCGCAGCACCGGGCCATATTCATATTTCCCCGGACAGACGTAGGTACAGAGCGCCAGATCTTCTTCGTCCAGCTCCAGACACCCCAACGCCTGAGCGCTGTCGGAATCTCCGGCCAGCAGGTCGCGCAGCAGCGGGGTTGGCAGGATATCGAGCGGCATAACGCGCTCGTAGTTGCCGATAGGGACCATGGCGCGCTCACCGCCGTGGGTATCAGTGGAGAAGTTAAACAGACGGTGTTTCAGGAAGTGACCGAGCGTGGTACGGGTCACGGAGAATTTGTCTTTCCCCGGCATCACCCAGCCGAACAGCTCTTTGTTACGCCCTTCAGCCACCACGCTTACCTGCAAATGGTAGCGACCAAGGAAGCCGTGCGGTCCGCGGGCAATAGTCCCGTTCAGCACCGAGCCAGAAATTACCCGGTTTTCCCCTTCCTCTAGTTCACCTGCCAACAGGTCTTCAAGACTCGCGCCCACAACGGTGCGCAGCAGACGCGGCGCTTTTACCTGCGGGCCACCGAGGGCGATGATGCGTTCGCTCCACAGTTCACCGTCGAGGAACAGCTTGCCAATGGCGATAGCATCCTGGTAGTTCAGGTGCCAGACCTGCTTTTGCAGACTGACAGGGGCGAGAAAATGAATATGCGTTCCCACCAGTCCGGCAGGGTGAGGGCCGGTGAATTCGTTGAACTTCACCTGACCGCAGGGATGGCCGCCAAGTTTGCCACCGCTAGCCTGGCAGACGTGTATCGGGCCATGCGTCAGACGGCTGAGTAGCGTCAACCCCGCGTTGAACGCTTCGCGATGCGCGAGAACGATCGGCTGCGGATCCGCCGCCAGCGGGTTGGTATCCATGGCGTTAACGAAGATAGCCGTTGGTTCGGTGCCCGGAACCGGGGTTTTGCTATAAGGACGGGTACGCAGGGCAGTCCACAGACCAGACTCAAGCAGCTGTTTTTGCACCTGTTCTGCAGTCAGCATGGCCAGTTCGTCAGCGGCGAAACGGTCAAACGCCATGGATTCATCACCTTCAACGTCGATGACCACCGACTGCAGCACCCGGCGCTCGCCACGGTGAATAGCACTCACCACGCCGCTTGCCGGAGAGGTAAAACGCACGCCCGGGTTCTTTTTATCTTCGAAGAGCAACTGCCCTTTCTTTACCCGGTCCCCCTCCTGAACAGCCATGGAGGGACGCATGCCGACGTACTCTTCGCCGAGCAGCGCCACGCGCTTGACGGGCGCACCTGCGGAAATCTGCGATACAGGTATGCCAGCTATGGGCAGATTTAGCCCTTTTGTGATTTTAATCATATGGTTAGCAGGTATCCATAAACACAAAATCAGCCATAAGCTGATATCAGCGTATTGATAAATGAACGTAAGAAAGGTACTGCAGGCGCCCGAACAATGTCCCTGTGGGCATGAGAGGGGAAAAGCATCCTTTCTTATTCCGTCAAATGACCGCGGGAGTGTAGCATTTTAGCCACCCAGGAGGCAGCATTTCGCCGGGTCAGGCTGCGGTTTTGCGAGCTATTGCGCAAAGTTCTGAATGTGGCTTGCGGTTATTTGCGATATAACGAATAACTAAATTGTAAACACTGCGGTCCGGGCTTGCGAAAAACTACGGTGATGCTAATGTGAGCGCAGCTAATCAGGATTAGTCCTATTTTTGGGTCTCTTTTGCCGTCCTGGCATTCATTACGGGTTTATCAAGGAACAAGTAGTATGCGCAAAATCGCATTGTTCATTGCGATGTTTCTGATTCCGTGCGTCTCATTCGCCGGTTTGCTTAGCAGCAACCACGGGTCCACGCCGGTCAGCAAAGAATTTAAGCAGCAGTTGATGGGATCGCCGGTATATATCCAGATCTTTAAAGAAGAGCGCGCGCTCGACCTCTACGTCAAAATGGGTGAAACTTACCAGCTTCTTGATAGTTATAAGATTTGTAACTATTCCGGTGGCCTGGGCCCAAAACAGCGCCAGGGCGATTTTAAAAGCCCGGAAGGTTTTTATAACGTCAGCCGCAACCAGCTCAAACCCGACAGCCGCTTTTATAAAGCGATCAATATCGGTTTTCCAAACGCCTATGACCGTGCGCACGGTTATGAAGGTAAATACCTGATGATTCACGGTGCCTGCGTGTCGATCGGCTGCTACGCCATGACCGACAGCGGTATTGACGAGATCTTCCAGTTTGTCACTGGTGCGCTGGTGTTCGGCCAGTCAAGCGTCCAGGTCAGCATCTACCCGTTCCGTATGACCGATACCAATATGCAGCGCCACAAATACTCTTATTACGCTGACTTCTGGAAACAGCTGAAACCTGGCTACGACTATTTCGAACAGACCCACAAGCCGCCGGTGGTTTCCGTCGTTGACGGCCGCTATATGGTGAGCAAGCCTATCAGCAGCGACGTGGTTCAGCCGCAGCTGGCGTCAAACTACACGGTCCCCGAGACAAAATAACGTCCACTCGCCTGGCATAATCTTGTGCCAGGTTTCATTTCCCGTCAGCGGCTGCGTGGCAATCACAGAGACGACATCGTTCGGTGTGGTCTCTTGCTGAAAATCAATTTCCACGTCCTGGTCCAACAGCTTCGCCACACCAAACGGCGCACGACGCGTTATCCAGAACAGGTTGGTTGAGCAGTACGCCATCACATAACGACCGTCCGACAGCAGCATGTTAAACACGCCCATCTCACGCAATTCTCCCGCCAGTTCCGCAATGTAGCGAAACATCGCAGGCATATTCCCCGGAGTGCGCGGGTAGCGCTGCGTTAGCTTATGCAGCAGCCAGCAAAACGCTTTTTCGCTGTCGGTTTCCCCGACCGGGCGAAAATTACCGGTTTCCAGCGATTTGTAGCCGGTGAGTTGGCCGTTGTGCGCATAGGTCCAGTTACGTCCCCACAGTTCGCGGGTGAAAGGATGTGTATTCTCCAGGGCAACCATTCCCCGGTTCGCCTGGCGAATATGTGCAATCACCGAGCAGGATTTGATTGGGTAATCCTGCACCAGTTTAGCGACAGGAGACCGAAAACTCGGTTGAGGATCTTTGAACGTACGACAGCCTTTTCCCTCATAGAAGGTAATTCCCCAGCCGTCTTTATGCGGGCCTGTCCCGCCGCCGCGCTGTACCAGTCCGGTAAAGCTAAAGCAGATATCAGTTGGGACATTCGCGCTCATCCCGAGCAGTTCGCACATACGTTACTCCTCACCCACCCCCTCCCGTGAGAGAGGGGGACATCGGGGAATTAAGCCTTAACCATCTCTTTTTCGATAAGCATGATCAGGATGTGGATCACTTTGATGTGAATTTCCTGAATGCGGTCGGCATAGCCAAAGTGCGGTACGCGAATTTCTACATCAGCGGAGCCCGCCATTTTACCGCCGTCTTTACCGGTCAGCGTGATCACTTTCAGGCCTTTGGCACGCGCGGCTTCGATAGCTTTAATCACGTTGCCAGAGTTACCGGAAGTTGAAATCCCAAGCAGTACGTCACCTTCGCGGCCTACGGCTTCAACATAACGAGAGAATACATAATCGTAGCCAAAGTCGTTGCTGACGCAGGAAAGGTGGCTTACGTCAGAGATAGCAATACCTGGGTAGCCCGGACGGTTTTCACGATAACGACCCGTCAGCTCTTCGGCAAAGTGCATAGCGTCGCAGTGTGAACCACCGTTACCACAGGAAAGTACCTTACCGCCCGCTTTGAAGCTGTCGGCCAGCAGGACCGCCGCACGCTGAATAGCGTGGATATTTGCTTCATCTTTCAGGAAGTTAGCCAGCGTGTCTGCCGCTTCGTTCAGTTCGTTACGAATAAGATCCTGGTACATGAGTATATTCCTTCAACTTTATAAGAAATGACATCCCGAAGTGTACCGGATAGCGCCAGAAGCGAGAAGCTAAAGGGGAAGGAAAAGGGACAGCTTTTGATTTTCCGTGCTTCTTAAAACGATAACAATGTGAGCGGTGTTGTAATTATTTTGTAAACACATTGCTAAAACAATTTACATCCTCTACAACCTTAATATCACAAGTGGTCAGACCTCCTACAAGCAAGGGAGCTTTTCTTTATGATGATTTTGAGTGTTGTTGCAACCATCGTGTTACTCGGCGTGCTCTTCTATCACCGGGTGAACTTGCTGCTTAGCAGCGTAATATTGCTGGCCTGGACCGCGGCGCTGGGCGTTTCTGGTCTGTGGAATATCTGGCTGCTGGTACCGCTGGCCATCATTCTTCTGCCGTTTAACCTGGCACCGATGCGTAAGTCGATGATTTCTGCACCGGTGTTTCGCGCATTCCGTAAAGTGATGCCGCCGATGTCTCGCACCGAAAAAGAAGCTATCGATGCGGGTACCACCTGGTGGGAAGGCGATCTGTTCCAGGGCAAACCCGACTGGAAAAAACTGCACAACTATCCGCAGCCACATCTGACGGAAGAAGAGCAGGCCTTTATTGACGGCCCGGTTGAAGAAGCCTGCCGTATGGCGAATGATTTCCAGATAACCCACGAAATGGCGGATCTGCCGCCGGAACTATGGGCTTATCTGAAAGAACATCGCTTCTTTGCGATGATCATTAAGAAAGAGTACGGCGGCCTGGAATTCTCCGCCTACGCACAGTCTCGTGTACTGCAGAAACTCTCTGGCGTCTCCGGGATCCTCGCGATCACCGTTGGCGTACCTAACTCACTCGGCCCGGGCGAGCTGCTGCAGCACTACGGTACCGATGAGCAGAAAAATCACTACCTGCCGCGCCTGGCGCGTGGTCTGGAGATCCCATGCTTCGCGCTGACCAGCCCGGAAGCGGGTTCCGATGCCGGCGCGATCCCGGATACCGGTGTGGTATGCATGGGCGACTGGCAGGGCGAGCAGGTGCTCGGTATGCGCCTGACCTGGAACAAACGCTATATCACCCTGGCGCCGATCGCCACCGTGCTTGGCCTGGCGTTTAAACTTTCTGACCCGGATAAACTGCTGGGTGGCGAAGAAGATCTGGGCATTACCTGTGCGCTGATCCCGACAGGCACGCCAGGGGTGGAAATTGGTCGTCGTCATTTCCCGCTGAACGTTCCGTTCCAGAACGGTCCGACGAAGGGCAAAGATATCTTCGTTCCAATCGACTACATCATCGGTGGTCCGAGCATGGCCGGTCAGGGCTGGCGGATGCTGGTGGAATGTCTGTCGGTGGGTCGTGGTATTACCCTGCCGTCTAACTCTACCGGGGGTCTGAAATCGGTTGCCATGGCGACCGGGGCTTATGCGCACATTCGCCGTCAGTTCAAAATCTCCATCGGTAAGATGGAAGGTATCGAAGAGCCGCTGGCGCGCATTGCCGGTAACGCCTATGTGATGGATGCTGCCGCGTCGCTGATTACCTACGGCATTATGCTGGGCGAGAAACCGGCCGTACTGTCCGCTATCGTGAAATATCACTGTACTCACCGTGGTCAGCAGTCGGTCATTGACGCGATGGATATTGCCGGGGGTAAAGGCATTATGCTCGGCGAAAGCAACTTCCTCGCCAGAGCCTACCAGGGTGCGCCGATTGCTATCACCGTTGAAGGTGCAAACATTCTGACCCGCAGCATGATGATCTTCGGCCAGGGCGCTATCCGCTGTCATCCGTATGTGCTGGAAGAGATGGCGGCGGCGCAAAACAACGACGTGAACGCCTTCGATAAGCTGCTGTTCAAACATATTGGTCACGTAGGCAGTAATAAGGTTCGCAGCTTCTGGCTTGGCCTCACCCGTGGTCTCACCAGCTACACGCCGACCAGCGATGCGACCAAGCGCTACTATCAGTACCTGAACCGTCTGAGTGCAAACCTGGCGCTGCTGTCTGATGTATCGATGGCCGTGCTGGGCGGTAGTCTGAAGCGTCGCGAACGCATTTCCGCCCGCCTGGGTGATGTGCTGAGCCAGCTGTATCTGGCCTCTGCGGTACTGAAGCGCTACGACGACGAAGGCCGTCACGAAGCCGACCTGCCGCTGGTCCACTGGGGTGTTCAGGATGCGCTGTATCAGGCAGAACAGGCCATTGACGATCTGCTGCGTAACTTCCCGAACCGCCTGGTCGCCGGTGCGATGCGTGTGGTTATCTTCCCGACCGGGCGTCACTACGATGCCCCGTCAGATAAGCTCGACCACAAAGTGGCGAAGATCCTGCAGACACCGTGCGCAACCCGCAGCCGTATTGGTCGCGGTCAGTATCTGACCCCGAGCGAGCATAACCCGGTTGGTCTGCTGGAGCAGGCACTGCTGGATGTGATGGCGGCGGATCCAATCCACCAGCGCATCTGCAAAGAGATTGGCAAAAATCTGCCATTCACCCGCCTTGATGAACTGGCGAAGAATGCGCTAGCAAAAGGCTTTATCAACCAGGATGAAGCTGAGATCCTGACTAAAGCCGAAGTGAGCCGTCTGCGTAGTATCAACGTTGACGACTTCGAGCCAGAGGAGCTGGCGACACAGCCGGTAAAGATGCCAGAGAAAGTCCGCAAAATTGAAGCCGCATAATATCTGAAATATCTAAAAAGCGGAGCCTGGCTCCGCTTTTTTTTATTCTGTTCCCGGCCCCTGCCCTTACCTGATATGGTGTTAGGCCATCTCTTCAATTCAGGAGCTCACGATCGTGTCTGGTTTGAAAATTACGTTATTGCAGCAGCCCTTAGTATGGATGGACGGTCCGGCCAACCTGCGCCATTTCGATCGCCAACTGGAAGAGATAAACGGACGAGATATCATTGTCCTGCCGGAGATGTTTACCACCGGTTTTGCGATGGAAGCGGCGCAGCAGTCGTTGCCGCAGGAAGACGTTGTGGCGTGGATGCATGCCAAAGCGCAGCAAACCCGGGCGCTCATCGCGGGCAGTGCTGCCCTGCAAACTGACAAGGGTCCGGTGAACCGCTTCCTGCTGGTCGAACCCGAAGGCAACGTCCATTTCTACGACAAGCGTCACCTGTTCCGCATGGCCAATGAACACCAGTTTTATCAGGCCGGTGACGAGCGGGTGGTGTTTGAATGGCGCGGTTGGCGCATTCTGCCGTTGGTGTGCTACGACCTGCGTTTTCCGGTCTGGTCACGCAACCGCGATGATTACGATCTGGCACTGTATGTCGCTAACTGGCCTGCACCGCGCTCTCTGCACTGGCAGTCGTTACTGCTTGCACGAGCGATAGAGAACCAGGCCTATGTGGCGGGATGTAACCGCGTCGGTACCGACGGCAACGGCCATCACTACCGTGGCGACAGTCGCATTATCAGCCCGCAGGGCGAGATCCTGGCGACGGCCGATGCCCATCAGGCCACGCGCCTTGACGCCGAGCTCTCTTTAAGCGCGTTAAAGGAGTATCGGGAGAAGTTTCCTGCCTGGCAGGATGCGGATCCTTTCGCACTCGGTTAACCTTCAGCAACAGGCTCTTTTAATGGCCCGAACGTCTTACCGGACGGGCCAAAACCCAGCCCCATTTCCCACTCAGTAATATTTGCCAGTCTGCTTAATTTTCTGTTCTACACTAATAAAATGGATAAATTTCAATATTAATGAGAACTATTTTTAAATAACTTCCAACGTCTTTTAAAACGATGACTTCTTTATACTGGCCCGCTTTGCGCAGCGAGCCCCGGGCGGTTGTGTGCTTTCATAATCAACTGGAATAAACCATCATGGATAATAATGATTTCCTTATTGTTGAAAAAAGAATTGTTGCCAGATTTATGGATATGTTCATTAAGTTTGGACTTATTCTAGGATTAGCCTCCTTCTGTTTTACCGTTTTCTCTCCATTTCTCAATATGATGCTGTGGGCACTCATACTCGCGGTTACGCTCTATCCATTACATCAATACTTCGCTGCCCGCTTGGGCGGTAGACAAGGTTGGGCGTCGACGCTGCTGGTCCTGCTTGGCGTATTGTTAATTGTCGCACCTACGGTACTGATGATTAGCTCACTCGGTGAGAGCGTCAGCGCGATGATAGATAAAATGGGTGACAGCCATCTGGTTATCCCACCGCCTTCTGAAAGCGTGTCATCTATTCCGATTATTGGCGGAAAATTACATGCGCTATGGCTGAAAGCCTCGGTGGATTTACCCGGATTACTTTCAACTTATCGGACCCAGATTGGTGAAATTGCCAAACAGGTATTGAGCATCCTGGCGAGCATGGGTGGCGGTCTGATTGGCTTTGTCGTCTCGTTTATTGTCGCCGGGATCATGATGGCCTGGGGTGCCGCGGGAGCCAATAGCGCGAACCGTATCGCAATGCGCATTACTGATGAGAAAAAAGGTCTGTCCCTGACCAAACTCTGCACAGGCACCATCCGCGCGGTAGCGCAAGGGGTTATCGGCGTGGCGCTGATCCAGGCGCTGCTCGCCGGGGTGATTATGGCGATGGCCGGTATTCCTGCCGTTGGGATCTTCTTTATTTTGGCGCTGATACTTGGCATTGCTCAGGTGCCGGTGATACTGGTCACGGCGCCGGCGATTGCCATTATGTGGAGCACTGGCGATCACGGCATGGGCATGAATATTTTCTACACGGTACTGCTGATTGTGGCAGGCATGGTTGATAACGTGCTGAAACCACTGATGCTCGGACGTGGTGTGGATGCGCCAATGCCAGTGGTGCTGCTGGGTGCGCTGGGTGGCATGGCGGCGAGCGGTATTCTCGGCATGTTCATCGGTGCAACCCTGCTCTCAATTGGCTATCGCATCTTCATGGCCTGGGTCAACGATGGTCTGTCCAGCGCCGCGAGCGGTAATAATGGCTAAAGACGGCTCCTTCGGGCGTCTCCTGTTAACCGGGGGCGCCTGTCTGGTGTTAACCGCCTGTACCAAACTCGGGCCAGACTACACCCCGCCGAAGACGCCGGAGCTCGCGCAGTGGCAACCGGCAACGGTGGGGATGCCTGCCCACGCCACCAGCCAGAGCTACGACAGATGGTGGACCCAGCTTAACGATCCGACGCTCACCGCCCTCGTCAACGAAGCGCTGCGCAAAAACCCGGACGTCAGAATCGCCGGGCTGCGCCTGCTGGAATCTCGTGCCCAGTTGGGGATTGCAGAGAGTTTACTTGGCCCACAGGCGACCATCGGCAGCGGCGAAGTGCTGAAAACCGGCCAGGTACGCGATGGTCGCTCAAGTAGCGCCACACGGTACGGGGCGGGCTTCAATCTGGGGTGGGAAATTGACTTCTGGGGCAAATTTCAACGCGGAGTGGAGTCAGCCGATGCCAGCTATTTTGCGACGCTCGCTCAGTATGACGATATTCAGGTCCTGATGGCCGCTCAGGTGGCACAGCTGTATGTCAACATTCGTACTCTTGAATCCCGGCTTAAGATCACCCGCAATAACGCCAAAATCCAGCAGCGTAGCCTGCAAATTACCGAACGTCTGTTCCTGAGCGGCAACAGCGCCGAGCTGGACGTTCAACAGGCAAAAACACAATATCTGTCAACGCTCTCTACCATTCCGTTGCTGGAAACCAGTCTGCGACAGAGCCAGAACGCGCTTGGCGTCCTGCTTGCGCGTAAACCAGGCCCGCTACCGGAAATGGCCAGCAATACCGGGGTGATCCCTCAGGGAAGTCTGGCACTGGTTGCCGAGTTGCCTGCCGATCTGATGCGCCGACGCCCGGACGTCAGAGCCGCTGAACGTCAGCTTGCCGCGCAGTCGGCGCTGATAGGCGTAGCAGAAAGCGAACTTTATCCGTCGATCTCACTTATCGGAAGCGTCGGGATCAGTATGCAAACCGGCAACAGCAGTGCACTTTCCTGGACCGTCGGGCCGACTTTTAGCTGGAATTTGCTGGACCAGGGCAGGCTCAGCAATCAGGTGCTGGTTCAGGACGCGCGCTTCTTACAGCTTCATGAAAACTATCGCGACACCGTATTTCAGGCCGCCCGCGAGGTGGACGATGCTGCCGTCGCCTACGCTAACGACAAAGACCAGATTGCCCTTCTGATTGATACCGGTAAAGCGGCCAGCCGTTCCCTGGACATTGCTAACACCCAGTACCGCGAGGGCATGGCGGACTTTCAGCGGGTCCTCGATTCGCAGCGCGCGCTGTTTACTCAGCAGGAGCAACTGGTGAATACCCAGGGCGCCATGATGCTCGATCTCATCACCCTGTATAAAGCGCTCGGCGGCGGCTGGGAAAGCGGTCGTGAGCGCCCGATTGTCGATAAAGAAACGGAAGCACACCTGCGCAAGCGGAAGGACTGGGCACCGCTGCTGGATACGCCTCTGCCCCCCGCGACTGAGCTAAAAGAAGGAAATTCACCATGAACTCCACGACTTCACCGGCCGGTGAGGGCAGCCGTCGCGGCATGCTGATCCTTATCGTTAGCATGATTTTGCTGTTCTGCTGGTATCTGATTTCTGACAGGTTCACCCCCTATACTTCCCAGGCTCGGGTGCAGGCGTTTGTGGTCCCTGTTGCGGCAGAGGTCAGCGGACAGATCCAGAAAGTGTACGTCCGTGATAACCAGCAGGTTGCCAGCGGCGATCCGTTATTCGAGCTGAATCCGGAGGCCTACGATATCGCGCTGGCACGCGCCCGCTCGGATTACGAGAGCGTGCTGAGCTCGGTGAAAGCTAACGGCGAGGGCGTGGCGGCGGCAAAAGCGGGGTATCAGGCAACCGTCGCGGCCTATGAGAATGCCGCCAAAGATGCCGAGCGCCAGGAGCGACTCTACCGTGAAGATCCGGGCACCATTTCCGTGCGCCGTCTGGAAATCGCCCAGGCAACGCGGGAAACCGCACGTAGCCAGATGGCTGCCGCCGCAGCCGACGTACGCCGTGCCACGGAGGCCGCCGGGTTAACCGGCGACGACAACTCCCAGCTGCTGAGCGCTCGCGCTGCGGTTCACAAAGCCGAGCTCGACAGACGAAACACCCGCGTTCTCGCCCGTAGCCGCGGACTGGTGACCGACCTGCGAACGGATATCGGTGAGTTTGTTGGTGCCGGCGCACCCGTCATGACGCTCGTCGCCATCAATGATGTCTGGATAAGCGCCGACATGACGGAAAACAACCTTGGCCACGTGAAAGCGGGCGATAAGGTTGCCATCCTCCTCGACAGCATGCCTGGCCACGTTTACACCGGCGAGGTCCGCAGTATCGGCTATGGCGTCAATACCTCCAGCGCCCAGCCCGCTGGCGCACTGCCTACCGTCGATAATAATCGCGACTGGCTGCGCCAGGCCCAGCGTTTCCCGGTCAAAATTGCCTTTACTCAGGACGACCACCCACCGGTGCAGAGCCTGCGGGTTGGTGGCCAGGCGGATGTACTGGTTTATGCCAGCGACAGCGGAATACTGAACTTCTTCGGGCGAATCTATATTCGTCTGATGAGCCTGTTCTCGTATTTCTATTAAGGGCACCTATGCATAACGCGGACCGGGCAGCATTGAGGATAGGCAGTGGCATCGCTGTAGCGGCATTTATCTGCTACGGCACCGCCCTGCCGATGCCACACCTCGGCTGTATTATGGCGTGGATTGTGCTGTGCCAGGGAAAGCCGCTACCGCTGAAAAAAGGCATCGTCGTTGGGTTACTCCTGACGACAACCATGATTGGCGGCGTACTGCTGGTACCGCTGCTGACCTACTACCCGCTACCGACGCTATTACTCATCGCGCTTCTGCTCTATCGACTGATGCTAATGAGCCTTGCCGGGAAGAGTACGCCTGCCATGCTGCTGATAGTGGCCATCGCGATTATTCCGGTGGCCGGGCTGGTTGAACAAACGCTGGCGATTGGTATTGCGCAGATGATGGGTATTGGCATTATCACCGGCACACTGGTGAACCGGTTGACGCTGGCACTGTTTCCACCGCAGCCTGCCGTCGCGGCTGAGAAAAAACCATCTACTGCCGTGGTAGTCCCCTCTCGCTACCTGGCAGGACGCGCGGTATTGATAGTGCTTCCAGTCTGGTTTCTGGCGCTAAGCAATCCCGCGTTTTACATACCCGCGGTCATGAAAACCGTGATGCTGGCTCAGCAGACCAATACCCTTTCCGCAAAACAATCCGGGCTTGAACTGGTGCTCTCGACATTAATGGGAGCTCTGCTGGCGCTGGTATTGTGGTGCGGGCTGAGCCTCTGGCCGTCACTACTGATGCTGGTGCTGTGGCTGGCGCTCATGAGCCTGTGGGTGGCAAGACGGTTACTGAAGCTCCCCCCCTCCCGCTTCCCTCCTTCTTTCTGGAGCAACGCCTGGATAACCGCGCTGATTTTATTTGGCCCGGCGATTCAGGATAGCGCTTCAGGAAAAGACGTCTGGACCGCTGCCGCCATGCGAGCCGCGTTATATGTGGCCGTCGCGTTGTACGGCTGGGCCTGCGTGGCCCTGCTGGCAAAGTATCGGGCTCATCGCCCCGCTACCGCCGAATTATCTTCAGGAGACTAATATGTTGTTACCCCTACTGGTAGGGATGCCGGTTATCCTTTGCAATATGCTGCTGCAGTCGTTGGTTGCGGTCTGCTGTATTCGTTTTTACATCCGACGTTTTCGGCATAAAGAGGGCTTTGTTGCCGGTACGTTCGCGCTGTTTGGCACTATCACCATTGTGCTGCTCGGCAACCTGCTGCAGATCCTGCTGTGGGGGATGCTGTTTTTGTGGCTGGGGGAGTTTCCGACGCTCAACGCCGCGGTGTACCACTCCGGCGTTAACTTTGCCACCCTCGGCTACGGCGATGTCGTGATGAGCCCGCAGTGGAAACTGCTTGGCCCGCTGGAAGCGGTAAACGGTGCGATGATGATTGGTTTGTCCGGTGCCAGTATGCTGGCCGTGTTGCAGCACCACATCCGTAAGCAGCTGAAGCCGTGATCCTGAGAGACAGAAACGACGAAGGCCTGAATCATTGCTGATTCAGGCCTTCTGAATAGTGGCGGAACGGACGGGACTCGAACCCGCGACCCCCTGCGTGACAGGCAGGTATTCTAACCGACTGAACTACCGCTCCGCGTTGTGTTCCCTTGGGAACGAGGCGAATATTACGTATTCCCCTGCGGGCCGTCAATGCTTTTTCCCGCGTTTTGAATCGTTTGCTGCAAAAATCACCCACGCGGCGATTTTCACATCATAACCTGCACATTCACGCGCGCCAGAGACAGCTTCCACCTTTCTTTTGCACCAGATCGAGGCGGGATTCATGGTTAACCAGCTCTTCATCACTGGCTAAAATCACCCGTAGATTGCTGGCTGCACGTACAACGCGCTGAATTCCGGTATCTCCGGCCTGCTGACGGGACTCCCCTTCCACCGAAAACTTCATCGACGTTTGACCACCGGTCATCGCCAGATAAACTTCTGCCAGAATTTGGGAGTCAAGCAACGCCCCGTGGAGCGTACGTTTGGTGTTGTCTATTTCATAACGCGAGCAGAGCGCATCGAGGCTGTTCCGCTTGCCAGGGAACATTTTCCTCGCCAGCGCCAGGCTGTCGGTCACTTTGCAGAAGGTGTTGGTTTTCGGAATATCGCGATTCAGCTTACCAAACTCGTAGTCCATAAAGCCGATATCGAACGACGCGTTGTGGATGACGAGTTCTGCGCCACGGATAAACTCAATGAACTCATCGGCCACATCGCCAAACGTCGGTTTGTCGAGAAGGAATTCATCGGCAATCCCGTGAACGTTGAACGCCTCCGGATCCACCAGCCGATCGGGCTTAAGATAGACGTGGAAGTTCCTGCCGGTCAGGCGACGGTTAATCACCTCGACGGCACCGATTTCGATGATTTTATGCCCTTCATAATGGGCGCCAATCTGATTCATACCGGTGGTTTCGGTATCGAGTACGATCTGGCGTGTAATTGCAGTGCTCATAACGGTCATTTATGTCAGACTTGTCGTTTTCATCAGAGGAAGTCTACCAGAGATGCTTAAACAGGTAGAAATTTTCACCGACGGATCTTGCCTCGGTAATCCGGGCCCTGGTGGTTACGGCGCTATTCTACGCTATCAGCAGCACGAGAAAACCTTTAGCGAAGGGTTTCGTCTCACCACCAATAACCGCATGGAAATGATGGCGGCAATCGTTGCGCTGGAAGCGCTGAAAGCGCCGTGCGCGGTCGTGCTCAGCACCGACAGCCAGTATGTTCGCCAGGGTATCACTCAGTGGATCCACAACTGGAAAAAGCGCGGCTGGAAAACAGCCGACAAAAAGCCGGTGAAGAATGTTGATCTCTGGAAGCGTCTGGACGCCGCCCTGAGCCACCACCAGATCCAATGGGAGTGGGTTAAAGGCCACGCCGGACACCCGGAAAACGAACGCTGCGATGAGCTGGCCCGCACCGCGGCCGGGAACCCGACCCTGGAAGACACCGGCTACCAGCCGGAAGCGTAATGTTACGGTTTACGGTATTGTCGGGTTGCCCCAACCGCTTGCCGTATCCGGGTTTTCGTTTTGTTCTGCCGCATAGGATTCAGCGTTAAAGGGATAGTCCGTTTTCGGGCAATAATCAGCTGTAAGCAGCCTAATGCCGGGACATGCGTACTCAGCAGCCTTCCTCCCTGCCGCGTCCAGGGTAATACCTGAAAACGGCTATAATGAAGTACTTCAAAATTCAGCAACGCCAGCCAGTCAAGCTGACGAGTCAGTGTAAACATACGGCTGTTGTAGGGCGTGGTATTCCGCAGCACCGGCACCAGCTTGCGAAGCCCCATCAGGCTTATCGGATTAAAACCAGTAAGAATTAGCCAGCCATCGTCAATAAGCACCCTGTCCGCCTCACGCAGTAAGCGATGGGGATCTTCACACCAGGGTAGCGTATGCGCCAGCAGGCAGGCGTCGACTGATTTCTCTGCAAAGGGAAGCCATAGCGGATCTGCCTGCACCTGCATTGGCGCCCCCTGTAAGGAGACGTTGACCTGGTGGGAGATAGCGCACGCTTCGGTATTGATTTCTGCGCTGAGATTGCCAATCTTAAGCAGATGAAATCCATACAGTTTTGTCAGCCACGGTTTGAGCTGATATTCCAGTGCTTCGCGGTAGTACTCTCCCCATGGCATTTCAGACCAGTGAATGGGGGGTGCGACTGTCTGGGGTATCCTTGCCGGTTTCATCACAACCTTCCGCTACGCTTTAAGGGGTAATTTATGAATCTTATCAGTATTCCTGCTTTTCAGGACAATTACATCTGGGTTCTGAGCGATGAAGAAGGTCGCTGTGTGATTGTCGATCCGGGTGACGCAGCCCCGGTACTTGCGGCTATTCGCGAACACCAGTGGCAGCCGGAAGCCATTTTACTCACCCATCACCACCACGATCACGTTGGCGGCGTAAAAGAACTTCGGCAACATTTTCCAGGCGTAGTGGTTTACGGACCGGCAGAAACACAAGATAAGGGAACGACGGTTGTTGTCAAAGAGGGTGATGAGGTTAATGTTTTAGGACACAAATTTTCTATTCTGGCGACACCGGGCCATACATTAGGACATATCTGTTTCTTCAGTTTTCCTTATCTGTTTTGCGGTGACACCCTGTTCTCGGGGGGCTGTGGGAGATTATTCGAAGGCACTGCAACACAGATGTATCAATCGTTGCAAAAAATTAATGCACTTCCCGACGATACGTTAATTTGTTGTGCGCACGAGTATACTTTAGCAAATATGAAGTTTTCGCTTAGTATCCTTCCTCAGGACAAGGCTATTAATGATTACTATCATAAAGTGAATGAGTTACGTGCAAAAAACCAAATAACACTCCCCGTAATTCTGAAAAATGAACGTAAAAATAATCTTTTTTTACGCATAAATGACATTGATTTAATTAAAGAAATTGACAAAGAAACAAAATTGCAACAATCAGAAGCGCGATTTGCATGGTTAAGGTCAAAGAAAGACAACTTCTGACAATTCTGAGTTGCCTTTTAAAAACTTCGCCGTTATGATCGGTCGTCTTTTAAGCAACTATTGACACACACATGAAGGCAAAAGCGATATTACTCGCCTCTGTCCTGCTGGTGGGGTGCCAGGCGTCAAAGCCAGATGGCAACGTTCAACAGCACGCACAGAGCCTTTCTGCAGCTGGTCAAGGAGAAGCCGAGAAATTTGCCAGTCAGGCGCGTTGGATGGACGATGGAACTTTCAACGCGCAGAATCAGGACTTGTGGGCTTTCATCGGTGACGAGCTAAAGATGGGCATTCCGGAAAACCCCCGGATTCGCGAACAGAAACAGAAGTACTTAAGAAATAAGAGCTATCTCCACGATGTAACTTTACGGGCAGAGCCGTATATGTACTGGATAGCCGGGCAAGTTAAGAAACGTAACATGCCAATGGAACTGGTATTACTACCCATAGTGGAGAGCGCTTTTGACCCGCACGCAACGTCTGGTGCCAATGCCGCAGGCATTTGGCAGATCATTCCGAGCACAGGGCGAAATTATGGTTTAAAACAGACCCGCGGTTATGATGCGCGTCGCGATGTGGTGGCCTCAACAACGGCAGCCCTCGATATGATGCAGCGTCTTAACAAAATGTTTGATGGCGACTGGTTATTAACCGTGGCCGCCTATAACAGCGGTGAAGGTCGAGTGATGAAGGCAGTGAAAGCGAACAAAGCTCGTGGTAAATCCACGGACTTCTGGTCACTCTCATTACCTCAGGAGACCAAGGTCTACGTGCCAAAAATGCTGGCGTTGAGTGATATTCTCAAAAACAGCAAACGCTATGGTGTTCAGCTGCCAAGTGCAGATGAAAGCCGTGCGCTGGCGCGGGTCCGTCTGAATGGTCCGGTTGAACTGACACAGCTCGCCGATATGACCGGAATGTCTGTCACCAAACTGAAGGCGTTTAACGCCGGTGTGAAGGGTTCCACCCTTGGTGCCGTCGGCCCGAAGTATGTGATGGTGCCAAAGAAGCACGCGAATCAGCTGCGTGAATCTCTGGCCTCCGGTGAAATTGCCGCTGTTCAGCCTACGTTGATGGCGAACAACACGCCGTTGACCAGCCGTAGCTATAAGGTGCGTTCCGGCGACACCGTTTCAGGGATTGCCGCACGTCTTGGCGTGTCGACAAAAGATCTGCAGCAGTGGAATAACCTGCGCGGCTCGAGCCTGAAAGTGGGCCAGAACCTGACCGTTGGCGCAGGCAACAGTGCGCAGCGTCTTGCCAGCAACAACGATAGTATTACCTATCGTGTGCGCAAAGGTGATTCACTGTCCAGCATTGCCAAACGCCACGGTGTCAACATCCGCGACCTGGTGCGCTGGAATGACGACGCTAACAACCTGAAGCCTGGCGACCAGCTGACGCTGTATGTCAAAAACAGCGACAGACCAGACTCCTGACAGAGTTTAAACTCCTATGAAAAGGCACCGTTCTCCGCGGTGCCTTTTTTATTGGCTATTTTGCCTTATGGGCTTCTAACCAGATAGTGTCGCTGGTAAACGAGCCATCCGCCTGCAAAGCAAAGTAGCGCTTCACCTCTTCAGACGCACTCTCCTGATACAGACGAATGGCCTCGCACAGCGCCTGTGGCGTACGCATTCTGGCAACCCAGGAGGTGTATTCCAGCGCCAGACGATCGGTAACCAGAGTATGCGTAGTAAGCCCCGCATCATTAACCATCGTCATCCACTCTCCACTGGAGTAGTTACGCACATGCGACGTGTCGCGAAGCGCTTCGACGGTCTGCAGCCAGATATCACGCAGCGGATGCCCTGGTGACATCACATCCATCATTATTAATATGCCGCCGGGTTTGAGTACACGCTGCACTTCCCGCAGCGCCCGACCCACATCGTGCCAGTGGTGTGCTGAGTAGCGGCTGATAACAATATCGAAACTGGCATCAGCAAACGGCAATACCTCGGCATAACCCTGCCGGGTGGTAATGTTGCGAAGCCCCCTCTCCTGTGCCGCGTCGGCAACCACATCCAGCATCTGTGGGGATAAATCATAAGCCGTTACGTTTGCGACTGCGCCCGCTGCGGTAAAGCTCGCATGCCCTGCCCCACAGCCCATATCCAGAACGCAGGCTTGTGAAGAATCACGCAGACGCTCCGCCAGGCGCTGAAGATCGCGCCCGGCCGCATGCACGGCACTGGTTAAATAGTCTTTCGCTTGTGAGCCAAACTGCTTGTCGACGTGATCATGATGAGAGTGTGTTGTCATTGTGCTGTCCTTTGGTGATGGAAATTGAGAGGGCAGCACCGCATCGACAGGCCTGCCCCACGGCAGACCTGACGCACCGTTATCTGTCGGGTTTGCCGGGACTGAATTCGACGAGTAGCGGGTTATGATCGGACGCACGGGTGACCAGCACTGAGGCATCGTCAACCGCCAGTCCGCGGTAAAACACAAAATCCAATGGGCGGCCAAAGGCGCGCTTACGCTGATCGTCGCTAAAGCGCACTTCACGCAGCGACATTTCACGGGCAAAGCGATAAAGCGCATTCATCCGCGGGCGGCTCCATGCATTGAAATCACCCGCCATGATGACCGGCCCACTGTGGTGAGCTATCTGGTCGCCAATGGGAAGTAATTGCTTACTGTAGACGTCCACGCCGAGGCTGAAATTGACCGCATGAATATTCACGACCATCAACAGGCGCATATCCGGCAGCGGGTAGACCGTCACCAGCGCAGACTTCGCCAGGCGCAGAATAGGTTCGCGTTCGCGTAATGGGCAGCAATAGACAGGATGCGCCGCAGACAGCGTCATCACCCCGGAGGGATGCTGTGGTAAGACAAAAGCGGGTACCTGGTCAGCGGCCAGATAGTTGGTAGTTGCAAACGAGACCAGTTCAGGGGTCGTTTGCGCTTCCTGGAGCAGCACCAGATGCGCATCTTTGCCGAAATTCTTTAATACCGACATCCATTCAGCACGCTGTTGTTTGAAGATGTTCCATACCAGAACACGGATCTTTTCTTCGCTGCTTAAAGGAACTCCGGCGGGTAACGCTTTACCAATGCTCGCGAACGAACCTGGCGGCATTATCCGCTCTGCAGGTTGTCCGGCGACATAACGCATGGCATAGGTATTTTTTCGCACTTTTAAACTCTAACCTCAATAACAGAAGACCCACACTTTCTCGGGTGGGTCTTTCTGTTATAGGGATTTTTGTGCACAGTTTCAACGCTAAATACCAGAAACATTCGTCAGCTTCTGTAAGCAAGCGCTTACTGCCCGACGCTTACCCCAAAGCGACTCTGGCCGGCTTATCGAGACGCCCACTCACGCCGATGAGCAGGAAAGCAATAAGGACTATCAGCGCCCCAATCCACGGGGTCTGCGCCAGCCCATAATGGGCAACGGTTTGCCCGCCGATAACCGATCCCAGCGCTATCCCGATATTAAACGCCGCAATGTTTAATCCGGAGGCAACATCTACCGCCGCCGGAGTGTACTGCTCCGCTTTCTGCACAACGTAAACCTGCAGACCAGGAACATTTCCGAAGGCAAAGATCCCCATCACCAGTACGGTTGCCAGTGCTGCATATTGCATAGAAGCCGTAAACTGGAAGACCAGCAGGAGCACCACCAGTGCTGCAAAAATAATTTTCAGTGCCGGAACGGCGCCATGCTTATCAGCAAGTTTACCCCCCCAGATGTTACCGATAGCCACCGATACACCATACCCTAAGAGGATCCAGCTAACCGCGCTGGCTGAGAATCCAGCAAGTTCCTGCATCATCGGCGCAAGGAAGGTAAACGCCGTGAACACACCACCATAACCCAGGGCCGTAATGGCATAGATGATAAGCAGACGTGGATGAGTCAGAACTTTTACCTGATCGCGCAGGCTGGCAACCGCACGACCTGGGATGTTAGAGGGTACCAGAACCAGGCTGCTTAGCAGTGCCACAACGCCCAGTACTGATACTGCAAGGAACGTCTCCCGCCAGCCAAAATGCTGGCCGATGAAGGTCCCCAGCGGCACCCCGGTTACCAGCGCCACGGTCAGCCCGCCGAACATGATGGCGATGGCTGAGGCGGCCTTCTCTTTTGGTACCAGGCTGGTGGCAATCGTCGACCCGATGGAGAAGAACACGCCATGTGCCAGACCGGTCAGCAGGCGGGCAATCACCAGCGTCGTGTATCCCGGAGCCTGCCAGGCCAGCAGGTTACCGGCGGTAAACAGCACCATCAGTGCCAGCAGCAGCTGTTTACGAGGCAGACGCCCAGTCAACGCGGTCAGCACCGGGGCGCCTACGGCAACACCAAGCGCGTAGATAGAAACCAGCAGCCCCGCAGATGGCAGTGAGACCGACAGTTGTTCCGCAATAGTAGGCACCAGACCAACAATCACGAATTCAGTAGTACCAATCGCAAAGGCACTGATAGTCAGGGCAAGTAGCGCCAGTGGCATAATAAACTCCGTATCAACAGTATTATGAGATGACACGTAGTATGCGACGCGGTATAAATAACAAAAACCACCAAAATCTCAATTGAATTTTGCTTCAGGTGCAAAAATGAAAGCCACATCAGAAGAAATTGCTATTTTTGTTGCCGTCGTCGAAAGCGGTAGCTTCAGTCGGGCTGCCGAGCAGCTGGGCCAGGCGAATTCGGCGGTCAGTCGGGCGGTCAAAAAGCTTGAGTCAAAGCTTGGCGTCAGTTTGCTAAACCGGACGACGCGCCAGCTGAGCCTGACGGAAGAAGGTGAGCGCTATTTCCGCCGTATGCAGGTGGTGTTACAGGAGATGGCGGCGGCAGAAAATGAGCTGATGGAAACGAGAAACACACCGCGCGGGCTACTGCGGGTCGATGCCGCAACCCCGGTGATGCTGCATTTTCTGATGCCGCTCATTAAGCCATTCCGCGAGCGCTATCCGGAAATGACCCTTTCGTTAGTCTCTTCAGAGACCTTTATCAACCTTATTGAGCGCAAGGTCGACGTCGCTATCCGTGCCGGTACCCTTACCGACTCGAGCCTACGCGCGCGCCCATTGTTTAACAGCTATCGAAAAGTGATCGCTTCCCCGGAGTACCTTGCTGAACATGGTGTCCCGCAGACTACCGACGAACTTGGCGAGCATGTGTGCCTTGGATTCACCGAACCCTCCTCGCTCAATACCTGGCCGCTGGCCCGCTACGACGGGCAGTTGCTTGAAGTGGAGTGCGGACTGACCTCAAATAGCGGTGAGACCCTGAAACAGCTGTGTCTCAACGGCAACGGGATTGCCTGCTTGTCGGATTATATGGTGGATAAAGAGATAGCAAACGGAGAGTTTGTGGAGATCCTGGCGGATAAACGCCTGCCGGTCGAGATGCCATTTAGTGCCGTGTATTACAGTGACCGCGCCGTTAGCACACGTATTCGGGCATTCATTGATTTCCTGAGTGAGCACGTAAAACAGCTCCCGAAGGAGCTGTAAGAGGGTTAAGTCAGGGGACAGAGCAGGCTGGAAATTAATCCCAGTTTGGTGCCAGACCTTCCGGGCTAACCAGGCGATCGTTGCAATCCAGTGCGGCGATCGCTTTTTTATCTTCTGCATCTAACTTCAGATCCAGCGCCAGCAGGTTGCTCGCCAGGTTTTCGCGTTTGGTAGAGGACGGGATCACGGAGTAACCTTCGCTCATCGCCCATGCGAGGATCACCTGTGCAGCCGTTGCGTTGTGTTTCGCTGCAATGCGGGCAATCACTTCATCTTTCAGTGCTTTACCGTAAGCCAGAGTCATATAAGACGTGATGTGGATGTTGTGCGCTTTCGCCCAATCCACCACTTTACGACTCTGCAGATACGGAGACAGCTCAATCTGGTTGGTCGCAATGTTTTCAGCGCCCACCGCGGCAATCGCTTTTTCCATCAGCGGAATAGTGAAGTTAGAGATACCGATTTCACGGGTCAGGCCCTCTTTCTTCGCTTCCAGCAGCGCCTGCATGAACTCTTCTACAGAGACTTCATCGTTCGGTGACGGCCAGTGGATCAGCGTCAGGTCAACGTAATCGGTACGCAGTTTCTTCAGGCTCTCTTTCAGGCTCGGGATCAGTTTGTCTTTGCTCAGATTCTCGATCCAGATCTTGGTGGTGATATACAGGGAGCTGCGCGCTACGCCGCTCTCCGCAATCGCCTGGCCTACAGCGGCTTCGTTATCATAGATTTGTGCCGTATCAACCGCACGGTAGCCGAGCTCCAGCGCAGTTTTAACAGAAGCGATAACGACGTCGTCTTTCAGACGGAAAGTGCCAAGACCGAATGCAGGGATAGTCATGATGTTCCTCTTTCTCAATGAATTAGTGAATGTTCGTTCGATGAGGAGAGTATGACGGGTTTAGCGTGAGGTAAAAAGGCAGATAAACGCAGAGGATTTTTGCTAAAACAGCAATAATAGCATCTGGAAAAAAAGAAAAAGCCCTGAGCAGATGCTCAGGGCTCTTAATAAGTGGCGGAACGGACGGGACTCGAACCCGCGACCCCCTGCGTGACAGGCAGGTATTCTAACCGACTGAACTACCGCTCCACCGAATTTCTCTACAACAACCGGTTTTATGCCCCGGTTTTACTGCTTAAATTGATGCCTGGCAGTGTCCTACTCTCACATGGGGAGACCCCACACTACCATCGGCGCTACGGCGTTTCACTTCTGAGTTCGGCATGGGGTCAGGTGGGACCACCGCGCTAAAGCCGCCAGGCAAATTCTGTTATCTGTATCAGGCTGAATAATTGTTCGTCTTCTCTTCGCCAAAACAGCTTCGGCGTTGTAAGGTTAAGCCTCACGGTTCATTAGTACTGGTTAGCTCAACGTATCGCTACGCTT
>NZ_RBIZ01000006.1:0-413031 GCF_003634235.1 Yokenella regensburgei | reverse complement strand
TGCCGCCAGCGTTCAATCTGAGCCATGATCAAACTCTTCAATTTAAGTTTGATGCTCGTAGAATTAAACTTCGTAATGAATTACGTGTTCACTCTAGAGACTTGGTATTCATTTATCGTCCGAGGACGTTAAGAATCCATGTCACTTTGAGTGCCCACACAGATTGTCTGATAAATTGTTAAAGAGCAGTGCAACGCGGCTTTCGCTCACCGTTGCGAGGTCCCGTATAATACGTTTTCCTCATTCAGAGTCAAGCGTTTATTTTCACTTTTCTCTGTGGCGTTCATCTCTGAACCCCGCTAACCCGGCGGCTTGTAGGCCGTTGTTCCGTGTCAGTGGAGGCGCATTATAGGGAGTTATTTCGGTGTGACAAGAGGAAATTCAAAAAAACTTTTCGTTCGCCTTTTTTTTCACCAAATCGCGTCGTAAAGCACCATAAAATGCACTATCTGCTGTTTTAACCACCGAAGTTTCTCATCGAATGGCATACTAAACGGTGTAATAACCATAAAGGAACGGCATTTATGTCTCTAAGTGCACAGCAGTTGGCGGCTCAGAAGAACATCTCCTGGGTACTGGCAGAGAAACTGGCGCAGAAGATCCTCACTGGTGAATATGCCCCAGGCAGCATTCTTCCCGGTGAGATGGAGCTCGGTGAGCACTTTGGCGTAAGCCGAACCGCCGTTCGGGAAGCGGTAAAAACACTGACCGCCAAAGGCATGGTACTTCCCCGCCCGCGAATTGGCACAAGGGTGATGCCACAAAGCCACTGGAATTTCCTCGATAAAGAGCTGCTGTCCTGGTGGCTGACTGAAGATAACTTCGAAGCAGTGGTGAGCCATTTCCTCGTCATGCGCAGCAGTCTTGAACCACAAGCGTGTTTTCTCGCCGCGACGCAGGGAACGGCTGAACAAAAAGCAGAACTCAATGCATTAATGGAAGAGATGGTCCATCTGAAGGCACACTTCAATCGCGAACGCTGGATAGAAGTGGATATGGCCTGGCACGAACATATCTATGAAATGAGCGCCAATCCCTTTTTGACCTCCTTTGCTTCTCTCTTCCATTCGGTCTACCACACCTACTTTACCTCGATAACCCACAATGAAGTGGTGAAGCTGAGTCTTCATCAGTCTATTGTCGATGCTATCCAGGAAGGCGACGGGCTACGAGCACAACAAGCCTGCCAGACATTGTTAACGACACCGCATACCGGAGCCTGAATCCAAAGGGACACCGAATGACCGAGAAAAAAGCACGCAGTATGGCCGGGTTGCCGTGGATTGCGGCAATGGCTTTCTTTATGCAGGCACTGGATGCCACGATTCTGAATACCGCCCTTCCCGCGATAGCTCACAGTCTCAACCGCTCTCCGCTCGCCATGCAGTCAGCGATCATCAGCTATACCCTGACGGTGGCGATGCTCATTCCGGTAAGCGGCTGGCTGGCCGACCGTTTTGGTACCCGCCGGGTCTTTATGCTGGCGGTTAGCCTCTTTACGCTCGGTTCATTTGCTTGTGCGCTCTCAAGTACACTCACCGAACTGGTTATTTTCCGTGTGATTCAGGGCGTCGGTGGCGCAATGATGATGCCGGTGGCGAGACTAGCGCTATTGCGGGCTTATCCACGCAGCGAACTCCTCCCGGTGCTGAACTTCGTTACCATGCCTGGACTGGTCGGCCCCATTCTTGGCCCTGTACTCGGCGGGGTCCTGGTCACCTGGGCGACGTGGCACTGGATCTTCCTGATTAATATTCCGATTGGCGTGGCCGGGATTCTGTATGCCCGCAAATATATGCCGAACTTTACGACTCCCCGCCGCGGTTTTGATATGACCGGCTTTCTCCTGTTTGGGCTGAGCCTGGTTCTGTTTTCCAGCGGTATGGAGCTGTTCGGCGAGAAGATTGTTGCTGCATGGATTGCGCTGGCGATAGTGCTGCTGAGTGTTCTTCTACTACTGGCTTATATCCGCCACGCCCGTCGTCACCCGACGCCGCTTATCGCGCTGCCGATTTTCAAAACCCGCACCTTTTCCGTCGGGATCGCCGGGAATCTCGCTACTCGTCTGGGAACTGGCTGTATTCCGTTCCTGATGCCGCTGATGCTACAGGTTGGTTTTGGTTATCCGGCGCTGATTGCCGGATGCATGATGGCCCCTACCGCCGTCGGCTCGATTATCGCCAAATCAACGGTCACTCAGGTGCTGAGATGGTTCGGTTATCGCAAAGTTCTGGTGGGCATAACGGTATTTATCGGCCTGATGATCGCCCAGTTTTCACTGCAGACGCCAGACATGCCAATATGGATGATGCTTTTACCGCTCTTTGTGTTGGGGATGGCGATGTCAACGCAGTTTACGTCGATGAACACCATCACGCTTGCCGATCTGACCGATGACAACGCCAGTAGCGGTAACAGCCTGCTCGCAGTCACACAGCAGCTGTCGATAAGCCTTGGCGTTGCCATCAGTGCTGCGGTACTGCGTTTTTATGAAGGGTTTGACGGTAGCAGCACGGTGGAGCAGTTCCACTACACCTTTATTACCATGGGCGCTATCACCGTGGTTTCCGCACTGATGTTTATGCTGCTAAAACCGAAAGATGGCCGCAACCTGATTAAGGAGCGGCATAAGCGTTAAACGGAACCGCGAACCACCAGCTCTGGCGTCAGCTGTACACGCTGCTGTTTTTGCCCTGGCTGCGCCATTCGGTGGATAAGCACATCGATGGCCAGCTCACCTAACTCATCTTTCGGTTGATGGATAGTCGTCAGCGGCGGTGTCATGTAGCGTGCGAGTTCGATGTCATCATATCCGATAACCGCCACGTCCTGCGGGATCCGAAGCCCTGCCTGGTACAGCGCCTGATAAGCCCCAACCGCCATCGCATCGTTACCGGTGAATACCGCATCTGGCCGTTCCGGCAATGCCAGCAAACGCTGCATGGCTTCAAAACCACCGCCAAACTCGAAGTCGCTGGTGATTTCATATCCATCGGCAACCTTAAGCCCGGCGCGCTGCATTGCCACCCGGTAACCTTCCAGACGCAGGCGCGCCGGAGTTTTATCTAACGGTCCGGAAATACAGGCAATACGGGAGTGGCCTTTATCAATCAGGTACTGTGTCGCCATATCACCGCCGAGCAGCGAGTTGTCCTGAATCAGGTCGCTGTCGCCGTCGAAAGGCGCCCAGTCCATCATCACCGTCGGAACAGACGGATAGCGTTGCATAATCTCTGGCGAGGGTTGATGCGTTTCGGTGCAGAGCAGCAGTAAGCCATCCACCCGCTTTTGCATCAACGTTTCCAGGTTTCGGTTCATCCGCTGCTCGTCACCTTCGGTGTTGCACAGCACCAGGCTGTAGCCGCGCTCAAAGCAGCTACGCTCCACGCCGCGAACCAGCTCAGAATAGAAGGGATTGGTACTGGCTGTAATCAGCATGCCAATGGTGCGGGTCTGATTAAGCTTCAGGCTACGCGCCAGCGCAGAAGGCGCGTAGTTAAGGCTTTTAATAGCCGCTTCGACTTTCGCCGTAATCGCTTCACTCACGAAGCGATCTTTATTAATGACGTGCGAAACGGTTGAAGTGGAAACGCCCGCCACGCGGGCAACATCCTTCATAGTAGCCAAGCGTTACCCCTGTTGACGTAAAAACTCGTCGATCTCTTTGCGCCAGGGAACCGATGGCTGCGCACCTTTACGCGTCACGGCGATAGCCGCAGCCGCATGAGCGAAACGGATAGCCTCCGCCAGTGGTTTGTCTTCGAGCAACGCGGTGACCAGCGCACCGTTAAAGGTGTCGCCAGCGGCGATAGTATCAATGGCTTTCACTTTAAAACCAGGCACACGCTGGCCTTCGCCTTTTACGCTTGCCCACACGCCACGGCTACCGAGCGTGATGATGACGGTTTCAATGCCTTTATCATGCAACGCACCTGCGGCACGAGCGGCATCTTCATCATTCTCCACCCGAATACCGGTCAGCTTTTCGGCTTCCGTTTCGTTCGGAGTGATGATGTCCACCAGCGACAGCAGTTCATCAGAGAGCTCCCGCGCAGGTGCCGGGTTCAGCACGACAGAGGTGTTATGTTGATGGGCGATTTTGGCCGCTGCCAGAACGCTCTCAAGCGGTGATTCGAGCTGCATGAGCAGCGCCTCGGCCTCTGCGATACGTGAATTTTCAGCCTCAACGCGCGCGACAGACAGCGCGGCGTTAGCCCCGGCGTGAATACCGATGACATTCTCACCTTCTGCGTTGACGAAAATCAGCGCCACGCCGGTGGATTCTCCGCTAACCGCGCTGACAGGTGCGACATCAATGTTGTCGCTTGCCAGCTGCTGGCGAACGCGGGCACCGGTATCGTCATCGCCAGTACAGGCGATAAAAGCAATATGAGCTCCGCTACGACCCGCGGCCACCGCCTGATTAGCGCCCTTACCGCCAAACGCCACCTGATAGTGGTTGCCAGTAACGGTCTCACCCGGCGATGGGAAAGATTCAAGGTTAAGAATGTGATCGGCATTGATGCTGCCAAGGACGACGAGATTGCCTGCGGTTTTCATGTTGAATATGTCCGGTAAAGTGCGCCACCGGCGAAATCACCGATGGCGCGTGCCCTGCTTTTCTTTTTTACGTTGTCCCTCAGGCGCGAAGCCTGAATCGCTACTAGTTTATTGCTTAACTACCAGTTTCAGATCTACCGGATACTTAGCCTGAACTTTCTCGCCTTTCAGCACTTTATCCGCAACCTCAACGCCCTGGGCGCCGATCTGCTCCGGTAACTGTGCAATAGTCGCAGCCAGTTTGCCATCATTTACGGCTTTTTCGCCATCCGGTGTGCCGTCAAATCCAACCACCATCACATCAGATTTACCTGCAGTCTGCAGCGCGCGCAGTGCACCCAGCGCCATTTCATCGTTCTGAGCGAATACGGCCTGCACGTCCGGATGCGCGGTCAGCAGGTTCTGCATGACGTTCAGACCTTTAGTACGGTCGAAGTCTGCCGGCTGGCTTGCCAGGACATTGAATTTATGTGCTGCCACGGCCTGCTGGAAACCTTCTCCACGCTCACGCGCGGCAGACGTTCCTGCAATCCCCTGCAGTTCGATAACTTTTGCCTTTTCGCCCACTTTCTTCGCGATATAGTCACCGGCGATTTTACCGCCCAGCACGTTATCAGAAGCGATGTGGCTAACCACCTCACCTTTAGCAGCAACACGGTCAAGGGTAATAACCGGGATCTTAGCCTGGTTAGCCATCTTCACGGCGTTACCTACCGCATCAGAATCGGTCGGGTTGATCAGCAGAATTTTGGTACCACGAACGGTCAGGTCCTGCACGTTCGCCAGCTCTTTCGCCGGGTTATTCTGAGAATCCAGAATCACCAGGTTGTAACCCAGCTTGTCAGCTTCTTTCTGCGCACCATCTTTCAGGGACACAAAGAACGGGTTGTTCAGCGTGGAGACAACCAGCGCAATGGTGTCTTTCGCCATCGCGTTGGCACTAACGGTGGCGCTTAGTGCCACAGCTGAAACCAGGGTAGCGAGTTTTTTCATGTTCATATCTGAGATGTCCTGTAGTCGATTATTACTGTTTTTTGTTGTCTACCAGCACCGCCAGCAAAATCACCACCGCTTTGACGATCATCTGGTAATAGGAGGAAACACCTAACAAATTCAAACCATTATTAAGGAAACCAAGGATTAATGCGCCGATCAACGTCCCAACAATACGACCTTTACCACCAGCAAGGCTGGTGCCGCCAAGCACGACCGCCGCGATAGCGTCCAGCTCATAGCCGGTACCGGCCGTCGGTTGGGCGGAGGAGAGACGCGCCACTTCAATGATGCCCGCCAGCGACGCCAGCAGGCCACACAGTGAGTAGACGATAATCTTGATTTTATTCACGCTGATACCGGAGAGGCGCGTCGCCGCTTCGTTACCACCGAGCGCATAGATGTAGCGACCCAGACGAGTGTGATGCAGCATGTACCAGGCAGCAATAAACACGATAGCCATGATCCACACCGGTGTCGGCACACCCAGCGGACGACCAATACCGAACCAGCCGAAGACGTCAGCGTTATCCGTAAATCCGGTATTAATCGGGCTACCGTTGGTATATACCATGGTTACCCCGCGCAGCAGCAGCATCATCACAAGCGTAGCGATGAACGCCTGAACGCGGCCCTTCGCCACGATAACGCCAGTCACAGCACCAATCGCGGCGCCCAGTGCCAGCGCACCGGCAACGGCCACCAGCGCATTCACTTCAAGGCCCACGATGGAAGCCGCTACCGCGCCGGTCAGCGCCAGCAGGGAACCCACGGACAGGTCAATGCCGGAGGTTAAAATCACCAGCGTCATCCCAACCGCCATAATGGCGTTCACGGAGGTCTGCTGAAGAATGTTGAACAGGTTGTTAACGGTAAAAAAGTTGGGACTCATGGTCGAGACGATGGCGATAAGCACCAGCAGGGCAATCAGCGATTTTTGCTCTAACAGCCACGCTTTGGTGAAATAGCGGCGTCCGGAAACGGCCTGGGTAGTCATCTTTCTTACTCCTGGTTCACACGATTAAGCTTGCCAACTGCGGCAGCCATCAATACTTCCTGGGTGGCCTGCTCGCGCGTGAATTCGCCGCCGAGATGCCCTTCATGCATCACCATGATGCGATCGCTCATGCCCAGCACTTCCGGCATCTCTGAGGAGACAAGGATGATGCTCAGGCCATCGGCTTTGAACTGGTTAATCAGCTGATAAATCTCTTTTTTTGCCCCAACGTCTACCCCACGGGTGGGTTCGTCGAGAATAAGCACCTTCGGCCGGGTCATCAGGCCGCGGGCAATCGCCACTTTTTGCTGATTACCGCCGGAGAGCAAGCCGATAGCCTGCTCCATCGACGGAGTTTTGACGTTAAACAGGCGAATAAAATCACTTACTGCTTGCTGCTCGTCTTTATGTTTAAGACCACCACCGCTGCGGCTAAAGTAGCGCAGCGCGGTCAGAGACATGTTCTCTTTCACCGACATCCCGAGCACAAGGCCATCACGCTTACGGTCTTCGGAAATATAGACGATCCCGTTGGCCAGCCCATCCTGCGGAGAGCGGGTCACCACTTCATGACCATCGAGGGTAACGTAACCGCTGGTGCGCGGCAGCGCGCCATACAGCACTTTCATCAGCTCGGTACGCCCGGCCCCCATCAGGCCAGCTACGCCCAGGATTTCCCCTTTGCGTAGGGTAAAGCTGACATCCTTCACCCCCGGACCGCACAGATTATCGACCTTCAGGCGAGTTTCACCCGGCGCTTTATCCAGATGCGGGTACTGATCTTCAAGCTTACGGCCAACCATCATTTCGATGAGCTGATCTTCATTGAGGCTGTCAACGGTGCGCTCGGCAATAAACTGTCCATCGCGAAAAACCGTAACGTCGTCGCAGATTTCGAAGATCTCTTTCATGCGGTGAGAGATATAGACAATTCCACGTCCCTGCGATTTCAGTTCGCGGATAACGCGGAAGAGTGATTCGGTTTCGGTATCGGTCAGCGCATCGGTCGGTTCATCCATAATGATGACCTTCGACTCAAAGCTCAGCACTTTGGCGATTTCTACCATCTGCTGGTCGCCAATCGACAAATCCCCAACCATACGATCGCTTTTGAAGCGTAAATTCAGCTTCGCCAGCAGCTTATCCGCTTCGGCGTACATCGTTTTCCAGTCGATTTTGCCAAAGCGGTTAACGAATTCGCGGCCAAGGAAGATATTCTCGGCAATGGTCAGTTGGGGGATCAGGTTCAGCTCCTGGTGGATGATGCCGATACCCGCTTCCTGGGAGGATTTTGGTCCGTTAAAAGTGGTTTCTTTCCCAAGCCATAACAGTGAACCAGCATCACGCGAGTAGATACCGGTCAGTACTTTCATCATGGTGGATTTACCGGCACCGTTTTCTCCCACCAGCGCCATCACGCGGCCAGGATAAACGTTGAGTGAAGCGCCGGAGAGCGCCTTCACGCCGGGGAAGGATTTATCAATACCTTTGAGTTGCAGTAATGCGTCCATGATGGCCTCAGAAAGTGACGCCAGCACAGAGAATGATATTCGCATACGGGGAACACTCCCCGCTGCGAATTACCGCCTGACTGGATGCGGTTTTTTGTTTGAACTGCTCATGACTGGTGTAACGAATTTCAATCGTGTTTCCCTGGTGTTGCTGCAGCTGCTCGATGTGCTTGAGCAACGTTTCGTGGAGTTGCGGATTTTTGTGTTTAATCTCTTCCGCCAGAATGGCCGCTTCTACCTGCATTTCCGTCGTGACGACTTCCAGTACCTGCATAAACGAAGGTACGCCCTGGGTTAATGCCATATCGATGCGTTCAGCGCTGTGTGGGATCGGCAGACCCGCATCACACACCACCAACGTATCCGTATGCCCAAGACGGGAAATGACAGCGGAAATATCAGCGTTAAGAACCGTACCTTTCTTCATTATTTTGCTCCACTAGCGAAACGTTTCGCTATGGATAGTTTAGACGTAAGTATGTACAGAAAACCATCATGAAGTAGCAGATTTGTGATCGCGGTCGAAACGTTTCGCTAACGTAAACGGGAAGAGATAGAGGAAGGGGGAAGTGCCGGGCGAACAAAGCGTCACCCGGCATGAAAGCGTCGTTAGATCTCGACCTGAGTACCAAGCTCAATAACCCGGTTAGGCGGGATCTCAAACTGGTCCGGCGCACGCAGGGCGTTACGTTGCAGCAACAGATAAAGCTTACCGCGCAGACGCAGATACCATGGCCGTTTCTCGCCAATAATCAGCGATTCGTGCGACATAAAGAACGAGGTTTCCATCATTCGGCAACTTAATCCTTCCAGGCCACAGCGGTGGAATACTTCTTCCACGTTTGGTGTTTCACGCCAGCCGTAGCTTGCTACCACGCGCCAGAACGACGGCGAGAGCTGCTCAATCTGCACCCGGCGTACGTTATGTACATAAGGCGCATCTTCAGTACGCAGCGTCAGCAGAATCACCCGCTCGTGCAGCACTTTGTTGTGCTTGAGGTTATGCAGCATCGCAAACGGAATCACGTTCAGTGCGCGAGACATATACACGGCAGTACCCGGTACGCGAACCGGCGGCGATTTCTCCAGCGAGGCAATCATCGCCTCCAGAGAGTTGCCGTGCTCATGCATACGGCGCAGCAGACGGAAACGCTCGCTCTTCCAGGTGGTCATGACGATAAACATCACGATACCGAGGCTCAGCGGCAGCCAACCGCCGGAGAGCAGCTTATCCAGGTTCGCCGAGAACAGCGGAACGTCAACAAACAGGAACGCCACCAGGATCACAGCGACCAGATACTTGTTCCAGTGCCAGTTTTTGCGTGCGACGGTCACAGACAGGATAGAAGTCAGCACCATGGTGCCGGTTACCGCAATACCATAAGCCGCCGCCAGGTTACTGGAGTGTTCGAAGCTGACGATAACCAGTACTACCGCGAAGTAGAGCAGCCAGTTAATGAAAGGGATATAAATCTGCCCAGACTCCATTTCTGAAGTATGGATTATCCGCATTGGCGACAAATATCCGAGGCGTACCGCCTGGCGGGTCAGGGAGAAGACGCCGGAGATAACCGCCTGCGATGCAATCACCGTCGCCAGAGTGGCGAGAATAAGCATGGGGATCAACGCCCATTCAGGCGCCAGCAGGAAGAACGGGTTCTTAATGGCTTCCGGATTTTTCAGAAGCAGAGCCCCCTGGCCGAAATAGTTGAGCACCAGTGAAGGCAGCACCACACTGAACCACGCCACGCGAATCGGCAATTTACCGAAGTGACCCATGTCGGCATACAGTGCTTCAACCCCGGTAATCGACAGCACCACGGCACCCAGCGCCACGAACGACACGGTTTTATATTCGAGGAAGAAATGCACCGCCCAGTACGGGTTCAACGCCTGCAGTACTATCGGGTTATCAATAATGCTTCTGAGGCCCAATACCGCCAGCAGCACAAACCAGATAAGCATGATAGGTGCAAACAGTTTACCGACCATGCCGGTACCATGCTTTTGGATCATGAACAGCAGCGTGAGTACGATTATCGCGATGGGGACCACCCAGGAATCAAGCTGGGGAGCAATAATCTCCAGCCCTTCTATCGCTGACATAACCGAAATGGCCGGGGTAATAACCACCTCGCCATAGAAAAAGCTGCCGCCAATAAGGCCAAGGATCACCAGAACGGAGGTCATTTTGGCAGAAGTGTTGCGTCCGGCGAGGGACATCAGTGTCAGGATCCCCCCTTCACCGGCGTTGTCCGCCCGCATAACAAAGGTGATGTACTTGATGGAAACCGTAAAAATCAGCAACCATAAGATCAGTGACAGAAAGCCAAATACCGCATCCTGTTCAACGCCAAAACCAAACTGCCCTGACAGACATTCTCGAAGCGTATAAAGTGGGCTGGTACCAATGTCGCCGTATACCACGCCAATTGCCGCAAGCGTAACCGCGGGCAATGATTGTTTATTATCAGTGCTCATAGACTCGTCTTTCGTTTATAAAACAAATGAGTGCCTGATCCCTTGGCCCACAAAAGGCGCACAGTATGCATGATTTACTGCAAAATCGTACCCCTAACTGAATTCATGTTAACCTGGCTCAAAGAAAAAATCGGTGCTTTTGCCGCCAGGTTCCGCCCACATTCCTGAACGGCTATACTCGCTAAGTCAAGCCGGAACACGGAGAAAGGACGCAAATCAATTATGGCTCAATCACATTTATTGGCAGAAAGAATTTCCCGGCTAAGCGCGGCTCTGGAGAAAGGGCTGTATGAACGTAGCCACGCCATTAGGCTCTGCCTGCTGGCAGCACTCAGCGGCGAGAGCGTGTTCCTGCTTGGGCCGCCCGGTATCGCTAAAAGCCTGATTGCTCGTCGCCTGAAATTTGCTTTCCAGCATGCGCGCGCGTTTGAATATCTGATGACGCGTTTCTCCACCCCGGAAGAAGTGTTTGGCCCACTCTCGATTCAGGCGCTAAAAGATGAAGGGCGATATGAGCGACTGACCGCCGGATATCTTCCGGAAGCTGAAATCGTCTTTCTCGATGAGATCTGGAAAGCGGGCCCGGCCATCCTGAACACCCTGCTTACCGCCATCAACGAACGCAGCTTCCGCAACGGTGCCAACGAAGCCAAAATCCCAATGCGCCTGCTGGTAGCCGCATCGAACGAACTCCCGGAAGCCGACAGCAGCCTTGAAGCGCTGTACGACCGTATGCTTATTCGCCTGTGGATGGATAAAGTGCAGGAGAAGGGAAACTTCCGCTCCATGCTGGTCAGCCAGCAGGATGAAAACGAAAACCCGGTTCCTGCAAGCGTACAGGTTACGGATGAAGAGTTTGTGCAGTGGCAAAAGGATATCGGCAGCGTCAGGCTGACAGACAGCGTCTTCGAGCTCATCTACCAGCTTCGCCAACAGCTCGATACTTTGCCAAGCGCACCCTATGTGTCCGATCGGCGCTGGAAAAAGGCGATCCGTTTACTGCAGGCCAGCGCCTTCTTCAGCGGTCGTGACGCCATTGCACCTATCGATCTTATCCTGCTGAAAGACTGTCTGTGGCACAACGCCGAAAGCATGCATCTGATGCAACATCAGTTGGAGATATTGATGACCGGGCACGCCTGGCAGCAGCAGGCCATGCTGAACCGCCTGGGAGCAATTACCCAGCGACGTATCCAGCTTCAACAACAGCAAAGCGACAAAACTGCGCTGAAAGTGACCCGCGTCGGCGGCATGTTTAGCCGTAAACCTCATTACGAGCTACCGGCAGAGCTGCAAGATAACCTCCTCACTCTGCTGCTCCAGCAGCCGTTGAAGCTTCACGATATCAACGTCGTTCACATCACCTTTGATCGCCCGGCGCTCGAGCTGTGGCTGGAAAAGGGAGGTGAAATTCGCGGCAAGCTCAACGGTATTGGCTTTGCGCAGGTGGTGAATCTGGAAGTCGACGCCAGCCAGCATCTGGTTGTACGCGACGTGAGTCTGCAGGGATCGCGGTTGACCCTGCCCGGCATTGCCGCCCAGGAGAACATGCCGGAAGAGATAAAACAGCAACTGGACGCGCTCGATGAAGAGTGGCACCAGCAGCACAACCGCTTCAGTGAACAGCAAAAATGCCTGTTTGTGCATAGCGACTGGCTAGGTCGCATTGAGTCCAGTCTGCAGGATGTTGGCGCGCAGATTAAACAGGCCCGTCAATGCTGACGCTGGATACACTGAACGTCATGCTCTCCGTCAGCGAGGAGGGCCTCATTGAAGAGATGCTCCTCGCGTTGTTAGCCTCACCACAGCTGGCACTGTTCTTTGAGAAATTTCCCCGCCTGAAGCACGCCATCACCGAAGATATCCCGCGCTGGCGGGAGTCGTTGAAAAACCGCCTCAAAGAGGTCGATGTTCCGCCGGAGCTGGCGGATGAGGTGATGTGCTACCAGCAGTGTCAGAAGCTTTCGACAACGCAGTTTATCGTTCAGCTACCACAAACCCTGACGCTGCTGCATAAGCTGCAGTCGCCCTTCGCCGCGCAGGCGCAACAGCTGGTGGACGGCAATGCCACCTTTACCCCGGCGCTACACACGCTCTTTTTACAGCGCTGGCGGCTAAGTCTGGTGGTGCAAACTACCACCCTCAATCAGCAACTGCTTGAAGAGGAGCGGGAACAACTGCTGAGTGAAGTTCAGGAACGAATGACCTTAAGCGGGCAGTTGGATCCGGTGCTTGTCGAGAATGAAAACGCTGCCGGTCGCCTGTGGGATATGAGCGCAGGCCAGCTCAAGCGCGGCGATTATCAGCTTATCGTTAAATATGGTGAGTTTCTGACCCAGCAGCCGGAGCTTTTGCAGCTTGCAGAACAGCTCGGGCGCTCGCGGGAAGCGAAATCCGTGCCGAAGAAAGACTCACCGATGGAAACCTTCCGCACCCTGGTGCGTGAACCTGCAACCGTACCGGAACAGGTTGATGGCCTCCAGCAGAGCGACGATATTCTGCGCCTGCTGCCACCGGAGCTGGCGACGCTTGGGATAACCGAGCTGGAATACGAGTTTTATCGCCGGCTGGTGGAGAAACAGCTGCTGACGTATCGTCTGCACGGCGACGCCTGGCGCGAGAAGGTGAGTGAGCGTCCGGTAGTCCATCAGGATGTTGAGCAGCAGCCGCGTGGACCATTCATCGTCTGCGTGGATACCTCGGGCTCCATGGGCGGATTCAATGAACAGTGTGCGAAAGCCTTTTGCCTGGCGCTGATGCGCGTCGCGCTGGCTGATAACCGCCGCTGTTTCATTATGCTGTTCTCCAGCGAAGTGGTGCGTTACGAGCTGACCGGGCGCCAGGGGATCGAGCAGGCGATCCGTTTTCTAAGCCAGCGCTTTCGCGGCGGCACCGATATTGCCAGCTGCTTTCGCGCCATTATAGAAAGAATGCAGGAAGCGGCATGGGCGGACGCCGATGCGGTCGTGATTTCTGACTTTATTGCCCAGCGACTGCCGGACGATGTGGTGGAGAAAGTGAAGGAGTTACAGCATCGTCACCAGCACCGTTTTCACGCGGTGGCAATGTCCGTTCATGGCAAACCCGGCATCATGCGCATCTTCGATCATATCTGGCGCTTTGATACCGGGCTGCGGAGCCGCCTGCTGCGTCGCTGGCGGCGTTAAGTCTTACAGCAGAGCGCCGACGTTCTCACGAACCTGCTGCGGCCATACGCCACACTGAACCTGACCGATGTGCGGCAGCTGCAGCAGAAGCATAGTTAAACGCGACTGGCCGATACCACCACCGATGGTCTGCGGCATCTCACCGCGCAGCAGCGCCTGGTGCCATTCCAGCTGCAGACGATCTTCATCACCGGTGATCGCCAGCTGACGTTTCAGGGCGTCAGCATCAACACGGATCCCCATAGAAGAGAGCTCAAAAGCATCTTCCAGAACCGGGTTCCACACCAGGATATCCCCATTGAGTCCGGCAAAACCGGAAGCCGACGGCGTGCTCCAGTCATCATAATCCGGCGCACGTACATCGTGACGCTTACCGTCACTCAGTTTGCCACCGATACCAATCAGGAATACCGCGCCAAGCTCTTTGGCAATTGCGCGCTCACGACCCTTTTCGTCAAGCGTCGGGTAGCGGCTCAGCAGCTCCTGGCTGTGAACAAAGTGGATCTGCTCTGGCAGGAACGGTGCCAGACCAAACTCTTTACTTACCGCCGCCTCGGTGGCTTTGATCCCCTGCCAGATTGCTTCAACAGTGGCTTTCAGCGTACCGGTATGACGCTCTCCATCACCCATCACGCGCTCCCAGTCCCACTGGTCAACGTATACGGAGTGAATAGGAGAGAGACGGTCTTCATCGGGGCGAAGGGCTTTCATGTGCGTGTACAGCCCTTCGCCCGCGCTGAAGTCGTGTTGTCCCAGGGTTTGACGCTTCCACTTCGCAAGGGAATGAACCACTTCGAACTGGGCGTCTGGCAGTGTTTTCACTTTCACCTGCACCGCTTTTTCGCAACCGGATAAGTTATCCTGCGTCCCGTCACCCACGCGGCTTAAGATTGGTGCCTGAACTTCAATCAGCCCAAGCTTATCTTCCAGCTGGCGTGAAAAGTGGGACTTAACGAAACTGATCTGGCGTTGTTTTGCGATATAAGCGGTTTTCATTTTTATTTACTCCTGCGTCCTGTTGCTGTTGATTAAGCAACAAAAGGCGGGTGAAATTCAATAATCAACAAACAAAATCGCCATTGCACTTTTAATTCGTTAAAATCAGGCGCTAAAATTATCATAATCATCAATCTTCATAAGAAAAAACGATGGAAAATTATCAGATCGACAATCTGGACCGCAGCATACTTGAGGTGCTGATGGCCAATGCACGTACGGCCTACGCTGAGCTGGCCAAACAGTTTGGCGTAAGCCCCGGGACCATTCACGTTCGGGTAGAGAAGATGAAGCAGGCGGGCATCATCACTGGGGCACGTATCGACGTCAGCCCAAAACAGCTCGGTTACGACGTCTGCTGTTTTATCGGCATTATATTGAAGAGCGCAAAAGACTATCCGTCTGCGCTGGCGAAGCTTGAAAGTCTGGATGAGGTGACCGAGGCCTACTACACCACCGGACACTACAGCATCTTCATTAAAGTCATGTGCCGATCGATTGATGCCCTGCAGCAGGTACTTATCAACAAGATCCAAACAATCGATGAAATTCAGTCCACCGAAACTCTGATCTCCCTGCAGAACCCGATCATGCGTACCATTCGCCCGTGATCGGGCTTTTTTAATCCCCTGTTTTCCACAGGTAGATCCCAGCCCGCTCACAGCGTACAATACGCCACTCAGACTCTGGAGCAGGCATTCATGGCGGATATTACTCTCATCAGCGGCAGCACCCTTGGCGGTGCCGAATATGTAGCAGAACACCTGGCCGAAAAGCTGGAAGACGCGGGCTTTACGACCGAAACGCAGCATGGGCCGCTGTTGGATGACCTTGATCCCCAAAGTATCTGGTTAGTTATCTGTTCTACCCACGGTGCCGGAGATATTCCGGATAACCTGCAGCCGTTTTACGACTGCCTGCTGGAGCAGAAACCCGATCTTAGCGATGTTCGCTTTGGCGCTATCGGGATCGGCAGTCGTGAATACGACACCTTCTGTGGCGCTATCGACAAGCTGGACAGCGCACTGAAATCCTGCGGGGCGAAGCAGACTGGCGACACCCTGAAGATCAACATTCTCGAGCACGATATTCCTGAAGATCCGGCTGAGGTTTGGCTGGGATCGTGGAAAAACTTGATCAAGTAGATGAACAAATCGTGCGATCGTATGTGGATAACTCTGGTTAAAACCTTGGATCAACCAGTAGTTATCCAATGAATAACGATTGGTCAGTTTTTGAGTTGTGCATAACCCTTCATTTTGATCCCAGCTTATACGGACCAGGATCACCGATCATTCACAGCGAATGATCCAGAATAACTCTTTGATCTTAAAAAGCGGATCCGACTTATCAACAAGACATGCCGATCCTAATAAGAGATCACAATAGAACAGATCTCTAAATAAAAAGATCTTCTTTTTAATACTCAGGATCCCAGTGCTTTCTCGAAAGACTAAAGTTGAGTAGAATCCACGGCCCGGGCATCAATCCATTTTCAAACCGCTTTACGCGAGGCAGACCACCATGTTTTATCAGGATCCTTTTGACGTCATCATCATTGGCGGGGGTCACGCAGGCACTGAGGCCGCAATGGCAGCAGCGCGAATGGGCCAACAGACCCTGCTTTTGACACACAATATCGACACGCTGGGGCAGATGAGCTGCAACCCGGCCATTGGCGGTATTGGGAAAGGACACCTGGTAAAAGAAGTGGATGCTCTCGGCGGGCTGATGGCAAAAGCTATCGATCAGGCAGGCATTCAGTTTAGGATACTAAACGGCAGCAAAGGCCCGGCAGTGCGTGCTACTCGTGCACAAGCTGACCGCGTACTCTACCGTCAGGCAGTGCGCACCGCACTCGAGAATCAACCGAATCTGATGATTTTCCAGCAGGCGGTTGAAGATCTGATCGTCGAAAACGATCGTGTCGTGGGTGCAGTCACTCAGATGGGCCTGAAGTTCCGTGCCAAAGCGGTAGTGCTGACCGTGGGGACTTTCCTCGACGGTAAGATCCACATTGGTCTGGATAACTACAGCGGTGGCCGTGCAGGCGATCCGCCGTCCATTTCGCTGTCACGCCGTCTGCGTGAACTGCCGCTGCGCGTAAATCGCCTGAAAACCGGTACTCCGCCACGTATTGACGCGCGCACTATCGATTTCAGCGTTCTGGCACAGCAGCACGGTGATAACCCGATGCCGGTATTCTCATTCATGGGGTCGGTTGAACAACATCCGCGCCAGGTGCCGTGCTACATCACGCACACCAATGAAAAAACCCATGACGTGATCCGTAATAACCTCGATCGCAGCCCGATGTATGCTGGTGTGATCGAAGGGATCGGCCCGCGTTACTGCCCATCCATCGAAGACAAAGTGATGCGCTTTGCCGATCGCAATCAGCATCAGATCTTCCTTGAGCCGGAAGGACTCACCTCCAACGAAATTTATCCAAACGGTATCTCCACCAGCCTGCCGTTTGATGTCCAGATGCAGATTGTTCGCTCCATGCAGGGGATGGAAAATGCGCGTATCGTTCGTCCTGGCTATGCCATCGAGTACGATTTCTTTGACCCGCGCGATCTGAAACCGACGCTTGAGAGCAAATTCATCGAAGGTCTGTTCTTTGCTGGTCAGATCAACGGCACCACCGGATACGAAGAAGCCGCTGCCCAGGGTCTGCTTGCCGGGCTTAACGCCGCGCGTTTCTCAGCGGAGAAAGAAGGTTGGGCGCCAGGCCGTTCTCAGGCATACCTTGGGGTACTGGTGGACGATCTCTGTACTCTGGGTACCAAAGAGCCGTACCGTATGTTTACCTCTCGCGCTGAATATCGCCTGATGCTGCGTGAAGACAACGCCGATCTGCGCCTGACCGAAGTGGGTCGTGAGCTGGGTCTGGTGGATGACGAACGTTGGGCGCGTTTCAACGACAAGCTGGAAACCATTGAGCGTGAACGTCAGCGTCTGAAATCGACCTGGGTGAACCCGACCGCTGAGTCTGCACCGGAAGTGAACGCTCACCTGACGGCACCGCTGTCGCGTGAAGCCAGCGGTGAAGATCTGCTGCGCCGCCCGGAAATGACCTACGAACAGCTGGTTCAACTTAGCGCATTTGCTCCGGGTCTTGAAGATACCGAAGCCGCTGAACAGGTTGAGATTCAGGTGAAATACGAAGGGTATATCGCGCGTCAGCAGGATGAGATTGAAAAACAGCAGCGCAATGAAAATACGCTGCTGCCGGCAACGCTCGATTACCGCCAGGTCAATGGCCTCTCTAACGAAGTCATTGCCAAGCTTAACGATCACAAACCGGTATCGATAGGCCAGGCTTCGCGTATTTCCGGGATCACCCCGGCTGCAATCTCCATCCTGCTGGTCTGGTTGAAAAAACAGGGTATGCTGCGCCGCAGCGCATAACTTATCGAAAAATGCCCGGCATCGCTTGCCGGGTCTGGAACGAAAGCCGGATAAGCCGAAATCGCTATCCGGCTCATCACCGCAAACAGGTATTCACCGTGCTCAACAAACTCTCTCGTCTGCTGGATGAAGCAGGTATTTCGCTCACCGATCACCAGAAAAATCAGCTGGTGGCCTATGTCGAATTGCTCAACAAATGGAACAAGGCGTACAACCTGACCTCAGTACGTGACCCGAACGAGATGCTGGTGCGTCATATCCTCGACAGCATCGTCGTGGCTCCACACCTGCAGGGCAGTCGTTTTATCGATGTGGGTACTGGCCCGGGCTTACCCGGTATTCCGCTGGCTATCGTTCTGCCGCACTGCCACTTCACGCTGCTCGACAGCCTTGGCAAACGCGTGCGCTTCCTGAAGCAGGTACAGCATGAGCTGAAACTGGAGAATGTTGCTCCGGTGCAGAGCCGTGTGGAAGCGTTTCCGGCCGAACCGCCGTTTGACGGAGTTATCAGCCGTGCATTTGCCTCACTGACCGATATGGTGAACTGGTGTCAGCACCTGCCTGGCAGGGAAGGGCGCTTCTATGCGCTGAAGGGGATTTTACCTGAAGATGAGATAGCGCAGCTGCCGGAAGGTTTTGTTGTTGAAAAATCAATCAAGCTTCAGGTGCCACATCTTGATGGCGAACGTCATTTAGTGCTCATAAAGCCAAACAAAATTTAATTTTCATCAAAAAAAATGGAAAAAACAGGGGCGCTGGAATGTTAATAAATGAGACCGATTGCCGCAGCATATCTGGTTACATTTAACCCAGCGTTAACCTGATTTTATCGCCGGTTTAACGAGCAATAGCGTACCGGAATTTCTAATAATCAAGCGCATGATTATTAGCGGGCTAAACGTATAAGCATGACTAACACTCTGATGTTAAATTTTTATTATAAATGTCAATCAGGGGTTTTTATTGTGTATATGGCTTTTTCGAAAACCGAGGTTCAGTTTCATCTTAATTTTCAAATGGATGAAAACCAGCATTTTTCGCGCCTATTTAATCGAATCAGCAGCGTAATGTTTAATTTGTGATCTGCTCCACGCTTTGTATTCAGGGTTTTCGCGTTATTTGCATTTTTGTTTGATCGTTCACAGAATCGTCAAAACGTGAAAAACAGCACGGCGGAAAATTATTTAAACATTTATTCACCTTTTAGCTACTTAATGTTTGAAATCACCGGTGCGCACCGTATAATTTGACCGCTTTTTGATGCTTGACTCTAAGCCTTAAAGAACGTTTTATACGACACGCGACATACCTCGAAGGGAGCAGGAGTAAAAACGTGATGTCTGTGTCGCTCGTGAGTCGAAACGTTGCTCGTAAGCTTCTGTTCATCCAGCTTATGGCAGTAATAGCAAGTGGACTGCTGTTTTGCCTCAAAGACCCCTTCTGGGGCATTTCCGCCGCATGCGGCGGTATGGCAGTATTTCTGCCTAACGTGTTGTTTATGATTTTTGCCTGGCGTCACCAGGCGCAGACACCTGCGAAGGGCCGAGTGGCCTGGACATTTGCCTTCGGTGAGGCGTTCAAGGTGTTAGCGATGCTGGCTTTGCTGGTGGTGGCGTTGGCGGTTTTTAAGGCGGTTTTTTTGCCGCTCATCGTGACGTGGATTTTGGTGCTAGTGGTTCAGATACTGGCACCCGCTGTAATTAACAACAAAGGGTAAAGGCATCATGGCTTCTGAAAATATGACGCCGCAGGATTACATAGGTCATCACCTGAATAACCTTCAGCTTGATCTACGTACATTCTCGCTGGTGGATCCGCATAACCCCCCAGCCACCTTCTGGACGCTCAATATTGACTCCATGTTTTTCTCGGTGGTTCTGGGTCTGTTGTTCCTGGCGATGTTCCGTGGTGTGGCTAAAAGAGCGACCAGCGGCGTCCCGGGCAAGTTCCAGACCGCAATTGAGATGATTATTGGTTTTGTTCATGGCAGCGTCAAAGACATGTACCATGGCAAGAGCAAGCTCATTGCACCGCTGGCGCTGACGGTGTTCGTCTGGGTATTCCTGATGAACCTGATGGACTTGCTGCCTATCGACTTTATTCCGTGGATTGGTGAGCACGTTCTCGGCCTGCCTGCACTGCGTGTGGTGCCGTCTGCTGACGTCAACATCACACTGTCGATGGCGCTGGGCGTATTTATCCTCATTCTGTTCTACAGCATCAAAATGAAAGGCGTGGGCGGGTTCGTTAAAGAACTGACCCTGCAGCCGTTCAATCACTGGGCGTTCATTCCTGTCAACTTAATCCTTGAAGGGGTTAGCCTGCTGTCCAAACCGGTTTCACTCGGTCTGCGACTGTTCGGTAACATGTATGCGGGTGAGCTGATTTTCATTCTGATAGCTGGTCTGTTGCCGTGGTGGTCACAGTGGATTCTGAATGTGCCGTGGGCCATTTTCCACATCCTGATTATCACACTGCAAGCCTTTATCTTCATGGTTCTGACGATTGTCTATCTGTCGATGGCATCTGAAGAGCATTGATTTTTAACCAACACTACTACGTTTTAACTGAAACAAACTGGAGACTGTCATGGAAAACCTGAATATGGATCTGCTGTACATGGCTGCCGCTGTGATGATGGGTCTGGCGGCAATCGGTGCTGCGATCGGTATCGGCATCCTCGGGGGCAAATTCCTGGAAGGCGCAGCGCGTCAACCGGATCTGATTCCTCTGCTGCGTACTCAGTTCTTTATCGTTATGGGTCTGGTGGATGCTATCCCAATGATCGCTGTAGGTCTGGGTCTGTACGTGATGTTTGCTGTCGCGTAGTAAGTCGTACGAAATAACAACCTAAGCCACAGATATTTTAAGAGGTATTGTGCTGTGAACATGAACGCAACAATCCTCGGCCAGGCCATCGCGTTTGTTCTTTTCGTATGGTTCTGCATGAAGTACGTATGGCCGCCTTTAATGGCTGCCATCGAAAAACGTCAAAAAGAGATTGCTGACGGCCTTGCTTCTGCAGAACGTGCTAAGAAAGATTTGGACCTTGCACAGGCCAACGCGACCGACCAGCTGAAAAAAGCGAAAGCGGAAGCCCAGGTGATTATTGAGCAGGCGAACAAACGTCGCTCTCAGATTCTGGACGAAGCAAAAGCTGAAGCAGAACAGGAACGTAACAAAATCGTTGCACAGGCGCAGGCTGAAATTGAAGCTGAGCGTAAACGTGCCCGCGAAGAGTTACGTAAGCAAGTTGCTCACCTGGCTGTTGCTGGCGCCGAGAAGATCATCGAACGTTCCGTGGATGAAGCTGCTAACAGCGACATCGTGGACAAACTTGTCGCTGAACTGTAAGGAGGGAGGGGCTGATGTCTGAATTTGTAACGGTAGCTCGCCCCTACGCCAAAGCAGCTTTTGACTTTGCCGTCGAACACCAAAGCGTAGAACACTGGCAGAACATGCTGGCGTTTGTCGCCGAAGTGACAAAAAACGAACAGATGGCTGAGCTTCTCTCTGGCGCTTTGGCGCCGGAAACGCTCGCTAACTCGTTTATCGCCGTATGCGGTGAGCAGCTGGATGACAATGGCCAGAACCTGATTCGGGTTATGGCTGAAAACGGTCGTCTGAACGCGCTCCCGGATGTTCTTGAGCAGTTTGTTCACCTGCGTGCCGCTAGTGAGGCAATCGCGGAAGTCGAAGTGACTTCTTCTGCGCAATTAAGTGAACAGCAGCTTGCGAAGATCAGCAGTGCGATGGAAAAACGTCTGTCACGCAAAGTTAAGCTGAATTGCAAAATCGATAAGTCTGTAATGGCAGGCGTTATCATCCGAGCGGGTGATATGGTCATTGATGGCAGCGTACGCGGCCGTCTTGAGCGCCTTGCAGACGTCTTGCAGTCTTAAGGGGACTGGAGCATGCAACTGAATTCCACCGAAATCAGCGAACTGATCAAGCAGCGCATTGCTCAGTTCAATGTAGTGAGTGAAGCTCACAACGAAGGTACTATTGTTTCTGTAAGTGACGGTGTTATCCGCATTCACGGCCTTGCCGATTGTATGCAGGGTGAAATGATTTCCCTGCCGGGTAACCGTTACGCTATCGCACTGAACCTGGAGCGCGACTCCGTTGGTGCGGTAGTTATGGGTCCGTACGCTGACCTTGCCGAAGGCATGAAGGTTAAATGTACTGGTCGTATCCTGGAAGTTCCGGTTGGCCGTGGCCTGCTGGGTCGTGTGGTTAACACCTTGGGTGCGCCAATCGACGGTAAAGGTCCGGTTGAGCACGATGGCTTCTCTCCAATCGAAGTTATCGCACCGGGCGTAATCGACCGTCAGTCCGTAGATCAGCCAGTTCAGACCGGTTATAAATCCGTTGATGCCATGATCCCAATCGGTCGTGGTCAGCGTGAGCTTATCATCGGTGACCGTCAGACCGGTAAAACCGCGATGGCTGTCGATGCGATCATCAACCAGCGTGATTCCGGCATCAAATGCGTATACGTAGCAATCGGCCAGAAAGCGTCCACCATTTCTAACGTGGTACGTAAGCTGGAAGAGCACGGCGCACTGCAGAATACCATCGTTGTGGTCGCTACCGCGTCTGAATCCGCCGCACTGCAGTACCTGGCTCCGTATGCCGGTTGCGCAATGGGCGAATATTTCCGTGACCGTGGTGAAGATGCACTGATCGTTTACGATGATCTGTCCAAACAGGCTGTCGCATATCGTCAGGTTTCCCTGCTGCTCCGTCGTCCGCCAGGACGTGAAGCATTCCCGGGCGACGTATTCTATCTCCACTCTCGTCTGCTGGAGCGCGCATCCCGCGTAAACGCTGAATACGTTGAGAACTTCACCAAAGGTGAAGTGAAAGGCAAAACCGGTTCTCTGACCGCGCTGCCGATCATCGAAACCCAGGCCGGTGACGTTTCCGCGTTCGTTCCGACTAACGTAATTTCCATTACCGATGGTCAGATCTTCCTGGAAACCAACCTGTTTAACTCCGGTATTCGTCCGGCGGTTAACCCGGGTATCTCCGTATCACGTGTTGGTGGTGCTGCTCAGACCAAGATCATGAAAAAACTGTCCGGTGGTATTCGTACCGCGCTGGCACAGTATCGTGAACTGGCGGCGTTCTCCCAGTTTGCATCCGACCTTGACGATGCAACCCGTAAACAGCTGGACCACGGTCAGAAAGTGACCGAGTTGCTGAAGCAGAAACAGTATGCGCCGATGTCCGTTGCGCAGCAGTCTCTGGTTCTGTTCGCTGCTGAACGTGGCTATCTGTCTGATGTAGAACTGGCGAAAATCGGTAGCTTCGAAGCCGCACTGTTGGCTTACGTTGACCGTGATCATGCTCCGCTGATGCAAGAGATTAACCAGTCCGGTGGCTATAACGACGAAATCGAAGGCAAGCTGAAAGGCATCCTCGATTCCTTCAAAGCAACCCAGTCCTGGTAACGTCTGACGGCCTGTCTTCGGGCAGGCCGTAGGCATTGAGGAGAAGCTCATGGCCGGCGCAAAAGAGATACGTAGTAAGATCGCAAGCGTCCAGAACACGCAAAAGATCACTAAAGCGATGGAGATGGTCGCCGCTTCCAAAATGCGTAAATCGCAGGAGCGTATGGCGGCCAGCCGTCCTTATGCAGATACCATGCGTAAAGTGATTGGTCACCTTGCGAGTGGTAATCTGGAATACAAGCACCCTTACCTGGAAGAACGCGACGTTAAGCGCGTGGGCTACCTGGTGGTGTCGACCGACCGTGGTCTGTGCGGTGGCTTGAACATTAACCTGTTCAAGAAACTGTTGGCGGATATGAAAGCATGGTCTGATAAAGGCGTTCAGAGCGAAATCGCGATGATCGGCTCTAAAGGCGTGTCTTTCTTCAATTCCGTAGGTGGCAATATTGTCGCCCAGGTGACCGGTATGGGTGATAACCCGTCCCTGTCCGAACTGATCGGCCCGGTAAAAGTGATGTTGCAGGCCTATGATGAAGGCCGTCTGGACAGGTTGTACGTTGTCAGCAACAAATTTATTAACACCATGTCTCAGGTTCCGACCCTCACGCAGATGCTGCCGTTACCGGCATCAGACGATGCTGAGTTGAAGCGTAAATCCTGGGATTACCTGTATGAGCCAGATCCAAAAGCGCTGCTGGATACCCTCCTGCGTCGTTATGTGGAATCTCAGGTTTATCAGGGCGTGGTAGAAAACCTGGCCAGCGAGCAGGCCGCACGTATGGTGGCGATGAAAGCCGCGACCGACAATGGCGGCAGCCTGATTAAAGAGCTGCAGTTGGTTTACAACAAAGCTCGTCAGGCCAGCATTACTCAGGAACTCACCGAGATCGTCGGTGGTGCATCCGCGGTATAACCAGGTTAATTCGTAGAGGATTCAAGATGGCTACTGGAAAAATTGTCCAGGTAATCGGCGCCGTGGTTGACGTCGAATTCCCTCAGGATGCCGTACCGCGCGTGTACGATGCTCTTGAGGTACAAAATGGTAACGAGAAACTGGTGCTGGAAGCTCAGCAGCAGCTCGGCGGCGGTATCGTGCGTACTATCGCCATGGGTTCTTCCGACGGTCTGCGTCGTGGTCTGGAAGTTAAAGACCTCGAGCACCCGATCGAAGTCCCGGTAGGTAAAGCAACCCTGGGCCGTATCATGAACGTCCTGGGTCAGCCGATCGACATGAAAGGCGACATCGGTGAAGAAGAGCGTTGGGCTATCCACCGCGCAGCACCTTCCTATGAAGAGCTGTCCAGCTCTCAGGAACTGCTGGAAACCGGTATCAAAGTAATGGATCTGATCTGCCCGTTCGCTAAGGGTGGTAAAGTCGGTCTGTTCGGTGGTGCGGGTGTAGGTAAAACTGTAAACATGATGGAGCTTATCCGTAACATCGCGATTGAGCACTCCGGTTACTCTGTGTTTGCAGGCGTGGGTGAACGTACTCGTGAGGGTAACGACTTCTACCACGAAATGACCGACTCCAACGTACTGGATAAAGTATCCCTGGTGTACGGCCAGATGAACGAGCCGCCGGGAAACCGTCTGCGCGTTGCGCTGACCGGCCTGACCATGGCTGAGAAATTCCGTGACGAAGGCCGTGACGTTCTGCTGTTCGTCGATAACATCTACCGTTATACCCTGGCCGGTACGGAAGTATCCGCACTGCTGGGTCGTATGCCTTCTGCGGTAGGTTATCAGCCAACTCTGGCGGAAGAGATGGGTGTTCTTCAGGAACGTATCACCTCTACCAAAACCGGTTCTATCACCTCCGTTCAGGCGGTATACGTACCTGCGGATGACTTGACTGACCCGTCACCAGCCACCACCTTTGCGCACCTTGACGCGACTGTGGTACTGAGCCGTCAGATCGCATCCCTGGGTATCTACCCGGCCGTTGACCCGCTGGATTCCACCAGCCGTCAGCTGGATCCGCTGGTTGTTGGTCAGGAGCACTACGACACCGCGCGTGGCGTACAGTCTATCCTGCAGCGTTACCAGGAACTGAAAGACATCATCGCCATCCTGGGTATGGATGAACTGTCTGAAGACGACAAACTGGTCGTGGCACGTGCGCGTAAAATTCAGCGCTTCCTGTCTCAGCCGTTCTTCGTTGCAGAAGTCTTCACCGGTTCTCCGGGTAAATTCGTATCGCTGAAAGATACTATCCGTGGCTTTAAAGGCATCATGGACGGTGAATACGATCACCTGCCGGAGCAGGCGTTCTATATGGTTGGCACCATCGACGAAGCCGTCGAGAAAGCCAAAAAACTTTAACGCCTTAATCGGAGGGTGATATGGCAATGACTTACCACCTGGATGTCGTCAGCGCAGAGCAACAAATGTTCTCTGGTCTGGTTGAGAAAATCCAGGTAACGGGCAGTGAAGGTGAGCTGGGTATCTACCCAGGGCACGCCCCGCTGCTCACCGCCATTAAGCCTGGTATGATCCGCATCGTTAAACAGTTCGGTCATGAAGAGTTTATCTATCTGTCCGGCGGCATTCTTGAAGTGCAGCCTGGTAGCGTGACCGTTCTGGCTGATACCGCGATTCGTGGCCAGGATCTCGACGAAGCGCGAGCCCTGGAGTCGAAGCGTAAAGCGGAAGAGCACATTAAGAGCTCGCACGGTGATGTTGATTACGCTCAGGCATCCGCTGAACTGGCTAAAGCTATCGCGAAACTGCGCGTTATCGAGTTGACCAGAAAAGCGATGTAACACCGGCTTGAATGTCTCAAGGCCAGTCTGGTTTCCAGGCTGGCTTTTTTTATGCCCTCTGTTAATTAAATGTGAAATAACCTGATGGTGGTATTGATCGGTTCAAAAATGAAGCGTAGACTCATTTTTGTGATGCAAGTCACAAAAAATATCCAGTGCTATGCAGGAATTCATAATGAAAATGATCAATAAAATCATCGCTATGTTCAGCAACATGAACTTCTGAGTTCTGATTGCCAGAATAGAAAAAGGTCGCCACCAGGCGGCCTTTTTGTTTATTAGCGCTTTATTCAGGTGACAAAAAAACCGTAAAAGCAGCGGCATAGCCACTAATATTCAGATTCAGGGGATATTTTTCGGGACAAAACCGTTTACGATGGCCGAAAATAGAGTCATTAACCGGTTTTTAACCCATGCGTTGTGCATTTTCTCTGCATCCCATTTCATGATGCAAAATATGTAGAATTTTCAACGCGAAAGGTTTCTACTTCCCACTCAAACTACTGTCAGGATGCGTATGTCAAACAGTGCGATGAGCGTGGTTATCCTTGCTGCAGGCAAAGGGACCCGCATGTATTCCGAACTCCCCAAGGTGCTTCACACCCTGGCGGGAAAACCGATGGTTCAGCATGTTATTGATACAGCTGCTGATTTAGGGGCCGCCCAGGTGCACCTGGTGTACGGTCACGGCGGTGATTTACTGCAGCAGACCCTGAAAAACGACAATCTGAACTGGGTGTTGCAGGCCGAACAGCTGGGTACTGGCCATGCGATGCAGCAGGCTGCACCGTTCTTTGGCGATGATGAAGACATCCTGATGCTGTACGGCGATGTACCGCTGATATCTGTCGACACCCTTAAGCGCCTGTGTGCGGTGAAACCGCAGGGTGGGATCGGTTTGCTGACGGTAAAACTCGATAATCCTACCGGCTACGGCCGTATTACCCGTGAAAACGGCAAGGTAACGGGTATTGTTGAGCAGAAAGATGCCAGCGAAGAGCAGCTGAAAATTCAGGAAATTAACACCGGTATCCTGGTGGCCAACGGTGCAGACATGAAGCGCTGGCTATCGAAGCTGAACAACAACAACGCTCAGGGCGAGTTCTACATCACCGACATCATTGCCATGGCATATGCAGAAGGTCATGAGATTGCCACCGTGCATCCAACCCACCTGAGCGAAATGGAAGGCGTTAACAACCGTCTGCAGCTCGCTCGTCTGGAGCGTGTCTACCAGAGCGAACAGGCGGATAAACTGCTGCTGGCAGGCGTTATGTTGCGCGATCCGGCACGTTTCGATCTGCGCGGTACCCTGAACCACGGGCGCGATGTAGAAATCGATACTAACGTCATCATCGAAGGCAGCGTGACGCTCGGCAACCGGGTGAAGATCGGCACTGGCTGCGTGATTAAAAACAGCGTTATCGGTGATGACTGCGAAATTAGCCCGTATTCAGTGGTTGAGGACGCTCACCTGGAAGCTGCTTGTACCATAGGTCCGTTTGCCCGTCTGCGTCCGGGATCTTTGCTGCAGGAAGGCGCTCACGTTGGCAACTTTGTCGAAATGAAAAAAGCGCGTCTGGGTAAAGGCTCCAAAGCGGGTCACCTGAGCTATCTCGGTGACGCGGAAATTGGCGACAACGTTAATATCGGCGCAGGTACCATCACCTGTAACTACGATGGTGCGAATAAGTTCAAGACTATCATCGGTGACGATGTGTTTGTCGGTTCCGATACTCAGCTGGTGGCTCCGGTGAGCGTAGGTAATGGCGCCACTATCGCTGCAGGTACCACGGTTACCCGTGATGTTGCCGATAACGAGCTGGTGATTAGCCGCGTGCCGCAGGTGCATAAACAGGGCTGGCAGCGTCCGGTGAAGAAGAAGTGATAGTGTTTTCTCCCTCGCCCTTTTGGGGTGAGGGTCGGGGTGAGAGGGTAATATAATCCTCCCCCCAACAGCAGTACTCATAAATATAACCCCACTCTCTACAAGGCTCGGGGCGCCCGGAAAGGGCAAATACAGGTCAGCGACAACGCAGGCGTAATGCCTAAATTCGGAATCTAAAACTATGTGTGGAATTGTTGGCGCAGTTGCGCAGCGTGATATTGCTGAAATCCTTCTCGAAGGGTTACGTCGTCTGGAATACCGTGGCTATGACTCTGCCGGTCTGGCGGTGGTTGATGAAGCAGGTCATATGACCCGTCTGCGTCGTCTCGGTAAAGTGCAGATGCTGGCTCAGGCCGCGGAAGAACACCCGCTGCGCGGAGGTACCGGTATCGCGCACACCCGTTGGGCAACCCACGGTGAACCGTCTGAAAGTAACGCGCATCCGCATGTGTCCGACCACATTGTGGTGGTCCATAACGGCATCATCGAAAACCACGAACCGCTGCGCGAACTGCTGCAGTCTCGTGGCTACGTTTTTGCCTCTGAAACTGACACCGAAGTGATTGCTCACCTGGTGCACTGGGAGCTGGAGCAGGGCGGTACACTGCGTGAAGCAGTGTTGCGTGCTATTCCCCAGCTGCGTGGCGCTTACGGTACAGTCGTGATGGATTCTCGCGATCCGAGCACGCTGCTGGCTGCGCGTTCAGGAAGCCCGCTGGTTATCGGTCTTGGCATGGGGGAAAACTTCATTGCTTCCGATCAGCTGGCACTGCTGCCGGTAACCCGTCGTTTCATCTTCCTTGAAGAGGGTGATATTGCGGAAGTGACTCGTCGTAGCGTGACTATCTTCGACAAATCGGGTGCAGAAGTTAAGCGTCAGGATATCGAATCAAACCTGCAATATGATGCTGGTGATAAGGGTATCTATCGCCACTACATGCAAAAAGAGATTTACGAGCAGCCGAACGCTATCAAAAACACGCTCACCGGCCGTATCAGCCATGGTGAAGTGGATTTGAGCGAGCTCGGTGCTAACGCCAATGAAATGCTCGCCCAGGTTGAGCATATCCAGATTGTTGCCTGTGGCACCTCCTACAACTCCGGTATGGTGTCCCGCTACTGGTTTGAAGCACTGGCCGGTGTGCCGTGTGATGTGGAGATCGCTTCTGAGTTCCGCTATCGCAAATCGGCGGTACGTCGCAACAGCCTGATGATTACCCTGTCTCAGTCTGGCGAAACGGCCGATACGCTGGCGGCACTGCGTTTGTCGAAGGAGCTGGGATACCTCGGTTCCCTCGCTATCTGCAACGTACCTGGCTCTTCGCTGGTACGTGAATCTGACCTGGCGCTGATGACCAAAGCCGGCACCGAAATCGGCGTGGCGTCCACCAAAGCGTTTACCACACAGCTGACCGTTCTGCTGATGCTGGTGGCGAAACTGGCGCGCCTGAAAGGGGCTGATGCCGCCATTGAGCACGACATCGTTCACGGTCTGCAGGCGCTGCCGAGCCGTATTGAGCAGATGCTGTCTCAGGACAAACGCATTGAAGCCCTGGCAGAAGATTTCTCTGACAAGCACCACGCGCTGTTCCTCGGCCGCGGCGATCAGTACCCGATCGCGCTCGAAGGTGCGCTGAAGCTTAAAGAGATCTCCTACATTCACGCCGAAGCCTATGCGGCAGGTGAGCTGAAACACGGCCCGCTGGCGCTGATTGATGCCGATATGCCGGTTATCGTTGTGGCACCGAACAACGAACTGCTGGAAAAACTGAAATCCAACATCGAAGAAGTTCGCGCCCGTGGCGGCGTGCTGTATGTCTTCGCCGATCAGGATGCCGGTTTCAACAGCAGCGACAACATGCACATCATCGAGATGCCGCATGTGGAAGAGGTTATTGCGCCTATCTTCTACACCGTGCCGCTGCAGCTGCTGGCGTATCACGTTGCGCTGATTAAAGGCACCGACGTCGATCAGCCGCGTAACCTGGCGAAGTCCGTTACCGTCGAGTAAGACGCTGCGCAACACATCGCAAGCATTAATCGTAAAAATCCGGAGTGCTGTTGCAGCATCCCGGATTTTTTTATGTCGTCAATTCATCACCCTGAGAGGCTGAATATGGCTCAGGATTACCGTAAGCAGGTGTTCCGGGCCATGGACTACATCAGTCAGCATCTGGCTCACAATCCCACTCTGGAAGATGTTGCCCGGGAAGTGGCGCTCTCCAGCTTTCATTTTCATCGAATTTTCAAAGCACTGGTTGGTGAAACCGTTGCGGAATTTACCCGTCGTCTGCGGATGGAGAAAGCCGCAATGCGTTTGATTGATGCGCCTTACAGCGACATTACCGGTCTGGCTTTGCAGAGTGGATTTTCCAGCTCACAGAATTTTGCCCGGGCATTTCGTCAGCATTTTTCCGTTTCTCCGGGAGCGTTTCGTCTGCGCTATCGTCCGGATACAAAAAGCAAGGCAGGACACGTTCCGTGTCAGAAAAGCACCTATCCTCAGAGCGATATTAGCGAGGAGCAGCGCCGCACCGCCGGTTTGCTTGGTGTGAGTGTGGTTTCGCTTCCGACGCGGAGAGTGGCCTTTATGCGCCGGTTTGGCCCCTATGGCAAAGAAACCTGCCAGCAAACGCACCGGGATCTGCTTGCCTCGTTACCGGAAAGGACACCCGCGCATCCCGCAGGAACGTTTTGTGTGTACTGGGATCCGCCGGACGTCACGACCGAATTGCGCTGCCGTACCGATGTCGGTTTTGAGCTTGCGCCGGGTGAACAGGTGCCCAGAAACATTGCTGTGCAGACCATTGCAGGCGGAAGCTACCTTGTTGGCCAGTGTGCGGCTCACGAGGAGCAAGTCGACCACACCTGGGAGCTCGCTTTTGCCTGGATGCGGACGCGGGGAATGATAAAAAGCGATAAGCCCTGCTACGAAAAGTATTACAACGAGACCAACGCAGCCTGCAATTTTTATGTCTATGACATTTGCATCCCTTTGAATTAACGCCAGAAGAATGACGAATTACCACAATAAATAATGGGTTTATTCGCAACGCAACGGAGTTAATTATTAATGAAATTCTCAATGATTTTTCTGGCATGTACACTGGCTGCGAGTTCGGCTATTGCTCAGGCGGGGAGTCAGCAAACGCTGTTTTATGGCGGACACATCTATTCCGCCGATCCTGAGAACCTGCATCCTGAGGCCATCGGAATTGAAGGTGACAAGATTGTTGCCGTTGGCCGCTATCAGGATGTCCTTAAACAAATGGGCGCCACTGCCCGCCGAGTCGATTTACAAGGTAAATTCCTGATGCCGGGATTTATCGACAGCCATGCTCACGTCGCGGACGGTGGATTTCAGACCATTACCGTCGAGTTTCCGCCGGCGATGAAAGAGGCGCAGGCCATCAAAACCTTTGTAGCGAAAAACGAAAGTAACCCTCGGCGCGATCTCCATGGCATTCAGTTCTATAGCAATGTCTCTCTGGATTATTGGGACAATATTCCCCTGCTGAACAGCGTTTTTAATGCACCTGAGTATCAGGATGTTCCAGTGGTTCTGGCGGGCTCTGATGCCCACACTGGCTGGGTGAATCAGGCGATGCTGCGCAAAGCAAATCTGACCCCGCAGACTATCGTCACCGCTGACAGCAGTATTAAAGCGAACGTCGGGTTTACGGCCGACGGTAAACTCAACGGCTTTGTTTCGGAAGGCGCCTGGGATCGGGTTCTGAGCGCCATTCCGCCCGTCGACAACGAAAAAATCGCCCAGTCGATTGTTGCGGGAGCAAAAGAGATGAACCGCTACGGTATCACCGCCTGGATGGAGCCGCTCAGCAATCTGCGGCCACTGGCGCCCTCCTTTGATGCTCATCCCGGGCCCGGCGATGAAGGGCTGCTCCCGGCCTACAGTGAACTTGCAAAACGCGGGGAACTCACCGCGCATGTGACCGGGTTAGCCCTGGTCAATATCGACGCCTCGCCGGCGGTGATTGATGATGTTGTCGCTCTCCGCGCAAAATATGCCGGTATCCCCAACATCGCGCTGTCCGGGATTAAAATTTTCCAGGATGGGGTGATTGAGTACCCGTCACAGACGGCGAAGCTAAGCCAGCCGTATCTGAACCGGCCCGGCTACAGTGGTAACAATTCGCTCGATAAAGTGAAGTTCTGCTCGCTGGTGGCCAAAGCCGATGCGGCAAAACTTATCGCCCATTTCCACGCTATTGGCGATCGTGCCGTAGAGGAGTCGCTGGATGCCGTGGCCTGTGCCAGAAAGCAAAATGGCGATAGCCAGGTTATGCACAGTATCACCCATCTGGAAATTGTTAGTCCGCAGAGCCTTCCCCGTTTCCAGCAGTTGAACGTCGCGGCGTCGATGCAGTTACTGTGGGCGGGAAAAGACAGTGCAACCACTACGCTGCTGGAAGGGAAAGTTCCGACTCCCTTACTACAACATCTCTATCCCGCGGGCGATTTGTTCCGCCATCACGCACTGATTGCCGGTGCCAGCGACTGGCCTGTTTCGAGCCCTAATCCGCTGTTTGCTATCTATACGGCGGTGACCCGAATGGGGGAAGAGGGGGAACTACCGCCTGACAGTGAAAAAATCAGCCGGGCCGCGATGCTGCAGGCCTATACGTTAAACGCCGCAAAAGTGATTGGTCGTGACAAAGAGACCGGATCTCTTAGCGTAGGGAAAAGTGCAGATATGGTGCTGTTCGACAGAAACCTTGAAAAAGTGAGTATTGAGAAGCTGCGGGATGCTCCGGTGCTCTGGACCATGTTTGCGGGAAAAGAAGTCTACAGCGGGATGTAAGCACGTTCATAAAGGCCACCGAAGGGTGGCCTTTCTATCAGCATTGGCTACGCTTTGAGGTGTCACAAAAATAAAATTTTAGTGAAAACTTAATGTCATAAATATGGCTATTTATTTGATGAGTAAGGGTTTTTATTTTTTGTTTTAACAAAAATTTCGCTTGTCATAAAACTGTCATAAACCATACATATAACTGTCACCTCTTTGTCCTATTTTGCTCATCGTAGCCACTTAACAATGATTTATACCCATCTTGCAGGAGACATTATGAAAGTCATGCGTACCACTGTCGCAACTGTTGTCGCCGCGACCTTATCGATGAGCGCTTTCTCTGCGTTTGCAGCAGCAAGCCTGACAGGTGCAGGTGCAACCTTCCCTGCGCCGGTGTATGCCAAATGGGCGGATACCTACCAGAAAGAAACGGGTAACAAAATTAACTATCAGGGTATCGGTTCCTCCGGTGGCGTTAAGCAAATCACAGCAAACACCGTTGACTTCGGGGCATCTGATGCGCCGCTGAGCGACGAAAAACTTTCTCAGGAAGGTCTGTTCCAGTTCCCGACCGTTATCGGTGGTGTGGTACTGGCGGTAAACCTGCCTGGCTTCAAATCCGGCGAGCTGGTGCTCGACGGTAAAACCCTGGGTGACATCTACCTCGGTAAAATCAAGAAGTGGGACGACGAAGCGATTGCTAAGCTGAACCCAGGCAAGAAACTGCCTGCGCAGAACATCGCCGTGGTTCGTCGTGCTGACGGTTCCGGTACTTCCTTCGTTTTCACCAGCTACCTGGCGAAAGTGAACGAAGAGTGGAAATCTAAAATTGGTTCTGGCTCTACCGTTAACTGGCCAACCGGTCTCGGTGGCAAAGGCAACGACGGCATCGCCGCCTTCGTACAGCGTCTGCCGGGCTCCATTGGCTATGTTGAATACGCTTACGCCAAGCAGAACAACCTGACTTATACCAAACTGAAATCTGCAGATGGTGCTGACGTCAGCCCGACCGAAGAGAGCTTCTCCAATGCGGCAAAAGGCGCTGACTGGAGCAAGTCCTTCGCACAGGATCTGACCAATCAGAAAGGGGCGGACGTGTGGCCAATCACCTCCACCACCTTCATCCTGGTCCACAAAGATCAGAAGAAACCTGAGCAGGGCGCAGAAGTGCTGAAATTCTTCGACTGGGCGTACAAAAACGGCGCGAAAGAAGCTAACGCGCTGGATTACGCTACCCTGCCGGAGAGCGTGGTTGAGCAGGTTCGTGCTGCATGGAAGACCAACGTAAAAGACAGCAGCGGTAAAGCACTGTACTAATTGGAATAATTAACGAAAATGGCGGGTAGCCCTGGTGCTTACCCGCCAGCTTCGTAAATGCGTTTAACAGAAGAGTGATTTATGGCTGCAAGCAAGCCTGCTTTTAACCCACCAAGCAAAAAGGGTGACATGATTTTCAGTGCGCTGGTAAAACTGGCTGCGCTGATTGTGCTATTGATGCTGGGTGGCATCATTGTTTCCCTGATGTTCTCCTCCTGGCCGAGCATTCAGAAGTTTGGCTTCTCATTCCTGTGGACCAAAGAGTGGGATGCTCCAAACGATATCTATGGTGCACTGGTGCCGATTTACGGCACGCTGGTCACCTCATTTATCGCGCTGCTGATCGCCGTTCCGGTGAGTTTTGGTATCGCCCTGTTCCTGACGGAGCTGGCGCCAAACTGGTTGAAGCGCCCGCTGGGTATTGCGATTGAGCTGCTGGCGGCAATCCCGAGTATCGTTTACGGCATGTGGGGCCTGTTTATCTTCGCACCGCTGTTTGCCACCTACTTCCAGGAGCCGGTGGGCAACATCCTCTCCAGCATTCCGTTTGTTGGCGCCCTGTTCTCTGGCCCGGCATTTGGTATCGGCCTGCTGGCCGCGGGGGTTATCCTCGCTATCATGATTATTCCTTACATCGCAGCGGTTATGCGCGATGTGTTTGAACAAACTCCGGTGATGATGAAAGAGTCGGCCTATGGCATCGGCTGCACCACCTGGGAAGTTATCTGGCGCATCGTACTGCCGTTCACCAAAAATGGGGTGATCGGCGGCGTGATGCTGGGCCTGGGTCGTGCGCTGGGTGAAACCATGGCGGTGACCTTTATCATCGGCAACACCTACCAGCTCGACAGCGCATCGCTGTACATGCCGGGTAACAGCATCACCTCTGCCCTGGCGAACGAGTTTGCGGAAGCGGAATCTGGTCTGCACGTGGCGGCGCTGATGGAACTGGGTCTCATCCTGTTCGTTATCACCTTTATCGTTCTGGCTATTTCCAAGCTGATGATTAAACGCCTCGCGAAAAACGAGGGGGCACGTTAATGGCGACTCTCGAAATGCAAACCAGCCCGGAATTGATGGAATCTCGCCGCAAAATGCAGGCGAAACGCCGCATGAAAAACCGCATCGCCCTGACGCTCTCAATGGCGACGATGGTGTTTGGTTTGTTCTGGCTGGTGTGGATCCTGTTTTCTACCGTTACGCGCGGTATCGACGGTATGTCGCTTGCGCTGTTTACCGAAATGACGCCGCCGCCGAATACCGCGGGCGGTGGTCTGGCGAACGCCCTGGCGGGTAGCGGGCTGCTGATCCTCTGGTCAACGGTCATTGGTACCCCTCTCGGCATTATGGCGGGTATCTATCTGGCGGAATATGGCCGTAAATCCTGGCTTGCGGAAGTCATCCGCTTCATCAACGATATTCTGCTGTCCGCACCGTCTATCGTGGTAGGCCTGTTCGTTTACACCATTGTTGTGGCGCAGATGGAGCACTTCTCCGGCTGGGCGGGGGTGATTGCGCTGGCGCTGCTGCAGGTGCCGATTGTGATTCGAACCACCGAAAACATGCTGAAACTGGTGCCGGATAGCCTGCGTGAAGCGGCTTATGCCCTGGGCACGCCAAAATGGAAGATGATTTCCGCCATTACGCTGAAAGCCTCCGTCTCCGGGATCATGACCGGTGTGCTGTTGGCGGTCGCGCGTATTGCTGGTGAAACGGCTCCGCTGCTGTTCACCGCGCTCTCGAACCAGTTCTGGAGCACCGACATGATGCAGCCGATTGCCAACCTGCCGGTGACCATCTTCAAATTTGCGATGAGCCCGTTTGCTGAGTGGCAGCAGCTGGCCTGGGCCGGGGTGCTGATTATTACCCTCTGCGTCCTGTTGCTGAACATTCTGGCGCGCGTCATTTTTGCCAAGAGTAAACACGGTTAATTTTTACGGCGCGGCTTAGCGCGGCGCCGAATGAGGAAATGATTGAGATGAGTATGGCTAATACTGCCCCGGGTAAGATTACAGTTCGCGACCTGAACTTCTACTACGGCAAATTCCATGCCCTGAAGAACATCAACCTGGATATCGCTAAAAACCAGGTCACGGCGTTTATCGGGCCGTCTGGCTGCGGTAAATCCACGCTGTTGCGTACCTTCAACAAAATGTTTGAGCTTTATCCGGAGCAGCGCGCTGAAGGCGAAATTCTGCTGGATGGTGACAATATTCTCACCAATACCCAGGATATCGCGCTGCTGCGTGCCAAGGTTGGGATGGTCTTCCAGAAGCCAACGCCGTTCCCGATGTCGATTTACGACAACATCGCCTTTGGCGTGCGTCTGTTCGAAAAGCTGTCCCGTGCGGATATGGACGAGCGCGTACAGTGGGCTTTGACCAAGGCCGCATTATGGAACGAAACCAAAGATAAATTACACCAGAGTGGGTACTCTCTGTCCGGTGGTCAGCAGCAGCGTCTGTGCATTGCGCGCGGCATTGCAATTCGCCCGGAAGTGCTCCTGCTCGACGAACCCTGCTCGGCGCTCGATCCGATCTCAACCGGTCGTATCGAAGAGCTTATCACCGAGCTGAAACAGGATTACACCGTGGTTATCGTAACCCACAACATGCAGCAAGCGGCACGTTGTTCAGACCATACCGCGTTCATGTATCTTGGCGAGCTGATTGAATTCAGCAATACGGACGATCTGTTTACCAAGCCCGCGAAGAAACAGACGGAAGATTATATTACTGGCCGCTACGGTTGATTTGCCTTAGTGCATGTGGAGAAACCATGGACAACCTTAACCTCAACAAACATATTTCCGGCCAGTTTAACGCCGAGCTGGAGCATATCCGTACCCAGGTCATGACCATGGGTGGGCTGGTGGAACAGCAGCTGACTGATGCAATTACCGCGATGCACAATCAGGATCAGGAGCTGGCAAAGCGCGTCATCGACGGTGACAAGCAGGTCAACATGATGGAAGTGGCGATCGATGAAGCCTGCGTGCGCATCATCGCCAAACGTCAACCGACCGCCAGCGATCTGCGTCTGGTGATGGCGATTATCAAAACTATCGCTGAGCTGGAACGTATTGGCGACGTGGCCGATAAAATCTGCCGCACGGCGCTGGAGAAGTTCTCCCAACAGCATCAACCGCTGCTGGTTAGCCTGGAGTCGCTGGGCCGCCATACGGTGCAAATGCTGCATGATGTGCTGGACGCTTTTGCGCGTATGGATATCGACGAAGCGGTGCGTATTTACCGTGAAGATAAAAAAGTGGACCAGGAGTATGAAGGCATTGTGCGTCAGCTGATGACCTACATGATGGAAGACTCCCGCACCATTCCAAGCGTGTTGACTGCACTGTTCTGTGCGCGCTCCATCGAGCGTATCGGAGACCGCTGCCAGAATATCTGCGAATACATCTTCTACTTCGTGAAGGGACAAGATTTCCGTCACGTGGGCGGCGATGAGCTGGATAAGCTGCTGGCGGGTAAAGATCCGAAAGAGTAATACGGATCCCCTCGCCCCTTTGGGGTGAGGGGAGAATCGCGATATCAGCGTGTAATATCCCACCCGCGCGCTTTCCACAACGCCGGTAATTCCGCCAGACGGGTGAAAGTCGTCACTTTTGGATGGTCGATCGGTTTGTTATGCGGATCGGCACAGAAGTAAAACACCTCCATCCCTGCATCAATGCCAGATTGCGCACCCGCGCTGGAATCATCCACCAGAATGCAGTTTTCCGCTCTGACATCCATCGCTTTGGCGGCGTGGAACATCAGGGCCGGGTCCGGCTTCCAGCGCTGAATATCGTAGCCGCTGAACAATTTCTCCGGAAAATGATGCAACATGCCGGTTTTCCCCAGCGAATGCTGCATTTTACTGACCGGGCCGTTAGAGACCACGCACATAGGTACCGTCACCGCGTTAAGTAACGCATTCGCCCCGGCGATGACCTCCAGTTCGCTGTCAAACAGGCGAGCAACCTCAGCGCGATACGCTGTCTCAAGCTCGTCGCGCTGCAGGCTTACGCCATATTCTGTGCCAATGGTGTCGATTATCTCGTGGAGCTTCACACCCTTAAAGCGCTTAAAGATCTCCTCAAGTTCAAGGGAGATGCCCACTTGTTCGAACATATGGACATAGGCACGGGAACAAATCACTTCACTGTCGACCAGCGTGCCATCGCAGTCGAAGAATACCGCCTCAATGTTGGACATGCCGTTTCCTGTTATAGCAAGTTTAACGTTTACGTAATGTAATTACCGGCGACGCAATCGTTGCCGTATAAGCAAATTCGATGAAAAAAGTGATGCTTTATCCCCCCTATTGTCGCATTTTGCGGTAGGATAGCGACGAATTTTCCCTCCAATGCTTCGGAACCAGAAGATGAGTCAACAACACACAACCCAGACCTCCGGTCGGGGACTGCTTGAGCGCGTGTTTAAACTGCGCGAACACGGGACTTCTGCCCGTACGGAAGTGATCGCCGGTTTTACAACGTTCCTGACGATGGTCTACATCGTTTTCGTTAACCCGCAAATTCTTGGCGCCGCGGGAATGGACACCAGCGCCGTGTTTGTAACGACCTGCCTTATCGCCGCCCTCGGCAGTATCCTGATGGGACTGTTTGCCAACCTGCCGGTTGCGCTGGCCCCGGCAATGGGTCTGAACGCTTTCTTCGCCTTTGTGGTCGTTGGTGCAATGGGTTTGCCATGGCAAATTGGCATGGGCGCGATTTTCTGGGGCGCCGTTGGTCTGCTGCTGCTGACCATTTTCCGTGTGCGTTACTGGATGATTGCGAATATCCCGGTCAGCCTGCGCGTGGGGATCACCAGCGGTATCGGTCTGTTTATCGGCATGATGGGCCTGAAGAACGCCGGTGTTATCGTCGCAAACCAGGATACGCTGGTGTCGATTGGTCACCTGACCTCGCATAACGTCCTGCTCGGTATTCTTGGCTTCTTCATCATTGCTATTCTTGCCTCGCGTAACATTCACGCGGCGGTGCTGGTGTCGATAATCGTCACTACCCTGCTGGGCTGGTTGCTGGGCGATGTGCACTACACCGGTATCGTTTCTGCGCCGCCGAGCGTCACTAGCGTCGTGGGCCAGGTCGACCTGGCGGGTTCCCTGAATCTGGGTCTCGCGGGTATTATTTTTTCCTTCATGCTGGTTAACCTGTTTGACTCTTCCGGTACCCTGATTGGTGTCACCGATAAAGCTGGCCTTGCCGATGATAAAGGCAAATTCCCGCGTATGAAGCAGGCGCTGTACGTGGACAGTATCTCTTCTGTTGCCGGTTCATTCATTGGTACGTCTTCCGTTACCGCGTATATCGAGTCGTCTTCCGGGGTGTCCGTGGGCGGACGTACTGGCCTGACGGCGGTGATCGTGGGTCTGCTGTTCCTGCTGGTGATTTTCCTGTCACCGCTGGCGGGCATGGTGCCACCTTACGCAGCCGCGGGTGCGCTGATTTATGTGGGCGTACTGATGACTTCAAGCCTGTCGCGCGTGAAGTGGGATGATTTGACCGAAGCGGTTCCTGCGTTCATTACGGCAGTGATGATGCCGTTTAGCTTCTCTATCACTGAAGGGATCGCTCTTGGCTTTATCTCTTACTGCGTGATGAAAATCGGTACCGGTCGTTTCCGCGATCTTAGCTCGTGCGTGATCATCGTCGCGCTGCTGTTCGTACTGAAGATTGCGTTTATTGATGCTCACTAAAAGGTTTTAGTGTTTGCACCCTCTCCCTGTGGGAGAGGGATGAGGTGAGGGCATCAGAGCGCACTCACCTCTGTCATTACGCTTTCACCCGCTGAATATACTCACCGAATGCGGTCAACTGACCGGTCAGATGATCAAGCGTACTTTGATCAATCACTTCACCCGTCTGCGGGTCGACCTTATTCTGAATAACGCCGCCCATAAACTCCGGTTTATTCATCACCATCGCATCAAGGAACACCAGAATCTGGCGCAGATGATACTGGCAGCGTGCGCCGCCAATAGCGCCCATTGAGCTGGTCTGAATCAGTACTGGCTTGCCGGCCAGCGGTTGATTCGGTAAGCGTGACAGCCAGTCGATGGCGTTTTTCAGCCCGCCTGGCACCGAGTAGTTATATTCCGGCGTCACAATGACCACACCATCCGCCTGACGAATCTGTTCTGCCAGCGCTTCCACGCTCTGCGGGAAGCCATCTTCCTGCTGTATATCCGCATCGTACAGTGGAATATCGCCAATAGACGGTAGCGGCGCTATCTCCATGCCTGTTGGCGCGATTTTCGGCAAGGTTCTGGCAACCATTGCGTTAAATGAGCCTTTGCGCAGGCTTCCCAGTAATGTAACGACGTTCAACGCTTCGGACATGATTACTCCTTTGTCATCGTGACGGTCAGTTCAGTATAAGGGCTTTTTCCGCCGGTAAACTGGTGAATCGCATAAGGCGAGCGGCTGGTTCTTTCGCCCGGCTCTGAATGTCGGGCAGGCTGCTCCAGCCATTTTTACCATCGTACTCCCAGAGCCGTAGCTTTTCGATGGCCGGGCTTGCGGCTACGGACCATACCAGCACGTCTTCGGCATCGCAGATAGCTTCTGCCTGCATGACGTTCGCGACGCGCAGGCGACCAGAGCCTGGCAGCAGCTGCAACAGACCGGGTGAATCCTGCTCGAAGTACCCCGCCATCTTGAGCACGCTCTGGCGCAACGCGACCAGTTGAACTCGCGCTTCGTGCGGATCGTTCTGGTTGTTAATCCACAGATTTTCGTTGCTTGAGAAGCGGTAGTGCTCAGGCGGATGCAGGCTATGAACGCTGCCCAGACTGTGTTGCAGCTCCATATCGAGGCCGCAATCCCCTTCGGTGGTGAGCGCGACGCCGACAATATTGCCGGTATAGGCCATGGAAAAACGCGGTAGCTCCGGGTCTGAAAACGCCGGTTTGCCGTTCGCCTGAGAGCGGATTTCCGGCAATTCACTGATGCCATACAGCATAAACATCAGCTCGGCGAGTAGCGCTCTGGATGCCAGATAGCGGGTTCTGCGATGCTCCGGCAGCTGCCGGGCGGCGTGGTGTATAGCGGCGGGAAGCCGAACCGAAAGCGGATGACTGTCGCTCAATATCCCTCGTGCAAAGTGCGTGGCCATTTTTCTCTCCCTGATTAATGGACAATGGTTATCGGTGACCAAAATAGTATCGCCGATAATGGGTAGGTTTTAATGTGGAAAAACCTCCCGGAAAAGCCTCCTCACGTGACTTTTACGTATCCTTAGCCGCAATAGCTGGTTTCATCACAGTTTTAGGTGTTGTCTGTGCTATCAGCAGGTCGGAAAACGGCTGCGATACAGGTTGCTGAGGGTCTCTTTCAGCCAGACAATTTTTGGATTATGGCTATTGCGCTTATGCCAGAGTAACGTAAACGGTACCGCCAGTTTTTGTTGCAGCGCAGGATCGATCGGGATAGGGAGAGAAACCAGCCTGAGGTTGTGCTGCTGGTTATACTGCTGGCAATAGCGTGGTGCGGTCGAAAGCAGGGTGTGATTCGGCTGGGCCGCCATAAACATCGATTGTTCAAATCCCGGCAGGCTCAGCGCGATATTCCGTTCACGCCCTATCTCTCTGAGTACTTCATCCAGCGCCCAGGTGTCGCTCTGCTCCCAGCAAATGCTGATATGCCGGTACTTGAGGAAGGTGTCGAGGCTCCATGGCTCCTGTAGCGCTGGGTGGTCTTCTCGCAGCCAGACGCAGGGGAGATCGGTAAACAGGACTTCAAAATCGATAAACCAGGGCAGCAGGGTCAACTGCTCGCGTGAGCGCGGATGGCTTTCCCGCCCCGCGAATCCGATGTCTACCTCGCCACGGATAATGGCATCCACCGCATCGTAATCCCAGTTGCGGATTTTTATCTGCGCTTCCGGGTAGCGCTGATAAATCTGCTGCGACAGGTCGTTAAAGCCAATCATCAGAAGCGGGGATTCTGCCACCAGCGTAAACTTCAGCCCGCTCGGGGTTTCATGCTGTGATTTATCCACAATCTGGCTGGCAATCTGCATCCATTCCGCCAGATCCCGTTCCATGCTTACCGCAAGCGGGGTTGGCAGCAGTCCCAGTGGCGTCTTAACAAATAGAGGGTCATCAAACCACCCGCGCAGTTTGGCGAGCGATTTGCTGACCGCTGAAGGCGTCACGTTCATCCGCTTGGCGGTTTTAGTGACGCTGCGCTCCTGCATCAACAGCTGCAGGCAGAGCAGGAGGTTAAGATCGAGACTGGTGATGGATTTCTTCATAACGTGGCGTCGCCGGGACCGGGGTCACTAACATAATCAGCAGAATACAGATTATGCTACAGCCAATCAGAATCCCGATCAGCATATTCAGCGCGTTAATTCCGAGTACCGCCGCAAGCCAAATCCACAGCGAAGAGCCGCACACCTGCGATACCCCCAGTAACGAGCTTGCCACTCCCGCGCGGAGCGCAAACGGCGCCAGCGCCTGGCTCATGGTGACACCAAATCCTAGCGAAAAACCGGCGCAGATACAGGCAAAGCCAATCAGTGAAACCGTGACCGATGAAGCGACGCTGAGTACCACGGCGGCAATGGCAAACATCACCTGCGCGGTCAGCATTAGCGTCCGCTGGCGGAACAGGCTCAGGGCGAACGGAGTGGAGAACGCGACCAGCATGCTGACCAGCGCCGTTGAGGCCATCACCGATGAGTACTGACCACGGTCGAGCCCTAACTCCTCCATCAATAACACCGGCGAGACGTTCACGAACGTCAGGATCACCGTCACGCTCAGCGTCGTGATGGCGAGGCGGCTCAGGAAAAAGCGCTGCAGCAGGGGCTCATGCGTATTGCGGTTATCTGTGCTGGTATTCTGCCGGGTGCCCGGATGCGTCTCTTTTAGCACCAATGCAGAGAGCAGGCACACTACCATCCCCATACCCGCCATCATGTAGAACAGGCTCTGCCACGGAAATTTCAGCATGATCAGATGACCAATCACCGGTGCCAGTACCGGGACAATACAGGTGATGCCATTAATCAGCGACAGCACTTTCGCACGTTGCTGTTCGCTCAACGTATCGCGCAGAATCGCAAACGCCACAACATAGCAGCTTCCTGCGCCAACCCCCTGTAAGAAACGTCCTGCGAGGAACAGGGTACTGGTCTGCGCCTGCGAGCACAGCACCGAGGCCATAACAAAGACAATCGCACCGACGATGGCCACCGGCTGGCGCCCGGCGCTGTCGGCGATGCGCCCGGCAAAGATCATTGCCGCTGCCATCCCCGCCAGGTAGACCGAGAAGGCGATATGGAGCTGAGCTTCACTGGCGCCGAGATCCAAAGCGATACGTGGAAGGCCAACCAGATACATATCTATGCCGGATGGATAAAGCAAAACCAGGGCAAAACTGCAGAACAGAAAACGTGTCATAACCAGCCTCTTAGTATTTGGCGCTAAGGATAAAGCGAGTCCTGAGCGCTAACGAGTTGCCATTACGACAACAGCATTTTCCTGTCAGGCACAACGACACATTTTTTATTACTAAATAAGAACTATTTTCATTTAGACATAGCTTGTGCTATATAAGATAGCAGCGGCTAATTCTGTTTCTAATTTAATCACCTACGGAGACACCTGCGATGGACATCATCAAAACAATAAAGGTGGTATTTTTTAGCGCACTACTGACAGCGGCGACCACGACGGGAGCATTTGCTGCCGAGAAATTCAAAGTCATCACCACGTTTACCGTCATTGCTGATATGGCGAAAAATGTGGCGGGAGATGCGGCGGAGGTGACTTCCATTACCAAACCGGGCGCAGAGATCCACGAATATCAACCGACCCCAGGCGACATCAAACGCGCACAGGGAGCACAGCTGATTCTGGCAAACGGCATGAACCTTGAGCTGTGGTTCAAGCGATTCTATCAGCACCTGAACGGTGTTCCGGAAGTGATTGTCACCACCGGCGTAACGCCGATGGGGATTACCGAAGGGCCTTACGACGGTAAACCCAACCCACACGCGTGGATGTCGCCGGATAACGCGCTGATCTATGTCGATAACATCCGCGATGCGCTGATGAAGTACGACCCCAGTCATGCTGATATCTACGCCCAAAATGCTGCAGCCTATAAAGCAAAAATTACGCAAACGCTGGCACCGCTGCGTGAACAGGTTGCGCAGATCCCTCAGGAAAAGCGCTGGATGGTGACCAGCGAAGGGGCATTCTCATACCTGGCACGCGATCTGGGGCTGAAAGAGCTCTATCTGTGGCCGATCAATGCCGATCAGCAGGGAACGCCGCAGCAGGTTCGTCAGGTTATCGACAAGGTCAGGAAATATCATATTCCTGCGGTATTCAGTGAAAGTACGGTGTCTGACAAACCCGCGCGCCAGGTCGCGCGTGAAACCGGAGCCCACTATGGCGGCGTACTGTACGTCGATTCTCTGAGTGCGGAAAACGGCCCGGTGCCAACCTATATCGATCTGCTCAATGTAACCACCCGCACGCTGGTGCAGGGCATTAAAGATGGGATGAAGGAGTAAATCATGACGCAAACCTCAGGGATCAGCGTTGCCAACGTCACGGTGACTTATCGTAACGGCCACACGGCGCTGCGCGATGCCAGTTTTACGGTGCCGGGTGGTTCCATTGCGGCGCTGGTGGGGGTGAACGGCTCCGGTAAATCCACCCTGTTTAAAGCGATCATGGGCTTTGTGCGCCTCAATAGTGGGGACATATCCATAACGGGTCTGTCGACCCGCCAGGCGCTACGCCGCAATCTGGTGGCCTATGTGCCGCAGGCTGAGGAGGTTGACTGGTCGTTCCCGGTGCTGGTGGAAGACGTGGTGATGATGGGGCGCTATGGCCGCATGGGAATGCTGCGGCGACCAAAAGCGCACGACCACGAGATAGTCTCAAAGGCGCTGGAGCGGGTGGATATGCTCGAGTATCGTCATCGCCAGATTGGCGAGCTTTCCGGCGGGCAGAGGAAACGCGTCTTCCTGGCGCGCGCGATTGCCCAACAGGGAGAAGTCATTCTGCTCGATGAACCTTTCACCGGCGTTGATGTGAAAACGGAAGCTAAGATCATCAGCCTGCTGGCTGAGCTGCGGGATGAAGGCAAAACCATGCTGGTCTCCACGCACAATCTGGGCTCTGTCACCGAGTTCTGCGACTACACCGTCATGGTGAAAGGTACTGTTCTGGCAAGTGGCCCGACAGAAACCACCTTTACGGCGGAAAACCTCGAGATTGCCTTTAGCGGCGTTCTGCGCCACGTGGTGCTGAGCGGATCGGAAGAGCGCATCATCACCGATGACGAACGGCCGTTTGTTTCTCATCGTGTTTCTGCTGGAACCGGAGGGCTAAAGTGAACGCCATCCTTGAACCGTTCGGCTATGAGTACATGCTCAATGCCATGTGGGTCTCCGCGATGGTGGGGGGGCTGTGTGCGTTTCTCTCGTGCTACCTGATGCTAAAGGGCTGGTCACTGATTGGCGATGCGCTCTCACACTCCATCGTACCTGGGGTTGCCGGGGCGTACATGCTGGGGCTGCCGTTCGCGCTGGGAGCCTTCCTTTCCGGTGGCCTGGCTGCGGGCAGTATGCTGTTTCTCAACCAGCGTACGAGGCTAAAAGAGGATGCGATTATCGGCCTCATCTTCTCCTCATTTTTTGGCCTCGGGCTGTTTATGGTGTCGCTCAACCCGACGTCGGTAAACATTCAGACCATCGTCCTTGGTAATATTCTGGCTATCGATCCGGTGGATATTTTGCAGCTGGCGATTATCGGCACTATCTCCATCATCGTTCTGTTTTTCAAATGGAAAGATCTGATGGTCACCTTCTTTGATGAGAACCACGCCCGGGCGATAGGCCTGCGTCCCGAGCGCCTGAAAATTCTGTTCTTCACCCTGTTGGCGGTATCGACAGTGGCGGCGCTGCAGACGGTCGGAGCGTTCCTGGTGATTTGTCTTGTCGTCACACCGGGGGCCACGGCGTGGCTTCTGACGGATCGCTTCCCCCGCCTACTGATAATTGCGGTTGTCATCGGTAGCGTTACCAGCTTCCTCGGTGCCTGGGCGAGCTATTACCTCGATGGAGCCACGGGCGGCATTATTGTGGTGGCACAGACGCTGCTGTTCCTGCTGGCCTTTGTGTTTGCGCCAACCCACGGGCTGCTGGCTAACCGCAGACGTGCGCGTAAAGCGCTGGAGGTGCAAGGATGATGAACGTATTACTCGAGCCGCTGCAGTTTGCCTTTATGCAAAATGCACTGCTGATTTCGCTGGTGGTGGCTATTCCCTGCGCGCTGCTGTCGGTGTTTCTGGTGCTGAAGGGCTGGGCCCTGATGGGCGATGCTATGAGCCATGCGGTGTTTCCCGGGGTGGTGCTTGCCTGGATGCTGGGATTACCCCTGGCAGCCGGCGCGTTCGTTGCTGGTGTATTTTGCGCAGTCGCGACGGGATATCTGAAAGATAACAGCAGAATTAAGCAGGATACCGTCATGGGGATCGTCTTTTCCGGGATGTTCGCTGCCGGGTTGATTCTCTACATCGCTGTGAAACCGGAGGTGCATCTCGACCACATCCTGTTTGGTGACATGCTGGGCATTATGATGTCCGATATTGTGCAGACGACGATTATCTCTGTGGTGATTGCGTTGATTATTGCGATGAAGTGGCGTGATTTTCTGCTCTACTGCTTCGATCCACAGCAGGCACAGGTTAGCGGCCTGGCCACGCGTTGGCTGCATTACGGTCTGCTTTGTATGGTAGCACTTACTATCGTCGCAACTCTGAAGGCCGTAGGGATCATTCTCTCTATTTCGCTACTGATTGCGCCAGGTGCCATTGCGGTGCTGCTGACGAACCGCTTTCATGTGGCGCTGATGGTGTCAATGCTGGTCTCGGTACTGGTTTCCGTCAGCGGTGTCTGGCTGTCGTTCTTTATCGATAGCGCACCGGCACCCACCATCGTCGTCCTGTTCGCCCTTGTTTTTATTGTGGTATTTGTGGTTTCAAGCCGCCGGGCGCGAAGGCTGGAGCAGCAGCGACTGGTAGAGGAATAACAAAAAGGCGCCGATGGCGCCTTTGTTTTACTTACCAATACAGAAGCTCGAGAAGATACGCCCAAGCAGATCGTCGGAGGTAAATTCACCGGTGATTTCACTTAAGTTCTGCTGTGCCAGACGTAGCTCTTCTGCCAGCAGCTCTCCTGCCCGGGCACCCAACAGCTGCGCTTTACCTTGTTGCAGATGGGTAGCCGCGGTTTCCAGCGCCTGGAGATGGCGACGACGGGCGAGGAAGCCCCCCTCCATGTTGGTTTCAAAGCCCATGCTCTGCTTCAGGTGGTTGCGTAACACATCCACACCGCCGCCAGTGCGCGCCGAGAGACGCACAAGTGAGTGGCCATTCACATCGGTGAGGCCTTCTGTCTCACCGGTGACGTCAGCTTTGTTTCGTACCACGGTAATTGGCAGATTTTTTGGCAGGCGGGCGATAAAGTCGGGCCAAATCTCCGCCGGATCAACGGCATCGGTGGTGGTGCCATCTACCATAAACAGTACGCGGTCGGCCTGCTCAATTTCCTGCCAGGCGCGCTCAATGCCGATGCGTTCAACTTCATCGCTGGCATCGCGCAGGCCGGCGGTATCGATAATGTGCAGTGGCATACCGTCAATGTGAATGTGCTCGCGCAGCACGTCACGGGTGGTACCGGCGATATCGGTCACGATGGCGGCTTCACGTCCGGCAAGCGCGTTCAGTAGGCTGGATTTCCCGGCGTTAGGACGCCCGGCAATCACCACTTTCATCCCTTCGCGCAGCAGGCTGCCCTGGCGGGCTTCGGCGCGTACCGCATCGAGGTCAGCAATGACCGTGTTCAGCTGAGCTTCAATTTTGCCGTCAGAGAGAAAATCAATTTCCTCATCCGGAAAGTCGATCGCTGCTTCCACATAGATACGAAGGTGAGTGAGTGCTTCCACAAGGTGGTTCACGCGGCTGGAGAACGCCCCCTGCAGAGAATTCAGCGCGGATCGTGCTGCCTGTTCTGAGCTGGCGTCAATCAGGTCGGCAATCGCTTCGGCCTGGGCTAAATCGAGCTTGTCGTTCAGGAAGGCGCGTTCGGAAAATTCACCCGGCTTCGCAATGCGCAGGCCCGGTAGAGTCAGAATACGTTTTAACAGCAGGTCGAGGATAACCGGGCCGCCGTGACCCTGTAGTTCCAGCACGTCTTCACCAGTAAAGGAGTTCGGGCCGGGGAACCACAGCGCAATGCCCTGGTCCAGCGGAGTGCCGTCGGTATCTTTAAATGGCAGGTAATCCGCGTAGCGTGGCTTTGGCAGTTTTCCCAGCACCGCTTCTGCCACCTCGCGCGCCTTCAGGCCGGAGATACGCAGAATGCCAACACCACCGCGTCCCGGTGGGGTTGCCTGGGCGACGATAGTGTCGTTATGGCTCATGGTTGGTCTCGTTCAATACAAATAAAAAAGGCGGTCAATAGACCGCCCTTATTTTAGCGCTAAGTTACCAGATCAGGACTTTTTCTTTTCGCGGCTATGCAGGCCGCGTTTTTCCAGACCACGGTAAATCAGCTGCTGCTGGATGATGGTTACCAGGTTGCTGACGATATAGTACAGCACCAGACCTGACGGGAACCACAGGAAGAACACCGTGAAGATGACTGGCATGAAGGTCATGATCTTCTGCTGCATCGGGTCGGTCACGGTGGTCGGCGACATCTTCTGAATGAAGAACATCGTTACGCCCATCAGGATCGGCAGGATGTAGTACGGGTCTTGTGCGGACAAGTCATGGATCCACAAGGCAAACGGCGCATGACGCAGTTCAACGGAGCCCATCAGCATGTAGTACAGCGCAAGGAAGATAGGCATCTGGATGATAAGCGGGAAGCAGCCACCCAGTGGGTTCACTTTCTCAGCTTTGTACAGAGCCATCATTTCCTGGCTCTGACGCTGTTTGTCATCGCCCAGACGCTCACGCATAGCCTGAATCTTCGGCTGCAGCATACGCATCTTCGCCATGGAGGTGTACTGCGCTTTGGTCAGCGGGTACATGATGCCACGAACGATGAAGGTGATAACAATGATGGAGAAGCCCCAGTTGCCCAGGAAGCTATGGATCCACTTCAGCAGTTTGAACAGCGGCTGAGAGATGAACCACAGCCAGCCGTAGTCTACGGTCAGGTCAAGGTGTGGCGCGACAGCTGCCATTTTGTCCTGAATTTCCGGGCCCACCCACAGGGTGCTGGAGAGGTTTGCACTCTGGCCTGGCTGAACCAGCGTCGGCTGAGATTTGTAGCCAATGGCCGCAATACCGTTACCGAGGTTGGTGGTGTAGAAGTTGCTGGAAGCATCATTACCTGGAACCCATGCGGTTGCAAAGTACTGCTGCAGCATGGCAACCCAACCGCCTTTGGAGCTGACGTTCAGGTTTTCGTTATCGGCAATTTTGTCGAATTTGTATTTTTCGTACTTCGCATCAGGCGTTGAGTACGCGGCGCCACGGAAGGTATGCAGCGCAAAGTTGCTGCTACCGGTGTCGCGATGTGAAGGCAGATTGATGGATTGCTTCAGCTGACCAAATGCAGACAGCTCCAGCGGCTTCTCACCCACGTTCTTCACGTCATAGCTAACTTTCACCGCATATTCACCACGTTTCAGGGTGAAGGTTTTGGTGAAGACGTTGCCTGCTTTATCGGTGTACGTCAGCGGGATCACGATGTCGTTCTGGCCATCAGCCAGCACATACGCATCTTTATCGACGTTGTACAGCGGACGCGGGCCATTCGCCGGGTTGTCCGGACCATCACGACCGGTCAGGCCGCTTTGAGCCTGATAGATAAACTGTGGCGTGGTTTCCAGTAACTGGAACGGTTCAGAAGACTTCAGCTCTTTCGGGTAAGCCGGAAGCAGCGCTTGCTCAACATCACCACCACTGGTGTTGATGGTCAGCTCAAGCACGTCCGTTTTAACCGTGATCAGTTTCCCCTGGCCACTGGCCGGTACGCCCTGGTCGGCGGCGCTACCCGCTGCGGTGGTCGTTGTCTGCGTGGTCTGCTGCTGGGGTTGAGGATTTTTATCCTGTTCCCAGGCCTGCCAGATCATGAAAGACACGAACAACAAAGCGATGATAAGAAGATTGCGTTGCGAATCCATCGTTAGTGTTCTCTGGTATCAAATGGTCCTGGTGGGACGGGATCGTCTCCACCCGGGTGTAAAGGGTGGCATTTTAATACGCGTTTCACTGTCAACCAACTGCCTTTTATCACTCCAAACCTGCGCAATGCCTCAATTCCGTATTGCGAACAGGTTGGTGTGAAACGACAATGCGGCCCGAGAAGCGGACTTATCAGGCGCTGATACCCCCTTATCAGGGTAATCAGGACCCGCGAGCCAGGCGGCAATGGCGGCGCCATAATTTTTCCAACGCTTCCGAGAGAGCACGGTTATCGAGGTCAGCAACCCCTTTTTTCGCCACCACCACGAAGTCCATTGCGGGGAGTTCATGCTGACGTAAACGGAAGCTTTCACGCGTCAGACGTTTAATCCGATTGCGTTCATGCGCGCGTTTGACGTTTTTCTTGGCGACAGTAAGACCGATGCGGGGATGCCCCAGCGAATTCAGGCGGCCGAGGATGGTGATTTGCGGCGTGCCAGCCCGTTGTGGCTGCTGGAAGACGAAAGTGAAATGACTGGGAGTTAACAAACGTAACTCCCTGGGAAATGCGAGCTTAACCACTCAGGGGTTAGCTTTTATTACTTGGAAACGGTCAGACGAGAGCGGCCTTTAGCACGACGACGTGCCAGAACCTGACGACCATTTTTAGTAGCCATACGAGCACGGAAGCCGTGAGAACGGTTGCGCTTCAGTACAGACGGTTGAAAAGTGCGTTTCATGGCGGTTTCTACCTAAACTTGAATAAATTCACTGACTTTTGCGTTTACCCGAACGAGATTCGAACGACCGACGCTGGAGCCATGGCTAATTAAAGAGGCCGGATTGTAATAATTGTACACTCCGGAGTCAATTCTCTTTCCTTATAAGCCAACGATTATTGCACCTTTTTGCACAATAATCACACAGCGACGGCGACGTTTATCACAGGCAAGACGCACCGGGTGGGGGATTATACGGCCTCCCCATTAAAGCGCAAGGATCGTCCAGGATCTTTGTTAGATCGAATCAGTAAAAAAATGTCGGTACTCAGTCATTTTTCCAATATGTGGGCGAAATTCTGCCGCACTCTTTCCAGGATCGATTACACTTATCCAGCCTGGATCGTTCCTGTGGATAAATCGGGAAGAATCTGTGAGAAACAGAAGATCTCTGGCTCAGTTTAGGCTATGATCCGCGGTCCCGATCGCGATCCTGGATCCTGACTGGGGAAAACCGCGCACAGCGGTTCGCACGTCACCCTTTTGCGCAGGGTCTTGCCGACGTGTGCCAACAATCATGATCGTTTCATTTTTTCTTTTTTGTTCGAGTGGAGTCCGCCGTGTCACTTTCGCTTTGGCAGCAGTGTCTTGCCCGACTGCAGGATGAGTTACCAGCCACAGAATTCAGCATGTGGATCCGCCCTTTGCAGGCGGAACTGAGCGATAACACGCTGGCACTGTATGCGCCAAACCGTTTCGTCCTTGATTGGGTAAGAGATAAATACCTTAATAATATTAATGGCTTACTCAATGATTTTTGCGGTACGCAAGTACCACAGCTGCGTTTTGAAGTTGGGACTAAGCCTGTGGCTCAGATGGTCAGAGAGCCTGCGCATGCTGCGGCTGTTGCCGCTCCGGCGCAAATGACCCAGGTTCAGACGCCGCGTGCAGCCCCTGCACCGCGTCCAGGCTGGGACAATGTTCCGGCACCCGCAGAACCAACCTATCGTTCTAACGTAAACGTTAAACACACCTTTGATAACTTCGTTGAGGGTAAATCGAACCAACTGGCGCGCGCGGCGGCCCGTCAGGTGGCTGATAACCCGGGCGGTGCTTATAACCCGCTGTTCCTGTACGGCGGCACGGGTTTGGGTAAAACACACCTGCTGCACGCGGTGGGTAATGGCATCGTGGCGCGCAAACCGAATGCCAAAGTGGTGTATATGCACTCTGAACGCTTTGTGCAGGACATGGTAAAAGCCCTGCAAAACAACGCCATTGAAGAGTTTAAGCGCTACTACCGCTCCGTTGACGCCCTGCTTATCGACGATATTCAATTCTTTGCTAATAAAGAACGCTCCCAGGAAGAGTTCTTCCACACCTTTAATGCTCTGCTGGAAGGCAATCAGCAGATAATCCTGACATCAGATCGCTATCCAAAAGAGATTAACGGCGTGGAAGATCGCCTGAAATCCCGCTTTGGCTGGGGGCTGACGGTGGCTATCGAGCCGCCGGAGCTGGAAACCCGCGTAGCCATCCTGATGAAAAAAGCCGACGAAAACGACATTCGTCTGCCGGGTGAGGTGGCGTTCTTTATTGCCAAACGCCTGCGTTCCAACGTTCGTGAGCTGGAAGGGGCACTGAACCGTGTCATCGCTAACGCCAACTTCACCGGGCGAGCGATCACCATTGATTTCGTGCGTGAAGCGCTGAGAGATCTACTGGCGCTGCAGGAAAAACTGGTCACTATCGACAACATTCAGAAGACAGTGGCTGAGTATTACAAGATTAAGGTTGCGGATCTGCTCTCCAAGCGCCGTTCCCGTTCGGTTGCCCGCCCGCGCCAGATGGCGATGGCGCTGGCAAAAGAGCTCACCAACCACAGCCTGCCGGAAATCGGTGATGCGTTTGGTGGCCGCGACCACACCACCGTGCTGCACGCCTGTCGTAAAATTGAACAGTTGCGTGAAGAAAGCCACGACATCAAAGAAGATTTCTCCAATTTAATCAGAACATTATCTTCGTGACGCTATGAAATTTACCGTAGAACGTGAACATTTATTAAAACCGTTACAACAGGTGAGTGGTCCGTTAGGTGGCCGCCCGACGCTGCCTATTCTCGGTAACCTGCTGCTGCAGGTCGCTGACGGTACGCTGTCGCTGACCGGTACCGACCTTGAGATGGAAATGGTCGCACGCGTCACGCTCACCCAACCGCACGAACCAGGCGCAACGACGGTTCCGGCGCGCAAGTTCTTTGATATCTGCCGCGGGTTGCCGGAAGGTGCTGAAATCGCACTGCAGCTGGAAGGCGATCGCATGCTGGTGCGCTCCGGGCGCAGCCGTTTCTCGCTCTCTACGCTGCCGGCCGCCGATTTCCCGAACCTGGACGACTGGCAGAGCGAAGTTGAATTCACCCTGCCACAGGCGACCATGAAGCGCCTGATTGAAGCCACGCAGTTCTCGATGGCGCATCAGGACGTTCGCTACTACTTAAACGGCATGCTGTTTGAGACCGAAGGCGAAGAGCTGCGCACCGTCGCGACCGACGGTCACCGTCTGGCGGTGTGCTCCATGCCGCTTGGCGAAGCGTTGCCGAACCATTCGGTGATCGTGCCGCGTAAAGGGGTCATTGAGCTGATGCGTATGCTCGACGGCGGCGAAAACCCGCTGCGCGTACAGATTGGCAGCAATAATATCCGTGCACACGTCGGCGATTTTATCTTCACTTCGAAGCTGGTTGATGGCCGTTTCCCGGATTATCGCCGCGTATTGCCGAAGAATCCGGATAAACACCTGGAAGCCGGTTGCGATCTGCTGAAGCAGGCTTTCGCCCGTGCAGCGATTCTGTCGAATGAAAAATTCCGCGGCGTGCGCCTGTACGTCAGCGAAAACCAGCTGAAAATTACCGCTAACAACCCGGAACAGGAAGAAGCGGAAGAGATGCTGGATGTCACCTACGGTGGCACCGAAATGGAAATCGGCTTTAACGTCAGCTATGTGCTGGATGTCCTGAATGCGTTGAAGTGTGAAAATGTCCGCATTCTGTTAACTGACTCTGTTTCGAGCGTACAGATTGAAGATGCCGCATCGCAGTCGGCTGCCTATGTTGTTATGCCAATGAGACTGTAATGTCGCTTTCCCGCTTGTTGATCCGCGACTTTCGCAACATTGAAAGCGCGGATCTCGCCTTATCCCCCGGCTTTAATTTTCTGGTTGGCGCCAACGGCAGCGGTAAAACCAGCGTTCTGGAAGCCATCTATACGCTCGGCCACGGCCGGGCGTTTCGCAGTTTGCAGATTGGTCGCGTTATTCGCCACGAGCAGGACGCATTTGTGCTGCATGGCCGCCTGCAGGGGGCTGAGCGAGAAATTGCTATCGGTCTCACCAAAGATAAACAGGGTGACAGCAAGGTTCGTATCGACGGTTCCGACGGCCATAAGGTGGCGGAGCTGGCGCTGCTGATGCCAATGCAGCTCATCACGCCGGAGGGGTTTACTTTACTCAACGGCGGCCCCAAATACAGAAGAGCATTCCTTGACTGGGGATGCTTTCACAACGAAGCCGGTTTCTTTACCGCCTGGAGCAACCTGAAGCGTTTGCTCAAGCAGCGTAATGCTGCGCTGCGTCAGGTGACCCGCTATTCCCAGCTTCGCCCGTGGGATACTGAACTTATCCCACTGGCAGAGCTTATCAGCCGCTGGCGCGCCGAATATAGCGCGGCGATTGCGGAAGATATGGCGGATACCTGTCAGCAGTTTTTACCGGAGTTTTCTCTTTCGTTCTCTTTCCAGCGCGGCTGGGAAAAAGAGACCGATTACGGCGAATTGCTGGAGAAAAACTTCGAACGCGACCGTATGTTGACCTATACCGCGCATGGCCCGCACAAGGCGGATTTCCGCATTCGTGCCGACGGTGCACCGGTGGAAGACACGCTGTCGCGCGGGCAGTTAAAACTCCTGATGTGTGCGCTGCGCCTGGCGCAGGGGGAGTTCCTCACTCGCGTTAGCGGGCGACGCTGCCTGTACCTCATAGATGATTTTGCCTCTGAACTTGATGATGCGCGGCGTGGGCTGCTTGCCAGCCGTTTAAAAGCCACGCAATCACAGGTTTTTGTCAGCGCCATTAGCGCTGAACACGTAATGGACATGTCGGACAAAAATTCGAAGATGTTCACCGTGGAAAAGGGTAAAATAACGGATTAACCCAAGTTTAAATGAGCGAGAAACGTTGATGTCGAATTCTTATGACTCCTCCAGTATCAAAGTCCTGAAAGGGCTGGATGCGGTGCGTAAGCGCCCGGGTATGTATATCGGCGACACGGATGACGGCACCGGTCTGCACCACATGGTATTCGAGGTTGTGGATAACGCTATCGACGAAGCGCTCGCGGGTCACTGTAAAGACATCGTGGTAACTATCCACGCGGACAACTCCGTATCCGTTACCGATGATGGTCGTGGCATCCCGACCGGTATTCACCCGGAAGAGGGCGTGTCTGCCGCAGAAGTGATCATGACCGTTCTGCACGCAGGCGGTAAGTTCGACGATAACTCGTATAAAGTTTCTGGTGGTCTGCACGGCGTAGGCGTGTCCGTAGTTAACGCCCTGTCGCAGAAGCTGGAGCTGGTCATCCAGCGCGAAGGTAAAATCCATCGCCAGATTTATACCCACGGCGTGCCGCAGGCACCGCTGGCCGTAACGGGCGATACCGAAAAGACCGGTACCATGGTGCGTTTCTGGCCGAGTCTCGAAACCTTCACCAACGTCACTGAGTTTGAATACGAAATTCTGGCTAAGCGCCTGCGTGAGCTGTCGTTCCTGAACTCCGGCGTCTCTATTCGCCTGCGCGACAAGCGTGACAACAAAGAAGACCACTTCCACTACGAAGGCGGCATTAAGGCGTTTGTTGAGTACCTCAACAAAAACAAGACGCCGATCCACCCGAATATCTTCTACTTCTCCACCGAAAAAGACGGTATTGGCGTAGAAGTAGCGCTGCAGTGGAACGACGGTTTCCAGGAAAACATCTACTGCTTCACCAACAACATTCCGCAGCGCGATGGTGGTACTCACCTTGCAGGCTTCCGTGCGGCGATGACCCGTACCCTGAATGCCTACATGGATAAAGAAGGCTACAGCAAAAAAGCGAAAGTCAGCGCCACCGGTGACGATGCCCGTGAAGGCCTGATTGCCGTCGTTTCCGTGAAGGTGCCGGATCCGAAGTTCTCTTCCCAGACCAAAGACAAACTGGTTTCATCGGAAGTGAAATCGGCGGTAGAGCAGCAGATGAACGAACTGCTGAGCGAGTACCTGCTGGAAAATCCGTCTGACGCGAAAATCGTCGTTGGCAAAATTATCGATGCGGCGCGTGCCCGTGAAGCGGCGCGTAAAGCCCGTGAAATGACCCGTCGTAAAGGCGCACTGGATCTCGCTGGTCTGCCGGGCAAACTGGCAGATTGCCAGGAGCGCGACCCGGCGCTGTCCGAACTGTACCTGGTGGAAGGGGACTCCGCGGGCGGTTCTGCGAAGCAGGGCCGTAACCGTAAGAACCAGGCTATCCTGCCGCTGAAGGGTAAAATCCTCAACGTTGAGAAGGCGCGCTTCGACAAGATGCTCTCTTCTCAGGAAGTGGCAACCCTGATCACTGCGCTCGGCTGTGGCATTGGTCGCGACGAGTACAACCCGGACAAACTGCGCTATCACAGCATCATCATCATGACCGATGCGGACGTCGACGGCTCGCACATCCGTACGCTGCTGTTGACCTTCTTCTATCGTCAGATGCCGGAAATCGTTGAGCGTGGCCATGTCTACATTGCTCAGCCGCCGCTGTATAAAGTGAAAAAAGGTAAGCAGGAGCAGTACATCAAGGACGACGAGGCGATGGATCAGTACCTCATCTCTATCGCGCTTGATGGTGCCACCCTGCACACCAACGCCAGCGCCCCGGCGCTGTCTGGCGAAGCGCTGGAGAAACTGGTATCCGAGTTCAACGCGACACAGAAAATGATTGGCCGCATGGAGCGTCGCTATCCGAAAACGCTGCTGAAAGAGCTGGTGTATCAACCAACGCTTACTGAAGCTGACCTCGGTAATGAAGCGACGGTTACCGGCTGGGTGACTCAGCTGACCACGGTGCTTAACGAAAACGAAGCGCACGGCAGCCTGTGGAACTTCACCGTTCGTGAAAACGCTGAACTGCAGCTGTTCGAGCCGGTTATCCGCGTGCGTACCCACGGTGTGGATACCGACTACCCGCTGGATCACGAATTCGTGACCGGTGCGGAATATCGTCGTATCTGTACGCTCGGTGAAAAACTGCGCGGGCTTATCGAAGATGACGCGTTCATCGAACGTGGCGAGCGTCGTCAGCCGGTTACCAGCTTCGAGTCTGCTCTCGACTGGCTGGTGAAAGAGTCCCGTCGTGGTCTCGGTGTCCAGCGTTACAAAGGTCTGGGCGAGATGAACCCGGAGCAGCTGTGGGAAACCACGATGGATCCGGAAAGCCGCCGCATGCTGCGTGTGACCGTGAAGGATGCGATTGCTGCCGACCAGCTGTTCACCACGCTGATGGGCGATGCGGTTGAGCCGCGTCGTGCCTTCATCGAAGAGAACGCCCTGAAAGCGGCGAATATCGATATCTAAGCCGTTTTTCCCCTCACCCTAACCTTCTCCCCATACGGGAGAGGGCCGGGGTGAGGGGAATAGCTTCAGACAAAAGAGGAATCCCTCTTCACCATTCCGGCCCCTTTTTCCCCGCTTTCCGTTGCTGTTTTTTGAGCTAAATCGCGTTAGCATGAGCAAAGACTCATTTAAATCGGGGGATCTCATGGCTATCAAACTCATTGCAATCGATATGGACGGTACTTTATTGCTTCCGGACCATACCATCTCTCCTGCGGTAAAAAACGCTATTGCCGCCGCGCGCATGCGTGGAGTCAACGTGGTGCTGACTACGGGTCGCCCTTACGCTGGCGTGCACAGCTACCTGAAAGAGCTGCACATGGAGCAGCCGGGAGACTATTGCATTACCTATAACGGTGCCCTGGTACAGAAAGCCAGCGACGGCAGCACCGTCGCCCAGACGGCCCTCAGCTATGACGATTATCTCTATCTGGAAAAACTGTCCCGTGAAGTGGGCTCTCACTTCCACGCGCTGGACCGTAACACGCTCTACACCGCCAACCGTGACATCAGCTACTACACCGTTCATGAGTCCTACGTTGCGACCATTCCGCTGGTGTTCTGCGAAGCTGAGAAAATGGATCCGCAGACCCAGTTCCTCAAAGTGATGATGATTGATGAGCCAGCCATCCTGGATAAAGCCATTGCGCGCATCCCGGCGGAAGTGAAAGAAAAATACACCGTGCTGAAAAGTGCGCCGTATTTCCTCGAGATCCTCGACAAACGCGTCAATAAAGGTACCGGCGTGAAATCGCTGGCGGATGCGCTGGGGATCAAACCGGAAGAGGTTATGGCGATTGGCGATCAGGAAAACGATATCGCGATGATTGAGTACGCCGGCGTGGGCGTAGCGATGGATAACGCGATTTCATCGGTGAAAGAGGTGGCTAATTTTGTCACCAAATCAAACCACGAAGATGGCGTAGCCTACGCCATTGAGAAGTTTGTGCTGGCCTGACAGAGCGCGGCACTCCGTCCGGCAGGTTTTGCTTGCCGGACCACTATTCATAATTCATGTGAATGATCACGCCCACAATATCCACAATTTTTTTGTTATTTTATGTGAATTCGCACTGAATTCATAAATGAAAACAACGATTTCCTGTATCCTTCCCCCTCCCTTTTCATCGGCGTTTATCGCCACACAAGACCACTTCATCAGATATGAATAACTATATCCGTACGGTACTGGTGAGCTTACCCTGTATGGCTTTTCAGTCCTGGGCTGCAATGGCCCCAGCTACACCTCCTGCCTCTCTTTATAATTATCAGGACGATAACCCAACAGCGGTAACCACTCCCTCTGAGGAAACCAAACAGCCGCAATCTTCTTCGATACTGCCGTTCTACGGCGACGAAGCGCGAGCGCGGGGCTACGATTTGCCCGAACCATTCGGCGTAAACATCAACTACATGAATATGCGGCAGAACATTTCTGTCGACAGTATTGCCTTTAGCGGCCTGGCGTTGGGGTCCATACCTCTGGATAACCTCTTTAAAATCAACGTCGGCGATACCCGTGAAAGCAGTAAAACGGAAACCGTCAGGCTCGATGCCTGGGTATTACCGTTTATGAACGTGTATGGCCTGGTCGGTCACACCGAAGGGCATTCGGTCTCTGACATCGGCGTTGGGATCAAAATGGGCAAGAATGAAATCAGGCCCGACAATCTGCAAAACCTGAAATTCCAGCTCGATTTTAAAGGCACCACCTACGGCGCCGGTACTACGTTTGTGGGCGGGATCGGTAACTGGTTTGCCCTGCTTGATGCCAACTATACTCAGACACGTTTTGATATTCTTGACGGCAGTATCGATGCCTTTACGCTCACGCCGCGCGTTGGCTACCGATTTACTACGCCTGGTGTGGATGCATTGCATTTGCCGGCCGGGAAGCTGAACGTCTGGGTCGGGAGCATGTACCAGGACGTGCAGCAGGAATTTAAGGGCAGCCTTAACGATCTGACCATGCCGTCAGAGGAACTGCAGAAGATGGTGGACATGGCGAACCGCAGTGGCAATGGCCGTTTCGACGTCAAACAGCATCTTAAATCCCCATGGAACGTACTGGTGGGGGCGCAGTATGAAATCACCCGTAACTTCAACGTGACAACGGAGTTTGGCTTTGCAGAACGTAATAGCTTCTTCGTTGCGGGCGAGTACCGCTTCTGATGCGTAACACGACTCCCGCACTCCTGGTTTTCGCAGGATTGCTGGCGTTGCCCTGCGGCGCGCAGTCACTTCTGCCAAGCCGGGAGCAAATCGACGGCTGGCTGGCCCCTTTGGGTGCCAGCAACCAGTTTGATGCGAGCAAAGGGATCGACTGGGGCGTGATGCCCGGACCTTTTTACACGCCGGAACTGGGGATTGGGCTCGGCACCGCTATCGTGGGTATGTATCGCCCGGATCTAGACGATACCGTGAGCCAGAACTCAACGCTATCGCTCAGTGGTTACGCCAGTGCCACCGGTGCCTTCGGGCTTAATATTAATAATTACGCCTTTTTCGCCGACGATCGCTGGCGTTTCTTTGTTGATGGTTCCCTGAATAACACGCCGACATATTACTGGGGGCAGGGGTTTGCCGCCGGCGATAACGACAATCAAAAGCAGAAGTACACCTCGCAGGGATTTACCCTGCGCCCGATGGTCTATCGACAACTGGTTGAGCATGCCTATCTGGGGGTGGGATGGTCTGTGGCGATGGAGCATGCGGCTGACATTGATGCTGACGATCCGCGACGCATAGAAAGCACGCCGCAGGGAACGTCGGTGTTTAGCTCCGGCGCAAGCGTTGCGCTCACCTGGGATGACCGCGATTTTGTGCCGAACCCGCGTAGCGGGCAGGCCGCGGATATTCGCTATACCCGCTATACCCCCGGCACAGGAAGCGACACCCAGTTTGATGAGTACGCGCTACACTACAGCCGCTACCATCCGATCACCGAAAATGGCGTGCTGGCCTGGGAGGTGAACGGTGATTTCACCCAGGGCGATGTGCCATGGAATATGCTGCCACTGCTTGGCAGCAATGAGCGGATGCGCGGTTACTATGAAGGCCGCTATCGCGACAAAAATGTGATCAGTGGCCAGCTGGAATATCGTCAGAAACTGAGCTGGCGACACGGTATTGTCGGCTGGGTCGGTGCGGGCACGATGGCGCCTTCGTTTCACGAGCTCGATAACGGACGCTGGTTACCTTCGGCGGGCGTGGGGTATCGTTTTGAATTCAAACCGCGCATGAACGTGCGTCTCGACTATGGTATCGGTAAAGGTAGCAGCGGGTTTTACTTTCAGGTTGGAGAGGCATTTTGAATGTAGTGAAAGGCCTGCTGGCAGGCTTAATGCTCTTTGCCGCGTCTGCACAAAGCGCGCCGCTCGCGCCGTTGTCCCCGCCCCAGGGGCTGCGGCCATGCTGCGCCTTTGGGTACAATCTGCAGGCGGAAGTGCTGAACATCCCGATACCGTTATATGAATTAGATAACGTCGTGACCGCCGATGACCTCGGAAAGCATCTTTATAATGACAGCCTGTTGGCGGGGATCGCAAACCTGGCGGGGATGGGCCGGGAGCGCAACGGAATTATGTACACGTCGCGTGGCGGATTTATCGACACCGCACATATCCGTGATACCGCCGACATGACGGTATACCTTTTCAGCCAGCTATTGCCGAAGCTGGGCCAGTCTTTCGTCCTCAGGCTTGACGATGAGCTAACTGAACGCCGCGTGGTGTTCAACGGTTTTACGCCACCGGTGGATGAAGATGAACGCATTGCCCTGGCGGCGTGGCTTTCTGCCCATCTGGCGTTTCAGCTGGCGGCATGGCATGAAATTGCGCAGTGGTACGGTTTTGCTTCTATTCCCGGGTTTTCTGAAGAAGTTTCCGCCTTTTCGCCGGAAGATCTCTACTCGAATTTACTTGGTGCACGTATTGCTGTCTCCCTTATCCGTCATGGAGATACGACAACCGAAGCGGCATACAACCGGGCGATGGACGGTGCACTGCCCAAGGCGTTGAGGGAGCTTGGCGCGCAGCCAGCCAACATCACCCGCTTCCACTTCGATATGCTGGATGGCCGCTGGTGGGACAGTAAAAAACGAGTGCCCGAAAAATATCTGGTGCTGCTGCGTAATTATGATGTCTCTGACGATCGTTTGCCTACCGCGGTACCTGGCGAGCAGGCTAAGCCGTGGCGGCAGAGCTTACCCCATAGCTTGCTGACGTATGACCTGGACTCGCTGGCGGAACTACAGTTCTGGCCCGGCAGCAGCATGGAGCGTCTGCCCGCACCCAAAACCTACTACACCGTCGCCGATTTCCCACGTCTGTCGGCCTTCGCCCGCGACAGTGACAAGGCCGAAGCAGCGAAATAAGTCCCCTTTCTCGATCCCTAAGCGCAGCGCTTACCGCAGACTGCGCTTTTTTTTGATCTTCGATTGTTCTTTTTGTGATCTAAATTGTAGTACAACATGATTGTGTTGTACTACATTAAGCACCAGAGAAGATTAGAACACCTCACATTTGTACTGCAAAAATGAGGTGAATTTCACCGGTCACGGTAAAGTAGTTATGGGCACTCTGAGCACAAGGACTCTCCATGACTCTCAATAAAACCGACCGCATCGTGATAACGCTGGGCCGCCAGATTGTTGGCGGAAAGTATGTACCCGGCTCGGCGTTACCCGCAGAAGCCGATCTCTGCGAAGAGTTTGAAACCTCACGCAATATCATCCGTGAGGTATTTCGCTCCCTGATGGCGAAAAGGCTCATCGAAATGAAGCGCTATCGCGGTGCATTTGTCGCCCCGCGTAACCAGTGGAACTACCTCGATACCGAGGTACTGCAGTGGGTGCTGGAGAACGACTACGACCCGCGGCTGATTAGCGCAATGAGCGAAGTACGTAACCTGGTGGAACCGGCAATCGCCCGTTGGGCTGCAGAGCGCGCGAACTCCGGCGATCTGGCTCTGATTGAATCAGCGCTCAACGACATGATTGCCAATAACCAAAATCGTGATGCCTTTAACGAAGCGGATATCCGCTATCACGAGGCGGTGCTGGGTTCAGTGCATAACCCGGTCTTGCAGCAGTTAAGCGTGGCTATCAGCTCGCTGCAACGAGCGGTATTTGAACGGACCTGGATGGGCGACGAGGCCAACATGCCAAAAACGCTCCAGGAACATAAGGCGCTGTTCGATGCTATCCGGCATCAGGACGGCGACGCGGCAGAGCAGGCAGCACTTACCATGATTGCCAGCTCCACACGAAGGTTAAAGGAAATTACATGACGTCTCGCTACATCGCTGTTGACTGGGGATCAACCAACCTTCGCGCCTGGCTTTATCAGGGTGAAGCATGTCTGGAAAGCCGACAATCAGAGGCAGGGGTGACCCGGCTGAACGGCAGAACCCCGCAGGCGGTGTTAGCAGAAGTCACCGAGGGATGGCGCAACGGCAGCACGCCGGTGGTAATGGCGGGAATGGTGGGCAGCAACGTGGGCTGGAAAATTGCCCCATATTTGCCTGTGCCTGTGCATTTTTCTGCCATTGGCGAACAGTTAACGACCGTTGGCGACAATATCTGGATAGTTCCCGGCCTCAGCGTGCAGCGGGACGATAACTACAACGTCATGCGCGGTGAAGAAACACAGCTTCTCGGCGCACGCACGCTGGCCGCCTCCTCCTTATACGTCATGCCCGGCACCCACAGTAAATGGGTGCAGGCGGACAGCCAGCAAGTCTATGATTTTCATACCGTGATGACCGGTGAGCTGCACCATCTGCTGCTCACGTATTCCCTGGTGGGTGCCGGTTTACCTCCACAGCAAACTTCTCCGGGCGCCTTTGCCGCCGGGCTTGAGCGCGGTCTTGCCTCTCCCGCAATTCTGCCACAGCTGTTTGAAGTTCGGGCTCGTCACGTGCTGGGAGCCCTGCCGCGTGAGCAAGTGAGCGAATTTCTTTCCGGTCTGCTGATCGGTGCCGAAGTGGCAAGCCAGAGCAAAAAATTTGCCGGTCAGTCGGTAACGCTCGTTGCCGGAAGCACGCTCACGGCGCGCTATCTGCAGGCGTTCAATGCCTGTGGGACCCAGGTGGTGGCAGTGGACGGCGATAACGCATTTCAGGCAGGTATAAGGAGCATTACCCATGCAGTGGCACACTAAACTCCCGCTCATCGCGATTATGCGCGGTATCACCCCGGATGAGGCCCTTGCCCACGTGGCTGCGGTGATCGACGCCGGATTTGATGCGGTGGAAATTCCGCTTAACTCACCGCAGTGGCAGAAAAGCATTCCAGCCATTGTGGATGCCTTTGGCGATAAGGCGTTGATTGGCGCCGGAACGGTTCTGCGTCCTGAACAGGTCGACGAGCTTGCCCGCATGGGGTGCCAGCTTATCGTGACCCCTAATATTCAGCCGGAAGTGATCCGCCGTGCGGTGGGCTACGGTATGACCGTCTGTCCGGGGTGTGCCACCGCGACCGAAGCCTTCGATGCGCTGGATGCGGGCGCACAGGCGCTGAAGATTTTCCCGTCGTCGGCCTTCGGCCCGGAATATATCAAAGCGCTGAAAGCGGTATTACCGCTTGAGGTACCGGTGTTTGCCGTTGGCGGCGTGACGCCAGAAAACCTTGAGCAATGGATTCAGGCAGGCTGCGTGGGCGCCGGGCTGGGTAGCGATCTCTATCGCGCCGGGCAGTCCGTTGAACGCACCGCGCAGCAGGCAGCGGCATTTGTTAATGCGTATCGAGAGGCAGTGCAATGAAAATTACCAAACTCACCACCTACCGGCTCCCCCCACGCTGGATGTTCCTGAAAATTGAAACCGACGAAGGGGTGGTTGGCTGGGGCGAACCGGTTATTGAAGGGCGTGCGCGTACCGTTGAAGCGGCGGTGCATGAGCTTAGCGACTATCTGATTGGTAAGGATCCGGCGCGTATCAACGACCTCTGGCAGGTGATGTACCGCGCGGGATTCTACCGCGGCGGCCCCGTGCTGATGAGCGCCATTGCCGGTATCGACCAGGCGCTGTGGGATATCAAAGGCAAAGTGCTGAATGCGCCGGTGTGGCAGTTAATGGGCGGGCTGGTACGCGACAAAATCAAAGCCTACAGCTGGGTGGGTGGCGATCGCCCGGCAGAGGTTATCGACGGGATTAAGACTCTGCGTGGAATTGGTTTTGATACCTTCAAACTCAATGGCTGTGAAGAGATGGGCGTTATCGATAGCTCGAAAGTGGTGGATACCGCCGTCAGTACGGTGGCACAAATTCGTGAAGCTTTTGGCAACGAGATCGAGTTTGGTCTCGACTTCCACGGTCGCGTCAGCGCACCAATGGCGAAAGTGCTGATTAAAGAGCTGGAGCCGTATCGTCCGCTGTTTATTGAAGAGCCGGTGCTGGCGGAACAGGCGGAGTATTACCCGAAACTCGCTGCCCAGACGCACATTCCGATTGCTGCCGGTGAGCGCATGTTCTCACGCTTTGAATTTAAACGCGTGCTGGAGGCGGGTGGGATAGCCATTCTGCAGCCGGACCTCTCTCACGCTGGTGGTATCACCGAATGCTACAAAATTGCTGGTATGGCGGAAGCCTATGACGTGGCGCTGGCACCGCACTGCCCGCTGGGTCCGATCGCGCTGGCGGCCTGTCTGCATATCGATTTTGTTTCGCGCAACGCCGTGCTGCAGGAACAAAGCATGGGTATTCATTACAACAAAGGCGCCGAGCTGCTCGACTTTGTGAATAACAAAGAGGATTTCAGTATGGAAGGCGGTTTCTTTAAACCGTTAATGAAACCGGGTCTTGGCGTGGACATCAACGAAGAGAAGGTCATTGCGATGAGCCAACAAGCGCCAGACTGGCGTAACCCGCTGTGGCGTCACGAAGACGGCTCCGTCGCTGAGTGGTAATCGTCACAACATCATAATTTAAAAAATAGATTTTCCTACACCCTCTGTAAATTACAGGGCATGGTGAGCGGCTTCGCTATGCCCAAAATCTGGAGACAGATTGCGATGGATATTCCAGTTACTGCTGCAAAAACAGGGCGTCGCCGTTACCTGACGCTGGTTATGATCTTTATTACCGTAGTTATCTGTTATGTCGACCGCGCAAACCTGGCGGTGGCGTCGGCGCATATTCAGGAGGAGTTCGGGATCAGTAAAGCGGAAATGGGTTATGTATTTTCCGCCTTTGCCTGGCTGTATACGCTGTGCCAGATCCCGGGCGGCTGGTTCCTTGACCGGGTTGGCTCTCGTCTCACCTATTTTATTGCCATTTTCGGCTGGTCTGTCGCGACTCTGTTTCAGGGCTTCGCCACCGGGCTGATGTCGCTGATTGGCCTGCGGGCTATCACCGGTATTTTTGAGGCCCCGGCGTTCCCAACCAATAACCGCATGGTCACCAGCTGGTTCCCGGAGCACGAGCGCGCCTCTGCCGTTGGGTTTTATACCTCCGGGCAGTTTGTTGGCCTTGCGTTTCTTACCCCGCTGCTTATCTGGATCCAGGAGCTGTTGAGCTGGCACTGGGTGTTTATCGTGACCGGCGGGATTGGCATTATCTGGTCGCTCATCTGGTTTAAGGTTTATCAGCCACCACGCCTGACAAAAAGCATCACAACGGCGGAGCTTGAGTATATTCGTGAAGGGGGCGGGCTGGTTGATGGCGATGCGCCAGTGAAAAAAGAGGCGCGCCAGCCGCTGACCAAAGCCGACTGGAAGCTGGTGTTCCATCGTAAGCTGGTCGGCGTTTATCTGGGGCAGTTTGCGGTCACCTCTACGCTGTGGTTTTTCCTTACCTGGTTCCCGAACTACCTGACTCAGGAGAAAGGCATCACTGCGCTGAAGGCCGGATTTATGACCACGGTGCCGTTCCTGGCAGCTTTCTTCGGCGTGCTGCTCTCGGGCTGGCTGGCGGACAGGCTGGTGCGAAAAGGCTATTCGCTGGGTGTCGCGCGCAAAACGCCTATCATCTGCGGGCTGCTGATTTCCACCTGCATCATGGCGGCAAACTACACCAACGACCCAATGTGGATTATGACGTTGATGGCGATCGCCTTCTTTGGTAACGGGTTTGCCTCCATCACCTGGTCACTGGTTTCTTCGCTGGCGCCGATGCGTCTGATTGGTCTCACTGGTGGAGTGTTCAACTTCGTCGGCGGGCTGGGCGGGATCACGGTGCCGCTGGTGATTGGCTACCTGGCGCAGGACTACGGCTTTGCGCCTGCGCTCACCTACATTGCAGTAGTGGCGCTGGCCGGAGCGCTCTCCTACATCCTGCTGGTGGGCGAGGTGAAACGAGTAGGCTAAACCCCCTCCCTTGCGATACCCTGATGGCAGATTCGTGCATCAGGGTATCCACATGAAACAAGTCACTTTCGCTTCCCGTCACCATCAGCTCACCAACACCCGAACCTGGACCCCGGACAGCCGCTGGCTGGTGTTCGACGTGCGCCCTTCTGGTGCCTCGTTTAGCGGAGAAACCATCGAGCGCGTCAACGTCGACAGCGGTGAAACTGAGGTCATTTACCGCGCCACCGACGGAGCATACGTCGGTGTGGTCACGGTGCATCCGCAGGAAGAAAAGTACGTGTTTATCCATGGTCCCGAGCACCCGGATGCCCACTGGCAGTACGATTTTCATCATCGCCGTGGCGTGGTAGCTCATGCCGGAGTGACGACTAATCTGGATGCCATGGATATCACCCCGCCTTTCACACCGGGCGCGCTGCGCGGCGGTAGCCACGTTCATGTTTACAGCCCGAACGGCGAGTACGTTAGCTTCACCTATAACGACCACGTGATGCACGAGCGTGATACGGCGCTCGATCTGCGTAACGTTGGCGTAGCAACGCCCTTCGGCCCGGTCATCCCGGCAGGTGGACACCCACGGGAATACGCGGGCAGCCACTGGTGCGTGCTGGTGAGCCAGACGACGCCCGCGCCTGTGCCGGGAAGCGATGACATTAACCGCGCCTATGAAGAAGGCTGGGTGGGCAACCACGCGCTGGCGTTTATTGGCGATACGCTCTCCACGCAGGGCGAGAAAGTGCCTGAGCTTTTCATCGTTCATCTGCCGCAGGATGAAAAGGGCTGGAAGCTGGCGGGCAGCACGCCGTTGCAGGGCACGAGTGAAACGCTGCCAGCGCCGCCGTCAGGAGTAGTGCAAACCCGGCTGACCTTTACCCATCAGCGCGCATTCCCGGGGCTGGTGAACGTGCCGCGCCACTGGGTGCGGGCGAGTCCGCACGCCAGTGAAATAGCCTTTTTGATGCGTGATGATGCCGGTATCGTCCAGCTGTGGCTGATATCTCCGCAGGGCGGCGAGCCGCGTCAATTGACGCGCGTTGCGGGCGGCATCCAGTCGGCGTTTAACTGGCATCCGTCAGGAAGGGCGCTGGGCTTTGTGCTGAATAACCGGATTGCCTGCTGCGATGCGCAGACGGGAGAGGTGAGTTATTTGACGGAAAAACATGGCAATCCGCCTTCAGCTGACGCGATCGTCTTTTCACCTGACGGCCGACAGATCGCCTGGATGGAGGAGGTCAGCGGTTTTCGTCAGCTTTGGGTGACGGAAACCGGCCTGTAATTCAGGGAGATGGCATCTCCGCTGGAGGGATCACCGCATTGGTGGCAAGCGTCTTCTGCTCACTCTTTTCCACGCGTGACCGCACGGAGTTGTCCGTGCGGAACATATCCCACGGTAACAACAGCGTATCCATCACTGCGGTAAATGGCATATCAAGCACCACCAGCGATTTGGTTCCCCAGTTGGTGTCATCATCGCCGAGCATGCCTGCGCTTGCTCGCGTACCGGGATAGGTACCTTCTTTCCCGCCGGTATGCGACATCACGCTTGAACAGCCACCCAGTGCCATCATTCCACTGAACAGGGTCAGCTTAATCAATAGAGTTGTTTTCATCATCTCAGTATCGTTGTGATGTCTTTAATGGGTTATATCGACCCATAACCTAAATAGATAGTTCCGTTGCGTCGCTCTGTGGCGGTTGTCGCAATTTGACCTTTAGTGCTGTCTTCCAGTCTAAACACTCTATCCGAAAGTGCAAAAAAACTCAGACAACCGCTCTTGAAATATCACTCGGGCTACCCAATTTTAAGAATAAGTCCCGATGAGGAGTACGCCTGCGGGGTACTCCGGGTGCTAACGACCTGTCCATGATGGAAGGTCAGTAAATTCTCGCTGATTCCAGGAGCTATTTTTATGCGTAACTTTGATCTTTCTCCACTGTATCGTTCTGCTATTGGTTTTGACCGTCTGTTCAACCACTTAGAAAACAGCCAGAGCCAGAGTAACGGCGGCTATCCTCCGTACAACGTCGAGCTTGTCGACGAAGACCACTATCGCATTGCCATCGCCGTGGCCGGTTTCGCTGAAAGCGAACTGGAGATCACCGCGCAGGATAACTTACTGATTGTAAAAGGCTCACATACGGGCGAACAACAAGAACGTACTTACCTGTATCAGGGCATTGCGGAACGCAACTTCGAGCGTAAATTCCAGTTAGCCGAAAATATCCACATCCGTGGCGCTAACCTGGTGAATGGTCTGCTGTATATCGACCTCGAACGTGTGATCCCGGAAGCGAAAAAACCGCGCCGTATCGAAATTAACTAATTCCGTTGGGCCGCTACGCGGCCCAACATTCCACCGGCTCGCCGTCAGGGAGCCTATGCGGATCTGCGGATCCGCAGGTAAACACTCGCTTCTCAGAAGGAGATTTTATTATGCGTAACTACGATTTATCCCCACTGCTGCGTCAATGGATCGGTTTTGACAAACTGGCTAACGCCTTACAAACCGCCGGTGAAAGCCAGAGCTTCCCGCCTTATAACATCGAAAAAAGCGACGATAACCACTATCGCATTACCCTCGCGTTAGCCGGTTTCCGTCAGGAAGATCTGGATATCCAGCTGGAAGGCACGCGTCTGACCATTAAAGGCCAGCCGCAGCAGGCGGAAAAAGAGACCAAATGGCTGCATCAGGGTCTGGTGACCCAGGCGTTCAGCCTGAGCTTTACCCTGGCCGATAACATGGAAGTCAGCGGCGCGACCTTTACCAACGGTCTGCTGCATATCGACCTGACCCGTAACGTGCCGGAAGCGCTTGCTCCGCAGCGTATCGCCATCAGCGACCGCCCGGCACTGAACAGCTAAAGACAGTCTTGCCGAATCCCTTTCCCTTCGGGATAAGGTAAATACCTTAAAAACGGTAACCTTCGGGTTACCGTTTTGCGTTTGATCGGGGCTTTTTGTGCGCCACGATCCATACATCCCGCCGTGGTTCTGCCAGAATCCCTGATATACCTAATGTTATTCACAGGGAAACGACGATGAGTGATATAGCATTGACCGTGAGCGTGCTGGCTCTGGTGGCAGTGGTCGGGTTATGGATTGGCAATGTGAAGATCCGTGGCGTTGGCTTTGGCATTGGCGGAGTGCTGTTTGGCGGGATCATCGTCGGACATTTTGTCGATCAGGCAGGGATCACGCTGAGTGGCCCGATGCTGCACTTCGTTCAGGAGTTTGGCCTGATCCTCTTCGTGTATACCATCGGTATTCAGGTAGGGCCTGGGTTCTTCGCCTCCCTGCGGGTCTCCGGGTTGCGCCTTAATCTTTTCGCTATCCTGATAGTGGTTCTCGGCGGGCTGGTCACCGCACTGCTGCATAAACTCTTCAATATCCCTCTACCGGTCGTGCTCGGGATTTTCTCCGGAGCGGTAACCAACACGCCAGCGCTCGGTGCCGGGCAGCAGATCCTGCGCGACCTCGGCGTGCCATTCGACGTGGTTGACCAGATGGGGATGAGCTATGCGATGGCGTATCCGTTCGGCATCTGCGGCATTCTGCTTTCCATGTGGCTGGTGCGCCTGTTCTTTCGTATCAACGTTGAAAAAGAAGCCCAGCAGTTTGATGCCAGCGTCGGCAACGGTAATGTACTGCTGCAGACCATCAATATTCGGGTAGAAAACCCGAACCTCAACAACCTGACTATTCAGGACGTTCCGATCCTGAACAGTGACAAAATTATCTGCTCGCGGCTTAAGCGCGGCGATATGCTGATGGTACCGTCGCCCACCACGCTCATTCAGACCGGCGACCTTCTGCACCTGGTTGGCCAGATGGCCGATTTACACAGCGCGCAGCTGGTGATCGGCAAAGAGGTCGAGACGTCGCTTTCCACCCGAGGAACTGACCTGCGCGTCGAGCGTGTGGTGGTGACCAACGAGAAGGTATTAGGGAAGAAAATCCGCGATCTGCACTTCAAACAGCGTTATGACGTCGTTATCTCCCGACTTAATCGCGCCGGGGTAGAGCTGGTAGCGAGCAGCAATGCCAGCCTGCAGTTCGGCGATATCCTCAACCTGGTAGGACGTCCTGCGGCCATCGATGCGGTAGCCGCAGAGCTGGGTAACGCACAGCAGAAACTGCAGCAGGTGCAGATGCTGCCGGTGTTTATCGGCATCGGGCTTGGGGTGTTATTGGGATCTATTCCGCTGTTTATTCCTGGTTTCCCGGTGGCGTTGAAGCTTGGTCTGGCGGGCGGTCCGCTGATTATGGCGCTAATCCTCGGGCGTATTGGCAGCATCGGTAAGCTGTACTGGTTTATGCCACCGAGTGCGAACCTGGCGCTGCGCGAACTGGGGATTGTTCTGTTTCTCGCGGTCGTAGGCCTTAAATCGGGCGGTGATTTTGTTGATACGCTGCTCCACGGCGAAGGGGTAAGCTGGATAGGCTACGGTATTTTCATTACCGCTATTCCGCTGCTTCTGGCCGGTATCCTGGCGCGAATTGTCGTGAAAATGAACTATCTCACCATCTGTGGAATGCTTGCTGGCTCCATGACTGACCCACCGGCGCTGGCGTTTGCGAATAACCTGCATGCGACCAGCGGGGCGGCGGCGCTCTCCTACGCTACCGTCTATCCGGTGGTGATGTTCCTGCGCATTATCACACCGCAGCTTTTGGCCGTACTGTTCTGGGGTATCGGCTAGCGCGTCTTACGCGCCTTCAGCACCTGTGAAGGCGCTCTCCTTCCGCATCTCTCCACTTCCGGCTTACCAATGCAGGGTGTTAAGGTGAACGAGAAAAAGCTGCAGTTCTGAAGGAGAGTGAATGAAAATTTCCCGCCTGGGCGTTGCCCCGGACTATCGCTTCTCGTTGGCGAACGAGCGGACGTTTCTCGCCTGGATCCGTACGGCGCTTGGGTTTCTGGCAGCAGGCGTTGGGCTTGATCAGCTGGCCCCTGATTTTGCGACACCGCTTATCCGCGAAGTGCTGGCTCTGCTGCTGTGCCTGTTTGCGGGCGGGCTGGCGGTTTACGACTACCTGCGCTGGCTCAGTAATGAAAAGGCGATGCGGTTAAAAGAAGATTTACCCTATACCCACAGCCTGTTGATTATCAGCGTTATTTTGATGATCGTCGCCGTGGTAGTGATGGGGCTGGTGCTGTATGCCTGATAGCCGCAAAGCGCGGCGCAACAGCGACCCGGGTCTGCAGCCAGAGCGCACCTCCCTTGCCTGGTTTCGTACTCTTTTAGGCTACGGGGCGTTGATGGCGCTGGCGATAAAACACAACTGGCACCGTTCCGGCAGTCCTTTCTGGATATCGATAATCATCCTGGCGCTGGTGGCTATCATCCTCTGGCGCTATACCCGTCAGCGCAATCTGATGGACGTTAGCCGTAGCGATTTTTCACAACCGCGCGCAGTGCGTGACAAATTTTTGATCTCCCTCGCTGTCCTTTCCCTCGCATTATTGTTTGCTGTAACACACTTACGTCAGGTGGTTTTATTCATTAAGGATTATGTATGACAGGATGTCAGGTGATGGCCAAGCCGGCCAGCTCTCGCTGTAATCTACGTTGTCGATACTGCTATTATCTTGATAAACCTAAGTATGCTCAAATGGATGAGGCTACCCTCGACGCCTTCATTCGTCAGCACATTGCCGCGCAGCCGGGAAAAGACGTGCAGTTCTCCTGGCAGGGCGGAGAACCCACGCTCTGCGGTATCGCTTTTTTTGAACGCGTCATCGAGTTGCAGAAGCAGCATGCGGGTGACAAACGCATTCACAACGCCTTTCAGACCAACGGGGTCGCGCTGAACGACGCCTGGTGCCGATTCTTTGGTGAAAATAACTGGCTGGTGGGCATTTCGCTCGATGGCCCGGCGGAGCTGCATGATGTTTTCCGGCGCAGCCGCAACGGTAAACCCACTCAGCTGCGGGTGATGAGTGCGATTGAAAAACTGGTGGCTCATTGGGTTGAGTTCAATCTGCTGACGGTGGTGAACCGCCACAACAGCCAGGAAGCGGAGCGTGTTTACCGCTACCTCAGACGCCAGGGAACGCCGTTTATCCAGTTTATACCGCTGCTTGAGCTGGACGAACACGGCGTGCCGAGCGAAGACTCCGTATCATCACGCGCCTGGGGGGAGTTTCTGATCAAGGTGTTTGATATCTGGGTGCGTGAGGATATTGGCCGTACGTTTGTGCAACTCTTTGATTCGACGCTGGGCGTGTGGAGCGGTTTTCGCTCAACCCAGTGCGCGTTGAGCGAAACCTGCGGACACGCGTTTGCACTGGAAGCCAATGGCGACGTGTTTCAGTGCGATCACTACGTTTACCCCGAGCACCGGCTGGGTAATCTGCATCAGACCACGCTTGCCGAACTGAACGCCAGCGCCCGGGCGGTAGCCTTTGGCAAGCATAAACGAGACACGCTGTCGCGCGCCTGCCACGATTGTCAGGCGCGGCGTTTTTGCTACGGCGACTGCCCGAAACATCGCACTGCCGATGGCAAAAGTGCGCTGTGCGCGGGCTATCATCGCTTTTTTACCTACACCGCCCCGTACATGAGGGTGATGCGGGATCTCATCCGCCAGCAACGTTCACCGGCGGAATTGATGACAATGCTGCAAAAACAGAGCTGAGGGATCAGATAGTTTGCTGATGGCGGCTAAAGCGTGATGCCAGCGGCAGCCAGCACAGCAGAATAAGCAGCCCCATCAGGGTCATCAGCAGGCCAAGGCTGCCTTGTCCGGTCTGCGGCAGCATCGCCGAAAACCAGGCCAGCACGCCGGAGCCAATATTCTGCAACCCACCGACCAGCGCGCCAGCGGTACCGGCGAGGAACGGGAAGGGCTCCATCGCACCGCTGGTGGCAAGCGGAAACAGCATCCCCGCACCAAAGAAGAACAGCGCGGCAGGGATAAGCAGCGTCCAGACGTTCATTATCCCGAAGATGCCAGGGATCCACATCATCAGCCCACCCGCGAGGCAGCAAATAACCGACTGCCACATGAGTGTCGGGAAGCGTTTATTCGGGCGACCGGCGAACCAGGAGCCGAAAAACGCCGCCGGGATAGGCAGAATAAACAGGATACTGACTGCCATACTGCTGAGACCGAGCACCGCGCCCAGCAGCACACCGGAGCAGGCTTCAAACACCGCAACGCCCGCCAGACCTCCAATCAGCATCAGCAGATAACAGTTGAATGAACCATTACCTAACAGCGTTTTGTAGCTGGTGATAAGCCGGGTCCGCGGAGCCTCTTTCGGACGCGTCTCCGGCATCCAGCGCGCCATGCTGAAGGTAACCACCGCGCACAGCACCAGCAGGAAGGCGTAGCACACCCGCCAGCCCCAAAGGGTATCCAGCATCCCGCCAATCAGCGGTGCCAGCAGGGGGCTGACCAGAATACTCATATTTAATAAGCTGTTGGCATGACGTAATTGCGTACCTTCATACAGATCCCGCGGCAGCGTTCTCGCCATCACACCGCCAACGCCGGTGCCCATACCCTGCAGGGCGCTGGCAATAATTAGCAGCGTCAGGCTGGATGTGGTCATTGCGATGGTGGTCGCAACCAAAAAAATCGACATCCCGGCCAGGATCACCGGACGGCGTCCAATACGGTCCGACAGCGGGCCGTAAAACAGCTGTGACACACCGTAGGTCAGCAGATAGGTCGCCATGACGCTCTGAACCGCGCCTTCACGAACCTGTAATTCACGCGCCATATCGGCAATAGCGGGGATATAAATGGTTTGAGCCATCTGCCCAACAGCGACGAGCAGAACCAGCATCAACAATAAATTGAAGTTTCCGTGCCTTTTCATGTCGAAGATTACGTCTTAAAAATTGGGTAACAAAGGAGATATTGCTATGGATAGCGCCAAAATCGAGAGGAATCTACCACAGACAGATGACAACTTAACCATTATTTGTGCCAATGGTTAAGGGTGAAGAGGCAGGATTTATAAACGATTATTGGCAACAAATGTTGCCGCTTTGCTCAGGCGAGGCGCAAAAGGATTGCCCCGGCGGCAATTCCACAGGCGGCAACGGCGCGAATGCCGGAAACGCGTTCTTTTAAAAGGATAAAAGCGATCAGCGCGCCGAACAAAATTGAGGTTTCGCGCAGTGCTGCGACCACGGCCAGCGGCGCCTGGGTCATTGCCCACAGCGCCAGGCCATAGGCGCCCATCGTGGCAATACCGCCGAAGATCCCCTTGCGCCAGTGCTGCGAAAGATAGCTGATGGCAGGCTTACGACGAGCAAGCAACGCCCAGCATAGCAGGCAGAAACCGTTCATGAAGAAGGTCCACAGCGTATAGCCGATGGCCGTGCCAGACACCCGCACGCCGGTGCCGTCGACCAGGGTATAGGCGGCAATGAAGCAGGCGTTAAGCAGTGCCAGATAGATGCCTTTTCGCGAGCTGGAGCGACCGTTCAGCGCCATGCCCAGAATCGCGAGGCAAATGACGCAGATCCCAAGCCATGCCATCTCTGAGAGCGTCTCACCCATAAACGCTACGCTAATCACGGCGACCAGCAACGGCGCAGTGCCGCGCATCAGGGGATAGGTCTGGCTCATGTCAGACACTTGATAGGTTTTGGCGACCAGCACGGTGTAAATCACCTGCAGGATGCAGGAGGCTATCAGGAACGGAATACTTTCCACGCTCGGCTGTGGCGAGAAAGGGAGCGCCAGCAGCGCCATTACTGCCGCCGATCCGCTGACGCTGACTGCGGCGTAGAGCTTATCGTTGCCCGCTTTCACAATGGCATTCCAGCTGGCATGCAGCAGGGCGGCGAAAAGCAAAATAGCGAACAGCGTTAGCGTCATAGCGTCATAGCGTCAGTGGCGGCAGGAATTGTCATGCAACCGTAACATAACGTGGGCGGGATGTTTGTTTTTATTCTCTCCTGGTTGAATTGTGATCTCTGACGCATTTTTGCGCAGATGAAAATAATTCCATTGTCTGCGCCGTAAAGCTGTGTTTGTATAAATTCCACTGATGATTTCAACAACAGGTCCCTAATGAACACTTCCATGCCGATGTCGACCCTACTAAAAACCGCGCGCAACGCCGCGGTGGTCGTCGTGCGTGTGGTGGTGGTCGTCGGCAACGCGCCGTAGGGTCCGGAAAACACACGATTCCAAACCCCGCCGGCGCAAACCGGGCGGGGTTTTTTGTATCAGAACCCACCCGGCAGGTCGGCCCAGAAGAAAAGGACTGGAGCATGGCAAGTTCGGGCACAACATCTCAAAGCACGCGTTTTACGGGTGCGCAGTTAATTGTTCACTTACTGGAACGACAGGGCATTACGACCGTCACCGGCATTCCCGGTGGCACGGTGCTGCCGTTGTACGACGCCTTAAGCCAAAGCAAACAGATTCGCCACGTGCTGGCGCGTCATGAGCAGGGTGCAGGCTTCATTGCGCAGGGCATGGCTCGCACCCAGGGAAAACCGGCGGTGTGTATGGCCTGTAGCGGCCCGGGTGCCACAAACCTGGTCACCGCGATTGCCGATGCGCGGCTGGATTCCATCCCGCTGGTGTGCATTACTGGCCAGGTACCGGCATCGCTCATCGGCACCGATGCGTTTCAGGAAGTCGATACCTACGGTATCTCTATCCCCATCACCAAACACAACTATTTAGTCCGTGATATCAGTGAACTACCGCAGGTGGTTAGCGATGCGTTTCGCATCGCGCAGTCCGGCCGTCCCGGCCCGGTGTGGATAGACATACCTAAGGATGTGCAGACGGCGACGATTGATATCGATGACCTGCCGGTCCCTGGCGGCCGCGCTCCGGCACCGATTTTTAACCTGCAGGATGTGCGCGAAGCGGCGGCGATGATTAACGCCGCGCAGCGTCCGGTGCTGTATCTCGGCGGCGGGGTCGTTGCTTCACCGGAACAGGTACGCAAACTGGCGGAAAAAGCCAATCTGCCGACTACCATGACCCTGATGGCCTTAGGCATGCTGCCAAAAGCGCATCCGCTGTCGCTTGGTATGCTGGGGATGCACGGCGCGCGCAGCACCAACTTTATTCTGCAGGAGTCTGATTTACTGGTCGTTTTAGGTGCACGTTTTGATGACCGGGCGATTGGCAAAACGGAACAATTCTGTCCAAACGCCAAAATCATTCATGTGGATATCGACCGCGCCGAGCTCGGAAAAATCAAGCAGGCGCACGTGGCGATTCAGGGCGACGTGGGCGAAGTGCTGGAGCAGTTAATCCCGCTGGTTGACGCGAAGCCGCGCGACGCATGGCATCAACTGGTTGGCGAGCTGCAACAAGAGTTCCCGTCGGCTATTCCGCAGGCGGGCGATCCGCTGACCCATTACGGCCTGATCAACGCCGTAGCGGCCTGCGTTGACGATGACGCTATCGTGACCACCGATGTTGGCCAGCACCAGATGTGGACGGCACAGGCATATCCGTTAAACCGCCCTCGCCAGTGGCTGACCTCCGGTGGGCTGGGTACCATGGGATTTGGTCTGCCTGCGGCAATTGGCGCAGCGCTTGCGAATCCGCATCGTAAAGTGCTCTGTTTTTCCGGTGACGGCAGCCTGATGATGAACATTCAGGAGATGGCCACCGCCGTAGAAAACCAGCTGGATGTGAAAATCATCCTGATGAATAACGAAGCGCTGGGTCTGGTTCACCAGCAGCAGAGCCTGTTCTATCCGCAGGGGGTATTTGCCGCGACGTATCCTGGCATGATTAACTTCGTGCAGATTGCTGCTGGTTTTGGCATGCAAACCTGCGACCTGAACGCAGAAGCAGATCCGCAAGCGGCGCTGCAGGCCATTATCGCCCGCCCTGGTCCGGCGCTGATCCATGTGCGGATCGATGCCGAACAGAAAGTGTATCCAATGGTTCCGCCGGGAGCGGCAAATACAGAAATGGTGGGGGAATAAGCCATGCATCAGCCAACACATGACAACGTGATTCTGGAACTAACCGTGCGTAACCATCCGGGAGTCATGACCCACGTCTGCGGTCTGTTCGCCCGCCGTGCCTTCAACGTGGAAGGGATCCTCTGTCTGCCTATCCAGAACAGCGACAAGAGCCGGATCTGGCTTCTGGTCAACAACGATCAGCGTCTGGAGCAGATGATTAGCCAGATTGATAAACTTGAGGACGTGGTGCACGTTGTGCGTCACCAGAGCGATCCTGGCGTGTTCAACAAGCTAGGTCTCTTCTTCGAGTAATCGTTCAAGGCTTGAACAGCGGCGCGCTTATCGCTAAGGTAAGCGCGTTTTTACACCCGCCAGGATTTACCATGACCACCATCGCCCTTATAGACGATCATCTGATCGTACGCTCCGGTTTTGCTCAACTGCTGGGGCTGGAGCCTGATTTTCAGGTTGTTGCCGAGTTCGGCTCCGGGCGGGAAGCGCTGGCCGGTCTTCCGGGGCGTGGTGTTCAGGTGTGCATCTGCGATATTTCAATGCCGGACATCTCCGGGCTTGAGTTGCTAAGTGAGCTGCCAAAAGGGATGGCGACCATCATGCTGTCGGTACACGACAGCCCGGCGCTGGTTGAGCAGGCCCTGAACACCGGGGCCCGTGGGTTTCTTTCCAAACGTTGCAGCCCGGATGAACTGATTTCCGCCGTGCGCACCGTTGCCACCGGCGGCTGTTATCTGACGCCGGATATCGCTATCAAGCTGGCGGCCGGACGCCAGGATCCGCTGACCCGCCGCGAGCGGCAGGTAGCGGAAAAGCTGACCCAGGGAATGGCGGTTAAAGAGATTGCCGTTGAACTGGGGCTATCGCCGAAGACGGTGCATGTGCATCGCGCGAACCTGATGGAAAAGCTCGGCGTCAGCAACGACGTTGAGCTGGCCCGGCGAATGTTCGACGGCTGGTAATGCGTACCTTTCTTTCACAGCTGATTGCCGTTGTTGCCAGCGTTTCGATATTTTCTGCCGCCTGGTTTTGTCTGTGGAGCATCAGCCTGCATCTTGTTGAGCGACCTGATCTGGCGGTGCTGCTGTTCCCGTTTGGGCTGCGCGTTGGCTTGATGCTGCAATGCCCGCGTGGCTACTGGCCGGTACTGCTGGGGGCGGAATGGCTGCTGCTCGGTTGGCTGGCGCAGGAAGTCGCGCTCGACCATCTGCCATTATTGATGACCGGAAGCCTGCTGTCGCTGCTGCCGGTGGTGCTGATTTCCCGCTATCGCCAGCAGCGCGACTGGCGCACGCTGCTTTTACAGGGGGCGGCCCTGATTGCGGCGGCGCTACTGCAAACGCTGCCGTGGATCGGTGATGGCAAAGAAGTGCTTAATGCGCTGCTGCTCACCCTTACCGGCGGCCTGACGCTTGCGCCAACTTGCCTGGTTATCTGGCACTATCTCACCAGCAACACCTGGCTACCGTTAGGTCCTTCGCTGGTGTCGCAGCCGGTGAACTGGCGAGGGCGGCACCTGGTGGGCTACCTGCTGCTGTTTACCGTCAGCCTGTGGCTCCAGTTGGGGCTACCGGCCGAACTCTCGCGCTTCACCCCGTTTTGTCTGGCGCTGCCGATTATCGCTCTGGCATGGCACTACGGCTGGCAGGGGGCGCTTATCGCCACCCTGATGAACGCTATTGCGCTGATTGCCAGCCAGACCTGGCACGATCACCCGGTGGATTTGCTGCTGTCGCTGCTGGCGCAGAGCCTGACCGGGCTGCTGCTCGGTGCGGGTATCCAGCGCCTGCGCGAGCTGAACCAGTCACTCCAGACCGAGCTTGCGCGTAACCGCCGCCTCACCGAGCGCCTGCTGGAGACCGAAGAGAGCGTCCGCCGCGACGTTGCCCGCGAACTGCATGATGACATCGGCCAGACCATCACCGCCATTCGCACTCAGGCGGGAATTTTGCAGCGCCTGGCACCGGACAACGGCGGTGTAAAGCAAAGCAGTGTGCTGATAGAGCACCTCTCTCTTGGGGTTTACGACGCGGTGCGGCGCCTGCTCGGACGGCTGCGACCGCGCCAGCTTGATGACCTGACTCTAGGCCAGGCCGTTCGCTCCATGATGCGTGAAATGGAGCTTGAAGGGAGGGGGATCATTAGCCATCTCGACTGGCGCATAGACGAAACCGGGCTCAGTGAGAACCAGCGGGTGACGCTGTTTCGCGTTTGCCAGGAGGGGCTTAACAACATCGTTAAGCACGCCAGCGCCAGCGCGGTGACCCTGCAGGGCTGGCAACAGAATGAACGCCTGATGCTGGTGATTGAAGACGACGGCTGCGGGCTGCCGCCGGGTTCCGGTCAGCAGGGCTTTGGCCTGACCGGCATGCGCGAGCGGGTAACGGCACTTGGCGGTACCCTGACAATTTCCTGCACTCACGGCACCCGCGTCAGCGTGAGTTTGCCGCAGCGCTATGCCTGAGGAGCGACAATGTTTAATTTCATGAAAGCGCCGCCAGCGGCACAACCGATAAGCGAACGCAGCGAAATTGACGCCCACTATCGCTACTGGCGACGGCATATCCTGCTGACCATCTGGCTCGGCTACGCCCTGTTCTACTTTACCCGCAAAAGTTTCAATGCCGCGGTGCCGGACATTCTCGGCAGCGGTGTCCTGACCCGTACCGATATCGGCCTGCTGGCTACGCTTTTTTATATCACCTACGGGCTGTCGAAGTTTTTCTCCGGCATCGTCAGCGATCGCTCCAACGCGCGCTACTTTATGGGCCTGGGGCTGATTGCCACCGGCGTGGTGAATATCCTCTTCGGCTTTTCAACCTCGCTGTGGGCATTTGCCCTGCTGTGGGCGCTGAACGCATTTTTCCAGGGCTGGGGCGCGCCGGTATGCGCCCGTTTACTCACCGCCTGGTACTCGCGAAACGAGCGCGGCGGCTGGTGGGCTATCTGGAATACCGCGCATAACGTCGGTGGGGCGTTGATCCCGATGGTGGTAGGTGCCGCCGCGCTGCACTACGGCTGGCGTGTGGGAATGATGATTGCGGGGGGACTGGCAATCTTCGCCGGGCTTTTTCTCTGCTGGCGGCTGCGTGACCGTCCGCAAACCGTGGGCTTACCGGCGGTGGGCGACTGGCGGCATGATGAGCTGGAGATCGCCCAGCAGCAGGAAGGCGCGGGGCTTACCCGCAAGCAGATCCTCTACAAATACGTGCTGACGAATCCGTACATCTGGCTGCTTTCGCTCTGCTATGTGCTGGTGTACGTGGTGCGGGCGGCCATCAATGACTGGGGCAATCTGTATATGTCCGAGACGCTGGGCGTTGACCTGGTGACGGCAAACTCGGCGGTGACCATGTTCGAGCTCGGCGGGTTTATCGGCGCGCTGGTGGCGGGCTGGGGATCGGATAAGTTGTTTAACGGTAATCGTGGCCCGATGAACCTGATTTTTGCCGCCGGGATCCTGCTTTCAGTCGGTTCGCTGTGGCTGATGCCGTTTGCCAGCTACGTGATGCAGGCGGCATGTTTCTTTACCGTTGGCTTTTTCGTTTTTGGTCCGCAGATGCTTATCGGCATGGCGGCGGCGGAGTGCTCACACAAAGAGGCGGCGGGTGCAGCGACGGGGTTTGTTGGCCTGTTCGCCTACCTTGGCGCATCGCTTTCAGGCTGGCCGCTGGCGCGGGTGATGGACGTCTGGCACTGGAGTGGGTTCTTCGCGGTCATCGCCATTGCCGCTGGGATCTCGGCGCTGTTGCTGCTGCCATTCCTCAACGCCCAGGCTCCTCGTTCACGCGAAGCGTGACCTGACTCACTGTTTTCGCTCGAAAGCGGTAAAACTAAGAAATTTTCCCGGTTTCACCTGGACACTGTCTCAGGCCATGCCTGCTGCGGGTTTTTACAATGCCCGCCATACACGGGCATAGAAATAACGGGAGCAACCCATGCTGGGCTTCTTAAACCAGGTGCGTAAACCAACCCTGGAACTGCCGCTGGAAGTGCGGCGCAAAATGTGGTTCAAACCCTTCATGCAGTCTTATCTGGTGGTCTTCATCGGCTACCTGACGATGTATCTGATTCGTAAGAACTTTAACATTGCGCAGAACGATATGATCTCCACCTACGGCCTGAGCATGACTCAGCTGGGGATGATTGGCCTTGGTTTCTCGATAACCTACGGTGTCGGCAAAACGCTGGTTTCCTACTATGCGGACGGCAAAAACACCAAGCAGTTCCTGCCGTTTATGCTGATCCTGTCGGCGATTTGTATGCTCGGCTTCAGCGCCAGCATGGGTTCTGGCTCTGTCAGCCTGTTCCTGATGATTGCCTTCTATGCGCTGAGCGGCTTTTTCCAGAGTACCGGTGGCTCCTGTAGCTACTCGACGATCACCAAGTGGACGCCGCGTCGCAAGCGCGGAACGTACCTTGGCATGTGGAACATCTCCCATAACCTTGGTGGCGCGGGTGCCGCAGGGGTAGCGCTGATTGGTGCGAACTATCTGTTCGACGGCCACGTTATCGGCATGTTTATCTTCCCGTCGATTATCGCGCTGATTGTCGGTTTCATCGGCCTGCGCTACGGCAGCGACTCCCCGGAATCCTACGGCCTCGGTAAAGCGGAAGAGCTGTTCGGCGAAGAGTTGAGCGACGAGGATAAAGAGACCGAAGAAAACGAGATGACCAAGTGGCAGATCTTCGTTGAGTACGTGCTGAAAAACAAAGTTATCTGGCTGCTGTGCTTCTCTAACATCTTCCTGTACGTGGTGCGCATCGGTATTGATCAGTGGTCCACCGTGTATGCCTTCCAGGAGCTGAAGCTCTCTAAAGAAGTGGCGATTCAGGGTTTTACCCTGTTTGAAGTCGGCGCGCTGGTGGGGACACTGCTGTGGGGCTGGCTGTCCGATCTGGCAAACGGTCGTCGTGCGCTGGTAGCCTGCATTGCTCTGGCGCTTATTATCGCCACGCTGGGTGTTTACCAGCACGCCAGCAACCAGTACGTGTACCTGGCATCGCTCTTCGCGCTCGGTTTCCTGGTGTTTGGCCCGCAGCTGTTGATTGGTGTCGCTGCCGTTGGCTTCGTGCCGAAAAAAGCGATCGGCGCAGCCGATGGTATCAAAGGCACCTTCGCTTACCTGATTGGTGACAGCTTCGCCAAACTCGGCCTCGGTATGATTGCCGATGGCACCCCCGTATTCGGCCTGACCGGTTGGGCAGGGACCTTCGCCGCGCTGGATGCCGCCGCCATTGGCTGTATCGTGCTGATGGCTATCGTCGCGGTCCTGGAAGAACGTAAAATTCGCCGTGAAAAGCGGGTGCAACAATTAAGAACAGCCTGAGTTCTCAGGTAGCTGTTTGCCCGGGTGATGCCGGGCTTTTTTTTGTCCGCGATACACCCCCTTCGCTTTATACACACCCCTCTGTCGACTTCCCCCGTTTTCCCATTATGATGTTGAAGCGCAAGTGAGCTGAGAGGAAGCATGATCTGGATGGCATTGGCCACGTTGGTGGTCGTATTTGTGGTTGGATTTCGGGTGCTTACCTCCGATTCCCGGCGGGCAATCCGTCGGTTGAGCGAGCGGCTGGCGATAACGCCGGTACCGATAGAATCGATGATCGATCAGATGGGGAAAACGGCGGGTAACGAGTTTCTTCGCTATCTGGAACGTCCCAACGAAGCGCATCTGCAAAATGCGGCGCAGGTGCTGGTTATCTGGCAGGTGTTTATCGTTGACGGCAGTGAGCAGAATTTGCACTACTGGTACCGGCAGATGCAGAAAGCGCGTCTGGCAGCACCTATCAGCGACGCGCAGACGCGCCTGGCGCTCGGGTTCCTGCGTGAGCTGGAGCCAGATGCCTGGGAGCTGAACAGATTCCAGGAACGTTACAACGCGCTGTTTATGCCGGAAGAAGGCGTCCACTGGCTGCACTGACGGGGATAACGTTGTGGCTAAATGTTAACCCCGTCACACTATAATGGTACACTGCGCTCCCGCCACCACCGTCAGGATGCCAGAACCCCATGAGTGCACCACATGCCGAACACCGAAACCACGCCGACATTACGTCTCACCCCAACTGGTCGGCGGTTTTCGCAGTCGCATTCTGCGTAGCGTGTCTGATTACCGTAGAATTTCTACCGGTGAGCCTGCTCACGCCAATGGCGGAAGAGCTGGGAATCACCGAAGGGGTAGCCGGGCAGTCGGTGACCACCACCGCGTTTGTGGCGATGTTCTCCAGCCTGTTCATTACCCACATCATCGGTAAAACGGACCGCCGTCTGGTGGTTGTTCTGTTTTCAATCCTGCTGACGCTGTCCTGCCTGCTGGTCTCGTTTTCCAACAGCTTTGCCCTGCTGCTGCTTGGCCGCGCATGTCTCGGGCTGGCGCTGGGCGGATTCTGGGCGATGTCGGCATCGTTGACGATGCGGCTGGTGCCCCCTCGGTCGGTTCCGAAAGCGCTGTCGGTGATTTTTGGCGCAGTGTCGATAGCGCTGGTGATCGCGGCTCCGCTCGGCAGCTTTTTAGGCGGCATCATCGGCTGGCGGCACGTATTTAACGGCGCGGCGCTGATGGGCCTTATCTGCATTGTCTGGCTGGTGAAGGTGCTGCCGTCGCTGCCGGGTGAAACGGCGCAGCAGCAGAATATGTTCGGCCTGCTAAAACGCCCGGGCGTGGCGGCCGGGATGCTGGCGATTTTCATGTCTTTCGCCGGTCAGTTCGCCTTCTTTACCTACATCCGCCCGGTGTTTATGACCCTTGCCGGGTTTGATGTTGATGGCCTGACGCTGGTGCTGCTGAGCTTTGGTATTGCGAGCTTTGTCGGAACCTCGGTGTCGTCGATAGTGCTGAAGCGTTCGGTAAAAATGGCGGTCGCCGGATCACCGCTGGTGCTGGCGCTAAGCGCGCTGGTGCTTATCCTGTGGGGCAGCGATAAAGCCGTGGCAGCGACGGTGGCGGTTATCTGGGGCTTTGCCTTTGCGCTGGTGCCGGTAGGCTGGTCAACGTGGATCACCCGCTCGCTTGCCGATCAGGCGGAAAAAGCCGGCTCCATTCAGGTTGCCGTTATTCAGCTCGCCAATACCTGTGGCGCGGCGGTCGGTGGGATTGCGCTGGATCGGTATGGTCTGCTGTCACCGCTGGCGCTGTCGGGAATTCTGATGCTGATGACGGCGCTGCTGGTCACCACAACGGTGAAGTTTGCCAAAGCAGGCCCGGCAGCCTGACGCCGCCGGGCGTGTAGATTACGGTCTTTCGCCCTGCGCCAGCCGGGCGTTGATCTGCGCAATCACCGCTGGCAGTTCTGCCAGCGTGTCGATGACGTAATGCGCGCCTGCGGCGTAGAGCTTACCGGCGGCGTGCTCGCGGCGGGTGGCAATCTCTTCAGCCGACATAGCCTGGTACTCCTCCCACGTGGCACCGAATTCGTTGCCGGACAACGCCAGTCCAATGCTCCACATCCCGGCGTTAATTCCTTCTTCAATTCCCGGAATGGCATCGTCTACCTTCACGCACTGTGACACGGCGCCCACACCCAGGGTGATGACGTTTTGCAGCGCCATCCACGGGCCAGGACGCCCGCCGACGCTGAGATCGTCCGTTGCCACCCAGCAGTCTGGCGCATAGCCCTGCGCGGCGGCGGCAGGGACCAGTTTTTCCATCACCGCTCGCGGGTAACCGGAGCAGGAACCAATCTTCAGCCCGTCGGCGCGAAGTGCTGCAATCGTGTCGATAACACCTGCAATAGGTGCTGCAAAATCGACGACTTTAGCAATCTGCAGCGGCATGAAGGTGGCGTAAATCTTATCGATATCGGTAGCGGTCATCGGCTGGCCAAATTTCGCCTGCCAGCGGGCGCTTACCGAAGGGAGTTTCCCTAACGCTTCAATGTGTTGCCACTTCCCCAGCCCCATAGGGACGCGGGCTTCGGCAAGGGTGATTTCCACATCAAATGCCTGACGGAAGGCTTCGACGAAAATCTGCGTTGGCGCGAAGGAGCCAAAATCGACGGTGGTACCGGCCCAGTCGAGGATCACGGCGGAAATACGGTTCATGGTGGCTCCTTAGCGTTTCCAGTACATAGCGTGTTGAATGGCGTTCAGCAGCGCGGCGATATCCGACGCATACACTTCACCAATATTTCCGATGCGGAAGCAGTCGCTCTGCGACACTTTGCCCGGATAAATAACAAATCCCTGATTTTTCAGGTGCTGGTAAAAATCTTTGAAGCGGTACTGCGGGTCCGCCGGCGAGTAGAAGGCGGTGATCACCGGTGAATGCAGCGCGTCTGCCAGCAGCGGTTCAAAGCCCAGCTCGCGCATTCCGGCCACCAGGCTGCGCTGGTTTTGCTGGTAACGCTGATGGCGAGCGCTGATGCCGCCCTCTTCAGCCAGCTCCTTCAGCGCCTGAGCGAAGGCCAGTACGGTGTGTGTTGGTGAGGTGAAACGCCACTTGCCGTGATTATCTTCCATGCAGCGCCATTGGGCGTACAAATCCAGCGATAGGGAGCGTGAGCGACCCTGGCACTTCTCCAGCTCACGCTGGCGGGCAATCACAAAGCCGAAGCCCGGTACACCCTGAATGCATTTGTTGGCGGAGCTGATGAGGAAATCGATGTTCAGTGCCGCCACGTCGAGCGGGATCCCACCAAAGCTGCTCATGGCATCCACGATGTAGCGTTTGTCATAGCGCGTTGCGAGTGTTGCCACTTCGGCAATCGGGTTAAGCATCCCGGTGGTGGTTTCGCAGTGCACCATCGCAATATGGGTGATCGCCGGGTCGTTTCTGAGGATCTCGTCGAGTGCCTGTACGTCCGGGCGGGAGATTTCCCCGCAGTCGTAGTGGTGGTGCTCAATGCCCATCAGGGTGGCCATTTCCGCCATACGGGCGCCGTACGCGCCGTTGTTGACGATAAGCACTTTACCCTGCAGGCCAACCACTGAACCGAGTACCGCTTCAACCGCGTAGCTGCCGCTGCCCTGCAGCAGTACGGAGGTGTAACCCTCCGCTGTGGTGGCCAGCGCAACCAGCTGCTGGCGAATGGTCTGGACCACGCCCAGATTATAGTCATCGTCCCAGGTACAGCTGTCGAACAGCATCGCCTCTTTCACCGTACGAGAGGTCGTCAGTGGTCCGGGGGTCAGCAGCAGGTAATTACGAGATGTCATGAGTTTCACCATTTGGTCTATACCAGATTTGCATTTATGATGGTGATAAAGTCAGCTGCAGGTCAAAGGGAAATTGCCGTTGCAACAAAAAATTCATCTGGCTCTGTATAATAGCCGCATCAAATTTCACAGTGAGCGAACATGAAATCACCCGCGGGCGAGACCCCACAGTACCTGCTTATCAAGGCGCAGCTGCAGGCGCGCATTCAGAATGGGGCGCTGAAAAGCGGTGATAAACTGCCTTCCGAGCGCGAGCTGTGTGCCATCTTCAATACCACGCGCATCACCATCCGCGAGAGCCTGACGCAGCTGGAAGCCAGCGGGCTTATCTGGCGTGCCGACCGTCGCGGCTGGTTTGTCACTCCGGAACGGTTGTGGCTGGATCCGACCCAGAATACTAATTTCCACAAGCTGTGCACTGAGCAGGGCCGCGAGCCGAAAACCGTGCTGCTGGAGGGCCGCGTTACGCCGGTGCCGGTCGACGTCATGACGCCACTGGCGTTGCAGCCGTTTGATCAAATTTACCTGCTCACCCGACTACGTTTAGCCGACGGGCGGGCCATCTGCTATAGCGAGAACCACTGCCTGCCCGCACGGGTACCGGATCTGCTGAGCCACGATCTTAACGGTAGCCTGACCGAGATCTATCAGGCGAACTATGACCTGATCTACACAAGCATGCATTTGTCGTTCTATCCGACGGCGATGCCGCCGCAGGCCGCTGAAGCGCTGGGAGTGATGGAAGGTCGTCCGGCGCTGCTGTTGCGCCGCCTCAACTACGATCAGCACGGCCGCATTCTTGATTACGACATCGAGTACTGGCGGCACGACAGCCTGCGGATTGAAGTCGATACGCATTAAGTTGCGCCTGCCTTTTTGCCCGGTGCGGCTGCGCCTTACCGGGCAGCCCCCTCGTTAATCCCACCGACGCATTTCTTTCATCTTTCTGTCATAAACAACGGTTAGCGTGATGGCAAATCTGGTGTAGACCAGAATGCAAATCAACCCAAGAGGCTAATCTGATGAAACTCTCCCGACTTGCTCTGTTATCCGCGCTTGCCCTTGCCAGCAGCCCCGTCTGGGCCGACGGCGTGGTCACGGTCTATTCTGCTGATGGTCTGCATGACGGCGACAACAGCTGGTATCAGAGCCAGTTTGATGCCTTCACCAAAGCTACCGGCATTAAGGTGCAGTACGTCGAGGGTGGCTCTGGCGCCATCGTTGAGCGTCTGGCAAAAGAGCGCAGCAACCCGCAGGCAGACGTACTGGTGACGGTACCACCGTTTATCCAGCGTGCCGCCGGGGAAAAACTGCTGGCAGATTTCACCCCGGAAGGTGCTGCTTCTGTCCCAGGCGCAACCCATCAGTACGCCCCGCTGGTCAATAACTACTTGAGCTTCATCTACAACGGCAGCCTGCTGAAAACGGCCCCAAATAGCTGGCAGGATCTGCTCGATAGCCGTTTCAAAAACAAACTTCAGTACTCCACGCCGGGCCAGGCGGGCGACGGCACGGCGGTTATGCTGCAGGCGTTCCACAGCTTTGGTGGTAAAGATGCGGGATTTGATTACCTTGGCAAACTGCAGGCTAACAACGTGGGGCCTTCCGCTTCTACCGGCAAACTCACCGCGCTGGTCAACAAAGGCGAGCTGTACGTTGCCAACGGCGATCTGCAGATGAACCTGTCGCAGATGGCGCGCAATCCGAACGTGAAGATCTTCTGGCCTGCCGATGCCAAAGGCGAACGCAGCGCGCTGGCGCTGCCGTATGTGGTTGGTCTGGTCCAGAATGGCCCGCAGAGTGAAAACGGCAAGAAACTGATTAACTTCCTGCTGGCGAAAGAAGCCCAGCAGAGCGTCAGCGCATTGTCGTGGGGTCTGCCTGTACGCAATGACGTTAACCCGACGGACAGCAACTACAAGGCCGCGAAAGCCGCGATGGCTGGCGTTACGCCATGGCAGCCAAACTGGGATGAAGTGGCGACCTCCCTGCAGGCCGATATTGCCCGCTGGCACAAAGTGACCGACAGCGAGTAACGGATATGCTGATGAAAAATACGACCTGGCGCGCCGAGGCGGCAGCCGACACTTCGGGGATCACCCTGGACTCATTGCGCGTTTCTTACCACGGCAACGTGGTACTGAAGCCGCTGTCTTTGACCATTGAACCTGGTGAAGTGCTGGCGTTGATTGGCCCTTCTGGCTCCGGGAAAACCACGGTGCTGCGGGCGATTGCAGGCTTTGTTCAGCCGGCGGGCGGGCGTATTTTGATCGGCGACACGGATGTCACCCACCTGCCGCCTTACCAGCGTGGGCTGGGAATGGTGGTTCAGAACTACGCGCTGTTCCCGCACATGAAGGTGGAAGACAACGTCGCCTTTGGCCTGCGGGCGCAGAAACAGCCGAAAGCGCTGATTGCCGATCGGGTAAAAGAGGCGCTAAAAACCGTGGGGATGGCCGATTACGCCAGCCGCTACCCACATCAACTTTCCGGCGGTCAGCAGCAGCGCGTGGCGATTGCCCGCGCTATTGCCGTGCGTCCGCGCGTGCTGCTGCTTGATGAACCGCTGTCGGCGCTGGATGCACAAATCCGCCACAGCATGGTGGAAGAGATTGCCCGTCTGCACCGGGAACTGCCGGAGTTGACCATCCTCTACGTCACCCACGATCAGACCGAAGCCCTGACCCTCGCCGACAAAATCGGCATCATGAAGGACGGGGAGATGATTGCCCATGGGGAAACCCATCAGCTCTATCACCAGCCGCCAAACCGTTTTGCGGCAGAATTCCTTGGCCGCGCTAATATTCTCTCCGCTACTGCACTCAACGTGACCGCCGCACCCGGGCGCGTCGCCGTCAGTTGCGGCGGGGGCATCGTCTCTGCCTGGAGCCAGGGTATTCACCACGGTCATAACAAGCTGCTGTGTATTCGCCCCCAGCACCTGAGCCTTGCGCCGCGCTCGGCTCAGAGCAACCGACTGAACGGTACGCTCACGTCGGTGCACTGGCAGGGCGACCTGACCCATTTGCTGTGCGATGTCGCCGGAGAGGCGGTGCGCATTGTCCTCACCCATATCGACAGGTTGCCGACTCCCGGTGAGACGCTGTCGTTGTGGTTCGAAGCCGACGACGCCGTACTGATTGAGGTGTGAGATGTCGATGACCCTGACGTTACCCCGCACCCGAAGGCCTTCGCGCCCGTGGCTGTGGATCCTGCTGCCGTTGCTGATACTGGCAATGCTCTTTTTCTACCCGCTGGTGCTGATTGCCAGTGAAGCGCTGCGCGACAGCAGCGGACACAGGAGCCTGGACACTTTCTGGCAGGTAGTGGAGTCCCGTCGCTTCAGCGGTGCGTTGCTTAATACCCTGCAGATTGCCGTTTTTGCCACACTGGGTTGCCTGCTGCTTGGCAGCGTACTGGCGCTTATCCTGGTGTTTATCCCGTTCCCCGGCAGCGCGCTGATGGGCCGGATTATCGACACCGTCATCGCGCTGCCGACCTTTCTGATTACCCTCGCGTTTACCTTTATCTACGGCTCGGCGGGGTTGCTCAACGGCGCGCTGATGTCGCTGTACGACTTTGCGTTACCGCCGGTGGATTTCCTCTATTCAATGCAGGGGGTGATTCTGGCGGAGATCACCGTCTTCACCCCGCTGGTGATGCGCCCTCTGGTCGCGGCGCTAAGACAAATAGATAAAAGCCAGCTGGAAGCGGCAAGCATTCTCGGTGCGCGCCCGTGGCGGGTTATTGCCCAGGTGATTTTCCCGGCAGCGCTGCCGGCGCTGATGGCGGGGGGCAGCCTGTGTCTGCTGCTGACCACCAACGAGTTCGGCATCGTGCTGTTTATCGGTGCGAAAGGGGTAAATACCCTGCCGATGATGGTCTACAGCAAGGCGATCCTTGAATCGGATTACAGCGTGGCCTGCATGATTGCGCTGATCAATATCGCGCTGTCGCTGGCGTTGTTTGCCGTCTACCGCCTCGCCGCCGCCCGCAGCGGCGTAAGGAGTTCCTGATGTTAATCTGGTCACGTAAAGGACGTATTGCTGCCGGTGCGTTGGCAACCGCGCTGTTCAGCGTTTTCTTCCTGCTGCCGCTGGTGGTTATCCTGCTCTCCAGTCTGACAAAACAGTGGAACAGCGTACTGCCAACCGGCTTTACGCTGGTGCATTTTGTGAATGCGTTTCGCGGTGCGGCGTGGGATGCGCTGTTCGCAAGCCTGGTAGTAGGATTCTGCGCCAGCCTGTTTGCACTGCTGTGCGGCGTGTGGGCGGCGCTGGCGCTGCGGCAGTACAGCGCGAAGGTGCAAAAATATCTCGGGATGGTGTTCTGGATGCCGAGCGCGATCCCATCGGTATCGGTGGGGCTTGGCATTCTGGTGGCCTTCAGCCAGGGGCCGATGCAGATGAACGGTACTTTGTGGATTGTCCTGGTCGCGCACTTCGTGCTGATCTCGGCGTTCACCTTCAGCAACATTTCTACCGGCCTGACGCGCATTTCGGCGGATATTGAGAACGTAGCCTCAAGCCTCGGCGCGTCGCCGCGCTACCGGCTGCTCAATATCACCTTACCGCTGCTGATGCCGTGGATGATCTCTGCGCTGGCCCTCAGCCTGTCATTATCGATGGGTGAGCTTGGGGCCACGATGATGATCTACCCGCCGGGCTGGACAACCTTGCCGGTGGCGATTTTCAGCCTCACCGATCGCGGCAATATTGCCGACGGCGCCGCGCTCACCATCGTGCTGGTAGGGATTACGCTGTTGCTGATGATGAAGCTTGAACGCATTGCCCGGCGCTTAGCTGAGCGCTAATTACATGTCCGGACACTGTACCCGAGCCAGCGCATCCTGATAGTTCTTCGGATTGTTTCTCTCAAGCGCCAGCGTGGCATCGCGCACGTGGCGCTTGTTCTCTTCAGAAGAGAGAATTTTGTTGGCGAAGTCGGTATCGCTCATGCTGGCTTTGGGGGTGCAGACTTTGCGGATATCCTTCATTACCTGTTGCTTATTCTGTTCAAACTGCAGGCCTTTCAGCGGCGAATCGGCGTGGGCCACCGGGATTGCCAGGCAGGCGGCAAGGTAACACAACGGCATTAGCTTCATGATGGTTCCTCTCGTCTCGTTTCTGTTCTATCAACTATACCCTTGCTTTGACTCTTCTGCGCGAATCCAGCGAAATCAAAATCACCGAGGACACGATAAGCAGCGTGCCGAGCCAGTCCGGCAGGGTGAAGCTCACGCCCAGAAGCAGCAGCGACAAAAACGCGCTGCTGAGCGGTTCAGCGCAGCTCAGAATGCTGGCCTTTGGCCCGCCAATCATCTGTGCACCTTTCAGATACAGGCTGAAGGTGAGCGAAGTGCCAATCACCACCAGATAGAAGAACGCCAGCAGCAGGTTGCCGGTAAAGGAGAAACTTGAGCCCTGCCCGGCGTAAAACGGCAGCAGCACCAGGCCGCCAATCAGCATACTCCAGCCGACGATTGGCAATGTTCCGTAGCGGGCAATCAGCGTTGACGGGTAAGTGGTGTAAAACGCAGCGGCAAACGCCGAGGCAATTCCCCAGAACAGTGCGGCGGGAGAGATGGAGAGCGAGGTTGGATTGCCGTGGGTCACCAGTAAAAACGTACCGACCAGCGAGGTGAAAATGGCCGTGAGCACCAGGTTCCCCGGACGCGCGCGGCGGACGATAGCAAACCAGGCCACGATAATTGTCGGTGAGAGGAACTGCAGCACCGTGGCGGTGGCGGCGTTGGATTTTTCAATCGTCAGCAGGAAAGTAAGCTGTACCGTGAGTGCGCCAACCAGGGAGAAGAACAGCAGGCTCAGGGCGTCCTGGCGATTGCGCAGGATAGAGAAAATTTTATCGCCGTGAACAAAAGAGAGCATCAGCAGGATAAGCCCGGCGAACAACAGGCGAATCATGGTCAGAAAGCCGGACGACATCTGACTTTGTTCCATGATGTACTGCGCGCAAACCCCTGAACTACCCCATAACACAGCGGCGGTCAGGACGTTCATCATCCCTCTTTTTGTGGAGCCCATGTTGCCCTCTTAGCGGTTTTCTCTCTTTTTTTGCGATAGAGGGCATCATAGCAGGAACCTGTCTGCGGGAGACAGGTTCCTGAGACGTTAACTTAAATCAACGTTTTTGCTGCCAAAAAGCCAGGTCAGCACAAAGCCGCAGAGATAGGCTACGACCAGCCCGGCGGCGTACACCGCCATCCCGGCGTAAATGCCATGGCCGGAGGTCATCAGCGGCAATGCGACCAGACCGGAGGGACCGAATACGGTGTTAAGGCCAACCGGCAGCCCCATCCACGCGACAAGACCAATGAAGAAACCGCCGCAGGCACCGCCGAGACAGGCGGTGATAAACGGCTTCATGCGCGGCAGAGTCACGCCGTAAATCAGCGGTTCACCAATGCCGAGGAATCCCGGAATGATGGCCCCTTTGATCTGCGTGCGCAGCAGCGCATCTTTTTTCGCCCGATAGTAGAGCGCCAGCGCGGCGCCTACCTGGCCTGCACCGGCCATCGCCAGAATGGTGAACAACGAGTTAAAACCCTGGGCATCCATCAGCGCGAAGTACACCGGCACAAAGCCCTGATGTACGCCAAACATCACCGCCAGAAGGAACAACCCTGCCAGCACCGCTGAGCCAAACGGGTTACCGTTCAGGTGCAGGAACAGCCATGACATACCGGTAAACAGGTAACCGCCAAGCGGCATGATGACGATAAAGGTCACTGCGCCCATGATAAGCAGCGTCACCGCCGAGGTCAGGATCATGTCGAGGTTGGCAGGCATCACGCTGCGCACCCGTTTCTCAACCCACGCGCCGATGATTGAGGCAATCAGCACGCCAATGATATTACCGCGAGGGTCAATGCCATGGCCGAAGAAGCTGGAGATCCCCGAGTAGAAACCGGTGGTGGCTTCCGGGTTGTAGCCCAGCACAAACAACGAGGCGATGATCGCCCCGTTCACCCCGGAGCCGCCAAACGCCTTCTGCGCGTTATAGCCAATCAGGATGCTCAGGAAGGCAAACATCCCTTTGCTGAACACCTTCATATAACCAATGAGTTCAACCAGCACCGCGTTGGGATGGGCGTTCTCCAGAACGAAGATTTGCTCCATCAGGGTGGCGAAGCCGAGCAGCAGACCTACGGCGATAAAGCCGGGGATAAGCGGGGTGAAGATGGTGGCGAATTTCGCAAGGAACTTCTGGATACTGCTGGTTTGCTTGCCCTTCATCTCCTGCTTTTTCGCCGCCGCAACGTCGGCAAGCGACGCGCTGGTGGAAACGTCACCCTGGGGTGCTTCTTCCAGTAGTTGGTTCATCAGTTCGGCGGCGGTTTGTGCTTTGCCGGGGCCAAGCACCACCTGGAACTGTTCATCACTGACGATAACCCCCATCACGCCGTCAATCTGGCGGATGGCGGCGACGTCGGCCTGGGTATCGTAACGCAGGGTCAGGCGCAGACGGGTCATGCAGTGACCGGCCTGCACCACGTTTTCGGCTCCGCCCGCATGGGTCAGGATCCGCGCTATCATCTCTTTATTTATTTTTGCCATTGCCCGTTACCTGTTGGTTAACGCCTGACGAATATACCCATTGTTGGCGGAAAGCAGCGTTTTTGCCTCATCGGCGCTAAGCCCGGTCAGCACCATGACAATCGCGGTTTTACAGTGACGCTGGCTGGCATCGAGCGCCTGCTGTGCGGTTTCCCGGCTGCATTCAGTCGCTTCCATCACGATGGAGACCTGGCGCTCGATAAGTTTGGCGTTGGTCGCTTCGACATCCACCATCAGGTTGCTGTAGACCTTGCCGATGCGGATCATCGCGCCGGTGGAGATCATATTCAGCACCAGCTTCTGCGCGGTGCCGGCTTTCAGACGCGTGGAGCCTGTGACCACTTCCGGGCCGACCTCCGGGGTAATTGCCGCGTCGGCCAGCTGAGCCATTTCACCGTGCGGATTGCAGCTGATGATAGCGACGAAGGCGTTCTGGCTTTTGGCGTATTCCATGCCACCGATGACGTAAGGCGTGCGGCCGCTGGCCGCGAGGCCGACCAGCACGTCGCGCTCGCAGAAGTTAATCGCCTGCAGATCGGCGGCGCCCTGAGTCTTGTTGTCTTCCACATTTTCAACGGCGCGCAGAATGGCGGTATGGCCGCCGGCGATCAGGCCAACTACCTGTTCATGGCGGGTGCCGAAGGTCGGCGGGCATTCGCTGGCATCAAGAATACCGAGGCGGCCAGACGTCCCCGCCCCCATGTAAATCAGACGTCCACCGGCCTGCAGTGCGGCGGCGGCTTTATCGACCACCTGCGCAATTTGCGGCAGGTAAGGGGTGATGGCGTGCGGCACCTGCTGGTCTTCGCGATTCATCACCGCCAGCATCTCTTCGGTGGAGAGGGTGTCAATGTGGGTGCTGTTGGCGTTGCGGCGCTCGGTCAGCAGTTTGCTCAGATCGATATTCATAATGACCTCATGTTCATTCAATGAGCTCAGTATAATGAATATTTTATTACAATGCAGGTGCTGCAATGGAATTTTTTATTACAACTGTGACGGCGCTGACATCAGCTGTGCAAATCAGGCGTTGAGGCCGCTGCTCATCATCGCCAGCGCATGGCGCACGATATCGTCATGGGTAAGGTTCGCCAGCCGCGGGTCATTGCGCATTCGGGAAAACGGCACAAGTACCAGGCTCAGCAGGGTGGTGAATAGTAGCTCCGGGGCAAGCGTTGGGTTGATTTTCCCTTCCCGCTGCCAGTGGCGCACGGTCTCCAGCGTCTGCTGATAGCGGTCATCGCCAAAACGGGCATGCATGTGCTGGCGCAGCACCGGCATCTCGCCGATGGCTTCCTGCATCCACAGCGGCGCAAACCAGGTGTGCTGCGCGGCCTGCTCTGCCAGCGCTTTCACCATCATGGTGAGCGCGGTGACCGGGGAGTCCGTATGCGCGGCAAACTCGGCGCTGATAGCGCTTCGCAGTGGTAAAAAACGCTCTTCAATCACCGCGTCCAGCAGTTGTTCCCGGGAGTTAAAGTAGTAGTGCAGCATCGCCGGAGTCACTCCCGCTTCGCGGGCAATGGCGTTGAGCGAGGTGCGGGCGATCCCCATCTGAGAAAACAGGTGCAGGGCGATATCCATCAGCTGTTCGCGGCTGGCGGTTTTCTTTTTACCGCGTGGCCGACCGGGCTTACGTGGTGCGTCAGAATTGTCTTTTAATGCTGTCATCGCCTGGCGATCCCTTGACCTGAGTCCTGAATGAGATAAATATTAATTATATAGTTAATTAATTTCAAGTGAGCGTATTTATGGCGTCAGATCCGATGACACCAGCCTCTTCGACCTCGCCGCCGCTGGTGTCTTCCGTGCGGCTGCTGTTCAGCGCCCTGATGCTGGTCATGCTGCTGTCGGCGCTCGATCAGACCATCGTCTCTACCGCGTTGCCGACCATTGTAGGCGAGCTGGGCGGTCTGGAGAAACTTTCATGGGTGGTGACGGCCTACATTCTCACTTCCACCATCGCGGTGCCGCTGTACGGCAAATTCGGCGATCTATTTGGCCGCAAGGCGGTGCTGCAAACGGCTATCGTGCTGTTTTTACTCGGCTCTGCCCTGTGCGGTATGGCGCAGAACATGACGCAGCTGGTGTTAATGCGCGCGTTGCAGGGGCTGGGTGGCGGTGGGCTGATGGTGGTCAGCATGGCGGCAGTAGCGGATGTTATTCCGCCTGCGGAGCGGGGGCGCTATCAGGGGCTGTTTGGCGGCGTCTTTGGTCTGGCGACGGTTATCGGCCCGCTGATCGGTGGTTTCATCGTGCAGCATACTTCCTGGCGCTGGATCTTCTATATCAACCTGCCGCTTGGGCTGTTTGCCCTGTTGGTTATTGGCGCGGTGTTCCGCTCCGGCGGTAAGCGCAGCTACCACCAGATTGACTGGTTGGGCGCGATTTATCTCAGCATGGCGCTGCTGTGTATCACGCTGTTTACCACCGAGGGTGGTACGGTGCGCGCGTGGAGCGACCCGCAGCTGTGGTGCATTCTGGCCTTCGGGCTGGTGGGGATTGCCGGGTTCATTTATGAAGAGCGGCTGGCCTGGGAGCCGATTATTCCGCTGTCGCTGTTTCGTAACCGCAGCTTTCTGCTGTGCAGCCTGATGAGCCTGATTATTGGGATGTCGCTTTTCGGTTCGGTTACCTTCCTGCCGCTGTATCTGCAGGTGGTGAAGGAGGCCACGCCGACCGAGGCCGGGATGCAGCTGCTGCCGCTGATGGGCGGGCTGTTAATCACCTCAATTATCAGCGGACGCATTATCAGCCATACCGGGAAATACCGCCTGTTCCCCATCGCCGGTACGTTGGTGGCGCTGGCGGGCATGGTGCTGTTGACCCGCATTACCACTACCTCGCCGACCTGGCAGCTGTACCTGTTTACCAGCGTGCTGGGGATGGGGCTTGGGATGGTGATGCAGGTTCTGGTGCTGGCAGTGCAAAACAGCGTGGGCAAACATCAGTACGGCGTTGCAACCTCTGGCGTGACGCTGTTTCGCTCGATTGGGGGTTCTGTCGGCGTGGCGCTGTTTGGCGCCGTGTTTACCCACGTTCTGCAGTCGAACCTGAGCCGCCTGCTGCCGCCCGACGCCGAGTTGCCTGCGCAGATGAATCCGGTGGCGGTACAGCATTTACCGGATGCGCTGCGGCTGGACTATCTCGACGCCTTCGGAGCCGCCATCCACGCCGCATTCCTGATGGCCGCCGGTATCATGGTTATCGCGTTTCTGCTCTCCTGGTTCCTGCGCGAGACGCCGCTTAAGAGCACTCACCATTAAGCGGGGGTCGACGTTCTCCGGGAGATTAAGCCCTCGTCGAAGGCGAGGGTGTCAGAGGTGTTTGCTCATAATCACCAGATTATGAGGCACGGTTTGCCCATTTTTATCGGTACGGTGGCGTAAGGCCGTCACAATGTGGTGAATCGATTTGAATCCCAGTTGAGCATAGAAGGCCTCGGCCGTCTGAGTTCCTAGATTGACCTCATAAACGTGCTGTTCCCGCAGATAATCGAGCACGCTATTGGCCAGCATCATCCCTGTTCCGGCGCGTAGTTGGGGTTGCACAACTACCGTACCGATGTAGGCGTAACGCGTTTTACCCTGTTCCCATATTGAACCTGACATCCCCCCCAGTATTTCCCCATGTTCGTTGCGGAGTACCAGCACAAACGTCGGGCGAATTTTCGGGTCCTGTTCGTCTACGGCTTCGATATATAACGTTTTTCCTTCAGGAACATTGTTCAATTGTTGTCTGAAAATTGCCGTATTGTCGGGGCCTGCGGGCATATGTATCGCTTCACGCTCATAGCCTGCCTGTAATAACGGGGCTTCCAATATGTCCCAGGTTGTGAGAATTACCACCTGGTTAATGACTTCGTCTTGCTGAGCAAGATCGGTCAAAAAATGGTGCAGGTAGTCTACAGGCGAAGTCAGGAACTGCGCCTGTGGATAGTGGACGATGGTCTGGGGGTTAAAACCAAACTCTTGTTCACGCTGCTGGAGCAATGTGAAGAGAGTTAATTGATGCTGAGCAAGCTCAGCCATGGTGCTGTTCTCAACATGATAAAAAGTCAGTGCGTTTGACGACGGTTCTAACATTCAGATTCCTGATAAATAAAAGAATATAGTCCTCTCGCTGGAGAGGACGTTGATTAGTGCCAACAGAAGTGATGCACCACCTGGGTAATCAGCTCGCGGGTCGGTTTGATGAAGCGAGTTTCAAGGTATTCATCCGGCTGGTGCGCCTGGTTTATCGACCCTGGACCGAGCACCAGGGTTGGGCAGCGGGTCTGGATAAACGGCGCTTCGGTGCAGTAGTTCACCACTTCGGTTTTGGTTCCGAGCAGTTTTTCCACCACTTCAACCAGCTGGTGATCCGGCGGGCATTCGTAACCCGGGATCGGCGGATGCAGCTCCGATATCGTCAGGCGACCCGGCCAGCGCTCGCTCACCGGTGCCAGCGCGTCTTCCAGTAACTCATTGAGAGAGCTAAGGGTCATGCCCGGCAATGGGCGAATATCCATGTGCAGCTCACAGCAGGCGCAGATGCGGTTAGAGGCATCGCCGCCGTGCAGGCTACCGAGGTTAAGCGTTGGGTACGGCACGGTGAAAGCCTCGTAGTGATAGCGGGTTTTCAGGTCGTCACGCAGATGCATGATGCGACCAATGGCGTCGTGCATCACCTCAATGGCGTTAACCCCGCGCGCCGGATCGCTGGAGTGCCCGGACTGGCCGAGTACCCGAATGGCGCTGGAGATGTGTCCTTTGTGCGCACGTACCGGCTGTAAAGAGGTCGGTTCACCGATGATGGCGCAGTCCGGTCGCAGCGAGGTGGTTTCCGCGAAGTAGCGCGCCCCGGCCATGCTGGTCTCTTCATCGGCGGTCGCCAGAATGTAGAGCGGTTTTTTCAACTGCGTCACGTCAACGTCACGCAGCGCATCCAGAATAAAGGCAAAGAAGCCTTTCATATCCGCCGTACCCAGCCCGTAGAGTTTGTTGTCGTGCTCGGTCAGGGTGAACGGGTCGCGGGTCCAGCGACCGTCATCAAAAGGAACGGTATCGGTATGGCCTGCGAGCAGCAGCCCGCCTGCACCCTCGCCAACGCTTGCCAGCATGTTGAATTTGTTGCGCGTATCCGGAACAGGTTGCACCTCAACATGGAATCCCAGTGTTTCAAACCAGCCCGCCAGTAAATTGATTAAAGCTGCATTACTCTGATCGAGTGCTTCTTCGGTGGCGCTGATGGACGGTGTGGCTATCAATGCGCGATAAATCTCGATAAATGGCGGTAAATTGTTTTTCATTGTTGACACACCTCAGGTCATGATAGTATCAATATTCATGCAATATAAGTGAATAAAAATACATTATCGTTGAGCATAAAGGAACCCGATGTTGAATACGCTGATTGTAGGCGCCAGCGGTTATGCCGGCGCGGAGCTGGTGAGCTACGTAAATCGTCATCCGCATATGAACATAACCGCTTTGACGGTCTCAGCGCAAAGCAATGATGCAGGAAAGTTAATCTCCGAAGTGCATCCAGAGCTGAAGGGCGTGGTCGATTTACCGCTGCAGCCGATGTCTGATATCAGTGCGTTTACCACCGGGGTGGATGTGGTGTTTCTCGCCACCGCCCATGAGGTGAGCCACGACCTGGCGCCGCAGTTCCTGGCGGCGGGCTGCGTGGTGTTCGATCTCTCCGGTGCGTTCCGCGTCAACGATGCGGCGTTCTATGAAAAATTCTATGGCTTCACTCATCAACATCCGCAATGGCTGGAGGCTGCCGTATACGGTCTGGCCGAGTGGAACCACGACAAACTGCGTGAGGCGCAGCTGATTGCGGTGCCCGGCTGCTATCCGACGGCGGCGCAGCTGGCGCTGAAACCGCTGATCGATGCGGGCGTACTCAACCTGAACCAGTGGCCGGTGATTAACGCGATAAGCGGCGTCAGCGGTGCCGGGCGCAAAGCGGCGATCTCCAACAGCTTCTGCGAGGTCAGCCTGCAGCCGTATGGCATTTTCAATCACCGTCATCATCCTGAAATCACAAGCCATTTAGGTGCTGAGGTGATTTTTACCCCGCATCTGGGCAACTTTAAACGTGGCATTCTTGAAACCATCACCTGCCGTCTGAACCCGGGCGTTACACAGGCGCAGATTGCGGCGCTTTATCAGCAGGCCTACGCCGACAAACCGCTGGTTCGCCTGTATGACAAAGGGGTTCCGGCACTGAAGAACGTAGAAAGGCTGCCGTTCTGCGATATCGGTTTTGTCGTCGATGGTGAACATCTGATTGTGGTAGCAGCAGAGGACAATCTGCTGAAAGGTGCGGCGGCACAGGCCGTACAGTGCGCTAATATTCGTTTTGGCTTCGCCGAAACGCAGTCTCTTATTTAAGGTGTGATGACGATGAATCCATTAATTATCAAACTGGGCGGCGTTTTACTGGATAGCGAAGAGGCGCTGGAGCGTCTGTTTACCGCCCTGGTGAATTACCGAGAATCGCACCAGCGCCCGCTGGTCATCGTTCACGGCGGTGGCTGCGTGGTGGATGAACTGATGAAGCAGCTTCATCTGCCGGTGCAAAAGAAAAACGGCCTGCGCGTGACGCCTGCCGACCAGATTGACATCATCACCGGAGCGCTGGCGGGCACCGCCAACAAAACCCTGCTGGCGTGGGCGAAGAAGCACCATCTTAGCTCGGTAGGTCTCTACCTTGGCGACGGTGACAGCGTGAAGGTGACGCAGCTTGATGAAGCGCTCGGCCACGTTGGCAAAGCGCAGCCGGGCTCTCCGGTACTGATTAACACCCTGCTGGCGGGTGGTTTCCTGCCGGTAGTGAGCTCTATCGGGGTGACCGACGATGGGCAGTTGATGAACGTCAACGCAGACCAGGCGGCTACCGCGCTGGCGGCGACCCTTGGTGCAGACCTGATTCTGTTATCCGACGTCAGCGGTATCCTCGATGGTAAAGGGCAGCGTATTGCCGAAATGACGGCGGCTAAAGCAGAACAGCTTATCGATCAGGGTATTATCACCGACGGTATGATTGTGAAAGTGAACGCTGCGCTGGACGCTGCGCGGGCGCTGGGTCGTCCGGTGGATATCGCCTCCTGGCGTCACGCCGAGCAGCTACCGGCATTGTTTAACGGTACGCCGATCGGTACACGTATTCTGGCGTAAACTTTTTGATGCCCGATGCGGCTACGCCTTATCGGGCCTGCATACACGAAATGGTAGGCCGGATAAGCGAAGCGCATCCGGCAATGACATTAAAGAAATGAAGGAAGCATGTTATGGCACTTTGGGGCGGGCGTTTTACTCAGGCAGCGGATCAACGGTTCAAACAGTTCAACGACTCTTTGCGCTTTGACTATCGCCTGGCGGAGCAGGATATCGTTGGCTCTGTGGCCTGGTCTAAGGCGCTGGTCACCGTTGGGGTGTTAAGCGCAGAAGAGCAGTCTCAGCTGGAAGCGGCGCTTAATACGCTGCTGGAAGAGGTTCGCGCCAATCCACAGCAAATCCTCGAAAGTGACGCCGAAGATATTCATAGCTGGGTGGAAGGTAAGCTCATCGATAAAGTGGGTCAGCTCGGTAAAAAATTACACACCGGGCGTAGCCGTAACGACCAGGTCGCCACAGATCTGAAGCTGTGGTGCAAAGAAACCATTGCTGAACTGCTGCATGCCAGCCGTCAGCTGCAAAGTGCGCTGGTCGCCACGGCGCAGGACAACCAGGACGCGGTGATGCCAGGATATACCCACCTGCAGCGCGCGCAGCCGGTGACTTTTGCCCACTGGTGCCTGGCGTATGTCGAAATGCTGGCGCGAGATGAAAGCCGCCTGCAGGATGCGCTGAAGCGCCTCGACGTTAGCCCGCTGGGCAGCGGCGCGCTGGCTGGCACCGCTTACGAAATTGACCGTGAGCAGCTCGCCGGATGGCTGGGCTTCGCCTCGGCGACCCGCAACAGCCTCGACAGCGTTTCCGACCGCGACCACGTTCTTGAACTGCTGTCTGATGCCTCTATCGGTATGGTGCACCTGTCGCGCTTTGCCGAGGACCTGATTTTCTTTAACTCTGGTGAAGCCGGTTTTGTCGAGCTCTCCGATCGCGTGACCTCTGGCTCCTCTCTGATGCCGCAAAAGAAAAACCCGGATGCGCTCGAGCTCATTCGTGGCAAGTGCGGGCGGGTGCAGGGCGCGCTGACCGGCATGATGATGACCCTCAAAGGGCTGCCGCTTGCCTATAACAAAGACATGCAGGAAGACAAAGAGGGACTGTTCGACGCGCTCGATACCTGGCTTGACTGCCTGCATATGGCGGCGCTGGTGCTGGACGGTATTCAGGTGAAACGTCCGCGCTGCCAGGAAGCGGCGCAGCAGGGCTACGCGAATGCCACTGAGCTGGCGGATTATCTGGTTGCGAAAGGGGTGCCGTTCCGCGAGGCGCATCATATCGTTGGCGAAGCGGTCGTTGAGGCGATTCGTCAGGGTAAACCGCTGGAAGCGCTGGCGCTTAGCTCTCTGCAAAAATTCAGTAGCGTGATTGGCGATGACGTATACCCGATTCTGTCGCTGCAGTCGTGCCTGGACAAACGTGCAGCCAAAGGCGGGGTATCACCACAGCAGGTGGCGAAGGCCATTGCCGAAGCGAAAGGGCGGCTGGCGTAGGCAAAAAAAAAGCGGACCACGGGGTCCGCAAATGTTCACGTTGGCTTTAGTTATTTTGAGAGAAACTCTCGTGACGTGGGCGGTGGTCTTCAAGGGTTAAAGGAGGTACCGCCCCGTTGGTGAGATGTATTATTGAACAGAATGCTTGATAGGGATAATCGTTCGTTGCTATGCTACCTATCGCCATGAACTATCATGGCGATGGAGGATGAATAATGAATATTCGTGATCTTGAATACCTGGTAGCGTTAGCCGAACACCGTCATTTTCGCCGCGCGGCAGATTCCTGCCACGTGAGTCAGCCCACCCTGAGCGGGCAGATTCGCAAGCTGGAAGATGAACTCGGCGTGATGCTGCTGGAGCGTACCAGTCGTAAAGTGCTGTTCACCCAGGCCGGGTTGTTGCTGGTGGATCAGGCGCGTACGGTGCTGCGTGAGGTCAAAGTGCTCAAGGAAATGGCGAGCCAGCAGGGAGAAACCATGTCCGGGCCGCTGCACATTGGACTGATACCTACCGTCGGCCCTTATCTGTTGCCGCAGATCATTCCGATGCTGCACCAGACGTTTCCGAAGCTTGAAATGTACCTCCACGAAGCGCAAACCCACCAACTGCTGGCGCAGCTCGACAGCGGTAAGCTTGATTGCGCTATCCTGGCACTGGTGAAGGAAAGCGAGGCGTTCATTGAGGTGCCGCTGTTTGATGAGCCGATGATGCTGGCCATCTATGAAGATCACCCGTGGGCGAACCGCGATCGCGTACCGATGTCCGATCTGGCGGGAGAAAAACTGCTGATGCTGGAAGACGGTCACTGCCTGCGCGATCAGGCGATGGGATTCTGCTTTGAAGCCGGTGCCGATGAAGACACCCACTTCCGGGCAACCAGCCTCGAAACGCTGCGTAACATGGTGGCGGCCGGGAGCGGGATCACCCTGCTGCCTGCGCTGGCGGTACCACCGGAGCGCAAACGTGATGGGGTGGTGTATCTGCCGTGCATCAAGCCGGAACCAAAACGTACGGTCGGGCTGGTATATCGTCCAGGGTCACCGCTGCGCAGCCGCTATGAGCAGCTGGCAGAGGCCATCCGTGGGTCGATGGATGGCCATTTCGACAAGCCGTTAAAACAGGCGGTTTAAGCCGTTCAGTGCCGCAACCCGATAGGCTTCCGCCATGGTCGGGTAGTTAAAGGTGGTGTTAACGAAGTACTCAATGGTGTTACCACCACCTTTCTGTTCCATTATCGCCTGGCCGATGTGAATGATTTCAGCCGCGCGCTCCCCAAAGCAGTGAATGCCGAGGATCTCTTTCGTTTCACGGTGGAAGAGAATTTTCAGGGTTCCGACGCTCATCCCGACAATCTGCGCCCGCGCCAGGTGCTTAAACTGCGCCCGACCCACTTCGTATGGCACTTTCATTGCCGTCAGCTGCTGCTCGGTTTTCCCCACAGAACTGATTTCCGGAATGGTATAGATACCGGTTGGAATGTCTTCCACCAGGTGTGCGTTGGCTTCGCCTTTGACTAACGCTTGGGCGGCAATGCGGCCCTGGTCGTAGGCGGCGGACGCGAGGCTCGGATAACCAATTACGTCACCCACCGCGTAAACGTGCGGCAGGGCGGTCTGGTACATGCTGTTGACCTTGAGCTGGCCACGGCTGTCGGCTTCGAGGCCGATGTTCTCCAGCGCCAGGGAGTCGGTATTCCCGGTACGGCCGTTGGCGTACAGCAGGCAGTCGGCTTTCAGCTTTTTGCCGGATTTCAGATGCATGATCACACCATCGTCCAGCGCCTCAATGCGTTCGTACTCTTCGTTATGGCGGATAACCACGCCGCTGTTCCAGAAGTGATACGACAGGGAATCTGACATCTCCTGATCGAGGAATGCCAGCAGGCGGTCACGGGTGTTGATAAGGTCAACTTTGACGTCCATTCCACGGAAGATAGACGCATATTCGCAGCCGATAACCCCGGCACCGTAGATGATGACGTGGCGTGGTTCATGCTGCATGCTGAGAATAGAGTCGCTGTCGTAAACGCGCGGATGGGAGAAATCAACATCCCCCGGATGGTACGGGCGTGAGCCGCAGGCGATAACGAATTTTTCCGCGGTCAGCGTTTCGACCGAGCCGTCGTGGCACTCCAGCGCCAGCGTATGCTCATCAATAAAGTGCGCATTACCCTGCAGGATCTCGCAGTGATTGCGCTCATAGAACCCCTGACGCATCCGCGTTTGCTGGTTGATAACGCTGTCGGCGTGATTGAGGATGTCGGCAAACGATGAACGGAGAAGGCGGGAATGGTCGCTGTAGAGCGGGTTCTGATTGAATTCGATGATACGGCTGACGGCATGGCGGAGCGCTTTTGACGGGATGGTGCCCCAGTGAGTACACCCGCCGCCAACATTATGATAACGCTCGATAACGGCAACCCGCGCGCCCTGCTTCACCAGGCCCATCGCGGCACCTTCGCCGCCGGGTCCGGACCCTATCACAATCGCATCATAATCCCAGGAATGTGGCATGGTATTACTCACCTGTTTTTATACACAAAATAAACAGGATGATAACATTCGGCGGACTTTAACCCAATAATCGTTGTGCTTTTTTGCGAACGGAGAGCACAAACGGCTTGTAAACTATCTTTCACAAAGGCTGGCAAAAAGATTAGTTTAATCTCTGGTATAGTGCCTGCAGGGCCTTTGGAAGGATTCAGACATCGTGATGGGCGTAAGAGCACAACAAAAAGAAAAAACCCGACGGTCGCTGGTAGAAGCGGCCTTCAGTCAGTTGAGTGCAGAGCGCAGCTTTGCGAGTCTCAGCCTGCGCGAAGTTGCGCGCGAGGCGGGGATTGCGCCTACCTCCTTCTACCGGCACTTCCGCGACGTGGATGAGCTGGGTCTCACCATGGTCGATGAAAGCGGGCTGATGCTGCGCCAGCTGATGCGTCAGGCGCGGCAGCGTATCGCCAAGGGCGGTAGCGTGATCCGCACCTCAGTCTCCACATTTATGGAATTCATCAGTAACAACCCTAACGCCTTTCGCTTATTGTTGCGTGAACGCTCCGGAACGTCCCCGGCGTTTCGTGCCGCCGTTGCGCGAGAAATTCAGCACTTTATTGCGGAACTTGCTGACTATCTGGAAATCGAAAACCATATGCCGCGTGCGTTTACTGAAGCACAGGCCGAAGCGATGGTCACTATTGTGTTCAGCGCGGGTGCAGAGGCATTGGATATCGGCCCTGAACAGCGCCGACAATTAGAAGAGCGACTGGTTTTACAGCTGCGGATGATCTCCAAAGGCGCGTATTACTGGTATCGCCGGGAACAGGAAAAGAGTACTCATCATCCCGACCAGGTGAAGGAAAAACAATGAAACAGTCAGTACAGGATAAAGGCACGCTATTGCTGGCGCTGGTTGCCGGTTTATCGATAAACGGTACCGTAGCGGCAATCTTTAGCTCAGTGATGCCTTTTTCCGTCTTCCCAATCATTGCGCTGGTGCTGGCGGTTTACTGCCTGCACCAACGTTATCAGAATCGCACCATGCCGGTGGGGTTACCGGGCCTGGCGGCCGCCTTCTTTATTTTAGGCGTGCTGCTCTACAGCACCGTTGTGCGTGCCGAATACCCGGATATCGGCTCTAACTTCCTGCCAGCGGTACTGTCGGTCGCCATGGTGTTCTGGATTGGCTACCGTTTACGCCGCCAGAAACACGATCTGCCGCAGTAATCATGATCCCCTCTCTGAGGGGATTTCTTTGCCTGTATATATATCACCAGGTTATAGCCAATCTTTTTTTATTCTTTAATCATTGGATGGCTTTCTGGCAGGCTGGTCTCATCACAACACTGCATATGAGAACGGTCGATGAAAAAATGGCATCTGGGGTTAACGCTTTTGCTGGCCTCCACCAGCGTACTGGCTAAGGATATCCAGCTTCTGAACGTCTCTTACGACCCGACGCGCGAGCTGTACGAACAGTACAACAAAGCCTTCAGCGCGCACTGGAAGCAAGAGACCGGAGATAACGTGGTGATCCGCCAGTCACACGGCGGTTCTGGCAAGCAGGCAACGTCGGTTATCAACGGCATCGACGCCGATGTGGTGACCCTGGCGCTGGCCTACGATGTTGATGCCATTGCCGAGCGTGGACGTATCGATAAAAACTGGATCAAGCGTCTTCCGGATAACTCCGCTCCGTACACATCGACCATCGTATTCCTGGTGCGCAAAGGAAACCCGAAACAGATTAAAGACTGGAACGACCTGATTAAGCCGGGCGTTTCGGTGATTACTCCGAATCCGAAAAGCTCCGGCGGTGCCCGCTGGAACTACCTGGCGGCATGGGGTTACGCCCTCCATCACAACAACGGCGACCAGGCGAAGGCTCAGGATTTCGTCAAATCGCTGTATAAAAACGTCGAAGTGCTGGATTCCGGTGCCCGTGGCTCGACCAACACCTTTGTTGAGCGTGGTATCGGCGATGTACTGATTGCCTGGGAAAACGAAGCGCTGCTGGCGACCAAAGAGCTTGGCAAAGACAAGTTTGAGATTGTGACGCCGAGTGAGTCTATTCTCGCGGAGCCGACGGTGTCGGTGGTGGATAAAGTGGCCGACAAGAAAGGCACGCAGGCGGTAGCTGAAGCCTATCTCAAGTACCTCTACTCGCCGGAAGGACAGACGATTGCCGCGAAGAACTACTATCGTCCACGCGATCCGCAGGTTGCGAAACAGTATGAAAACGAATTCCCGAAACTGAAGCTGTTTACCATTGATGAAGAGTTCGGTGGGTGGGCGAAGGCACAGAAAGAGCACTTCGCTAACGGTGGTACCTTCGACCAGATAAGCAAACGATAACCGCGCTTCAGAAAACCCGGCGAAACGCCGGGTTTTTTTATGTCTTTGTCATTCCTCGATTTTGTGACTATCCTGACTGTTTTGCAGGCAGAAATGCCGGTTAATGGATGTATGGCGCGATTGCGCTCAGGACACTCAAGGAATGATGCATGGACAGATTAACTCCGGTTCGCCCGTGGCCTGCGCTACTGGCAACGGTTATCACCCTTCTCATCTGGTTCGCCGTTCCCACCCCCGAAGGTGTTACCCCTGAAGCCTGGCATCTGCTGGCGCTATTTATCGGTACGATAGCCGCCATTATCGGCAAGGCTATGCCGATTGGCGCTATTGCTGTTGTTGCCATCATGCTGGTCGCCATGACCGGCGTCACCAACCCGGGTAAGCCCGCAGCTGCGCTAAACGATGCCCTGAGCGGGTTTTCAAACGCGCTCATCTGGCTTATCGGCTTATCCATTATGCTGTCGCAGAGCCTGTTAAAAACCGGGCTTGGCGCGCGCATTGGCTACGGGTTTATCGCGCTGTTTGGTAAGAGAACGCTCGGGATTGCCTGGGCGCTGACTCTTGCTGAAACGCTGATTGCGCCGGTTACCCCCAGCAACACCGCACGCGGTGGTGGGATCATTCACCCGGTTATGCGGGCGATTGCTGATAGCCTGGGGTCTGAGCCCGGCAACAGCGAAAACGGCTCGACGGGACGCTATCTGGCGCTGGTGAACTACAACATCAACCCGATCAGCTCGGCGATGTTTATCACCGCCACCGCACCTAACCCGCTGATTGTGAGCTTTTTACTGAAAGGCACCGACGGGGTGCTGGCGATGACGTGGGGAATGTGGGCCATCGCCGCGCTGCTGCCTGCGGTGGTGTCGCTTATCGTCATGCCGATCGTTATCTGGTGGTTGTATCCGCCGGCCATCACCAAAACGCCGAATGCGCCGCAGTTCGCCAGAAGCAAACTGGAAGAGCTTGGCCCGCTGTCGCTCGCGGAAAAAATTACCCTCGGGGTGTTTGCCCTGCTGCTCTGCCTGTGGGCGGGCGTTCCGGCGTTCATTATGGGCAGCGGCTGGGAGGTAAACCCGACCAGCGCCGCGCTGATTGGCCTGTCGATTTTGCTCCTGACAGGGGTGCTGCACTGGGACGACATTCTGAAATGCCGCGGCGCGTGGGATACCATCGTCTGGTTTGCGGCGCTGGTCATGATGGCAGAGTTTCTTAGCAAGCTCGGCCTGGTAAGCTGGCTTGCGACGAGTGTAGGCAGCAGCATCGATCACCTGGGGCTGCACTGGAGCGTGGCGACGCTGCTGCTGGTGCTGCTCTATGTCTATTCGCACTATTTCTTTGCCAGCACCACGGCGCACATTACGGCGATGTTCGCTGCCTTTTTCGCAGCAGGGCTGGCGCTGGGTGCACCACCTGCGCTGCTTGGGTTGATGCTCGCTTTCTCCTCTTCGCTGATGATGTCGTTAACCCACTATGGCACCGGAACCGCACCGATTATCTTCGGCTCCGGCTACGTCACCCTCGGCGAATGGTGGAAAACCGGGCTGGTGATGAGCGTGGTGAACCTGCTTATCTGGAGCGTGATCGGTGCCGTATGGTGGCGCTGGCTGGGTTACTGGTAGACCGATAACGAGGAAGATTCATAAAGTTACGGTATGCTTGCGGTTTACGTATTCAATGAGGGTAGGGTATGAAAACGGCAAGCCGCATGATTCTGGGGCTGGTAGTCGTACTGCTGCTGGTCGCTGCGGGCGTATGGCACTTCTTTTTTTCCGCTAATGCCAACGCGCTGCGGGAAATCGTGTTGCAGAAGTGCGTGGTGAACCAACAGCAGCACCAGTCGCCCGCTCCTTGTGAAGAAGTGAACGTCAAAGGCGGCTATGTGCTGTTTAAAGACAGAAATGGGCCGCTGCAGTACCTCCTGATGCCCACCTACCGGATTAACGGAACCGAAAGCCCGCTGCTGCTGGCGCCGCAGACGCCCAACTTTTTCTGGCAGGCGTGGCAGGGGCGCGATGTGATGAGCAAGCGTCTGGGCAGTGAAGTGCCTGACGATGCCGTGTCGCTAACCATCAACTCACGCAGCGGACGTACGCAAAACCACTTCCACATCCATATTTCCTGCCTGCGTAAGGATGTGCGTCAGCAGTTAGACGCTGCGATGTCCTCTATCAGCAGCCGTTGGCTGCCGCTGCCGGGAGGCCTGCGTGGACACGAGTACCTTGCCCGGCGGGTGACCGAAGCCGAACTTGCACAGCGCAGCCCGTTTATCATGCTGGCGGAGGAGGTACCAGAGGCGCGCGACCACATGGGGCGCTTCGCGCTGGCGATGGCGCAGCAGAGTGACGGTACCTTTGTGCTGCTGGCGACAGAGCGTAATCTGCTCGCCCTGAACCGCGCCTCGGCGGAAGAAATTCAGGATCATCAGTGTGATATTCTGAAGTAGCCCCACCAACTCTGGCGTTTACCTGTTCTGCCTGTCGTCGTATTCTTGCTGAAAAAAACGACAGGAGACAGGTATGTCCTGGCTTGCGCACCCGCTGTTTGTTCCCTCTCTGGTTGTTGGCATCACTATCCTGCTGTGGGCGACCTCGCTGTTGCCGGAGTTCATCACCGCCCTGCTGTTTTTTACCGTCGCCATGGCCGCCAAAATCGCTCCGGCGGAGGTTATTTTTGGCGGCTTCGCCTCCTCGGCGTTCTGGCTGGTATTCAGCGGCTTTGTGCTGGGCATTGCCATTCGTAAGACCGGGCTTGCGGATCGCGCCGCTCGCGCGCTGTCGGCACGACTCACTGATTCCTGGCTACAGATGGTGGCGAGCGTCGTCCTGCTGAGCTATGCCCTGGCCTTCGTGATGCCCTCTAACATGGGGCGCATTGCGCTGCTGATGCCGATTGTGGCGGCAATGGCGTCGCGCGCAGGTATTCAGGAGGGGACGCGCGGCTGGTATGGTCTGGCGCTGGCCGTCGGTTTTGGCACTTTCCAGCTTTCGGCAACCATTCTTCCCGCCAACGTACCAAATCTGGTGATGAGCGGCGCGGCGGAAGGGTCATACGGCATCCACCTCAACTATTTGCCCTACTTGTGGCTGCATACGCCGGTGCTCGGCTTTCTGAAGGGCGCCATTCTGATAGCGCTTATCTGCTGGCTGTTTCCCGGCAAACCGCATCCGCCACGCGATATTACCCCGCCTGCGCCGATGAGCGCGGACGAAAAGCGGCTGGCGTGGCTGCTGGCAGTGGTGCTGACCCTGTGGGTGACCGAGAGCTGGCACGGAATTGGCCCGGCGTGGACCGGGCTTGCTGCAGCCTGCGTGACTCTGCTTCCTCGGGTTGGGTTTATCTCCGGCGAAGAGTTTTCTACCGGTGTCAACCTGCGTACCTGTATCTATGTGGCGGGCATTCTGGGGCTGGCAATAACCGTTACCCAGACCGGGATTGGCGATGCCGTGGGGCAGGCGCTGTTGCAGGTCATGCCGCTGGATCCTGAGCATCCGTTTACCAGCTTCCTGGCGCTGACCGGGATCACTACTGCGCTCAATTTCATTATGACCGCCAACGGCGTTCCGGCGCTGTATACCACCTTTGCACAGAGTTTTGCCGATGCGACCGGATTCCCGCTGTTAAGCGTGATTATGATTCAGGTGCTGGGATATTCAACGCCGCTGCTGCCGTATCAGGCATCACCGATTGTTGTCGCGATGGGGCTTGGAAAGGTGCCAGCGAAGGCGGGCATGCTGCTGTGCCTGGCGTTGGCGCTGGTGAGCTATCTGGTGCTGCTGCCGCTGGATTATCTGTGGTTTAGTGTGCTCGGAAAGTTATAAAAAACCCGGTGGCGGCTCGCGCTTACCGGGTCTTTTTTGTAGGCCGGATAAGACGCGTCAGCGTCGCATCCGGCACCACAACGCTGATTAAGCCTGTTTAGCGGCTTCAGCAGCTTTAACGATCACTGCGAAAGCGTCAGCTTTCAGGGATGCACCGCCAACCAGCGCGCCGTCGATGTCCGGCTGGGTGAACAGCTCAGCAGCGTTTGCTGCGTTTACGGAACCGCCGTACTGAATGATAACCTGCTCAGCCACTTTCGCGTCTGCTTTAGCGATGTGGTCACGGATGAATTTGTGAACCGCCTGAGCCTGCGCCGGGGTCGCAGATTTGCCAGTACCGATTGCCCATACTGGTTCGTAAGCGATAACGACACCTTCGAATGCGCTTGCGCCCTGAGTTTTCAGCACGGCGTCAATCTGGCGTGCACAAACTTCTTCAGTTTTGCCTGCTTCGTTTTCTGCTTCGGTTTCACCGATGCACAGTACCGGGGTCAGACCCTGCTCTTTCAGGACGGCGAATTTCTTAGCGATCAGCTCATCAGACTCTTTGTGGTAAGTACGACGCTCTGAGTGACCGATGATGATGTACTGCGCGCCGATGTCTTTCAGCATTTCCGCGGAGGTTTCGCCAGTGAATGCGCCGGACAGGTTCAGGTCAACGTTCTGCGCGCCCAGATTGATATGGCTGCCTGCTGCCGCATGTTTTGCCAGGTCGATGTACATTTCTGGCGGAGCGATAGCCACTGCACAGCCGGTTACGCCAGCCAGTTCAGTACGCAGGTTTGCAACCAGCTCGTTTACCATGTGGCGGCTGCCGTTCAGTTTCCAGTTACCCATCACTAAAGGATGTCGCATTTTAATTCTCCACGCTTTGTTAGCGAATTAAGGAATATAGCCGCCCGGTGGGCAGCATGGTCTGTGGAACAGTATAGAGATTGAAAGCCCCGATGGCTTTGCTTTTTGTCATTTATTGTTGCTCTCGAGGGTTTCAGATAACGCCAGCTTAATCGGTTCAACAGCGAAGGTCAGCCCTTTTTCGCCGTTATCTGCCACCACATAGCGAATCGCTCCTTCGGTGATGGCGTAATAGTGTTTGCCTTTGCCGGAGGTGAGCAGTTTCTGTAGCTTTTGAGTGCTCTGGGGTTTGGATAGTCCGGGAGTAAACAGGCGAAGCACCGCCCCCATATACTCCTGGGCTTTCGCCTTTGCGGCCTTTTGCTCCGGTCCCTGAATCGGTAGCCAGGTTATCTGCATCGATTTAATTTTCAGGGTACCGCGCTCGAGCGCCGTTGAGGCGTACAGGTTTTCGTTGATCTTGGTGGCGGCGCGGGTCAGGTTGGCTTGATCCTGACTCCCCCCGATAGAGCGGAACTCGTTGAGCGCAAGCGTCGGGTTATCGGTATTAAATTTTTCCCGGAACTGGCTGATAGAGAGATCGAAGGTTGGCGCTCCGGGTAACAGATAGGGTGCTGTTGCGCTGGGTGAGGCTTCGGCAGATAGCGCGCCGGAGCTTACCGCAAGCGCAGCCAGCCCGAACAAAACACTCGTTATCCATTTTTTCATCTTACCGTCCTCATCATCTGCTGCTGTCGATTAAAACGGGAACCGTCGTTCTTGTCAAAAAGAGACCACGTTCTGAGGTAAACTACGCGCCATGATGACATTCAGGAATGGGACATGACCCTACAGCAGTGGCTTTTTTCGATTAAAGGGCGCATCGGGCGCCGTGATTTCTGGATCTGGATGGTGCTCTGGGTAGTGGCAATGACGCTGCTTTTCACTTTCGCGGGTATGGGCTGGCTTAACATGCAAACGGCAGCGTTCGCGCTGGTCTGCCTGCTGTGGCCCACGGCGGCGGTGATGGTGAAACGCCTGCACGACAGAGGGCGCTCCGGAATCTGGGCGCTGCTGATGGTGCTTGCCTGGATGTTGCTGGCCGGGAACTGGGCAGTGCTGCCGGGGGTCTGGCAGTGGGTCGTCGGGCGGTTAATTCCGACGGTTATCATCGTGATGATGGTGATTGACCTGGGTGCGTTCGTCGGCACCCAGGGCGAAAACAAGTACGGGAAAGAAACCCAGGACGTTAAATACCGCTGATCACCAGTAGTGTTCGGCGGTCATGTGGCCCGGTCGACGGCGCAGGTGTTTGGTCATCTGCCGGGTATCTTTCAGCAACTGCTGGGTATCACGCACCATCTGCGGGTTGCCGCACAGCATCACGTGGCTGGTGTCGGTGGTCATCGACAGGCCAACCGCAGCCTCCAGCTCACCGCTTTCAATAAGCGCCGGAACGCGCCCGGTCAGTGAGCCCTCGACGGTTTCCCGGCTGACAACGGTCTGTATTTTCAGTTTGCCCTGGTAGCGTGCTTCAAGCTCCCGCATCAGCGGTAAATAGCTGAGATCTGCGGCGTAGCGTGCGGCATGAACCAGCACCAGATTTTTGAAGCGGTCGAGATCTTTACCTTCCTGCAGAATCGACAGATACGGGCCCAGCGCGGTACCGGTTGCCAGCATCCATAGCGTCTCGCAGTCGGGCACTTCATCCAGCACAAAGAATCCGGCAGCCTCGCTGACTACCTGCACTTCATCACCCGGCTTCAGGGCTGCCAGACGTGGGCTCAGTTTGCCCTCCGGGACGGTCACCAGATAAAACTCAAGGTCAGGGTTTCCCGGCGCGTTGACGTAGGAATACGCACGCTGGACGCGTTCGCCATCGATTTCCATTCCGAGTTTAGTGAACTGACCCGCAGTGAAAGGGTGTACAGGGGCATGGACGGTCAAGCTAAACAGCGCGTTGGTCCAGTACTCCACCTTTGTCACTTTTCCGGTAACCCACTCCGCCATGGTTCTCTCCAGTGTTGTTGCGATGTCTTATCTTGCCATTCAGAGAGAAGATTTCCAGCCCCGTTGGGCTGGAAAGCTCTTCCCGACAAACGATTACAGAATGTGGCGCTGCACCTCTGGGTCTTTACGATCGAGATAGTGAATCGACTGAATACGACGAATAGTGCGGGATTTACCACGGATCAGCAGCGTTTCCGTGGTGGCCATATTCCCCTTACGGGTGATGCCGTCCAGCAGGTCACCTTTGGTAATACCGGTGGCGGAAAAAATCACGTTGTCGTTGAGCGCCATATCGTCAAGGCGTAGCACCTGGCCGGCGACGATGCCCATCGCTTTGCAGCGTTCCAGCTCCGTTTCACCAATACGGCGGTTCTCCTCGCTGTCGCCTTTCACTTCGTGACGTGCCAGCAGTCGACCCTGCATGTCACCGTCAAGCGCACGAATAACCGCGGCTGAGACCACACCCTCCGGCGCGCCGCCGATGCCGTATAACACGTCCACTTCGCTGTCCGGCATACAGGTGAGGATTGAGGCCGCGACGTCGCCGTCAGGGATCGCGAAGACGCGCACGCCCAGGGTCTGCATTTCCGCAATGACTACATCGTGGCGCGGTTTTGCCAGAATAGTTACCGTGAGCTCGCTTAAGGGCTTATTCAGGGCTTTGGCGACATTACGCAGATTCGCTTCCAGCGGCAGATTGAGATCGATAGCGCCTTTCGCTCCCGGACCGACGATGAGCTTTTCCATGTACATATCCGGCGCGTTGAGGAAGGTGCCTTTATCGCCTACCGCCAGCACCGCCAGCGCGTTGGCCTGGCCCATGGCGGTCATGCGGGTGCCTTCGATCGGGTCGACGGCAATATCCACGGCATCGCCGTTACCGGTACCGACTTTTTCACCGATGTAGAGCATCGGCGCTTCATCGATTTCACCTTCGCCAATTACGATAGTCCCGTCAATGTTGACCTGGTTTAGCATAATGCGCATAGCGTGTACGGCAGCACCGTCGGCGGTGTTTTTATCACCACGGCCCAGCCACTTATAACCCGCGAGCGCAGCGGCTTCGGTAACGCGTGAAAATTCGATGGCAAGCTCTCGTTTCATAGCAAACTCGTTGTGAAAGTAAAAATGGCACGCAGCGCCGTCCCGCCTGAAGAGGAGGTGCGGCGCTAGGCGTTGGAATAGCGTTCGGTTTCCGGCATCCAGCGTTCAATAAGTGCATTGGCCTGCTCGGGGTAACGTTGATGGATATGGCGGGCAATGCGCTGAACGTCGGGGATCATTGCCTGATCGCGCAGTAAATCGGCGACCTTAAACTCCGCGTTACCGGTTTGTCGGGTACCCAGCAGTTCCCCGGGCCCACGAATTTCTAAATCTTTTTGCGCAATCACAAAGCCGTCGTTGCTGTCACGCAGCACCTGCAGGCGTAGCTGGGCGGTTTTTGACAGCGGTGATTTATACAACAGCACGCAGTGTGAGGCTACCGCACCACGGCCTACGCGGCCTCTGAGCTGGTGCAGCTGCGCCAGCCCCAGACGCTCCGGGTTTTCAATAATCATCAGGCTGGCGTTAGGCACATCCACCCCGACTTCAATAACCGTGGTGGCGATAAGCAAATGCAGCTCACCGGATTTGAAGGCCTGCATCACCGCCTGCTTCTCGGCAGGCTTCATTCTCCCGTGAACCAGGCCAACGTTCAGTTCTGGAAGCGCCAGTTTAAGCTCTTCCCATGTTGCTTCTGCGGCCTGCGCCTCGAGTAACTCAGACTCTTCAATCAGCGTACAGACCCAGTAGGCCTGACGGCCTTCGGTGGTACAGGCGTTGCGCACGCGATCGATAATGTCGTGCCGGCGGGTGTCCGGAATGGCAACGGTGGTGACCGGCGTGCGGCCCGGGGGCAGCTCATCAATCACGGAAGTATCGAGATCGGCGTAGGCGGTCATCGCAAGCGTTCGAGGGATGGGCGTTGCCGTCATGATCAACTGATGCGGGTGGAAACCCTGCTGCTGGCCCTTTTCCCACAGCGCCAGTCGTTGATGGACGCCAAAGCGGTGCTGTTCGTCGATAATCACCAGCGCCATGCCGTTGAATTGCACCTGCTCCTGGAAGATAGCGTGGGTACCGACGACCATCTGCACCTGACCGCTGGCGATGGCTTCCTGCTGTGCCAGGCGCGCTTTGCCTTTCTGTTTGCCCGCGAGCCAGCCCACTTCAATCCCGAGCGGTGCAAACCAGTTGCGGAAGTTGTTGGCGTGCTGTTCGGCGAGCAGCTCGGTTGGGGCCATAAGCGCCACCTGCTGACCGTTGGCAATCGCCCGCAGCGCGGCAAGGGCAGCAACCAGCGTTTTACCGGAGCCAACGTCGCCCTGCACCAGGCGCATCATCGGAATATCCAGCGCCATATCGTGTTCGATTTCTGCCACCACCCGGTTCTGTGCCCCGGTAGGTGTAAACGGCAGCGATGCCAGCAGCCCGTTTTTCAACTCGTCTTTCGCGGCCAGCGCGCGCGCGTGATAGCGCTGGGCCCCGGCACGCAGCGCCAGCATGCTGAGATTATGCGCCAGCAGTTCTTCCAGAATCAGCCGCTGCTGGGCCGGGTGCTTTCCGGTTTCGAGGTCACTGAGCTGCAGCGAGGGTGGCGGGCGATGCAGCGTGCGCAGCGCTTCTGGCAGGCTCATCATTCCCTGCGACAGTTCCGGTGGCAACAGCTCGCTGATGGCGCAGGTATCCAGTAGATCCAGCGCCTGATCGGTCAAATTACGCAGCGTTGCCTGCCTGATGCCTTCGGTGGTCGGGTAGACCGGGGTCAGGGTTTCTTGTAATTCGGGAGTGCTGAGATCGCCCTGAATGCGGTATTCCGGATGGATCATCTCCGGGCCGTACTTCCCGCGCTTCGCTTCGCCGTAGGCCAGCACGCGACGGCCGGTTGCCAGGCTGTTTTTCATCGCCGCGTTAAAGTTAAAGAAGCGCATGGTCAGGATGCCGGTGCCATCGCTAATCTGGCAGGTCATCATCCGGCGACCGCCGAAGGTGATGGAGCTATTCAGAACTTCGCCTTCCACCGTGGCATAAATACCGGGCAGCAGATCGTTAATGGGGTAGAGATGGGTACGGTCTTCGTAACGCAGCGGCAGGTGCAGCAGCAAATCCTGCACGGTGTGCAGGCCGATTTTAGCAAGCTTGCTGGTCTGCGCCGCGCCAACGCCGGTGAGGGAACTCAGCGGTACGGCATCCAGCAGACGGCCAGCCATAGCTTATTTCGCCGCCTGCATGATGGCCCACCACTCGTCATCGGCTTCGATTTCACCCTGGTCGTTGACCAGTGGATAAGGCAGGCCTTTGCGCTTTGCGACGTTTGCCAGAACCGGGTAGCCACCTTCAAACAGCAGGCGCTGCTGCTCGGCTTCCGGCAACATGCTGTTCTCGCGCTGATACATTCCGGCGTTCTGTCGCTGGCGTTGAGCTTCATACAGAATCAGCGCCGAGGCGACGGAGACGTTCAGCGACTGCACCATGCCGATCATCGGAATGATGATGTCCTGATTCGCCAGGTCCAGCGCTTCCTGGGTGATCCCGGTTTTTTCCTGACCCATCAGGATGCAGGTTGGACGGGTATAGTCTATTTCGCGGAAATCGACGGCGGTATCAGAAAGGTGGGTTGCCAGCACCTGCATGCCACATCCTTTGAGGTGCGTGACGGCATCGCCGATGTTGCGGTGCGTTTTTACGCTGACCCAACTGTTGCTGCCGGCGGCGGAGGAGGCCATGGTGCGCATACGGTTACCCGGCCAGATGGCGTGCACTTCATGAACGCCAACGGCATCGGCGGTACGGATAATCGCCGAAACATTATGGGGCTTATGGACCTGCTCCATGCAGACCGTCAGATCAGGCTGACGCCTGGCGAGCATTTCACAAATACGCGCATAGCGCTGTAAATTCATAAAACTAGTTTCGGTTACGGGTGACTTTAATCACATCCGGCATCACGCGGATTTTGCGCATGATGTTCGCCAGATGAACACGATCGCGCGCGGTCAGACGGATAAAGGCGCTGTACACGCGTCCGTCTTTCTCTTCAGTATTCAGGCTCTGAATATTTGAAGTGGTCGTGTTGATGGCAGCCGTCAGGTTTGCCAGTGCACCCTGATGATTGAACATGTCGACTTTGATTTCGGTGATGAATTCCTGCGCCGTCTCTTTGTCCCATTCAACCGCCATGAACTTCTCGGGCTCTTTCTGATAGCCGCGAATGTTGCGACAGGACTCATGGTGAATGACCAGACCTTTGCCTGGGCTGACGTGCGCGATAATTGGATCACCGGGAATAGGGCGACAGCATTTCGCAAAGGTGATGAGCACGCCGTCCGCGCCTTTAATCGGCAGATGGCCGTGGCTGGAGTTACTGGACGGTACTGGGCTACCTTCGCCCTGCTGCAGATTTTTGGCAACCACCACGCTCATGGCGTTACCGAGGCCAATTTCAGCCAGCAGATCGTCGAGGGAGGCGAGCTTCATGCGGTCGAGCTCGCGTTGGATGTTTTCTGCCGGGATCTCGAGCAGCTTACGACTGCCGCCAAGCGCGTGATTCAGCAGACGACGGCCGAGGCTGACGGAGTCGTCACGCTTGAGGTTTTTCAGCAACTGGCGAATTTTGGCGCGAGCTTTTGAGCTCACAACAAAATTGAGCCACGCTGCGTTCGGGCGCGCGCCGGGAGCGGTGATAATTTCTACCGTCTGGCCGCTGGAGAGCGACTGTGACAGCGGATACGGCTGTCTGTCGACGCGGGCACCCACGCAGGCATGGCCAATATCGGTATGCACCGCATAGGCAAAATCGACAGGCGTGGCGCCAGCCGGAAGCTCGACGATGCGGCCTTCCGGGGTGAAAACATAAATCTCATCCGGGAAGAGATCAGATTTTACGCTCTCGATAAATTCAAACGAGCTACCCGCACTCTGCTGTAGCTCAAGCAGGCTTTGCATCCAGCGCTGGGCGCGGATCTGCGCTGTTGTGCTGCTTTCACCACCGCGCTCTTTATAAGCCCAGTGCGCCGCAACCCCCATCTCTGCCATCTGATCCATGTCTTCGGTACGGATTTGTACCTCAACCGGCACGCCGTGCGGGCCAATCATCGAGGTGTGCAAAGACTGATAGCCGTTCGCCTTCGGAATGGCGATGTAGTCTTTCATCCGCCCAGGACGTGGTTTGTACAGGCTGTGCATCTGCCCGAGCACGCGGTAGCAGGTGTCAGAATCATGAACGATAACGCGAAACGCGTAGATATCCATGATGGAGTGGAAGCGCTGCTCTTTCAGCACCATCTTGCAGTAGATGGAGTAAAGGTGTTTCTCACGACCGCTAACCCGGCATGGGATCCCTGCTTCCTGCAAACGCCCTTCAATTTCAGAGAGGATTTTCTGAATCATCTCTTTACGGTTGCCGCGGGCGGCTTTCACCACCTCTTTAATAACGCGATAGCGGTTTGGGTACAGCGCTTCAAAACCCAGCTCTTCAAGCTCGGTTTTAATGTGATGAATACCTAAACGGTGCGCCAGCGGGCTGTAAATTTCGAGGGTTTCGCGGGCAATGCGGCGACGTTTGTCCGGGCGAAGTGAGCCCAGCGTGCGCATGTTATGGGTGCGGTCTGCGAGTTTGATGAGAATGACGCGGATATCCTGCACCATCGCCATAATCATCTTGCGAAAGTTTTCGGCTTGCGCCTCTTTCTTATCGCGGAACTTGAGCTTATCAAGCTTTGACACCCCTTCCACCAGTTCGGCAACGCTTTTGCCAAACAGCTGTTCCATGTCCTGGTAGGTGGCTGGGGTATCTTCAATCACGTCATGCAGCAGGGCAGCCATTAGCGTTTCGTAGTCGAGTTTCATCTCGGCCAGAATACAGGCTACCGCCACCGGGTGCGTGATGTAGGGTTCACCGCTTGAACGTGTCTGGCCCTCGTGAGCGTCACGTGCAACGAGATATGCCTGCTGAAGACGCTTGATTTGCTCTTCTGGCAGGTAAGTTTGAATCAGCTGATTCAGGCTTTCAAACAGATACAAGGGCGACCCGCAGGTTTAATTAACGACGACCTTCAGCAATGGCGGTAACAGCCTGCAGTTCTGCGGCTTCCTGCTCTTGCTGCTCCTGGCGATCACGAACGTCAAGGATCTGGTTGTTGATGAGACCCTCTTCGATTTCGCGCAGCGCGATAACGGTGGTTTTGTCGTTTTCTTCCGCAACCAGCGGATCTTTACCGCCTACCTGCATCTGACGAGCGCGACGCGCGGCGACCAGTACCAGGTCAAAACGGTTACCAATTTTCTCTACAGCGTCCTGAACAGTTACGCGTGCCATACTTAAAATGCTCCACAGGTGAAGAAATGACTGGGCATGATACTGAAAGTGCGTTCAGTCTGCCAATAGTTTGCTGATTAAAGCGTCATGTCGCTGCTTTTGACGGCTCATGCGCAGACGTTCGGCGCGAATGATAGTTTTTAGATCGCCAAGGGCGGTATCAAAATCATCATTCACAATAAGGTAATCATATTCCGCGTAATGGCTCATTTCTGCAACTGCCAGCGCCATACGTTTTGCGATTACCTCTTCGCTGTCCTGGCCGCGACCGCGCAGGCGGCGGTCCAGCTCGTCTTTCGACGGCGGTAGGATAAAGATGCTGCGCGCATGCGGCATCTTGTGACGAATCTGCTGTGCGCCCTGCCAGTCGATATCGAGGAACACATCAACCCCAGAGGCCAGTACCTGCTCAATGGTTTCACGAGAGGTGCCGTAATAGTTGCCAAACACTTCCGCATGCTCAAGAAACGCGTCCCGGCCAATCATATGACGGAACTCATCATGATTAACAAAGAAATAGTGTTCACCATGGACTTCACCCGGACGCGGCGAACGCGTGGTATGCGAAACAGAAACCTGGGTGTCGTACAACGGTTGGGTCTTTAACAGTGCCTGAATCAGGCTGGATTTACCCGCGCCACTGGGGGCAGAAACAATATAAAGCGTGCCTTGAGCCATGAGTGTCTTTTGTATGTGGTTAGCAAAGAATGTCTACATACGAGCCTATTATACACGCCGCGGCCCGCTGACGTAGTTTTTGTCACATTATTTGCATCTGGTGATTGCATTTTGCGAGCGCTTTTCCTGATTTCTTTGCGGGTTAGTGCAAAAAAGGAGAAACCCTGGAAGCCGCTACGCAATGCTTTATTTGTCTTAACGCACTTGTTCCCCGTTCCGCATTTAATCCCGTTTATTGCGATAAAGGGGGCGGGATGATGAAAACATGGCGTTGGGGGTTAAGTTTACTGTTATGCGGCTCAGTGCAGGCGGTGTGCCCGGCGTGGTCGCCTGCCCGTGCCGGGCATGAGATGACAGCGTTAAACGCGCAAATGAAGCAATGGAGTGAAGCCTACTGGCTGCAAGGGAAAAGCGAAATTAACGACAGCGTGTACGATCAGCTCGCGGCCCGACTGGCGCAGTGGCAACGCTGTTTTGGTGGTGAGACGCAAACGCAGGCACCGTTAGCTACAGCGACGGCGACCATCGTTCATCCGGTAGCACACACTGGGGTAAAGAAGCTGGCTGACCGTGCGGCGGTAGCAAACTGGCTTAAAGATAAACCCGAGGTCTGGATCCAGCCGAAAGTGGACGGTGTGGCCATGACCCTGGTGTATCGCAACGGAAGACTCATGCAGGCAATTAGTCGCGGCGATGGACTTAAAGGAGAAGACTGGACGGCTCGTACCCGGCAGATTACCGCTATTCCGCAGACTCTGACCGGCGTGCTTGCGAACAGTGTGCTACAGGGGGAGCTTTTTTTACGTCGTGAGGCACATAGACAACAGCAGATGGGAGGCATGAACGCGCGGGCAAAAGTCGCTGGGGCGATGATGCGGCGGGAGGCCACAGTCCCAATTCCAGAGATGTCGTTTTTTGTCTGGGCATGGCCCGACGGCCCGCAGACGATGGCTGAACGGACGGCACTGTTGTCGAAGGCTGGGTTTGCATGGGTAGATGAATACACTCTGCCAGTACAAACGCTCGCGCAGGCAGAAGCCCTGCGTGAGCGTTGGTTTCGCTCGCCGCTGCCCTTTGTCACGGACGGCGTGGTGCTGAGAACGACAAAAGAACCTGCGGGCCAGCTCTGGCTTCCCGGACAAGGGACCTGGCTTGCCGCGTGGAAATACCCGCCGGTGGCGCAGGTGGCGGAAGTGAAGCAGGTGAGTTTCAACGTCGGGCGCAGCGGTAAAATTGCGGTGGTGGCTGAACTGGAGCCGCTTCAACTGGATGATAAACAGGTTAAGCGGGTCAATATCGGCTCAGTTAATCGCTGGCAGACGTTGGATTTAGCTCCCGGCGATCAGGTGCTGGTAAGCCTTGCGGGCCAGGGGATTCCACGTCTTGATAGTGTGGTGTGGCGTAGCGTCGTTCGCCAAAAACCGCAGCCACCGCAGGCATCGTTCTCTCCGATGACCTGCTACTTTGCTTCGCCGCAGTGTAGTGGGCAGTTTTTGTCGCGTCTTAGCTGGCTCGGAACACCGCAGGCGCTAAATATGACCGGCGTTGGCACAGCGACCTGGCGTGCGTTGCACAGCGCACATCGTTTCGAACATCTTCTTTCATGGCTGACGCTGACCCGGGAACAGCTACAAAACACGCCTGGCGTTTCTGCCGCCAGGGGTCTGCAGCTCTGGCACCAGTTTAATCTGGTTCGTGAACTGCCTTTGAAACGATGGCTGGTGGCGTTGGGAATGCCGCTAAGTCAAGAAACGCTGAAAAACCTTGCTGAGGAAAAATGGCTGTCGGTGACGCTCAAACGAGAAGCCGAGTGGCTGGCACAGCCCGGCACGGGGGCCGGGCGGGTTGGTCAAATCATGGCGTGGTTGGGTAGCCCGGAGGTTCTGCGTATTGCAGCATGGCTGCAGGAGCAGAAGATCGCCGGCTTTTTGTCTCAGTGAACGTTGTGCTTGTAGTCAAATACCGGCAGGCCAAGCTTCAGGCGCAGCGCCAGCAAACGGGCGGTAAAGCCAAACAGCAGCGTTGAAATAACCACGACGTCGTGACTGTTCACGTAATGCTGTAGCGCGATGTACAGCACGGCGGAGGCAAATGAGACGCCTGCATACAGTTCTTTCTGGAATACCAGCGGAATGCGTTTGCAGAACATATCGCGAAGCACACCACCAAATACGCCAGTGATAACCGCGGCAATGATGGCAATAACAGGGCCATGACCCATATCCAGGGCGATTTGCGCCCCGATAATAGAGAACACCACCAGTCCCAGCGCATCGAGCACGAGAAACAGCTTACGCAGATGTGGCATTACCGGGGCGAAGATAGTGGTTAACACTGCGGCGGTTGCGACAATCACGACATACTCAGGGTTTTTCACCCAACCCAGCGGGTAGTGGCCCAGCAGGATGTCGCGTACAGAACCGCCGCCCAGTGCGGTGGCGGTAGCAATGATGATCACGCCGAAGGTATCCATACGGCGGCGGCCTGCCGCCAGTGCGCCGGTCATTGCTTCAGCGGTGATACCAATTAAGTAGAGAATGTGTAACAGCATAGTCGCCCCCATAATTCATGGCGGCAGATTAGCTTTTTGTGCGCATGATCACGATTGAGATTTTCTCACGTGAAGTGAAGTTGATTAGTTTTATTTATGTCTTTGGTGGCGTTGCGGCGCTGGTTGTGGGGAGCTTGTCATAAATGATGAAAATAATGACTGAGAAAAAGTAATGCGGGGCTGACGATATTCAGACCCCGCGCAGACATTACTCGATGTTCTGGATCTGCTCGCGCATCTGCTCAATCAGCACTTTCAGCTCGATGGCAGAGGTGGTGACGTCGGCGTTAATGGATTTTGACGCCAGGGTGTTCGACTCGCGGTTGAACTCCTGCATCATGAAGTCGAGACGGCGACCCACGGCCTCTTTCTTCTTCAGAATGTTATAGGTTTCTTTCACGTGCGCTTCGAGACGGTCCAGCTCTTCAGCCACATCGATACGCTGCGCCATCAGCACCAGCTCCTGCTCGAGGCGGTTGTTTTCCAACTGGACTTCGGCGTCTTCAAGCTTCGCCACCAGGCGCTCGCGCTGCCATTGAAGAATTTCCGGCATGTGGGCACGTACTTTACCCACTTCAGTGCTGACACCTTCGAGACGCTGCTCGATAAGTGCTTTCAGTGCCTGGCCTTCGGTTTCACGAGCAACAATGAAATCATCCAGTGCACCGTCAAGCGCCGAGAGGATTTCGGTGGCAATCGCGTCAAGATCCTGTTCCTGAGCCGCCATGACGCCCGGCCAGCGCAGAATATCAACCGGGTTGATTTCACCCTCGTCGCTCTGCATTTTGACCCAGTTAGCGGCGGTCACCAGCTGCTTAGCCAGTTTTTCATTCAGAATCAGTTCGCCCTGAGCGCTGGCATCAGGCTCAAAGCGCAGGTTGCATTCGATCTTTCCACGCGTCAGACGGCTACGAATACGTTCGCGAACGACAGGCTCAAGACTGCGGAATTGCTCCGGCAGACGGAAATAAGTTTCCAGATAACGTTGGTTTACCGAGCGCAGTTCCCACGCGGCAGTGCCCCATTCGCCCTTGATTTCACGCCGGGCATAGGCGGTCATACTGCGGATCATAGACGTTCCTGTTTTTTAACGAAGAGATGGGGGGATTATAGCTTTCCGGGGCTTCACGGGATAGGAATAAGAGCGTTTAATCCGTATAATGCGCAGCCACATTCGTTTCAAGCCGGAGAAATCATTATGCGTCCAGCAGGCCGTAGCGCTAATCAGGTGCGCCCCGTAACCCTGACCCGTAACTACACTAAACACGCTGAAGGCTCCGTGCTGGTCGAATTTGGTGATACCAAAGTTCTGTGTACCGCCTCTATTGAAGAGGGTGTACCACGCTTCCTGAAAGGCCAGGGGCAGGGCTGGATCACCGCAGAATACGGCATGCTGCCGCGTGCAACCCACACCCGTAACGCGCGTGAAGCTGCGAAAGGGAAGCAGGGCGGTCGTACCATGGAAATTCAGCGTCTTATCGCTCGCGCGCTGCGTGCCGCAGTTGATCTGAAAACCCTCGGCGAGTTCACTATCACCCTCGACTGCGACGTCATTCAGGCTGATGGTGGTACCCGTACCGCTTCTATTTCCGGTGCCTGTGTGGCACTGGCTGACGCGCTGAACAAGCTGGTGGCGGCAGGTAAACTGAAAACTAACCCAATGAAAGGGATGGTGGCGGCCGTTTCCGTAGGTATTGTTAACGGCGAAGCGCTGTGCGACCTGGAATACGTTGAAGATTCAGCAGCCGAGACGGATATGAACGTGGTGATGACCGAAGACGGGCGCATCATCGAAGTTCAGGGTACCGCCGAAGGCGAACCGTTCAGCCACGAAGAACTTCTCACCTTGCTGGCGTTGGCCCGAGGGGGAATTGAATCCATTATCACGACGCAGAAAGCGGCGTTAGAAAATTAGTTTTAAGGCGACTGAGAAGTCGCCTTTTTTTTGTCTGTAGAAAATGAGGAGCGAATCCATGAAACCGTATCAGCGCCAGTTTATTGAATTTGCGCTTAGCAAGCAGGTACTCAAGTTTGGCGAATTTACGCTGAAATCCGGGCGCAAGAGCCCCTATTTCTTTAACGCCGGCCTGTTTAATACCGGGCGTGATCTGGCACTGTTGGGTCGCTTCTACGCAGAAGCGCTGGTGGATTCAGGCATTGAGTTCGACCTGCTGTTTGGCCCGGCTTACAAAGGGATCCCTATCGCGACCACGACTGCCGTGGCGTTAGCTGAGCATCATGACCGCGATTATCCGTACTGCTTTAACCGTAAAGAAGCCAAAGACCACGGTGAGGGCGGTACTCTGGTGGGCAGCGCCCTACAGGGCCGCGTAATGCTGGTGGACGACGTCATCACCGCAGGCACCGCTATTCGTGAATCGATGGAAATTATTCAGGCGCAGGGCGCAACGCTTGCAGGCGTGCTTATCTCTCTTGATCGCCAGGAGCGTGGCCGTGCCGATATTTCAGCGATTCAGGAAGTTGAGCGTGATTATGGCTGCAAAGTGATTTCCATCGTCACCCTGAAAGACCTGATTGCGTATCTGGAAGAGAAGCCTGAAATGGCGGAACATCTGGCGGCGGTACGTGCATACCGGGAAGCTTACGGGGTGTAAAATCATTGCCCGGCGGCATGATGTCGCCGGGCAACCAGGTTACTGTAGCTGTGCTGCCACTAACGGCCAGCGGGCATCAAAGTCATCGGTCGGACGATACTTGAATTCGCTACGGACAAAACGCGACAGCATCCCTTCACAAAACGCCAGCAGCTGGCTTGCCAGCAGCGTTTCATCGGTCTGGTAGCCTTCACCCTCACGCATCTTCTTCTCTCGCAGTACTTGGCGCAGCTGCGCTTCAATACGTTCGAAAAGCTGGTTGATTCTGCCCTGCAGACGGTCCTGCTCGAACATCAGCGCATGTCCGGTGAGGATTCGGGTCAGGCCCGGATTCAGCTCGCCGAAACCGAGAATCAGTTGCACGATGAGGCGCAGGCGCGCAGAGGTATCTTTCTCATCTTTAAGAATCAGATTGATGCGGGTTATCAGGCTGTCTTCGATAAACTCGATCAGGCTATCGAACATGCGGGTTTTGCTGGGGAAATGGCGATACAGCGCCGCTTCGGAAACGCCGACAGAAGCGGCCAGCTTAGCCGTAGTAATGCGTTGACTGCCATCGCTGGATTCCAGCATCAGCGCCAGAGACTGAAGTATTTCCTCGCGACGATTCCTTTTCGCAGTTTGTTTTTCTGCCATGTTCTAAAATACCCCTGAAAAATAAACAAATGCCGGGCAGCCATCATCGCCGCGGCCGCAAACTGGTGTTTGCGGCTTGTGTTTGCATTATTACGCAGCGGAATGCTTAATCGGCTGTTTACTGGCGTCCTGAGTGGCCAAAACCGCCTTCGCCGCGGTCGGTAGCGTCAAAGTCGGTGACCAGATTGAATTCAGCCTGAACAACAGGAACAAAGACCATCTGGGCGATGCGTTCACCAGGTTCAATGGTGAAGCTGTCCTGACCACGGTTCCAGACGGAAACCATCAACTGGCCCTGGTAGTCGGAATCGATAAGACCAACCAGGTTGCCGAGCACGATACCGTGCTTATGGCCAAGACCAGAGCGCGGTAAAATGACCGCCGCCAGTGACGAGTCGGCGATATGAATAGCCAGGCCGGTCGGCAGCAGAGTTGTTGCTCCCGGTGCCAGTTCTACGGCGTCATCAAGACAGGCACGCAGGTCAAGTCCGGCAGAACCGGAGGTGGCATAGGTTGGCAGCGGGAATTCGTTGCCAACACGCGGGTCCATAATCTTAACGTCGATTTTTTTCATCATAACGGGTAACGATCTCGTCCAGTAATAGTTGGCCCAGAAGCGCTTTGCGCTCAAGCGGCAAGACTTTATCTCCATCCTGCCAGAAAAGGTGCAGCGCGTTATTGTCGCTATTAAACCCTTGATTTGACTGAGATACGTCATTGGCGCAAATCAAATCCAGGTTCTTGCGGGTACGTTTTTGCCGGGCGTATTCTTCCACATTATTTGTTTCGGCGGCAAATCCTACCACATATGGCCGCTGTGATTTTAACGCGGCAACCCCTGCAACAATGTCGGGGTTTTTTACCATTTTTAGCGTTAATTCATCGCCTTGCTTTTTAATTTTCTCATCAGCAACGATGGCAGCACGGTAGTCAGCGACCGCCGCACAACCGATAAAAATGTGCTGCTTTTGTGCACCAGACCGCACCGCCGCTTCCATTTCCAGTGCGGTGGAGACGTCGATACGTTTAACTCGTGGCGGAGTGGGCAGCGTTACCGGCCCGCTCACCAGCGTAACGTGGGCACCACGTTTTGCTGCCGCTGCCGCAATGGCATAACCCATCTTCCCGGAGCTGTGGTTGGTGATGTAACGCACCGGATCCAGCGGCTCACGTGTCGGGCCCGCGGTAATCATGATGTTGAGATGTTGCAGATCGTTGACAGGCGCGAAGTGCTCAGCGGCCAGATCAACAATGACCAACGGATCGAGCATGCGACCAGGACCGACGTCGCCACAGGCCTGGCTACCGCTGTCCGGGCCCCAGATTAGCAGCCCGCGGGATTCCAGACGCGCTATGTTTTCCTGGGTTGCCGCGGCGCGATACATCTGCTGGTTCATCGCCGGGACCACGGCGACGGGTGAAGGTGTCGCGAGGCAGATGGTGGAGACCAGATCGTTTGCCATACCGGCAGCAACGCGAGCTATTAAGTCGGCCGTGGCTGGGGCAAGAATCACCAGATCTGCCCACTTGCCGAGCTCGATGTGGCCCATAGCGGCTTCTGCGGCAGGGTCCAGAAGGCTGTCGGATACCGGATATCCCGATACCGCCTGCAGGCTTAGCGGGGTGATAAAGGCTTTCGCCGCGTCGGTCATTGCCACGCGAACGTCTGCGCCGCGCTCACGCAGGCGACGGACCAGCTCCGGGGTTTTATAAGCGGCGATACCACCGCTGACGCCGAGAACGATTTTTTTACCAGCCAGGCTCATCATGATTCTTTCCTGTGGGGATACCTCAGATGCGCGCATTTTATCACAATCCTTTCGCACTCGTGCGCTTGTGGCAGATTCACTTTGCGAGGGGCTACGCAAGAGTGAAAAAAGGCCATCGTCGGGCGAAAAACCCTGTGCCACCATGATGCAGCTTGAAAACAAGGAGGGTACGATGGAAGTGAGTGAAGGGATGTTGCCCAGAGAAAAACTGCTGCGAAACGGCGTTGAGACGCTCTCTGATGCCGAGCTGCTGGCGCTGTTCTTACGCACCGGGACCCGGCAGCAGGACGTGATGAGCTGGTCGAGGTCATTACTGAGCCATTTTGGTTCACTGTATGGGCTACTGGCAGCAGAGCAGCGAGATATCACCGAGGCCTACGGGATGGGCGTTGCCACCTTTACTCAGCTGAAAGGGATTGCCGAGCTGGCCCGTCGTTACTTCAGCTTCAGCCTGCATGAAAACGTGATGGACCCGATCAGCAGCTCGCAAAAGACCCGGGAGTTTTTGCAAAGCCAGCTGGCGGATGAAAAACGCGAGATCTTTATGGTGATTTTTCTTGATAACCAGCACCGGTTAATCAAGCACAGCCGGCTTTTTTCTGGAACGGTCAGCCATGTGGAGGTGCATCCGCGCGAAATTGTACGAGAAGCCATCAAAATAAACGCTGCGGCGCTGATCCTCGCCCATAATCATCCGTCGGGCTATACAGAGCCCAGTAAAGCTGACAAAATTATTACCGACAGGATTGTTAAATGCTGTAATTTAATGGATATTCGCGTGCTCGATCACCTGGTTATTGGACGTGGAAAGACGGTTTCCTTCGCGGAACGCGGCTGGATTTAAGCCTGTTCGCGCGATCCATCGGGATCTTTGTCTGTTCGGGACTTGAGCACATCGCCGAGTCAGCGTATACTACGCCACCTTTGAGAATCTCGGGTTTGGCATTTGGGCCTGGCAGTCGAGAGTTCACTTAGAACTGCGATAACCAGGCTGAGAAGCCTGACGAGGCGCCAATACCCCATACGAAGCTCGAGCTAATTTGATTTTTGGAGAATAGACATGTCCCGAGTCTGCCAAGTTACTGGCAAGCGTCCGGTGACCGGTAACAACCGTTCCCACGCACTGAACGCGACTAAACGCCGTTTCCTGCCGAACCTGCACTCTCACCGTTTCTGGGTTGAGAGCGAGAAGCGTTTTGTCACCCTGCGCGTATCTGCTAAAGGTATGCGTGTTATTGATAAGAAAGGCATTGATACAGTTCTCGCTGAACTGCGTGCCCGTGGCGAAAAGTACTAAGTACTAAGAGGAAATAAATCATGGCTAAAGGTATTCGTGAGAAAATCAAGCTGGTTTCTTCTGCTGGTACTGGTCACTTCTATACCACCACGAAGAACAAACGTACTAAGCCGGAAAAACTGGAACTGAAAAAGTTCGATCCAGTTGTCCGTCAGCACGTTCTGTACAAAGAAGCTAAAATCAAATAATTTTAGTTTTCTTAGCGAAAAACCCCGCCCCGGCGGGGTTTTTTGTTTTCTGGACGTCCCCATATTAGAGAGATCAGAAAAACCATCGGAGTTGCTATGCCTGAGTTACCCGAGGTTGAGACCAGCCGCCGTGGTATTGAACCCCATCTGGTTGGCGCAACCATTTTGCACGCAATTGTCCGTAACGGACGGCTTCGCTGGCCCGTTTCCGACGAAATCCATCGCCTGAGTGATAAACCGGTACTGAGCGTGCAGCGCCGCGCGAAATACCTGCTGCTCGAACTGCCGGACGGCTGGATAATCATTCATCTTGGAATGTCCGGGAGCCTGCGCATTCTGACCGCTGAACTCCCCGCCGAGAAGCATGACCATGTTGACCTGGTGCTCAGCAACGGCAAAGTGCTGCGCTACACCGATCCCCGCCGCTTTGGCGCCTGGCTGTGGACGCCGACGCTTGAGGGGCATGCTGTGCTCGCCCATCTCGGTCCTGAGCCGTTAAGCGAGGCGTTTAACACACAGTATCTGCAACAGAAATGCGCGAAGAAGAAGACGGCAATAAAGCCCTGGTTGATGGATAACAAGCTGGTGGTAGGGGTGGGTAATATCTACGCCAGTGAATCCCTGTTTGCCGCCGGGATCCACCCCGATCGACTGGCCTCGTCGTTGTCGCATGATGAGTGTGAGCTGCTGGTGCGGGTGATTAAGGCGGTGCTACTGCGTTCTATTGAGCAGGGGGGCACTACCCTCAAGGATTTCCTGCAAAGCGATGGGAAGCCGGGCTATTTTGCTCAGGAGCTACAGGTCTATGGACGCAAAGGGGAGCCGTGCCGGGTGTGCGGGGAACCGATTGTGGCTACGAAGCACGCACAGCGGGCGACGTTTTACTGCCGCCGCTGTCAGAAGTGATTACTTGATTTTAGCCAGCAGCGCCTGATGCACTTTCGGTGGCAGGAAATGGGTGACGTCACCGTGGTGGCGCGCCACTTCTTTTACCAGCGAAGAGGAGATAAACGACCACTCTTTCGAAGGCATCAGGAACACGCTTTCAAGTTCCGGCATCAGGTGGCGGTTCATGTGCGCCAGCTGCATTTCATACTCAAAGTCGGCGACCGCGCGTAAACCACGGATCAGGATATTCGCCTGCTGGGTGCGGGCGAAGTTCGCCATCAGGTCGCTGAAACCCATCACCACCACGTTATCCAGATGCGAAACGGCATCTTCAGCAAGCGCAACTCGCTCGTTGAGAGTGAACATCGGTTTTTTACTCGGGCTCGCGGCAATCGCCAGTATCACCGTGTCGAACATGCTGGCGGCGCGGGTGATGATATCGAGATGACCGTTGGTAATCGGATCGAAAGTCCCCGGATAAATCGCTTTTGTACTCATGCTTACGCTTTCTCTGAGTAGCCGCGGTTCAGGGCCCACAGCTCGGTGTATTTGTTGAAAGTATACTGGGCATTCACGACGGCGAGTAGCCAGCCCTGTGCGCCATCCAGAATACCACCACGAATCAGCAACGTTTTCACGAAGGCGCCGAGCGTATGGCCGAAGATACCGGCGAGAGAGGTTTTTTTACCCTTCTGGTGGCGTTCCTGGGCCCAGGCGGTGGCATACGCCAGCTGTTTTTGCTGGAACGCACCGAAATCACGGCAGGTTAGGTGACGCAGGTCGCCCTGAAGCGGGATCACCTGGGCTTTGCCGCACTCAAGAGACTCATGCACCAGCTTGTCGTTGTACTGCCAGCGTTCGCGTTCGTAGAGGCGCAGTACGCGGTCAGGATACCAGCCGCTGTGGCGCATAAAGCGGCCAAGGAAGTAGTTCCGGCGGGCAATGCTGTAAACCGCACCTGGCTGCGGAGCGGCGAGCGTTTGCTGTAGTGAAGTTTTAAGCTCAGGGGTGACGCGCTCGTCGGTATCGATCATCAGCACGTAGTCACCCGTGGCGTACGCCTGCGCGCGCTGGCGCTGAATGCCGTAGCCCTGCCAGTCGCGATCTTCGAACACTTTCACTCCCCGACTCTGTGCCAGCGCGACGGTATCGTCGCTGCTGCCGGAGTCAAGGAGGATGATTTCGTCGGCCCATTGAACGGAGTCCAGACACTCCGGCAGCAGATCTGCCGAATTTTTGGCGATCATCACCACGGAGAGGCGTCTGGACATTAGTGGCTCCGCTGGGGCAAATAGGGTTGCAGAAGCTGAAGCAGACGGGTCAGTGCGCCCTGGTTCTGATGCAGCACTTCCACCGCATGGCGCCCGTACCACAGGCGATAGTCTTCATCGGTGAGCAGATTAGAAATCTCTTTCACCAGCGAATCGGCATCGGTTACGGTGATAAGCCCGTCCGCCTGCTGCAGGCGCGCGCAGATATCTTTAAAGTTAAAGGTGTGCGGGCCCATGAGGACCGGAATGGCATGAGCTGCAGGCTCCAGAGGGTTATGCCCACCGCGCTCGACCAGGCTGCCGCCCACAAAAGCGAGATCGGCAATGCCGTACAGCAGCATCAGTTCGCCCATGGTATCGCCAATCACCACCTGAGTGCTGCCTGACGGGATTTCGCCGGTGCTGCGCAGGGTAAAGCTCAGGCCTGCTTTTTGCACCATCTGGCGGGCATCAGGGAAGCGTTCAGGGTGACGAGGTACCAGAATCAGCAACAGATCCGGGAAGGTCTTCAGCAGCGTTTTATGCGCTTCGAGGATTATCTGCTCTTCGCCATCGTGGGTACTGGTCGCAATCCATACCTGACGGCGCGCGGCCCACTGACGGCGCAGAGTGACGGCGCGAGCCGCCAGCTCAGGCGTCACGGAAATATCAAACTTCAGGCTGCCGGTGATAGCCAACTGGTTACGCTTCAGCCCGAGGGCGAGGAAGCGGTTGCCGTCCTCTTCATTCTGCGCGGCAATCAGGGTTATTTTTGCCAGCAGACGACGCATAAAGCCGCCCAGCTTGCCGTAACCCTTCGCTGAACGCTCTGAAAGACGCGCGTTGGCGATAACCAGGGGGATTTTGCGCGCATGTAACGCGGAAACCATGTTCGGCCACAGTTCGGTTTCCATCACGATGACCAGCTTAGGACGCACGGTATCAAGGAAACGATTCATGGCGCAGGGCAGATCGTAAGGCAAATAGACGTGGTGAACATCTTTGCCGAACGCGGACATGGCGCGCTCGGAGCCGGTCGGTGTCATGGTGGTGACGGTAATCGGCAACGTCGGATAGCGGTGGCGCAGTGCGCGAACCAGCGGGATAGCCGCCAGTGTTTCACCCACCGACACGGAATGCAGGAGTATACCCTCCGGGGCTACCTTGTTTTTGCAAAAGCCGTAGCGTTCTGCCCAGCGTTTTCTGTAAGCGGGGGCCTTGCGGCTGCGAAGCAGCAGGCGAAGCCAGACCAGCGGCTGAATCAGGTAGAGTAAGGCGGTATAAAGCAATTCCAAGTGTGTTATCCGTTTTTTTAGTTTCGGCGGGCAAATTCTAAGCATTTAGCGTGGTTAAAGCTATCCCTTAAGGCGCTTTAACCCAGAGTACGCTCAATCGCGGCATAAACATCATCGACTTCGATGCCACGGAGCCCCTGTTTTTCATCTGCCGGAAGGACCAGATGGTGAATGTCGTGGTCCTGAAGCGGTGCCGCACCATCGACCGCGCTTTGACCGCTGTACAAGCCAACCGTCGGCGTTTTTACCGCGATAGCGACGTGCAACGGACCGGTATCGCCGACCACCAGAGCCTTGAAACCCGCAATTTTTCCTGCCAGCTGCAGCAGGTTCGTCTCACCCGCGACGTTTTTTACTCTGTCGCTGATGTCAGGCAGGCTATCAATAATGCGCTGGTTTAGTGCCCTCTCACCCGGTGCGCCAATTAACTCAATGTTGAGTGATTCATGGTGGCTGAGGAGTTTTTGAATCAGCTGAGCGAATTTTTCTGCCGGCCAGCAGCGATCGGGGGTCGAAGCCCCGGCGTGGATGCCGATGGTCGGTGTGCTGAAAACGTCTGGAGTGAATGGCACAGGGATCACCATAGCCATTGAAGGAACGGCAATGCCGACCGACTCCAGCAGCTCGGTTTTCTGATGAATATGGTGAATATTGCCATTCTGCCGGTTGTCATAAAAGGCTGACAGGTAGCGGGCAAGCGCAAAATCCTGACGACCCTGATAGTCGCTGTAATACACGTCTTTGAAGATATAGCGCGAGCGGGCGAGGGACGCCACAACGATGTCGTACGGCGCGCGCGAATGGAGAATAAAGGTGGCTTCAACACGACGCTCACGCAGCGTTTTTGCCAGCGGCAGAACATCGTTAGCCTTGCCGTTCCAGTAGATTATCTCGTCAAAAAGCGGGCTACCCTCAGCCAGCAGCTTATTGCGCTTATTCATCACCAGCAGCAGCTTCGCTTCGGGCCAGCGTGCCTTGATGGCCATAATAGCAGGCGTATTGATGAGGAAGTCACCTAACGCGGTGGTAGAGAAGATAGCGATAGTGTGCAGTTTTTCCTGCTCGGGAAAGCGGCTGATCTTTTTTACGCTATAGCCGGTCACTTTCAGGAGCGACAGGAAAAGCCCTGCTCCTAGCTGTTTCGCAATTTTGCTCATATATCTCCGGAACACGTCCAGTATCAGGGGTCAGTTATTCAGCATTTTTTTCAGACGGAAGTACCGGCGTCCCAGTCTCCAGCGTAAACGCAGGTCGTGGGCATTCTTCCAGATAAGCTGCCAGATGCCGCGCTCGAAAAACTCGCGAATCAGACCCTGCTGTTTTGTGCGATCTTTCATCTCATCAATGGTATGAATAATTCCTAACCCTTCTTTGGCAATTTGCCAATGGCAGGCTTTGATATTACGAGTTTTGTCGGCGTAACGCTGGTTAATTGCTTCCAGCATTTCAAGGATTTTCATGTAGTGATGCGCAGAGCGGATAAGCGTATCGTCGGTATCGGGCTTATGTGATACCGATTCAGAATGAATATAGTAATCGTAAAACTGTTTGTCGGAATATTGCACCCGTTCAGCGGCAAGCAATACTTCAGTTGTCCACGGAATGTCCTGATGACGCAGTCCAGGTTCAAAACTAAAACCATGTTCGGCGATGAATGCACTGCGATAGATATTAAGCCAGGTAACGTGAAGAAACTTGCGGGAATCCAGCGCTTTCTTTAACCACAGATGACCCGGCATCACCTCAGTCGATGACAGTCGGTCAAGCGGGAAAATAGGCTGGGCCGGACGGTTGTCTTCATAGACATAGCGCCCGTTGCAGGTCGCGACATCAAGGTTTCCTTTTTCCGCCATTTCCAGCAGCGTTTGATACATTCCTGGGTAGAGTTTGTCATCAATGTCCGGGAAAGTGAGGTATTTACCGGTTGCCAGAACCAGGCCAGAATTTCGGGCGGCAGAAACACCCTGATTGCTCTGATTAACGACTTTAAGACCGCTGAAGGTGGCTTTCCATTTTTCAAGAATGGCGGCGGTAGAATCCGTTGAACCATCATTCACCATGATGATTTCTACGTTGTCTAACTGCTGCTCCTCAATGTTGACGAAAAAGCTGTCGAGGAATTTCTCGCCGTTATAGACCGCGGCAACGATGCTGAGTAATGGAGTATTGTTCATGGACAACCTGTCAGTCTCACCGCTCAGCGCTAGTTTTAGCGACAAGCAGCCGGTATTGCTGGCAAATAGCCTTAACATCAAATTGTACTAAGGCCGCTGGATTAATCGTGGGTGGATTATGATAAATGCTTTGCATGGTCTGAGCCAGCGCATCGCTGTTGAGTTCACAGAGGCCGCGGGCGAGTGGCCCGGTGAGTATCTCCGCCGGGCCACCGGGGCAGCGTGTGCTGACCGCTGATGTGCCCAGTATCAGGGCTTCGACCAAAACATTTCCGAACCCTTCGCTATCTGAGCTAACAATCAGCATACGGGCGTTTTTAATCCACGGTAGTGGGTTGACCTGGAAGCCTTTAAACAGCACCCGGTCGCTGACGCCCAGTGAGGCCGAAAGCGATCGCAGTTTCTCTTCCTGCTCGGGTTTACCCTGGCCAACCAGCACCAGTGGGGCGGTGATTCCGCTTTTGGCGTAGGCTTCTATCAGCCGGTCATGACGCTTAGCCAGATGAAAACGACCCACATGGATCAAATAGTCCTCATCGGCCATTTCGCATGGCGCCTCTGCCTTCTGCTTAATGTCGTTGATATCAAATGGGTTGTAGATGGTTTCCAGCCGTGCTGGGGTGATACCAAAGGCATCGAGCAAGTCCTTTCCAACCGCGTTTGAAACGCTGACAATATTGCGCCTGTCATACACCCGCTTAATTTTTTGTTTCTTGAGCCAGCGATCGAAACCACTACGCTTGCCGAGATAGGAGGCGGAGAAGATGCCGTGCAGGCAGAACCACAAATTATGCTGCCGAAGCTGCTGGCTGCGGGCGACGATACGGTCTGTCTTATGCAAATTGGAGAGTACGAGATCGAATTTTCCCGCCTTTGCCTCTGCATCGTTAATGGCGGCATCGAGTTGGGCAGCGCGACGCGACAGCTCCGTCAGCTTTCGCCATGGGGAGCGGCAGCGATCGGCGATAACCTGATAATCGAGGCCTTCCGGCAGCGGATAGTCGCAGACATTGCGTAGTGAAAACAGAGAGACGTCTTCCCCTTCCAGCAAAAACTGCTGCGCCAGGGTCAGAACGACTTTCTCAGCGCCACCGCCGGGTAGCCCATCAATGATGAATAATATCCTCATGCATCCCCCAGCAGTGTCTGGTAGAAATCGATGAGCTCCGCCGACAGGCGTTCGGCGTTGCACTCAAGAACGCGCTCCCGGGCCAGCACCCCTGCATTTGAGCCCAGCGCACGAGCGGGCAGCGCATTGACCGCATTTTGCAGCGCAGAGATATCAAGCGCGTCGCACACGTAGCCATTAACCCCTTCGCGGATAAACTCCGAACCACCGCAATGGGTAGAGGTAATGACCGGTAATCCGCAGGCCATGGCTTCCAGAATCACGTTAGGGAAGGGATCGTACATCGTGGGCAACAGCAGCCCGTCAGCCATCTGATAGAACGGCAGGGTATTCTGTTGTACGCCAACGAAGCGGATGCGTTCTTCACAGTGCAGCGTGCGCGCCAGTGACTGATAGCGCTTCTCGTCCTTATCTTTACCGACAACCAACAGATACTGGTTACCCGGCGCAATGGCCTGAATGGCGGCGCTCAGACCTTTTCTCTCAAAGCCCGAGCCAACAAACACCAGGCAGGTGGCGTTTGCGGGAATATTCCATTGCTGACGCAGTGCCTGCAGTTGTGCTTCTTCAGGCGGAAGAAAACGTTGGCTATCAATGGCGTTATAAATCACCCTGATTTTCTCATCCGGAATGCCAAAGTCTTCCATGATTTCTTGTTTTATCATGGCGGCGTTACAGATAACGCCACGCAGCTCCGTCGAGGCGTACATTTCCGCTTCAGCGTTCATGACATAGCGATGATAGCGGTCGTTGAGCAGGCGCTTTTGCTGCCAGCCGGGCAGGATCCGGCATCGCTGTTCAAGCCAGCGGCGGTGAACCCCGTCCCCTGCGCGGTAGAGATCGCACCCGGCGATCCGCTCATGGCTTTGTACCAGGTCGAACTGCTCGTTTTGCCAGAGCGCTCTTGCGGCATCGGCGAACCCGCGCTCGCGGCTGATGCGCCCCCACTTGAACGGGTTGCAGATGTGAATATGCCACTCAGGTTTGACCGGACCCTGCCATTCGCGAGTGATGACGTTCAGTTCCAGATTGTGGGCATCCAGGGCTTCAAGCGCCCGGGAGACAAAGCGTTCTGCACCACCATCCGGGCGATATTTTTGCCTGACGATGGCTAAACGATATTTTTTCATGCCAGTAGCCTTTTTGCCGCGTCAATGACCACCTGAGAGGGGATCAGATCCAGGTAGCGTTCCTGCGTGCGGGTATCAATTTCATCGGGATCGGGCAACGGGCCGAAGTCTCCCGCCCAAATAACTTCCCCTTTGGCCTGCCAGGGGCGCCAGAAAGTGAGCTTAGAGGGGCCAAAAAGAGCAATCAACGGGGTTTGCAGCGCGGCGGCCATGTGCATTGGCACTGAGTCGACGCCGATAAACAGCGTGGCATGATCGATAAGCGCCGCCAGCTGACGCAGCGTAAGCTGGCCCGCGAGTGATATGACTTTTTCCGCATCGCAGCCGTTCAGGATAGTCGAGACCATTTCTTTCTCTTTGGCATCGGGTCCTGAGGTTAAAATGACGTAATGGCCGGCAGCGGTCAGCGCGTTGATGACTTCACTCATCCGCCCTTCGCGCCAGCACTTAAAGAACCAACGCGATGTTGGCTGAACCACCACGTAGCGCGCCGCCACCTGCTCAGGTAATTTCGCAGCACACTGCTGCCAGTCATCGTCACTGTATGCCATCGTGGCGTGAGCCGCGGTAGCCGGAAGGGTAAACAGCGGAGCCAGAATCGACAGGTTCTGCCGAACGGTGTGCATGTTGCTGTGGCCTTCGGTAGAAACCAGCTCACTGTGACAATAGCGCCAGAAGGGATGATCTCTTTTCGGGAATGCAAACCCCAGCCGTACCGGCGCGCCGGTTATACGCGTGATGATGGCGCTACGCCACTGGTCAGCAAGGTTTAATACGATGTCATAACGCTGGCTACGGAGCTGGCGTAGTAGCTGCCACTCTTGTCCTAGCTGGTAGCGTACCCCTGCTTTTTTCCATTTACGATCGATGGCAAAGATACGATGAATACTGGCATTGGCGGCGAGCATGTCCCGGGTTTCTTCGTAGAGAAGAACATCAATGTCGGCATTCGGGTATTGCTGTTTTAGCTCGTTGATGACGGGAGTAACCAGCAGCATATCACCATGATGGCGCAGCTTAATTATCAGAATGCGGTGAGGTGTTGATAGTGTGCGGGACGATGTGGTTACGGTCATGCTCTACTCTTCGCCTGAGGCCCAATCCCTGATTTTAGGTGATTAGATGGATTGAGAGAAGCGTTGTGTTGCTCTAACATGGCTTCGATTAAGCCTTGAAGGATGTTCTGATGACTAAACCGGCATTTTTGATAACGATCGATACCGAGGGTGATAATCTGTGGCAAAAACACAGCAGCATCACCACTGAGAATGCGCGTTATCTCCCGCGATTTCAGGCGTTATGTGAGAAATATGGTTTTAAACCTGTTTATCTCACCAACTATGAAATGGCGATTGACCCTGCCTACGTTGAATTCGCGAAGGATGTCATTGCGCGAGGCACCGGGGAAGTCGGTATGCATCTGCATGCCTGGAACAGCCCGCCGGAAATTCCGCTAACGGATGACGACTGGCGTTTCAAGCCCTATCTGATTGAATATTCTGATGCGGTCATGAAAGACAAAGTCGTCTATATGACACGTCTGCTTGAAGAGACTTTCCAGACTAAAATGCGCAGCCATCGCGCCGGACGCTGGGCGTTTGATGAGCGCTATGCCCAGATGCTGATTGAGCTGGGTTATGAAGTCGACTGCTCGGTTACCCCGAAAGTGAACTGGCAGACGGCGAAAGGAGCACCGCAGGGGTCTGGAGGAACCGATTATCGACGCTTCCCTTCCCAGGCTTACTTCATCGACGAGAATGATATCAGCCGCGCAGGGGATTCATCGTTGCTTGAGGTGCCGATGAGCATTCAGTTCAAGCATGGTGCACTGCTTAACGCGGTGAAGCAGGCTTATGACAAGCTGCGAGGTAAAGTGCGCAGTCCTTCTGTGCACTGGCTGCGTCCTTCAGGGGGCAACGTGGCTACGATGCAAGACGTGGTGACCCGGACATTAGCGGACGGTAGTGATTACGTTGAGTATATGCTCCATTCTTCAGAGTATATGCCCGGCGGCAGTCCGACCTTTAAAACGCCGGACGATATAGAGCGTCTTTATGACTCTCTTGAGCACTTCTTTGCCTGGCTGCAGCCTCAGGTCCAGGGAATGACGCTGGCCGAGTACTACCAGCTCAAGCATCAACCCGCCTGACGGACGGGCAGGTGTAGCCCTGCCTGCTCAAAGGCCTGAACGACGTGCTGGATATAGTTATCCTCATAGAAACCTTCAATGGCGTGCTGGATGGTGCTGTTCGCGGGCAGCGATTTACCATCCACCACCTGCTGCAATAGCGTAACCAGTTCACCGGGCTTTTCCAGCGGATAAATATTGCCGTTAACGTTTTCTCTGATGATATCCCGAGGGCCAGTTCTACAATCTGAGCTTATTGCATATACGCCGTAGGAGCTGGCTTCGGCTATTGACATGCCAAACCCTTCATAATTGGATGTGCTCAGTAGACAGGTCACCCCGGAGAGGGTTGTTGAAATGTATTCCCACGGCCTGGTCTGCCATCCGTGCCAGCCGATGCGCGCGCTGATACCCAGGGATTCTGCCAGGGTTTGCAGTAACGATTTATCCTGGCCATCGCCAACGATATCCAACTGCCATTCCCCTTGCACCTGTGAAAGGGCTTCAAACAACCCGCGCATGTTTTTTTGCCCGTCGGCAATGACCCGGCCCACATAAATGAAGCGGGGAACGCCATTCGGGCGCGCAATGCAGAACGGGTGACGGGGCAGCGGATTATAAATGGTGGTGATCCGTCGACCCTCAATTCCCATCGCGATGAGCTGTTCTTTGATTTCTGTACTGATTGCCAGATGGTAGTCAGCACGCTGGACATATTCGGCTTTGTAAAGGTTATGTGTCGAAAAGTGCAGCCAGGAAAACGTCACCGGCTTATGGCGCGTGTAGCGACGTGCAATGTTGCTGATGAAGCAGGAGAGCGTGTCCAGTGCAATAATCAGCTCTGGTTTTTCCTGAGATATGATTTTTCGTAGCTTGTGGGCAAACGACAGGCGTCTGATCTTGGTGTGTTTAATCCCGGAGGTAATGCGGACATGACGATTGCCGCCCAGCCAGTCATCACTGACGTGACTACGCCCTTCCTTAAAGAAGACGAATGAAATATCGATACCGGGGTGCTGGCGACGTAGCAGACTGACCAGTGTGCTACAGACCGTTTCCATTCCGCCGAGGCCGCTGAGTTCATAACCCGCAATAATTATTTTGTTCAGATGCATGTTCGAAAGTTAGGGCCCCACCTGCGTCTGACCGCGATGGGGCATGTGAGCTTATGTGATCCCTGATGCCACGGGGGCTTCATCTTCGCGTTTGAACAGGATGATAGCACTTAGGATACCGATGGCATACGCAATGGATGCTTCGCGGCTAAAGAATATCACATCGCTCATCCCATAGGTCATTAAACTCAGCGTAATGACCATCAGTACCGGATTGCGCTGCTTCCAGGCGCACCAGAGTAACGAGGCGTGCATGAACAGCAGTGCGAGTACACCGAAGATTCCGCGTAGGGAGAAGTTTTCAATAATCTCGTTATGCAAATGTACATCTATAAAGGTAAGGGCCCCTTGTAGAGCTGGATCGTGTTGTACGGCAGCTTCGATCTCACGACTCCGGCTTTCTACGGACTCTCCCCAGGGAGCTGTCATCCCTGTATCCAACCCCACCTGAAACATCACGATACGAGAGCCGACAGATGTTAAATTATTATTATTGACCTGGATGGCATAAAGGTCATGGGTCAGAGAGCTGATCCGCTGTTCTATAGGCTTTTTGAGCAAATAACCTGCAATTATCAATAGACCCGCCAGGCACAACAGCATCTTAAGTAAGTGCTGCTTATTGACCTTAGGGTGAGTAAATGCAAGCAACAAACAGAGAATGGGATAGCTAAGGAGGGCTGAACGTGTCCCTGTGAATATCAGTACACTGTAGGTCAGGGCAATAGTTGCGGCAAAGAGAATATACCTGACCCAACCGTGCCGGTTGAGCACGGCATAGACCATAAAAATATCTATGACAGTGATGATGTAAGCAGCAATGGTGGCGCGATCGAAGCCCAGGTCTACCCTTTCGGTTGCGCTGACATGATATTGCCATGCAGCATACAGATTGACCAGCAGACCGCCTGCTATGAAGATGCCGTCAAGCAGCAGAGGATAACGCGGTAATTTAATGTTTGAAAAGATAAAGACCAGCAGGGCTAGTAGCAGCAGAATCCGACCAGAGGTGTCGTAGGCATTGTAGACGTCGTCAAAGGAACCCTTCTGCTTAAATACCGACAGCCAAATGAGAAATGTGAGCGCCAGAATAAGGATACCTAGTGTCGGGATGCCATTTTGCCGAGAAGCGATAATTTTGCGAGCCGAAAACAGTGCCAGCACAATAGCGATGTAACCAGCGGTATAGAAAAATTTCCGCGAGTGGACGGCATCGTAAAACATGAAGTATTGGCTAGCCAACATGGTGATAAAAGTCAGAAAGAACAACAAACCGCTGGAATAGCTATTTTTTAACGTTTGCATCAACAATATCCGAAATCCTGGCGTTGAACTCACAGATGAAGTTCTTGTAATCAAAGTGCTCTTCTACATATTTAAATGCGTTGTCGCGATAGTCTGCATAGGCAGAGCCTGCTATCTGCTGCACAGCGTTAGCAATAGCCTCCGGAGACATAAGCAAAGGTTCTACCAGAGTGTCACTGTACGGCGAGTAAACCTGATGCGGAAAATCAACGCTGATGCCGGTCTGTTCCTGATGCGCCGCGGGCGTTATCGTTGGCGTGATCCCGATACCGCAGACGCCGTCTTTCACTACCTCCGGTTGCCCGTCTATATTTGGGAAGATAACCGGAACACCGTAAAACAGCGCCTCCATGCAGGACAAACCGAACGGCTCGGTGACCGGCGTGCTGAGATAAATGTGAATATGGTTGAAGAACTGGCTCAAATCATCCTGGAAGCCTAAAAAATTCACGCAGTCGGTAATGTTAAGCTTTTCTGCTAACGCCCGGAAAGCTGCTTCATCCGGACCTTTACCCGCAATATCCAGCGTGACGTCGACGCCGCGATCGCGAAGGGCTTTGACCGCCAGAAGAGCAACGCTTATTCCCTTAAGGCCGACCAGGCGTGCAGCAATACCCAGCTTCAGCGGAGAGGTCAATGGCTTTGGACCACGCTCAATATTGGGAGGTGGCAAAATGCGGTTGATAACGGTTTGTACCGGACAGGTGAGATTGAAGCGTAGCTCCATGACGCGTTTCGAGGCCTTCGCGGCGGAAATACAGCCGTCCAGCATGGCAAAAAAACCAAGAGTTTTTGCGTTGTGCGCATATCGCCATGAGCAACCGTGGTCGTAATAAATGACCTTGCCCCGTGCAGGCTTGCCAGCAAAGCCGGGGATAAGATCCCAGACAATCACGGCTTCTGGATCCGCCAGCCACAGTTTTGTCTGCAGGGCGTATTTACGGGCAAACACCGGATATTTTAGTGTGAAAGCATTCAGCATCCGGTTTACAAAAACCACGTTCCTGTTCGCCAGATGCTGAGCGATTTCCGGACCAATTTTGTTGCTGATGCAGAATATAACGTCATTTTTTGCTGTATTATCATGAATGTACTGTAAAAAGAGTCGCTCAACGCCACCCATTTTTTCAAGATTAATGATATGTGCTTTACGCATTAAATTTCCCCGGATACGGAGCTAAATATCTGTTCGGCAGAGATATCCTGCATGGCTCCGGTAGTAGAGCGCACAACGTATTGGTTCTGCCCGTATCCACCAATAAGTCCAGGGTCCGTTGGACCATACAGAGTGTAATTTGGACGATTCAGTGCGGCAGTCAGATGGCTCAATCCGGTATCGACAGAGACCACGCATCGTGCCCCCGCCAGAACACGCGCCACTTGTTCGAGCGTCATGCGCGGTAATACCTCGGCCTCATCAATGCCTGCAGCCAGGCGTTTTGCTCGCGCCTCTTCATGCGGGGCTCCCCAGGGAAGCTTGATGTGCACACCGTTCCCGGCAAGGCGCTCCACGAGCTGTCGCCAGTGCGTTTCCGGCCAGTGTTTATCATCGCGGGTTGTGGCATGCAGAAATACCACATAGGGTGCGGTTTCAGAGGCCGTATTCTGTAAGAAATGCTGGGCGATAGCATAGTCGCCCTGGGTTTGCGGTTTTTCGTAGCCCAGGCTTTTAGCGAACAGCTCACGCGTCCTTTCAACGGCGTGCTGCGCTTTGGCAATATGGTGACGCTGGTTGTAGAACAGGCTCGCCAGCGGTTCGCGGGCGGTTTTCCAGTCCATGCCGTGCTTAATGCCGTGCGCCAGTCGGGTGACCAGCGCCGCACTTTTGACGAGGCCCTGAGCATCAATGATCGCATCATATTCCACCTCCTGGATTTTAGTCCGAAAGGCAAGACGCTCGGCTTTGATGGGGGCAGAAAACCATGCTTTACGCCAACGGCGTATAGCTACCGGTATGACGCGTTCAACGGCGGCATGCCAGCCAGGAATTTGTGCAAACCCCTCCTCCACAACCCAGTCAAAGCGGATCCCGGGGATGGCGTTCGCGGCATCGGTCAGGGCGGGCAGGGTGTGTAGGACATCCCCCATTGAAGAGGTTTTTACTATCAGAACCCGCATCCGTCAGGCTTCCTCACTCAACAGCAACTGGTTTAGTTCTTCCAGTACGCGCTCGGGGGTAATATCAATCAGGCTTTGGTGATAGCCTTCTGCAGCATCACCTTTACGCACCTTATGGTAGCCGCTGATCAGGCGAATAACGCGCGCCTTATGCGACAGTGGCGGCGTAAAATCCGGGCTGCTGGGGCCATACAGTGCGACCAGCGGGCGATCGAGCGCCGCTGCTACATGCATCAGACCAGAGTCATTGCTGACCACTGCCTGGCAGGCAGCAATGAGAATCACTGCCTGTTCCAGCTGGGTCTCGCCCGCCAGATTGCGGCACCAGGCCTGTTGTTCCATGCTGAGCGCGGCCAGGATGTCGTTACCCGCATCGTGATCCTTTGCCGAACCGAACAGCACAATCTGGAACCCTTCATCAATCAGCTGCTTCGCCAGCTCAGCATAGTGATAATGTGGCCAGCGTTTGGCCGGGCCAAATTCTGCTCCTGGGCAGAAACCTATCATCGGGCGCTCTGCTGAGAGCTTGAAAGTGCTGCAGGTCAGTGATTTCTCACCGTCGTTGACCTGAAGATGCGGCCACAGCAGCGGCTGAGGCAGATCTTTTGCGGAGTGCATCGCGCCTTTGTCGTAGGCTAAGGCAACGTAGCGCTCGACCATCAGCGGCCAGGCGTCTTTATCCAGCACCCGCGCGTCGTTAAGCAGGCCATAGCGCATTTCGCCACGCCAGCCGGTACGCAGAGGAATACCTGCGAAGAAAGGGACTAAGGCCGATTTGAAGGAGTTAGGCAGCACGTAAGCGCGATCGTAGCGACGTTCGCGCAGACTATGGCCAAGCCTACGCCGCTCACCTAATTCCAGCGCACCGTGGCCAAGCGGCATGGGAATGGCTTCATTAACTTCTGGCATACGCGATAAAAGCGGACGGCACCACGCGGGTGCCATCACGTCAATTATCGCCTGGGGATAGCGCGCCTTGAGCGTGCGATAGAGGCTTTGCGACATCATCATGTCGCCTACCCATGACGGGCCAATCACCAGTATTTTCATTGTATATCTTACGCGTCCTGGTTCAGCCAGGTCATGTATTCCGTCACACCTTCGGCGACGGTTTTAAACGGCTTATCGTAGCCCGCGGCACGCAGGTTGGTCAGATCGGCCTGAGTGAATGCCTGATAGCGACCTTTCAGCTTATCCGGGAATGGGATGTATTCGATGCTGCCTTTCTGATGGTAAGCCAGCGTCGCATCCGCTACCGCCTGGAAGGATTCCGCGCGGCCGGTACCGAGGTTGAAGATGCCGGAAACGCCGTTTTCGAGGAACCACAGATTGACCGCGGCCACGTCGCCGACGTAAACGAAATCACGTTTGAAACTGTCGCTGCCTGTAAACAGTTTTGGACTTTCGCCGTTGTTCAACTGGGTATTCAGATGGAAAGCGACGCTTGCCATGCTGCCCTTGTGGCCTTCACGCGGACCGTACACGTTGAAATAACGGAAACCGACAATCTGTGAGTTCGCTTCCGGCAGGATCTGGCGGACATATTCATCAAACAGCAGCTTGGAGTAGCCATAGACGTTCAGCGGCTTCTCATATTCGCGAGACTCGATGAAGTCTGAAGTGCGACCGCCGTAGGTAGCAGCAGAAGAAGCGTACAGGAACGGGATTTCACGCTCCAGACAGTAGTGCAGCACTTCTTTAGAGTACTGATAGTTGTTATCCATCATGTACTTGCCGTCCCACTCAGTGGTGGAGGAGCAGGCGCCTTCGTGGAAAATGGCTTCGATTTCACCAAACTCTTCACCGGCCATAATCTGGATTAAGAAGTCTTCTTTATCCATGTAATCGGCGATGCTCAGATCAACCAGATTGACGAATTTGGTGCCGTCTTTGAGGTTGTCGACCACCAGAATGTCAGTGATACCTTTATCATTCAGAGCTTTAACAATGTTGCTACCGATAAAGCCTGCGCCGCCAGTAACGATGATCATAACTGTAACCTTCGAATTGTGGAGTCCTGAGACAATCTCAGACGCTAATGTTTTCTATCATATCATCACATTGGTCCACTTTCAGCCATTCACCGACAACCTGTAGGGGGACGCGTGATTTATGCTACAAAAAATACACTTAGTACTGCGTCATCTCGTATAGATGTATAGGTTTGGGTAATATGTTCTAAATTTTGCCATATCTGGAGAGTTGCAATGCGTGGGGATTTTTACAAACAGTTAACGAATGACCTCGACACTGCACGTGCTGAAGGGTTGTTTAAAGAAGAGCGTATCATCACGTCTGCACAGCAGGCGGATATCACCGTGGGTGAGAGCCACGTTATTAACTTCTGCGCCAACAACTACCTTGGCCTGGCGAATCACCCGGCGCTAATCAGCGCCGCTAAAGCCGGGATGGACAGCCACGGCTTCGGTATGGCTTCCGTACGCTTCATCTGCGGAACCCAGGACACCCACAAAGTCCTCGAGAAGAAACTGGCTGATTTCCTGGGCATGGAAGACGCAATTCTGTACTCCTCCTGTTTCGATGCCAACGGCGGCCTGTTTGAAACGCTGCTGGGTGCCGAAGATGCCATCATCTCTGATGCACTGAACCACGCCTCCATTATTGATGGCGTGCGTCTGTGTAAAGCGAAGCGCTTCCGCTATGCCAATAACGATATGCAGGAGCTGGAAGCACGGCTGAAAGAAGCGCGTGAAGCGGGTGCCCGCCATGTGCTTATTGCTACAGACGGCGTGTTCTCCATGGATGGTGTCATCGCCAACCTGAAAGGGGTTTGCGATTTGGCAGACATTTACGATGCGCTGGTGATGGTTGATGACTCCCATGCGGTCGGATTCGTCGGTGCCAACGGCCGTGGCTCTCACGAATACTGCGAAGTGATGGGGCGTGTCGACATCATTACCGGTACGCTCGGCAAAGCGCTTGGCGGCGCTTCTGGTGGCTACACCGCGGCGCGTAAAGAAGTGGTTGAGTGGCTGCGTCAGCGCTCCCGCCCGTACCTGTTCTCCAACTCACTGGCTCCCGCCATCGTGGCGGCGTCAATCAAGGTGCTGGAGATGGTGGAGTCGGGTGCTGAACTTCGTGACCGTCTGTGGGCTAACGCGCGCCTGTTCCGTGAAAAAATGACCGCAGCGGGCTTTACCCTGGCCGGTGCCGATCACGCCATCATTCCGGTCATGCTGGGTGAAGCGACCGTCGCTCAGGAGTTCGCGCGTGAACTGCAGAAAGAAGGTATTTATGTCACCGGGTTCTTCTATCCGGTAGTACCAAAAGGCCAGGCGCGTATTCGCACCCAGATGTCGGCTGCGCATACCCCTGAACAAATTGAACGGGCGGTGAAAGCCTTTACCCGCATCGGAAAACAACTGGGCGTCATTGCCTGAGGATGTGAGATGAAAGCGTTATCCAAACTGAAAGCGGAAGAAGGGATCTGGATGACCGACGTACCGGAACCGGAAGTCGGACATAACGATCTGTTAATTAAAATCCGTAAAACAGCCATCTGCGGCACTGACGTACACATCTATAACTGGGATGAATGGTCGCAAAAAACCATCCCGGTCCCTATGGTCGTTGGCCACGAATATGTTGGTGAAGTGGTTGGTATCGGTCAGGAAGTGAAGGGCTTTAAAATCGGCGATCGCGTCTCCGGTGAAGGCCACATTACCTGCGGACATTGCCGCAACTGCCGCGGTGGCCGCACTCATCTGTGCCGCAACACCACCGGCGTGGGCGTGAACCGCCCGGGTTGCTTCGCGGAATATCTGGTGATCCCGGCGTTCAACGCCTTTAAAATCCCGGACAATATCTCTGACGACCTGGCCTCCATCTTTGACCCGTTCGGCAACGCCGTACACACCGCGCTCTCCTTCGATCTGGTTGGCGAGGATGTGCTGGTGTCCGGTGCCGGCCCTATTGGCATCATGGCTGCTGCTGTGGCGAAACACGTGGGCGCACGTAATGTCGTGATCACCGACGTGAATGAGTATCGTCTTGAACTGGCTCGTAAAATGGGGATCACCCGTGCGGTCAACGTTTCCAAAGAAAACCTGACTGACGTCATGCACGAACTCGGTATGACAGAAGGGTTCGACGTCGGTCTGGAAATGTCCGGTGCGCCGCCGGCATTCCGCGCGATGCTCGATACTATGAACCACGGTGGCCGTATCGCGATGCTGGGTATTCCGCCGTCAGACATGTCCATCGACTGGACCAAAGTTATCTTTAAGGGATTGTTCATCAAGGGTATTTATGGCCGCGAGATGTTCGAAACCTGGTACAAGATGGCAGCGCTGATCCAGTCTGGCCTCGACCTGACCCCAATCATCACTCACCGCTTCGGTATTGATGATTTCCAGCAAGGTTTTGATGCCATGCGTTCAGGACAGTCAGGAAAAGTGATCCTGAGCTGGAATTAAATCTCGATCGCAATAGAACACCATTGCCAGCATATATTTTGCTGGCAATTTTTTAATTCCGTCACACTTTCCATACTCTTTTCCCGCATCCCATTTTTTGTACCCTGCAGATGGACATATTCTTTTTATAATAAGGATATCTGGCGGATAAATCATTGATGGGTGTTATGTTCAAACTTTCCGTATGCTTATTAACGTATAATTCTGAACGCTTATTACGCGAAGTCATTCCGCCGTTGTTAATGGTTGCGGATGATATTGTCATTGTTGATTCCGGAAGTCATGATGACACACTGCGAATTTGCGCTTCCTTTGGGATCAAAGCGCATCATCACCCTTATGCAATGCACGGTGCGCAGATGAACCATGCCATTGCCCAGGCACAAAATAACTGGGTGCTCTGCATGGACAGTGACGAAATTCTGGATCAAAGCACCGTTGATGCCATTCTGGCGTTAAAAGCCGGTGAGACGCCCCCGCCGGAGAATGCCTGGCGGCTACCGCGCTACTGGTATGTGCTGGGGCAGGAGGTCAGGACACTTTACCCGGTTTCATCACCTGATTTTCCAGTGCGACTCTTTAATCGCCGTTCTGCCTCTTTTAATAACCGCCCGGTGGACGATCAGGTGGAAGGAGAGATTCATACGAAAATATTACCAGGTCATGTCCGCCACGACACCTTTTATTCACTCCATGAAGTTTTTAATAAATTAAATACCTACACGACAAGGCTTGTAAAATATAACAAGATCCGCCCGTCGATTGGCCGGGGTGTGATCAGTGCGATCGGGGCATTTTTTAAATGGTACCTGTTCAGCGGCGCATGGCGACGCGGGAAGGTAGGGGCGGTCACTGGTATTTACGCCACTTTTTATAGCTTTTTAAAATATTTTAAAGCCTGGTATCAGCATCAGGAGCAAAAAAAATCCGTGGCAGAAACGCGCACGGATTCTCATCTTACCTGATATACCCTAAATAATTTGAGTTGCAGGAAAGCCAACACACCTGCAACTTGAAGTATGACGGGTATAGCCGCTCAGGCCTTTTTATTCCAGCCCTGCCACTGCTGCTGGTAATACTGGAGCAGCGTGCTCTGGCTAATACTTTCACTCAGCACCGTGAAGAAGTGCGTTGCGTATACCGGCTGTAGTTTCTGCTTCGGCTTGCACAGGCTCACGCCGCGGAACGGATTGCGCGGCGGCGTTGGCGGTACGGCTTTCGGCGGTGCGGTGTTTGGCGTAGAAGTATCAATCTGTGGTTCGTTCAGCAGGCTGCTCGGACGCACGAGCGTGATATCCGGCGGCAGATTATAAAGCATCTGCTGCAGTACCCGCACGGTAGAAGGATGCGGATGACCAATCGCGATGGCCGAGCCGTTGCGTCGCGCCAGCTGGATAGCCCGATTGAACTGTACGCGAATATCCGCTTCGTTCTGCGTATCATCGAGGAAGACTTTACGCTTAATCACCTTCACTCCGGTGCCGCTGGCGGCACGCATGGCCTGGCTGTTGCCGATGGTCATGCTGTCGAGGAAGTAAAGGTTATAGCGGCTCAGCGCTTGCATCACTTTTTCCATACCCGGCAGGCTGGAGGTCATGGCGCTGCCCATATGGTTGTTGAGTCCCACGGCGAACGGCACCTTCGTGACGGCATCCTGGATAATGCGCGCCACCTCTTCCTGGCTCATTTCCGGGCGCAGGGTGTCTTTCTCCAAAGGCTGTTTGCTCAGCGGGGCCATTGGCAGGTGGATCAGGACTTCATGCCCGGCGTTATGCGCTTTGGTTGCCATTTCACGAGCGTGAGGGGCATTAGGCAGAACGGCGACGGAGATCGTGGCGGGCATTGCCAGCACCTGATTTTCCGTCTGCGGGCGATAACCGAAGTCATCAATAACAATGGCAAGCTTTCCGGCAAACGCCGGGGAGGCCAGCGCCAGCGAACCGGCGATGGAGAGTGCTATTCGACGAAATTGAAGCAAAACTTATCTTCCCAACCACGGCTGTGGATTGACCGCCTGACCCTGGCGACGAATTTCGAAATAGAGTGACGGGCGGCCCTGACCGCCACTGCTGCCCACGAGGGCAATCGGCTGACCAGCACGAACCTGAGTGCCGACGCTGACCAGCGCGCTCTGGTTGTAGCCATACAGGCTCATGTCGCCTTTACCGTGCTCGACCACCACCACAAGGCCATAGCCCTGCAGCCAGTCGGCGAGGATCACGCGACCATCGGCGATAGCTTTGACCTCGGTGCCTTCTGAAGCACCGATAACCATCCCCTTCCAACGTAGCTCACCTTGCAGCTGTTCGCCAAATCGATGCAGCGTAGGGCCGCGAACCGGCCAGAAAGCCTGACCGCGTGGTGCGCCGAGACCGCCGGTGCGCGACATCAGCGAACGTTCGCTTTCGGTCGGTTTGTACGTGGTGCCTTTACGCGAAGCATCCTGCTGGCGATCGCGTACCGCCTGCGCTTCACGGGCTTCCCGCTCCGCCCGCGCTTTGGCGGCGGCTTCGGCCTGGGCGATGCGGTTACGCATGCGGGATTCGTTGGCGCGCATTTCGCTCAGCTGCTGCTGACCCTCCTGAATGGAGGACTCCAGCCCGGCAAGCGTCTTTTTACGCTCGTTACGCGCCTGCTCAAGCTTCGCCTGCTGCGCCTGCTGATCGTAGAGCAGCGTTTGCTGCTGGCTTTGTTTCTCTTCAAGCTCGGCTTTTTGCGAAGCGACCTCTTCGCGGGTTTGCTTCAACTGACCAATCGTTTCCTGACGAGCCTGGTTGAGGTAACCGAAGTAGGCCTGCAGGCGCTGCCCGCGCTGGCTCTCTTCACCGCTCAGGATAAGCTGAAGGCCGGTATGTTCGCCCTGGCGAAACGCGGCATCCAGCTGAGCGGCAAGGTTGCGTTCCTGTTGCGCTTTTTGACGCTCCAGTTTGGCGATAGAGGCATTCATCTCATCAATTTGTTTGTTGAGCTGGGCGAGGGTGTTCTGCGTTTCGCGCAGTTTGCGGGCGGCAACGGAAATGGCTTCTTCCTGCGCCTTCAACTGGGCGAGCAGGGAAGCACGTTGCTGCTGTTGTTGGCGTACCGCGCGCTCTTTGGTCGCGATATCGGCCTGAATAGATTGCAACTGCGCGCGGTCATCCGCGTGGGCGGAAGCGGCGCACAGCAATACGCCAGCGCTGAGCGCGCTGGCGTAAAGGACTGACCTGACTGATGTCGCGGTCAATGTTAATGAATAGATCGCCTTTCCCCTCATGGGGAGGGATTATTCCACGATGAACAGCGGCTTACCAGTCATCTCTTGCGGGATTTCCATTCCCATCAGCGTCAGCATAGTCGGCGCGATGTCGGAAAGTTTACCACCGTCAATAGCCTTAACGGTTTTGGCGCCAACGTAAATCAGCGGAACCGGCAGGTTGGTGTGCGCAGTGTGCGCCTGACCGGTGGACGGGTCACGCATCTGCTCAGCGTTGCCGTGATCGGCGGTGATCAGCAGCTGACCATCAACGGATTCAACGGCTTTCGCCACTTCACCGATGCAGTGGTCGAGCGCTTCAACCGCCTTCACTGCCGCATCGAAGACGCCAGTATGACCGACCATGTCACCGTTCGGGTAGTTACAGATGATGGTGTCGTACTTACCGCTCTTGATAGCCGCGACCAGTTTTTCCGTCAGCTCGGCGGAGCTCATTTCCGGCTGCAGATCGTAAGTCGCAACTTTCGGGGAATTGATAAGAATGCGGTCTTCACCCGCGAACGGCTCTTCAACGCCGCCGTTAAAGAAGAAGGTGACGTGGGCATATTTCTCGGTTTCGGAAATACGCAGCTGGGTTTTGTCGTTTTTCGCCATCCACTCGCCGAGGGTATTTGCCAGTGAAGTTGGCGGGTACGCGCAGGCGGTTTTGATGTCGGCCGCATATTCAGCCAGCATCACGAAGTCCAGATTCACGACTTTCTTACGCGCGAAACCGTCGAAATCGGCATTCACGAACGCACGGGTGATTTCACGCGCGCGGTCAGCACGGAAGTTCATGAAAATCAGCGCATCGCCGTCTTCCATGGCAGCATCTTCCTGCCCTTCAGTACGGATCACACTGGCTTTAACGAATTCGTCGTTTTCATTACGCGCGTAAGCGGCTTCCAGGGCTTCTACTGCCGTCGGGAACTGGAATTCGCCTTTCGCCAGCGTCATCAGGTCGTACGCCTGTTCAACGCGGTCCCAGCGGTTGTCACGATCCATGGCGTAGTAACGGCCAATGATGGAAGCAACGCGGCCTTTACCCAGCGCGGCGAATTTATCTTCAAACGCCTGCAGAGAGGATTTCGCGCTACGCGGCGGCGTGTCACGACCGTCAAGGAAAGCGTGCAGATAGATTTTTTCTGCTCCACGTTCGGCGGCCATTTCAACCATCGCCATGATGTGTTCTTCATGGCTGTGAACGCCACCGGCAGACAGCAGGCCCATGATGTGCACGGCTTTTCCTGCGCTCACGGCTTTGTCTACTGCACCACCCAGAACCGGGTTGGCGAAGAAGCTGCGGTTTTTGATTTCAACATCAAGACGAGTCAGGTCCTGATACACGATGCGGCCCGCGCCAAGGTTGACGTGACCCACTTCGGAGTTACCCATCTGGCGGTCCGGCAGACCCACTTCCAGCCCGGAGGCGTCAATCAGGGTATGCGGACGTTTGGCCCACAGGCCATCAATAACCGGGGTTTTAGCGGAGAAAATGGCGTTATCCTGCTGGTCTTCACGGTAGCCGTAGCCATCCATAATCACCAGAACCATAGGTTTTTTTGAAACCGACATTGCGACAACCTCATGCTCAAAGACAAAATAATTGCGTAATTTTACTACAGCTGAATCGATCAAACAGCCTCAGAAGATCAAAAAAGCGGTAGAGTCAGGCAAAGCGCATGCGTGTTTTCTGTGATTTTTCTCGGTCGAGGCCGCAGAAAAATGATTAGCTGATACTGGCTGGCTGTATTTGCACCGGAGCGCAGGTATACTCATGCCCTGGTTTTTTAATCACTACGTCGGGAGTTGTTACCCCCCATGCAAGAAATTATGCAATTTGTTAGCCGCCATCCGGTTCTGAGCATTGCCTGGATTGGTTTACTGGCAGCTGTACTGTTCACCACCTTCAAAGGGCTGACTTCGAAAGTTAAAGTTATCACCCGTGGCGAAGCGACCCGTCTTATCAATAAAGAAGAAGCCGTCGTGGTGGATTTACGCCAGCGTGATGATTTCCGTAAAGGCCACATCGCCGGTTCTGTGAACCTGCTGCCAACCGAAATCAAAGCAAATAACCTGGGTGAACTGGAAAAACACAAATCTAAACCCATTATAGTGGTTGATGGTTCAGGTGTTCAGGCTCAGGAGCCAGCAACTGCGCTCATCAAAGCCGGTTTTGAGAACGTTTGTGTCCTGAAAGACGGTATCTCAGGCTGGAGCGGTGAAAACCTGCCTTTAGTTCGCGGAAAATAAGGAACGAAGTGATGGCCAATATCGAGATCTACACCAAAGCAACCTGCCCGTTTTGCCACCGCGCGAAAGCGCTGTTGAACAGCAAAGGCGTGACTTTCCACGAGCTGCCGATAGACGGCGACGCGCAGAAACGCGAAGAGATGATTCAACGTAGTGGCCGCACGACGGTTCCGCAGATTTTTATTGATGCACAGCACATTGGCGGCTGTGATGACTTGTATGCGCTGGACGCGCGTGGTGGACTTGATCCCCTGCTCAGCTAATGCGTTTTTAAGGACATAACACTAAGGGTTTTTACATGTCAGAACAAAATACCGGAGAAATGACTTTCCAGATCCAGCGTATCTATACGAAGGATGTTTCCTACGAAGCGCCGAATGCGCCGCACGTTTTCCAGAAAGACTGGCAGCCAGAGGTTAAACTTGATCTTGATACGGCTTCCACCCAACTGGCGGATGGCGTATACGAAGTGGTTCTGCGTGTGACCGTTACTGCTTCTCTGGGTGAAGACACGGCATTCCTGTGTGAAGTTCAGCAGGGCGGCATCTTCTCCATTGAAGGGATTGATGGTAACCAGCTGGCGCATTGCCTGGGTGCATACTGCCCGAACATCCTGTTCCCGTATGCACGCGAGTGCGTAACCAGCCTGGTTTCTCGCGGTACTTTCCCGCAACTGAACCTTGCGCCGGTGAACTTTGATGCGCTGTTCATGAACTATCTGCAGCAGCAAGCTGGCGAAGGCGCTGAACAACATCAGGATGCCTGATGAACGCATTTAATGCTTCAATGACAGTGATCGGTGCCGGTTCTTACGGCACCGCCCTTGCCATAACGCTTGCAAGAAATGGCCACCACGTTGTGCTGTGGGGCCATGACCCAAAACACATCGCGAAACTGCAGCAAGACCGCTGTAACGTCGCCTTCCTCCCTGATGTTCCCTTCCCGGACACGCTCCACCTTGAAAGCTCGCTCTCAACCGCGCTTGCGGCTAGTCGCGATATTCTGGTGGTGGTGCCAAGCCATGTGTTTGGCGACGTGCTGCAGCAGATAAAACCGCTGATGCGCCCTGATGCACGTCTGGTATGGGCAACCAAAGGGCTGGAAGCCGAAACTGGCCGCCTGTTGCAGGACGTGGCGAGAGAAGTGCTGGGCGATGATATTCCGCTGGCGGCGATTTCTGGCCCGACCTTCGCCAAAGAGCTGGCCGCCGGAATGCCGACGGCGATTTCACTCGCCTCGACCTCGGCGGAATTTGCCGACGATCTTCAGCAGTTGCTGCACTGCGGCAAAAGCTTCCGCGTTTATATCAACCCGGATTTCATCGGCGTACAGCTCGGTGGTGCGGTGAAAAACGTGATTGCGATTGGCGCCGGGATGTCCGACGGCATTGGCTTTGGCGCTAACGCGCGTACGGCGCTTATCACCCGTGGTCTGGCAGAGATGTCCCGACTCGGCGCGGCGCTTGGCGCAGACCCAGCCACCTTTATGGGAATGGCGGGGCTCGGTGATTTAGTGCTGACCTGTACCGACAACCAGTCGCGTAACCGCCGCTTTGGCATGATGCTCGGTCAGGGCATGGATGTGCAGGGCGCGCAGGACAAGATTGGTCAGGTGGTTGAAGGCTACCGCAACACCAAAGAAGTGAGGGCGCTTGCCCATCGTTTTGGGGTGGAAATGCCAATAACTGAGGAAATTTATCAGGTATTGTATTGCGGAAAAAACGCGCGCGAGGCAGCATTGACCTTATTAGGTCGTGCACGCAAGGACGAGCGTAGCAACCACTAAAGCGCAGGGACCTTTGTCACTCAACGACCCGGCCAGCGAAGAACTGGCCGGTCGTATCGATATCCTCTGGAGTAAGCAATGCCGTGTGAAGAACTGGAAATTGTCTGGAACAATATTAAAGCCGAAGCCCGGGCGCTGGCCGACTGTGAACCGATGCTCGCCAGTTTCTATCACGCCACGCTACTCAAGCACGAAAACCTGGGCAGCGCGCTGAGCTATATGCTCGCGAACAAGCTTGCGTCGCCTATCATGCCCGCTATCGCCATTCGTGAAGTGGTGGAAGAAGCCTATGCGGCCGACCCGGAGATGATCGCCTCTGCGGCCTGCGACATCCAGGCTGTGCGCACCCGTGACCCGGCGGTAGATAAATACTCCACGCCGCTGCTCTATTTAAAAGGTTTCCACGCGCTGCAGGCCTATCGTATCGGCCACTGGCTATGGAATCAGGGGCGCCGTGCGCTGGCGATTTTCCTGCAAAATCAGGTATCCGTGTCCTTCCAGGTGGATATCCACCCGGCGGCGAAAATTGGCCGCGGCATCATGCTCGACCACGCGACGGGAATTGTGGTGGGCGAGACCGCCGTTATCGAAAACGACGTCTCGATCCTGCAGTCTGTCACTCTCGGCGGGACGGGTAAAACCAGCGGCGACCGCCACCCGAAAATCCGTGAAGGGGTGATGATTGGCGCGGGCGCGAAGATCCTCGGCAACATTGAAGTGGGGCGCGGCGCGAAGATTGGCGCCGGTTCGGTGGTACTGCAACCCGTGCCACCACACACCACTGCCGCTGGCGTACCGGCGCGCATCGTCGGTAAGCCTGACAGCGATAAGCCAGCCATGGATATGGATCAGCACTTCAACGGCATTCACCATACCTTTGAGTATGGCGACGGTATTTAGCTTCTGAGGACGGCGCCAGGATAACCCAGCTGGCGCCAGGCTTCATACACCACCACCGACACTGCGTTCGACAGGTTCATACTGCGGCTGTCCGGCATCATTGGAATGCGAATTTTTTGCTCCTGCGGCAGCGCGTCGAGAATTGAGGCGGGCAGTCCACGCGTTTCCGGGCCAAACATCAGAAAATCACCGTCCTGATAGCTCACCGCGCTGTGGGCAGGTGTGCCTTTGGTGGTCAGGGCAAACAAGCGCTGCGGATTTTCAGCGGCAAAAAACGCCTCATAATTCGCGTGGCGAGTGACGGCGGTAAATTCGTGATAGTCCAGCCCTGCGCGACGCAGGCGTTTGTCATCCCAGGCAAAGCCCATCGGCTCAATGATATGCAAACGAAAACCGGTGTTGGCACACAGGCGGATGATATTGCCGGTATTGGGTGGGATTTCTGGTTCGAATAAAACGATATTTAACATGCTGCCCCCTTAATTGCGGGGGCAGAATAGCAGAATTTGCCGATTACCGCGCTGCGAGTTGGTTTAGCTCCTGCACCAGCGAATCACGGCTGATGTCGGCTATCGACTTCGCGCCGGTCAGGGTCATCGCCACCTTCATCTCTTTCTCAATCAGATTGAGTAAATTTGCCACACCTTCACGGCCATGCGTGGCGAGGGCGTAAAGGTATGCACGGCCAAGCAGCACGCTGTCGGCCCCGAGCGCAATCATCCGTACGACGTCCAGGCCGTTGCGGATCCCGCTGTCGGCAAGGATAGTAATATCGCCTTTTACCGCGTCGGCAATAGCCGGAAGGGCGCGAGCGGAGGAGAGTACGCCATCGAGCTGACGTCCGCCGTGGTTTGACACCACAATACCATCGGCGCCGAAACGCACGGCATCCCGTGCATCTTCCGGGTCGAGGATCCCTTTGATCACCATCGGCCCGTCCCAGAATTCGCGGATCCACTCGAGGTCTTTCCACGAAATGGACGGATCAAAGTTGTTCGCCAGCCAGCCGATGTAGTCCTCAAGTCCCGTCGGTTTACCGAGGTAGGTGGAGATGTTGCCGAGGTCATGCGGGCGGCCGTTGAGGCCAACGTCCCAGGCCCACTGGGGATGGGTCATCGCCTGCCAGTAGCGGCGCATGGCAGCGTTCGGGCCGCTCATCCCGGAGTGGGCATCGCGGTAGCGCGCGCCCGGCGTTGGCATATCTACGGTGAATACCAGCGTAGAACATCCCGCCGCTTTAGCACGCTCCAGGGCGTTACGCATAAAACCGCGATCGCGCAGCACATACAGCTGGAACCACATCGGGCGCTTGATGGTTGGGGTAACCTCTTCAATCGGACATACCGACACGGTGGAAAGCGTAAACGGGATCCCTTTGTCGTCGGCAGCCCCTGCAGCCTGCACTTCACCCCGACGGGCGTACATGCCGCACAAACCAACCGGCCCCAACGCTACCGGCATCGACAGCTTCTCGTTGAACAGCGTCGTTTCAAGGCTCAGGTCGGACATATTCTTAAGCACTCGCTGGCGAAGCGCTACCTGCGACAGGTCTTCGACGTTACGGCGCAGCGTGTGTTCGGCGTAGGCGCCGCCGTCGATGTAATGGAACAGGAATGGCGGCAGGATACGTTGTGCCGCTGCCCGGTAGTCGCTTGCTGCTGAGATAATCATCGTATTTCTCCCTGTTAATCAGACCGTATCGCCGGGCAGACGGGTGATACGCGCCTGACGGGCCTGGTCTTCATCAAAACGTTTAATGGTGGTGTGGACAAACCCCAGATGGGCCATCATCGCCTGGCGCGCCGCTTCCGCATCTCCGGCAAGAATCGCGTCCAGCACCGCCTGATGCTGCTCGGTTAATTTGGCAAAGACCGGTGGCACAAGGTACATCCGCTGACGGCTTTGCTTCACTGAAGACTGTAGAACATCGAAGAAGCCACGCATGGTTTGCAGAAGCACCACGTTGTGCGAAGCCTCGGCAATGGCGAGGTGAAAACGCACGTCGGCCTGAGAGGCGATATCCGGATCTTCACTTTGGGTGGCTTCAAAACAGAGGCGGATTTTTTCTTTATCGGCGTCGCTGGCGCGCATCGCCGCGTGCCATGCCGTGCTGGCCTCGATGGCATGGCGCGCTTCGAGGATATCGAAGCTGTAATCCGGGTCATCGGCCATCAAGGTTTTCAGCGGCTGAACGATGTTTTGTTCAGACCAGGTTTCGTGCTGCCAGCGTACAAAGGTGCCACCGCCGCGACGGCTCAGGAGCAGCCCCTCATTCACCAGCTGCGCCAGCGCTTCGCGCAGGGAGTTGCGCGAAACGCCAAGCTGAACGGCCAGCTGGCGCTCGGCAGGCAAGCGCATGCCCGCCTCCAGCTGTTGTGCTTTAATCAGCGCCCGTATACGGTCTGCGACATCATCTGCCAGGCGTTTGGGCATCACTATCATGGGATCATCCAGGTTAATACATAAGCCTGAAGCGTGGTGATAACGCCCACCATGCAGGTGAAAATCAGGCTGTGTTTGACGGTAAAGCGGAACAGATCGGACTCTTTCCCGACCAGACCAACCGCTGCGCAGGCAATGGCGATGGACTGCGGAGAGATCATCTTGCCGGTTACGCCCCCGGTGGTGTTAGCAGCCACCATCAGCACGTCGGAAACGCCGATCTGTTGCGCCGCGGTGGCCTGCAGCGCGGCGAACAGCGCATTCGACGAGGTATCGGAGCCGGTCAGGAAGACGCCCAGCCAGCCCAGGAACGGTGAGAAGAACGGGAACGCGCTGCCGGTATGCGCCAGTGCCAGCGCCAGCGTCGAAGAGAGTCCGGAGTAGTTCGAGATAAAGGCGAAGGCCAGCACCATGCCGATGGAGTAAATCGGCAGCGCCAGATCTTTCAGCGTGTGGCCGAACGTCATCACCGCGTCTTTAGGCTTCATACGCAGCCAGATAACCGAAAGGATAGCGGCAAACAGAATGGCCGTACCGGTGGCGGAGAACCAGTCGAATTTATACACCGCGGCGTACGGCGTGGCGGCGTGCACCACCGGCGGCATGCGCGCAACCAGCTTGTCGAGATACGGCACGGAGATGTTAATGACCATGTCATACAGCGCGCCACCTGGTGCAAACAGCGCTTTAAAAGGCGGAATGCTCCAGAGCGTAACGGTGGCGGTCAGGAACAGGAACGGCGACCATGCGCGGATAACCTGGCCTGCGGTGTAGCGCGTACGGGCCAGAGTCAGGTCAACCTGTGAAGCGCCCATATCGGCAAAGCGGAAGATGCGCACCGGCTGCCAGCGTTTGAGAAACAGAGTCAGACACACCAGCGAAACCAGCGACGAGATAATGTCCGGCAGCTCCGGGCCAAGGAAGTTTGAACTGAGGTACTGGGCGATAGCAAACGAGCCACCGGCAACCATCACCGCGGGCCAGGTCTCTTTCACTCCGCGCCAGCCGTCCATAATTGCCATGATCCAGAACAGGACGATAATCGTCAGGAACGGCAGCTGGCGGCCCACCATCTGGCCGATTTCAAAGCTGTCGAGACCGGTGACCTGGCCTGCGACCAGAATTGGGATCCCCATGGCGCCAAAAGCGACCGGGGCGGTGTTAACAATCAGGCACAGGCCGGCGGCGTACAGCGGGTTAAACCCCAGGCCGACCAGCAGGGCGGCGGTGATCGCGACCGGTGCACCAAACCCGGCAGCCCCTTCGAGGAACGCACCGAAGGAGAAGCCGACGATCAGCATCTGCAGGCGCTGGTCCGGTGTGATGGAAAGTATTGATGATCGGATGATGTCGAACTGCCCGGTTTTGACCGAGATTTTATAGACAAAGACCGCGGCGATAATTATCCACGCGATTGGCCACAGGCCGTAAAAGAAGCCGTAGACAACGGAGGCCAGCGCATGATCTACCGGCATTTTGTAGAACAACAGGGCGACCAGCAGCGCGATGCCAACCGTCCAGCTGGCAGCCACGTAGCCTTTCAGCTTGAGCTTAATCAGCGCGAAGAAGAAAAAGATTATCGGTAATGCCGCAATCAGGCTCGACAGCCAGATGTTCCCGGCCGGGTCATAGTTTTGTTGCCAGAGGTTCATGCAGGTCTCCAGTGGGCCATAACAAATCCGCCGGGAGTCTTTGCTCTTTATGTCGGCGTGCGATGTTTGTAAAAGTGGCCCTGCCAATGGTCTATTGTAGGGGTAATGCCAATGGATGGTTAATCAAATGTTGCTTATCGGCAACGAATTTGTGATGTGATTTGCTGGAATTGTGAACGGCTGGACGGATTGTTCAGGGATTGGTTGGGCCAATTGGCGGAGGAGGCGGTGAGACCGGGCAGCGCAGCGCCACCCGGTGCAGAGTCAGAACTCCGTCTTCGAAAAACCGGTCATCTCTTGCAGGCCCATTTCGCGGCCCAGCGCGGTCATCGGGTGGACAATCACCAGACCGCGAACGGTTTTCTTCAGTTTACCCATATCGGCCTGCTCTTTTTTGGTAATGGCACGGCGGAACGGCAACTTCTGTAATTTTTGCGCTTCTTTGCTCAGCTTCTGGCTATGAACGTCACGCAGGCGAGCGATCTCAGCTTCGATAGTCGCTTTTTCTTTTTCCAGTTCGGCATACTTTTCAGCGCCTTCAACCAGAGACATATCGGCCTGCTGGTGGCGAATGGCATCAAGGCGATCGCTCAGACGCTTGATTTCGTTCTTTTCGATTTCTTTCATGACAATTAACTCTAAAAACGCGGGAGATAACGGCAAGGATACACGATTGTGGGCGGGCTTACTTCTGAAACGCTTTTTTTAAGCTGATTCGGGAAATCAGCTCAGTCAGGGAAAGAACCATGGTGGAACGAACGACCTGCTGGTAGCGCTGCTTTTGCATCGCCAGTAGCTCGGGGTCGCTGTTGTCCAGTAGCGGCGTTGGGGGCAGTGCGGTAACGCAGTGCAGTTCGCCGAAGGGGCCGAGAATTTCGTCATCGGTAAACGCGTAGTCACTACCGTCGTGATTCAGCTCTTCACGCAATGCCATCAGCAGCTCAGCGTCTTCATACTCGGCGCGGCTAATCATTCCCAGGCCGTAGATGAGCTTCAGACGCACGGAAAGCTCGCCCAGCGGCCCGTCGCCGTCAAGCAACGGTTCCACAGCATATTTCACCGCATAATCGTCTTTGCGAAACACCTGAAGCACCAGAATATTCACGGCCTCGGTCAGCAGCTCCACGGCGGCTATCAGGAAACCGCGTACGGTTTTGCCAGCATTCAGACGTTCAAGCACACGGTTTTCAAAGGCCTGCGTTTCTTCCATTATTGCCTGCATATCTGACAACTTTATCAATGGGCGCGGATAGCTCCGCGCCAGTTCTGCCATCATTTGGTTGCGTTGTATGCGTTAACCGCCTCCGCCACCACGTCGCTATTTGCCTCAAGCCCGGATACCTGCGCGAGTGCCGCCTGTGGGCCTTTCTCGGTGATGAGTTGTGCCAGCTCCTGTGCCTGCGGGTCCTCTTTGCTGCGGTAATGCATCGCAGCGGCAATGCCTTTCACCAGGTTCACGTGTGGCAGACCATATTCCAGCGTACCCAAAAGCGGTTTGATAAGACGGTCGCCTGCGCTCAATTTACGCAGCGGCTGACGGCCTACACGTTCAACGTCATCTTTCAGATACGGGTTTTCAAAGCGACCGAGGATTTTCTGGATATAGGCGGCGTGTTTTGCCGGATCAAAACCATAACGCTTGATAAGTACCGCACCGCTCTCTTCCATCGCTCCTTTTACCACTGCCCGAATTTTTTCATCGAGAATGGCGTCACGGATTGTCTGATGCCCGGTCTGCTGTCCGAGGTACGCGGTTATAGCATGGCCGGTGTTCAGCGTGAAGAGCTTACGTTCGACAAATGCCATCAGGTTATCAGTTAATTCCATTCCCGGAATTTCCGGAAGAGTGCCTTTAAACTGAGTTTTGTCGACAATCCACTCGCTGAAGGTTTCCACGGTAACTTCCAGCGGATCGTGAGTGGCAGAAGCCGATGGCGGAACAATGCGGTCAACGGCGGAATCAACGAAGCCAACGTGCGCTTCTACCCAGGCTTTATCTTCATCAGCCAGCGCGTTCATGACGTGGCCTTTAAGCTGGGTCGTACCGCGCACCATGTTTTCGCAGGCGATGATGTTCAGCGGGGTATTCACACCCTGCGCTTTACGTTTAGCGAGGCCTTTGGCAATAGCGGGGGCGATGCGCTCCAGCACAACCGGACCGACGGCGGTGGTGACCAGATCGACTTCGGCAATCAGCTCGACCACTTCATCACCGATACTGCTGACGGCGTTGACGCCAGAGACGGTATCGACCTGCTCGTTTTCACCGACCACATGAACCTGATAGCTATGACGGGCATTCAGGGCGTCGAGCACCACCTGGTTTACATCGGCGAACGTCAGCGTTACGCCAGCATCTGCCAGCAGTTTGCCGATGAAGCCACGTCCGATATTACCTGCGCCAAAATGTAATGCTTTCATAGTATTAACCTTCAATCATGTTTTTTACCCGAGAGGGCTGGGGTGAGGGACCGCGTGATTTCCCCTCACCCTAGCCCTCTCCCCGCGAGGGGAGAGGGAACTAAGGGACTTATTTCTTACCGGACAGCAGTGCCAGGACTTCATCGACGCTGGTGGTGCTGGCCAGGCGCTCAATCACCGATTCATCATCCAGCGCATTGGTCAGACTGGTAATGACCTGGATGTGTTCGTTATTGCGTGCGGCAATACCAATCACCAGGCGGGCGATGTCGTCAGGCTCTTCACCGAAGTGCACACCCTGCGGATACTGGCAGAAGACCACACCGGTTTTCAGCACACGGTCTTTAGCTTCAACCGTGCCGTGCGGTACCGCGATGGACTCGCCCAGGTAGGTCGGGGTCAGTTTTTCACGGTCCAGCATCGCTTCGACATATTCCGGCTCAACGTAGCCGCCTTTCACTAACTGCTCACCGGCAAAGCGGATGGCTTCTTCTTTGGTCGCCGCATGACGGCCGAGGAAGATGTTTTCTGCACCCAGTTTGAACAGGTGGCTGTTGTCCGCATCGAAGCTGTCTTTCAGGCTATCGCGAACCTTTTCTTCGTTGTCGGTATGGCGCTGTGCTGCTACCAGACGCTCGGTCAGATTGGTGTAAAGACCGCTGTCGAGGAAGTTGGTCAGCGAAATGTGCTGTGCCTGCGGAACCTGGCGCATAGCGCGCTCGGTCAGATCACGGTGGGTGATGACCAGGTCAACATCCGGCGGCAGGCTGTTAATGGCGCTATTGGTGACGGAGATGTTGGTAAGACCCGCATCCTGCACTTTCTTACGCAGCACACCCGCACCCATGGCGCTTGAACCCATACCGGCGTCACAGGCCACGATAATTTTGCGCACGTGGCTCAGATCGTTGGTGACGTCGCCTGCGGCCAGCGGAGATGCTGCACCTTTGGATTCCGCTTTCATGTCGTGCATACGGCGAGTCGCGGCTTCGATATCGTCGTCTTCTTTAACCTTGCTGGTTTTCAGCAGGATAGCGGAAACCACGAAGGAAACGGCCATCGCAGCAACAATCGCAGTGATGTTCGCGAAGTAGGCACCTTTCGGCGTCATCGCCAGAACGGCAAGGATAGAACCCGGAGAAGCCGGAGAAACCAGACCACCGTTCAGGATAGTCAGGGTGAACACGCCGGTCATACCGCCGAGGATAACGGCGAGGATCAGACGCGGGTTCATCAGCACGTACGGGAAGTAGATTTCGTGGATACCGCCCAGGAAGTGGATGATTGCTGCACCGCCCGCAGACTGCTTAGCACTACCGCGACCGAAGAACATGTACGCCAGCAGAACGCCCATCCCCGGACCCGGGTTGGCTTCAATCAGGAAGAAGATAGATTTGCCAAGTTCATGCGACTGCTGGATACCCAGCGGCGAGAAGATGCCGTGGTTGATGGCGTTGTTGAGGAACAGGATTTTCGCCGGTTCAACAAAGATGGACGCCAGCGGCAGCATGTCGTGTGCCACCATGAAGTTAACGCCCGCAGCCAGCGCCTTGGACAGCACTTCTACGGTTGGGCCGATGCCTTTAAACGCCAGCATAGCGAGGATCATACCGATGATGCCGGCGGAGAAGTTATTCACCAGCATTTCGAAACCGGATTTGATCTTACCGTCAACTGCCGCATCGAATTTCTTAATGCAGTAGCCGCCCAGCGGACCGGCGATCATCGCACCGAGGAACATCGGCATATCTGCACCGACGATAACACCCATTGTGGTGATAGCACCGACCACGCCACCGCGATCGCCACCCACCAGACGACCACCGGTGAAACCGATCAGCAGCGGCAGGAGGTAGGTGATCATCGGGCCGACCAGCTTCGCCAGCGTTTCGTTCGGCAACCACCCTGTTGGAATGAATAATGCGGTGATAATACCCCACGCGATAAACGCGCCGATATTTGGCATCACCATGTTGCTGAGGAATCGACCAAAGCTTTGCACTTTGATCTTGATATCGGATGACATAAAAAACACCCCTTCTTATGTTTGCTGACGCGCAGGCCGGAAGCCCGAGGTTTTTTTGTTAATGTGGCGGCAGAGGTAGCCGGACCCTGTTGATATGGCGAAATCTGGCACTGAATCGTTCAACTGTCCAGCTAGCGCCAATTAATGTGATTTGCATCACGTTAATATAGGGTGGTAAGGATAAGTTTGCGTGATCAGCATCACAAAAGTGTTGTATGAAAAGCCACCGGCAGTACAGATTTAGCGCAAATTGGCAATTTAATGTGATTGGTATCACGTTGTTGCTGTGTGTGTTTGTTATGAATGCGTGATGAATATCACAAAATATTTTCATCTGAATTTGAGCAGATGTGATCTGCGACAGATTCTGGCACTGACATTTTACTTGCCAAAAAAAGCAACTTAAGACCAAAAAAAATATTTTTTTTGTGGTATGGCAAAAAACCTTAACAACAGTTATGTTCAAAACATCAGCCAGGGTGCATACGGCTGCCAGCATAAAAAAACTCTAAATAGCGTGAATACGAGGCAGGTATGTTTCTAAATTATTTCGCGTTGGGCGTGCTGATCTTCGTATTTTTGGTTCTGTTTTATGGGATCATCGCCATCCACGATATTCCCTACAACATGGCTAAGAAGCGCAACCATCCCCATGCCGATGCCATCCATACGGCGGGCTGGATTAGCCTGTTTACACTCCATGCCATTTGGCCGTTCTTGTGGATTTGGGCAACGCTCTACCAGCCTGAACGTGGCTGGGGCATGCAGTCACATGTCACTCCTACCGGAAAGGATCCAGACCCCGAGATTGCTGCACTGGCAGCGCGTATCAGCCAGTTGGAAAAAAGACTGGATCGGGAGAATAAAACCGATAACTCCACCTTTCCGGAGAATTAATCATGGATTTGTTGATTATCCTGACCTATGTGGCATTCGCCTGGGCCATCTTTAAAATATTCCGTATCCCGGTAAACCAATGGACGCTTGCTACCGCAACATTAGGGGGCGTGTTTATTGTTGCGGGACTTATCTTATTAATGAACTACAACCACCCGTACACCTTTTCTGCGCAGAAAGCGGTTATCTCGATCCCTATTACTCCGCAGGTGACAGGAATAGTGAGTGAGGTGACAGATAAACAAAACTCACTGATTAAGAAAGGTGAAGTGTTATTTAAATTAGATCCGACCCGCTATCAGGCGCGGGTCGATCGTCTGCAGGCCGACCTGGTGACGGCTATCCATAATACGGATGTATTGAGGGGACAACTGACCGAGGCTATCGCCAATACCCAACGGGTGGGTGCTGAACGTGACAGGCTGTACAAAGAGTACCAGCGTTATCTGCAGGGTAGCCGTGCCAAGGTTAACCCGTTCTCGGAAAGCGATATTGATAACGCCCGACAAAACTATCTGGCGCAGGATGCGATGGTGAAATCGTCGGTCGCGGAGCAGTCGCAGATTAAAAGCCAGCTCGACAGCATGGTCAACGGTGAGCAATCCCAAATTGTCAGCCTGCGTGCGCAGTTGACGGAAGCGCGTTACAACCTCGATCAGACGGTGATCCGCGCGCCGAGCAACGGCTATGCGACTCAGGTGCTGATCCGCCCGGGGACCTACGCCGCAGCACTGCCGCTGCGCCCGGTGATGGTGTTTATTCCGGAGCAAAAAAGACAGATTGTTGCGCAGTTCCGGCAAAACTCGCTGCTGCGTCTTAAGCCTGGTGATGAAGCCGAAGTGGTATTCAACGCCCTGCCAGGACAGGTTTTTGAAGGCAAGCTGACCACCATTCTTCCGGTAGTGCCTGGCGGCTCCTACCAGGCGCAGGGCTCGCTGCAGTCATTAACCGTGGTGCCCGGCACTGACGGCGTGCTGGCGCTGATTGAGCTTACACCAAACTCGGAGGTGGACGCGCTGCCGGACGGTATTTACGCCCAGGTGGCGGTCTATTCAGACCACTTTAGTCATGTTGCGGTGATGCGTAAAGTACTGCTGCGGATGACCAGCTGGATGCATTACCTGTATCTCGATCATTAATCTTTAATCAGGTTTTTACATTGCCTGCACCATACAAGGTTGTGCCCTACAATTGCACACGTCCCGAAGGGCTGAGGTCATTTTTAAGCATGGCTGTGTTGCTCACGACTCATTTGGGTCCCCAAACTTCGCCGTTCGCGCCTTGCCCTGCTTAAAAATGACTATCAGCGCCAAACGCGTGCAATTGTAGGGCGCAACCTATACCTTTGTGTATCTTCGTCGGTGACAAGGAGCAGGCAATGAAACTGATCGGCAGTTATACCAGTCCGTTTGTGCGCAAAATTTCGGTTCTCCTGCTGGAGAAAGGTATCCCCTTCGACTTCATCAACGAAATGCCCTACAACGCCGAAAACGGCGTGGCGCAATACAATCCCCTTGGCAAAGTGCCTGCTCTGTTAACCGACGACGGCGAGTGCTGGTATGACTCGCCGATTATCGCCCAGTATATTGAACTGTTAAACGTCGCCCCGGCGATGGTCCCCGTTGAGCCAAAAGCAGCGCTGAAGATGCGCCAACTCGAGTCGCTTGCCGACGGCATTATGGATGCTGGACTGGTCGCGGTTCGCGAACTGGCGCGCCCGGTGGCGCAGCAATCGCAGGATGAACAACTGCGCCAGCGGGAAAAGATTAGTCGCAGCCTCGACATGCTTGAGCATTACATCGCTGACGGTACGCTGAAGGCGGATGAGGTGAATCTTGCGACCATCGCGGTGGCCTGTGCGATTGGCTATCTCAACTTTCGCCGCATTGCCCCAGGCTGGTGCGCCACGCGCCCACACCTGGTCAAACTGGTCGAGACGCTGTTCCAGCGCGAAAGCTTTGCGCGCACAGAACCACCAAAGGCTTGATACCGGTTATGTCCGAGCGCGGCAACACGCAGTACAATTCCCCGCATGTCGTCACCCCTCTCCCGTCGGGAGGGGGCAACCCATAGCCAGGCCATTCCATGACAACCGAAAACCGTTCACTCTACAGCCAGCTTCCTGCCACCGATCGCCTGCTGCGCGATCCGACCTTTTCCTCGTTACTCGCTCGTTTCGGCCATAGCCGAATTGTCGACACGCTTCGCCTGATGCAGGACGAAGCCCGCGCGGCTATCCGCGATACGGGGGCGTTACCGCAGTGGTGTGAGGCCTGGGCGCAGGAAGTTGCTGCTCGCCTGGAGCAGGATGAGCAAAGCTCGCTGCGACCGGTATTTAACCTGACCGGCACGGTGCTGCATACCAACCTGGGACGCGCGCTACAGTCAGAGGCGGCGGTTGACGCGGTTGTGCAGGCGATGCGTTCGCCGGTGACGCTCGAATACAGTCTGGAAGGTGCCGGACGCGGTCATCGTGACCGGGCGCTGGCAGATTTGCTCTGTCGGCTGACCGGCGCAGAGGACGCCTGCATTGTAAACAACAATGCCGCGGCGGTACTGCTGATGCTGGCGGCAACCGCTGCCGGCAAAGAGGTGGTGGTATCACGCGGCGAGCTGGTGGAGATTGGCGGCGCATTCCGTATTCCCGACGTGATGCGCCAGGCCGGTTGTGTATTGCGTGAAGTGGGCACCACCAACCGCACCCACGCCTGGGATTACCGCGATGCGGTGAACGAAGATACGGGCATGTTGCTGAAGGTGCATACCAGCAACTACAGCATTGAAGGATTTACTAAATCGGTGGATGAAGCTGAACTGGCGGCGCTTGGCCGGGAGCTGAATGTGCCGGTGATGGCCGATCTCGGTAGCGGCACGCTGGTGGATTTTAGCCAGTACGGGCTGCCGAAAGAACCTATGCCGCAGGAAATGATAGCCGCAGGCGTGAGTCTGGTGAGTTTCTCCGGTGATAAGCTGCTGGGAGGACCGCAGGCCGGGATTATCGTCGGCAAGCGCGAGTGGATTGAGCGTCTGCAGCAGCACCCGCTAAAGCGTGCTCTGCGGGCAGACAAAATGACCCTGGCGGCGCTGGAAGCCACGCTGCGGCTCTATCTGCATCCGGAAACCCTGTGCCAGACGCTGCCAACGCTGCGTCTTCTGACGCGTTCTGAAGCGGATATTCGTCAGCAGGCCGAACGCCTGCAGCCGCAGCTTGCCGCGCGCTACCCGGAGTTTGAGGTTACTATCGCGTCCTGTTTGTCGCAGATTGGCAGCGGGGCGTTACCTGTTGACAGGCTGCCTGGTGTGGCTCTGACCTTTACCCCCCGCGACGGTCGCGGCGGTAGCCTGGAGGCGCTGGCCGCACGCTGGCGTACGCTGCCGGTTCCTGTTATCGGTCGTACAGGTGAGGGGCGCCTGTGGCTGGATTTACGCTGCCTTGAAGATGAAATGCGTTTTCTGGAGATGCTACTGAAATGATTATTGCTACAGCCGGGCATGTTGACCACGGTAAAACGACGCTGCTGCAGGCGATAACCGGCGTGAATGCCGACCGCCTGCCGGAAGAAAAAACGCGCGGGATGACCATCGATCTTGGCTACGCCTACTGGCCACAGCCTGATGGCCGTGTGCTGGGTTTTATTGATGTTCCGGGTCATGAGAAGTTTCTCTCCAACATGCTGGCAGGTGTGGGCGGTATCGACCATGCGTTACTGGTGGTGGCCTGTGATGATGGCGTAATGGCGCAAACGCGTGAACATCTGGCGATTTTACAACTGACCGGTAATCCAACCCTGACGGTTGCGCTAACGAAAGTTGACCGTGTTGAAGCCGCGCGCATCGATGAAGTACGCCAGGAAATTAGTGCGGTGCTGCAGGAGTTTGGCTTTGCCAGCGCCACACTGTTTGAAACGGCGGCTACCGAAGGCCGTGGTATTGACGCACTGCGAGAACATCTCCTCCGGTTACCGGAGCGAGCGCATCCGGAACATCAGCGTTTCCGGCTGGCCATCGACCGGGCGTTCACCGTGAAAGGGGCAGGCCTGGTGGTGACCGGGACGGCGTTTTCCGGTGATGTGAAAACCGGTGATACGCTGTGGCTGACCGGGGTAGATACGCCGGTGCGAGTGCGTGGCATCCATGCGCAGAATCAGCCGGTAGAGCACGCCCACGGCGGGCAACGCATTGCCCTGAATATTAGCGGCGATGTGGAGAAAGAGGCGCTGACCCGCGGTGACTGGCTGCTGTCGCAAACGCCGCCGGAGGCTGCAGAACGCGTCATTGTTGAGCTGCAAACCCACCATCCGCTGAGCCAGTGGCAACCGCTGCACATTCACCACGCGGCAAGCCACATCACCGGTCGTGTTTCGCTGCTGGAGGGCAACCTGGCGGAGCTGGTGCTTGATAAGCCGCTGTGGCTTGCGGATAACGACCGTCTGGTGCTGCGCGACGTCTCTGCCCGTACAACCCTTGCCGGGGCCAGAGTGGTGACACTGCATTCGCCAAAACGCGGCAAACGTAAACCTGAATATCTGCAATGGTTGCACGCGCTGGCCGCTGTGAAAGACGATGCCGAAGCGCTGGACGTTCATCTGCAGCGTGATGCGGTGAAGCTGGCGACGTTCGGCTGGGCACGCCAGCTTAACGATACGGGTCTGCAGGCGCTTCTGGGGAAACCGGGTTTCATTCAGGCCAGCGGTAGCCTGCTTGATGCACCGCTGGCTGCGGGCTGGCAGCGCAAACTCCTCGATGCGCTGGCGCGCTATCACGAACAGCATCGTGACGAGCCGGGGCCGGGGCGTGAACGTCTGCGGCGCATTGCGTTACCGATGGAAGATGAAGCACTGGTGCTGACGCTGATTGAACAGATGCGTGACAGCGGTACCATTCAAAGCCATCACGGCTGGCTGCACCTGCCGGATCATAAAGCCGGATTTACCGATGAGCAGCAGACTATCTGGCTGAAAGCAGAACCGCTGTTTGGCGACGAACCCTGGTGGGTGCGTGACCTGGCACGAGAAACGGGCACCGATGAGCAGGTGATGCGTGGCGTACTGCGGCAGGCGGCACAGCAGGGGATGATTACGGCGATCGTGAAAGATCGTTATTACCGTAACGATCGTATCGTAACTTTCGCGAAGATGATCCGTGAGCTGGATCTGGCTCGTGGCTCCACCTGTGCGGCAGACTTTCGCGATACCTTAAACGTCGGGCGCAAACTGGCGATTCAAATTCTCGAGTATTTCGATCGTATTGGTTTTACGCGGCGCCGCGGAAACGATCATTTATTACGCGATGCATTATTATTTCCTGAAATAAGCGATCAAGAATAATAGACTAAATACTACCAAATGGTTATTTTTGTTAGTTAATATTTCTCCCCGCAGGATTTAAATTTTTAACCTGCGGGGAAGGTCGCAAAAAAATAGTTTATCCCTGTTGTTGGTAATGTCTTTTCCGTAAGCTCGATGGTCGTTGATCGCAATTAAGGAACGACCATGACAACATCCGTATTTTATATCCCTTCAGTGAATATTATTGGCGCAGATTCATTAACCAGCGCAATTGATACCGTACGTGAACACGGCTGGCGCCGGGCGCTGATTGTCACAGATACCATGCTGAACAAGCTAGGAATGGCTGGCCAGATCCAAAAATCGCTGGCTGAGCGCGATATATTCAGCGTTATTTATGATGGTACACATCCTAATCCGACAACCGCAAACGTGGCGGCAGGATTGGAATTATTAAAAGAAAATCAGTGTGATTGCGTTATTTCTCTCGGTGGCGGTTCACCGCATGACTGTGCGAAAGGCATTGCGCTGGTCGCAGCAAACGGTGGCGAAATTCGTGATTATGAAGGCGTAGATCGCTCGGCAAAACCGCAGTTACCGATGATTGCGATTAATACCACCGCCGGTACCGCATCTGAAATGACGCGTTTTTGTATTATCACCGACGAATCGCGGCATATTAAAATGGCGATCGTGGATAAACACGTCACGCCAGTGTTATCCGTTAACGATCCTACATTAATGATGGGCATGCCGAAATCGCTCACCGCAGCGACCGGTATGGATGCGCTCACCCACGCTATTGAAGCCTACGTGTCTACCGCCGCTACGCCAATCACTGATGCCTGCGCGCTGAAAGCAATGACCATGATAGCGGAACACCTTCCCCACGCGGTGGAAGATGGCAGCAACATGGCGGCACGTGAAGCCATGGCTTATGCCCAGTTCCTGGCCGGTATGGCCTTCAATAACGCTTCTTTAGGTTATGTTCATGCGATGGCGCATCAGCTGGGTGGTTTCTACGATCTGCCGCACGGCGTGTGCAACGCGGTGCTGTTGCCTCATGTCCAGCAGTTCAACAGCAAGGTTGCCGCTGCTCGTCTGCGTGACTGCGCACAGGCGATGGGCGTCGATGTCAGCCGCATGAACGCACAGCAGGGGGCAGAGGCCTGCATCGCAGAGATTCGTAGCCTGGCACAGGAGGTCAATATCCCAGCAGGACTACGCGCGCTGAATGTGAAAGAAGAAGACTTCCCGGTGCTTGCTACTAACGCGCTGAACGATGCCTGTGGCCTGACTAACCCTGTCACCGCCACTCATGAAGAGATTATGGCTATCTATCGCGCCGCTATGTAATCCGTGACAGCGGTCGTAAAGTCGTGACCGGCTGGCGAAGAACTCGCCAGCCACGACTAACCTTACTGGACATTCACGGTAAGGAGGCAGCCATGACGAACAACCCGCACACAGCAAATATCCAGCCAGGTGAATACGGTTACCCGCTTAAATTAAAACCCCGCTATAACAACTTTATTGGTGGTGAATGGGTCGCTCCGGTCAACGGGGAGTACTTCAAAAACCTGACGCCAGTGACGGGCCAGGTACTGTGTGAAGTGGCCTCTTCTGGTAAACAGGATATTGATCTGGCGCTGGATGCAGCGCATAAAGCAAAAGATAAATGGGCACATACCTCAGTGCAGGATCGCGCGGCGGTGTTGCTGAAAATTGCCGACCGCATGGAGCAGAACCTGGAGCTGTTGGCCACGGCTGAGACCTGGGACAACGGCAAACCGATTCGTGAAACCATGGGGGCCGACGTACCGCTCGCTATCGATCATTTCCGCTATTTTGCTTCCTGTATCCGCGCTCAGGAAGGCGGTATCAGCGAGGTGGACAGCGACACTGTTGCCTATCACTTCCATGAGCCGCTGGGCGTGGTGGGGCAAATCATCCCGTGGAACTTCCCCCTGCTAATGGCAAGCTGGAAAATGGCCCCGGCGCTGGCCGCGGGGAACTGCATTGTGCTGAAACCAGCGCGCCTGACACCGCTCTCAATCCTGCTGTTGATGGAGATTGTCGGCGATCTGCTGCCGCCTGGCGTGCTCAACGTGGTAAACGGTGCCGGCGGTGAGATTGGCGAACATCTGGCAACCTCTAAGCGCATTGCCAAGGTGGCGTTTACCGGTTCGACGGAGGTCGGCCAGCAGATCATGCAGTACGCCACCCAGAACATTATTCCGGTAACGCTCGAACTGGGCGGTAAATCACCGAACATCTTTTTTGCCGATGTGATGGATGAAGAAGATGCCTATTTCGATAAGGCGCTGGAAGGTTTTGCGCTGTTCGCCTTCAACCAGGGTGAGGTGTGTACCTGCCCAAGCCGCGCGCTGGTGCAGGAGTCTATCTACGAGCGCTTTATGGAGCGTGCTATTCGTCGGGTAGAGAGCATTCGTAGCGGTAACCCGCTGGACAAAATCACGCAGATGGGGGCGCAGGTCTCACATGGCCAGCTCGACACCATCCTCAACTATATCGATATCGGCAAGAAAGAAGGGGCGGATATCCTCACCGGCGGACGCCGCCGCCGCCTGGAGGGTGACCTGAAAGAGGGGTATTACCTCGAACCAACTATTCTCTTTGGCAACAACAATATGCGGGTTTTCCAGGAGGAGATCTTTGGCCCGGTGCTGGCGGTGACCACCTTCAAAACTATGGAGGAAGCGCTGGAGCTTGCCAACGATACCCAGTACGGGCTCGGTGCTGGCGTCTGGAGCCGCAATGGCAATCTGGCTTACAAAATGGGCCGGGGGATTCAGGCGGGGCGCGTATGGACTAACTGTTATCACGCGTACCCGGCGCATGCCGCATTTGGCGGCTACAAGCAGTCAGGTATTGGCCGTGAGACCCACAAGATGATGCTGGAGCACTACCAGCAAACCAAATGTCTGCTGGTCAGTTACTCCGATAAGCCGCTGGGTTTATTCTGACGAGGAACAGCAAGCGCCCTCGTGGATAAGGGCGCTTGCGTATATCTTGCAGGCTCGATCGTAGTTATTCATGGGCGTTGCAGATTGGCATATTTTTCCCTGCGTACCGCATTCCTTTTCCTGACTTTTGAGGCTGAAAACCTCCATTGCTCACGCTAATGTGATGAGTATCTTCACTGTGCAATGTGTATGGTGTGTATAATCATGGAAGGCGGGGAATGTGACCAGTGCGGATGTCATCACCATTCTGAAAAAACAGGGCTGGATTCAGAAAAGAGTGAAAGGAAGCCACCATCAGTTTTGTCATCCCAATCTTCCTGGGCTCGTTACTGTCCCGCATCCCCGCAAAGACATAAAACCAGGCACTCTGGCGCAAATCTGGCGGCAAGCCGGAATTAAACCATCATGTGAGGAGTAATCATGTTTTATCCGGCTTACATTCATGCAGACCCAGACGGTAGTGCAAGTGGTTTTTTCCCCGATGTCCCGGGGTGTTATTTTGCCGGGGATACGCTGGATGAGGCATTTCAGGACGCAAAGAGCGCACTGGTAGCGCATTTTGAGCTGCTGTATGAAATGGAGGACGCGTTACCTGGACCGGGAGTGGTCGAAAAGCATCTGGAGACGCATCCGGAAGATTTCAGCGGTGGGCAATGGCTGCTGGTGGATATTAATATGAGCCAGTTCGACGGTCGTGCTGAGCGTATCAACATCACAATACCGCGACGTCTGCTCGTAAAAATTGATAGCTTCGTCAGCGAGCATTCTGACTTCGCTAATCGAAGTGCTTTTCTTGCTGAGGCAGCACGACGGGTGCTGCCTGGCTAGTTCATTACCCCTCATTCACCCAGACACGCATCTCACCTTCGCCGCGGTTTGCCCAACTGAACCACGGGATAAAGGTTAGCGTGTGGGGCTGAGATTCTGCGGGGGCGTGGTCGTACTGCCACAGCGGCTGAGTTTCAGCGGAGCGAGCCGTACATTTCACACCGTCGGCCTGAATCAGCACCTGATGCGCCAGAACGCCTTTGCCTTCGAGCAGGCGGAAGGTGGCGTCTTTGGGTAGCCACAGGTTATGGAGTTCTTCGCCGTTGTCGGCCTGCTCCAGGCAGTAGACCAGCGGTCCACGCTGTATGGCGATTTTTCCTGCGGCGTGGCGCATTAGTGGATTGGCGTAAACGCGGCGCACCGGCATGGGCAGCGTTAACAGGAGCTTGTCGCCCTCCTGCCAGTCGCGGGTGATGTGCAGATAGCCTTTACGCGGCAGCAGCGGGATTTCCTCACCATTCAGCATGACCTGTGCGTTGACACACCAGTCGGGGATACGCAGAGCCAGAGTGTGGTTAACCGTATCGGGTGACTCCACGGTAATGCTGACCTGCTCCTGCCACGGATAATCACCGCTGATATGTAAACGAAGCGCATGGCCAGCGACCGGGATCTCCACGCTGTTGCCAATGTAGAGGTTGATGTACAGCGCCTCGTCGCGTGAGGTGTAGAGGTAATGACCAAGTGAAGTGAGCACGCGGGCGATGTTGGGCGGGCAGCAGGCGCAGCCAAACCAGCGCTGGCGCACGGGCTTGATGTGGTCATAGATGTGGTTAAATTTCAGCGATTTGGGATGCACTTCCAGGGGATTTACGTAGAAGAAGTGCTTGCCGTCGAGCGCCATGCCGCCGAGCACGGTGTTGTACAACGCGCGCTCCATGACGTCGGCATAGCGGCTGTCGGCCTCCATCTCCAGCATCCGGCGGGCAAACATCATCAGGCCAATCGAGGCACAGCTTTCTGCGTACACCGTATCGTTTGGTAGATCGTAATCACTGCTAAAGGCCTCGCCGCTGCTCTGTGAGCCGATGCCTCCGGTGATGTACAGCTGGCGAGATGCCATGTTGTCCCACAGGCGCAGGCAATCCTGGCGCTTCTGCTCATCCTGGCTCAGGCGGGCAAGGTGCGCCACGCCGGTCATCAAATAGACGAAGCGCACCGCGTGGCCGATGGCCGTTTGCTGTTCGGCAAGCGGTAAGTGCGCCTGGCTGTAAGCCTTATCTTTGACCATCCACGCCGGGCCATAGTTATGCCACCAGGAGGTTTTGCCGCGTTTTTCATATTCAATATCGTAAAAATGTGGCTGAGTTCCCCGCTGTTCGACGAAGTACTTCACAAGGTGCATATAGCGCGACTCGCGGGTTACTTCGTATAAGCGCATCAGCGCCAGCTCAATTTCCGGATGCCCCGGATAGCCGTGAAGCTGATGTTCAGCGGGGCCGAAAGTGCGGTCGATGTGGTCCGCCAGGCGACAGACCACGTCCAACAGCCGGCGCTTTCCGGTGGCCTGGAAGAAGGCTACGCCTGCTTCAATCATGTGTCCGGCGCAGTACAACTCGTGACATTCAGCCAGGTTAGTCCAGCGTTTTTCCGGCGCTTTCACCGTAAACCAGGTGTTCAGGTAACCATCATCGCACTGGGCGGCCGCGATCAGCGCAATGACCTCATCGGCGGTTTTCTCAAGCTCTGGATCCGGCTTTTGGCACAGGGACCAGGCCACTGCCTCCAGCCACTTCGCGACGTCGCTGTCCTGAAAAATCATGCCGAAAAATTCGCCTTCCTGCAGCCCGGCAGCAATACGGAAATTGGCTATCGCATGGCTCGGGTCAGCCTCCGGAATGCGGTCATTGAGGGCGTCCCACTGATAGGGAATAACAATGTCCCGAACCAGCTGCTGGTACTTACCCAGGAAAGGATCGCTGACGCTGAGTTTATGCAGATTCACTTCCACCACGGACATAAGGTTCTCCTTAAGACTGAACATGACGCTGGCGCAAATCGTTCGCCATACACGCCATCATTGGGTTATTGAGCTTGCAGGCGCGTATTGTGAAGGCCAGCAGCAGGTGGAACAGGGCGGGTAGCAGGGTTTCCATCATGGTGATCCCCTGCAACGATGCCGGGGTCTGGTTCCCGGCTCCGGGCTGATAAGCCACGAAGATAAACACCAGGCTGATGATGCCAGCGCTGGAGGCCCATGCGAGCTTGATGCAAAACAGGTTGAAGGCGAAGTTCATTCCCGAGGAACGCACGCCGGTTTTCCATTCGCCGTAGTCATCGGCAAAGGCCATCAGGGAGAAATGCAGCGGCAGCGTGAACCCAAGGATAATGCCATTGCCGAGGATCACCACAAGCCACAGGGTTTGCCAGGCGGGACCGGTGGGCAGGCACCACATCCCGACGGCGAGCAGTGCCAGTACCAGGTTGGTGTAGTAATAGAGCCTGACGGTGTCGAAACGGCGCGATAGTGGATTGACGAGGACCGAACCCAGAATAGCGGCGAAAGTGACCATCGTGAAAAATAGCGAGGTGTAGGCGGTACTGCCCTCCAGCACATAAGTGATGAAGTACATGTAGCCCCCGCCGCGAATGTTAAATACGTTGATGAGCAAAAAAGACATGACCAGCATCAGCAGCAACTGGTCATTCTTGCGCAGCCCGGAGAGGTGTTCGCGCAGAGTGAATTTCCCCATCATCGCCAGCGGGACACGTTCACGGACCCAGAAAAAGCAGCACAGGAACATCACCACCGCCACGGCGCACAGAACCCCTACGCCAAGCTGGTAGCCTCGTGCCGCATTACCCTGGCCCAGCTCAGCAACCAGCCATGGCAGGCCGACAGAGACCAAAAACCCCGCCACGCCGCAGAGAACAAATCGCCACGACTGGCAGGAAATCACTTCGCTATGGCGGGTGGTCATGGTGTTGATAAGCGCGCAGTAGGGGACGTTAATGGCGGTGTAGCCCACGGATAACAATAGATAAGTCGCGAAAGCCCAGGCAATTTTTACGCTCATGCTGGCTTCCGGTACGGTAAAGGTCAGCACGCCAATGACGCCGATGGGGAGTGCAGCCCATAGCTGCCAGGGGCGAAAGCGACCCCAGCGGCTTTGCGTGCGGTCCGCAATCACCCCCATGACGGGGTCAGAGATCGCGTCAAATACGCGAAGAGCGATAAACAAGGTGCCGACTAACGCAGGTGTCAGTCCAAAAATGTCGGTATAGAAAAAGGTCAGAAAATTCATGATAAGACAGGTGATGACGGTTCCCCCGGCATCGCCCAGCCCATAGCCAATTTTTTCCCGCACGGAAAGCCTGTCGGCGGAGGTCAGTGGCACCGGGCCCGTTGTGGCAATCGGTGTTGAAGTCATAGGGTACTCCTCACTTTGTAGGGTGGGATTTTCTTATTTGTGTTGTGTACCCGAATAATTCTGCCTGGAATAACGAAGGCAACAAGGGAAGGGAAAAGTATAAAAAGATAACGATTCCGACCTGATGATAAATCTGTGAAGCCGATCGAGGGTTTTTAATAAATTTGATTAATAATCAAAGAGAAAGATCTGTTTTTCATCAATTATTAACGGGAATATACATATCCATGCTTGAATTATCCATAGCGCTTCCGCTTAGCGTACAAAACGGCGGATTGTTTATTTCCCGGGGAGTGGGAAGTCATCCGGCAAGGAAATTATCCTCCTGGGAATTAATTTATGTTGAGAAAGGGACACTGACGCTACGCGAAGAAGAACAGACTTTTACGGTCAACGCCGGAGAAAGCTTGCTGCTCTGGCCCCACCGGCGGCATGTTGGGGTAGGGGAATTTCCGGATGATCTTAAGTTTTACTGGCTGCATTTTGAACTGACTGATAATTGCAGCGCGATGACGAATAAGCAGATGCCGATGCGGCTTCCACAGCATTTACGGGTCAACGATCCGCAGTACGTCGTGTCGTTGTTTCGGCAATTTTTGCATGAGCAGGAGAATATTCATCGCAGTATCGCTCTGGATTTCATTTTATTACTTATACTGCAACAGATATCGGTATCGGCATTCAGCGATCCCCTCCGGGATGGGCGCGGTATGGCGCTGGCGTATCGGGCACAACAGATAATTCGTACACAGTATCATTTACCGTTGAGCACCTCCGGAATGGCGACAGAATTACATTGCAATGCTGATTATCTTGGGCGTGTTTATCGCCGTGTATTTCGCCTGACGCTGACGGAAGCTATCCACCGTCAGCGGATCATCGCGGCAGAAAAGCAGCTCATTAGCGATTCTGCCTCACTAAAAGAGGTTGCTCTGTGCTGCGGGTTTAATGATGTTGGTTATTTTCGCCAGATATTCAAAAAACACACCGGAATGACGCCAGCCGGCTGGAAACGACGTTACTGCAAAGAACATATTAACTCCGGATAATGGGTGAGTATTCGCGAGCTCGTAGAGTTATTGACTGTAATTTGCGATTAATAAGGCGTCTTGTCTTGAGTTGTTGGCGTAATCTAAATCAGCAGGATTTTATTACCAGTTTTATTGCAACTCAGATAGTTATCGTTAGTGGTTTGATTTTAGTCCAGATGATAGGCTGTTTTTATCTATCGGAAGCGCGAGTGATAGCGTTGTCACTCATCTATTGAAAATGAGTTTCAGCAAATTATAATAACGGATAAAAATTGTATGGATTACGAGCCGTAAATATTTCTCAATGCTCCTGGTCGGTTCAATTTTAAATGAGTATTTGACTATGGAATATTATCTGCACGGATTCATGATTGGCAAAGAGGTTCATGTCGATATTGCTAATAAACGGGCTTATCGGATTCCGGTTAGTAACTCTGACAAAACGGTAATGTTTGCCGCGGTTTTTTTTAATAAAACGATGCTACGTCTATTTCTATATATGCTGATGCATGCCGATGAGCGCCATGTATCCAGGGATGAGCTGTTTTCGCACGTCTGGGAAGAGCATAATTTGAGTCCTTCCACCCAGCGCTTGTGGCAGGTTGTCAGCAATCTTAATAAAAAGCTGTCAGTACTTGGTCTGCCCGCCGATTTTATTCTTAGCACCAAAGGCTGTGGTTATTTTGTCAATCATCAGGGTGTCATTCCACTCTATTACCAGGCCACGGAACCGCCTCTCTCCATCGCCATGAGTTGAGATCTGGGGTGTGATGTCGCCACCGGATTTTTTTCCCCAGCACGTTTGTGGCTGGGGTTTTTTTATGTTTGAGCATTAGCGCAGGTTATTAAAGTTCCACGTAAAGGTCAGGCTGTAACGCCAGTCCCTGTTGTTGCTGTCGGATGGTACGTCGCCCACGGGGCGCGCCGCTTCAACTGTCACGGTGTAATGTTTGTTATCTCCCACCGTCACCCCCGTGGCGATAGAGCCTAAACGCTGATGCCGATAACCTGGCTGGTTGAACCATGTCTGTGCGGTGTCGGCCAGTACATAAGGCTGAACGGTTGCCAGCCACTGGCTCTCTTTACGCATGTGCAGATACCGTAGCTCTACCTGTCCGCCGTAGCCGTAATCGCCGGTCGCCTCGCCGTCCTGATAGCCGCGCCCGTAGCGCTGAGCACCGAAGGAGACGCGCTCTGGCTCGGGTAAATCGTTATCGCTCCAGTCGCCTTCCCATGATGTCGACAGGCGTAATTTGTCGGTCATCATCCAGGCGGCATCCAGATTGCCTTTCCATAGCGTAAAACCGAGGTCGGTGCCCTGCGATGGGTTGGCGCTGGCACCCGCGCCATCAATCCCCTGACGCAGGGTTAATTTGCCGCTGACGCTCGCTTTATCAAAAGCCTGCAATCCGTTCATGCCCAGCTCCAGCGCCGGATAGCGCACACGTTGGTGCTGTGTATCGAGCTGGAATTTCTGATCCAGAATCTGGGCCTGCAGGGCATAGTCGTTGCGCTTGTCGGTGTAATCGATACCGCCGTTGACGCTGAACTGGCGCTTTTGCGTCAATAACACCGGGTAGTCAAAGCTCACCCCGCCGTTGTACTGGGTGGATTTCTGTTTGGCATCAACGGTGATGTTATTGGGCAGATACAACAGCGGCGTATAGTCACGCGGGTTTTCCTGGTAATAGCTGCCCTTGAGGTGCATGGCCAGTCCATCGTCATTGAGGAACTGCTGGTAGTTGAGGCCAACGTAGGTTTTGCGCGTGTCTTTATCGAGCGGAATCAGGGTCGCGAGCCCCAGCTGGTCGCCGTAGCTGGTCAGGTTGCTCAACGTGCCGTTGACCAGCGCCAGGTTTTGTCCTTTGCGGGTATCCACCGTGGAGGAGAAATCCCAGATGTGCGGCTGCTCGCCCTGAACCTGCATCACGCCGGCGCCATAAATGTTTTTTGGCAGTTGCGCGTTGGCGGTGACGGGCACGTCCGGCGTGCGGGTCATCAGCAGGCTGTTGCGATCGAATGTCGCCTGGGTCAGCGGTTTCTCCTGCATGATTTTTTCTGCCAGCCGCTGCAGGCGTGCGGCGATATTCGGGTTGTTGGTTTTGATGTCGGTATGAGCGATATACCCTTCAACCAGCACGATTTTTATCGTGCCATTATGGAAATTGTCGTCCGGAAGCCAGGCGTAGGAGAGCGGGTATCCATCTGCCCGGTAGCGGGCGGTAATATCGTTGACCAGCCCAATTATCGTTTTCAGTGGGACTGTTTTTTTAGCATATGGCCGGAAAGGTGCGAGCAACGACGGCAGGGAATAAACCGTACCGCCAACAAACTGGACGTGGTTAACCTGCACCGGCGTCTGCGGCGTCAATTTTGTTTCAGGTTTGCTGACGCTAACCTGAGTTCGTGGGGTGGGTGATACGCCCGGAGGCGCAATGCCGTTGGCCGCTTTTGCCGGATTATTATGATCGATAAGGGCAGGTAAGGTATCGGCGCGCGCCAGTGACAGTAACACGCAACTCGCCAGAGCAGAGTAAAGAGGGAATTTCATTATGCGATCCTTCGTATACTGGCCCGCCGGGGCGAGCTGCCATTGCTGTTAAGCGAAAAAAAGGCACCCCCCGAGGGGGGCACCGGAATTATTTTTTAGGATTTAACAACCCGCCAACCAGACTATTGACGCCGGAAAGAGGGTTAGTGGTGGTGGAGGATGAGCTGGTGGTGCCCGCACTTGCCGTTGCGCCAGCCGTCAGGGTGTTGACAGTGGTATTGACGTTAGCCACCAGGCCGTTGGCTGTGGTGTCTACAGCCGCTGATGCGGAAACGTTGCTACCGCTGGTGCCTGTACCACCGGTGGTGCTGGTGGGTTTATAAACCAGGGTGCCCGAGTCTGTGACGGTATGGCCGACATCCTGAACGGTCTGACCAACGCCGCTGAGGCCAGAATTACTACTGCTGATGTTTGAACCCACGCCGCTCACCGAGTTACCGACCTGCGTCAGCAAGCCATCAACCGGTTTACCAAGCCCGGTTGTCGCCCCTACGCTTTGGGTCAGTGTTTGGGTGCCGCCAAGAGTATTATTGAGCACACCAGTAGTTCCTGTTGTGAGCTTCGCAACATCAGGGCTTTGAACGACAGATGTGAGTCCGGTGCCTGTTCCACTGACAACCTCGCCCGCGCTATTCACTACGTTACCGACAACGCCGGTAACGCCGCCAACCGGAGTGTTAGCCGTACCGCTTGAGAGCCCGGTACCGACGCTTGAAACGGTATTACCGAGCGAAGTCACCGTCGTGGTGACGCCCTGGGCTGTGGTTCCCACGCCATTAGGGTTTGATGGATTACCAACGCCGGTCGTTACACCATTACCTGTGGTTTGCAGCGCATTACCGACACCGCTCACCGTCGTTGAAACGGTTGAAGTGACCGGGTTATTCGTTGGAACCTGGCTGCCTAAGCCATCCAGCGTACTACCAACGCTGCTGACGGTTTGTCCGGTATCGCTGAGTACATTATTCGCGGCCGAAGATGACCCGCTTCCGCTTCCTGATCCACTACCGGAACCACCGCTTCCACTCCCGCTACCAGAGCCACCACTACCGGAGCCTGAGCCGCCGCTACCGATTCCTGAACCTGAACCTGAACCTGAACCTGAGCCAGAACCGCTACCATTGCTCCCGCTACCACCGCTCCCGCTGCCGCCGGAGCCGTTATCTGCTGTTGTGCCTCCACTACTGCCATCACTTCCCGATCCGGAACTTCCATTTGCTCCTGCTGTGGGATTATTTTTGGCTGTTGAATGAGAACCTCCGCCGCTTCCACTACAGGCGGAAAGGGAGAACGCAAGAAGTACCGCCACTGCGATAACGCTCAAGTGGCTTACGTTATTAGTAGCCATAACAATACTCCACGCAATAAAACGCCGGACGGCGTATTTATAATTGTAAGTGGAATTCGGAACTCTGCATCTGGTGCAGAAATGGGCAAAATGGAGATAAAAAATAAATTGCACAGCTGGCTGGCAAGAAAAAATAACGAATAAATAAAAGATTATAAAAACAGAGACTTATGCCTGATTAATTCTTTAGTACTACTGAAGTTAATGGTGTTTTATTTTACAATTGCTTAAATCGTGGCTTAAAAATAGGATTATTCCTGGTGTGAGGCGAAGCGGGAAATATATTCATGATATATCCAAAATAACCGCTAAGATCACAGAAAAATTAAGCCTTCCGATTGGAAGGCTTTTTAATTTATGCCCCTTCGCGCCAGGCATTTTCTATTTCTTCGGCGAGAATTCTCACCCCGGCTTCAATTTTCTCCGGATCCGGAACGTAATTCATGCGCATACACTGGTGAGTATGCGGCCAGGGTTTATCGAGACCCGGGAAGAAGTAGTCGCCTGGCACCATCAGCACTCCGCGTTTTTTCAGACGCTGGTACAGCAGTTCGGTGGAAACCGGCAGATCCTTAAACCATAACCAGAGGAAAATCGCCCCTTCGGGTTTGTGGATGAGGCAGCGGTCTTCAGGTAAATAGCGGCGAATAATGGCGATAGTTTCCTGAACGCGCTGATAGTAGAACGGTTTTATCACCGTTTCCGACAGGCGCAGCAGGTCGTTGCGTTTGATCATCTCGCACATCATGGCGGGGCCAATACCGCCGGGCGCCAGGCTGATAATGCCGTTCATATTGCTGACCGCAGAGATGATTTTCTCATTGGCAATGATGATACCGCAGCGGCTGCCCGGTAAGCCGAGCTTCGACAGGCTCATACACAGCACGATGTTCGGGTTCCACAGCGGGCGCGCTTCACTAAAAATGATCCCCGGGAACGGCACGCCATAGGCGTTATCAATTACCAGCGGGATGCCATGCTGGTGCGCCAGTGCATCGAGCTTCAGCAGTTCTTCATCGGTGATGACGTTACCGGTCGGGTTGGTGGGACGCGAAACGCAGATCATCCCGGTTTCTTCGGTAATGCTGAGGTGCTCGAAATCAACGTGATATTTGAATTGCCCTTCGGGCAGCAGTTCAATATTGGGTCTTGTTGAGACAAAGAGATCCTCTTCGAGGCCCGAATCGGCGTAGCCGATATACTCCGGTGCCAGCGGGAACAGCACTTTTTTAGAGCTGCCGTCGGCGTGGCGACCAGCGAAGAGATTGAACAAGTAGAAAAACGCGCTCTGACTGCCGTTTGTCAGTGCAATATTCTGCGGTTCGATATCCCAACCTAATTCATCCCGTAGCATTCCGGCGAGTCTGTCGAGGAGTTCGGTTTTCCCCTGAGGACCATCGTAGTTACACAACGCATCGGCAGCGCTGCCGTTTTCCAGCATCTCGCGTAGCAGGTTCTGGAAATAATCGTTCATTTCCGGAATCTGGGCCGGATTACCGCCGCCAAGCATGATGGCACCGGGCGTACGCAGGCCGTCGTTAAGGTCCTCCATCAGGCGGGTAATGCCTGAATGGCGGGTGAATTTGTCGCCGAAAAGTGAAAATGTCATAGCAGGTGTTCTATTGGCCTTACTGGGAAGTTACCCACCATAACGCCAGCTATGGCATGGTGCAAATCGGAGGAGTATGCAGTTTTTGGTGAATTATTCTGCTTATTTTCTGGAAAGTAGAATTAGCTTCCCCTCGTGCTGGAGAGGAAGCGGTCCGATTATTTTTTCAGGCCGGCCCAGATGACCATCACCTTATCATCGCCGTGCTGGCGAACGAATCCATAGCCTTGAGTGAGGGGCAGGGTCGTTTGTCTGCCTTCACCGATCGCTGGATGGCGGGCTCGGAACTGCCCCAGACGTTGCCAGTGCTTCACTAGTGCTGCTGCTTTGCCGCCGACATCCTGCCAGTTCATATCAGAACGGGTGCCCTGCAACGGATCTGAGCCGGTAGGGCCAAACGGCCGTTCGGACTCATCACCATAAAAAATCTGTACCGCACCGGGGGCGAGCAATAGTAACTCGGCGGCACGGTGACCCGGCTCGCGGAACAGTTGGGTATCATGAGAAGAGAGATAGCTGAGTACGTTGAAATTCTGCAATTTGTCGGCCATTTGCTGCCAGGTGGCGTCCATCTCCGCCAGGCAGCCGCTGGCGCTGGTGGCCTGCTGCTGGTAATCAAAGTTAATCATCGCATCGAAGCCGTAACGATAATACTCGCTATGCATCACGCCGTGGCCCCAGGCCTCGCCGGTCATCCAGAAAGGGGTGTTATCCAGCGCTTTTTGCGGGTTGGCGTGTTTCCACGCCGCGAGAGCCTCCGTTGACTGGTTCTTCAACTGCTGCCATGCAGGCAGTTCAACATGTTTCGCCGTATCAACGCGAAAACCATCAATCCCGTAATCGCGCACCCACCGGCTCAGCCAGTGGGTCAGGTAATCCCGAGGCGTAAATCCGGCGATGGCTTTGGCGTGCGTGTCCGTTTTATGTTGATAGAAGACTGGCAGCCCGGAAGGGACCGTTGACTCGGTTTTGAGATCCGGCAGGAAGGCCAGCGACATCGTCAGGTCGTCAAAGCCGGGGTTATCGTAGTCGCCGATATCAGTGCGGATCCATTTCTTACCCCACCAGTTTCCCCATGCTGCTTTATCGCTGAAGTTGATGTAATCGTTGAAGCTGTGCCAGTTCTGGCCCGGCCCTGGCTGCCAGTTTGTCCAGTGCTCGCCCAGGGTTTTCTTTAGTTCGTCACCCTTCAGATACAGTGCACCGAACTGATACTCCTGCATATCGGCAAGCGTGGCATAGCCGGTATGGTTCATCACGATATCGAACAGTACGCGAATGCCGCGCTGGTGGGCACCGTCCACCAGGCGTTTGAGGTCATCTTCATTACCCATGTTGGCATCAAGCCGCGTCCAGTCCTGGGTGTAGTAGCCGTGGTAGGCGTAATGCGGGAAATCGCCTTTTGTGCCACCGCCGACCCAGCCGTGGATCTGCTCTAACGGCGAGCTTATCCACAGCGCATTGACGCCGAGCTGCTGCAAATAATCCAGCTTGCTGGTGAGGCCCTTCAGGTCGCCACCGTGAAAGGTACCAATCTCTTGCTGCCCGTCTTTATGACGACCATAGCTATTATCATTGCCCGGATCGCCGTTCACAAAGCGATCGGTCAGGACAAAATAGACCGTGGCGTTGTGCCAGTTGAAAGGGGCGGGAGCATCGGTTTCTGCGCGCTCAAGCAACAGCAGGCCGTTACTGTCGGGGGCAGGCTGAAGGGTGATTTTCCCCTCGCTGACGGTCGTGGTTTGCTGACTGTAGAAATCACGTACAACGGTACCCTCCGGGAAGGTCTGGCTGACGTCAAGCGTCAACGGGCCACCGTTCCACGTGGGGCACTGGCGGGTCACGGCTGATGCTGCGCTGGTTTCCTCTGCTCTGAGCGACACGGTAAGTGTGGGGGTGCCGGAGCGGGTATCTATCGTCAGGGTATAGAGACCATCGCGGAAAACGCGCCAGCCGGGTGCGTCATCGTTACAGGGTTCAAGCGACAGCGTCTGATTGAGTTTGATCGGGGCGGCAGGCTGCCAGCATTTCTGGTCAAGACCTAACGTTAAAGCGCGTGTACCCTTCGCCAACGTTTTTTGAGTGACGAACTGACCAACACCCTGTGGGGTGAAATTGGGGAAGTCGTTGGCGGTCCACACTGCCGACCAGGCGAGGCCTGGCAGCAAAAGCGGCATAAGAGCAGCACGTTTCATTCAGTCACCTGTCGCGGTTTTTTGCTCAGTGTGACAGCAAGAAACACCACTGTACTCCTCCCCAATGGGGGATGAGACGCAAGGGTGAGCGATCTTGCGCATAAAATGCCCGTAAAATGCGATAACAGCATCATTTTCGGCGTTTTTATGGCGAACTTCGCACATCGTGCGTGACATAGTTTCGGAATTGGACTATTTCTTTAGGTGCTCTTGAAGCCTATTTTTGATATGATTTGTGGTTCAGCTCTCAAATTTTTGAAAAATACAAGGTGTTGGAATGTTTATATCCGACCAGGAGACCTAATGATATCGACTCCCATTCGACGATATGGGGCCGCGATACTCATGTTACTTACCTGTATATTCTCAGGTAGCGTACTGGCAAAGACACATACCACTACGCACACAGCAACAAAGAGTCACAAAGCCCCGGTAGCAAAGACAAGTAGTATTAAGGTTAGCAGTAAACAAGAGTATTCTCGCAATAGTGAAATAAGCGGTTCACTTCCTGACTTGCGAAAATACCCTTCCGGAACACCAAGGAAAAAAGCGTTTCTCCGGACAGTGATGCCTTACATTACCAGTCAAAATGCTGCGATCACCGCCGATCGTAACTGGTTGATCTCCAAGCAGTACGATGGCCGCTGGTCACCGACTGAGCGCAATCGTCTGAAAGACATTGCGAAGCGCTACAAGGTGGGTTGGTCCGGGAATACCCGTAAGATCCCATGGAACTCGCTGCTTGAGCGCGTCGACATTATCCCTGTCAGCATGGTGGCAACCATGGCGGCAGCGGAAAGCGGCTGGGGTACCTCAAAACTGGCCCGTGCCAACAACAATCTGTTTGGCATGAAGTGCGGTAGCGGTAGCTGCAACAACGGCCCGGGTAAAGTGAAAGGTTACTCGCGCTTTGAGTCAGTAAAAGAATCGGTGCAGGCGTATGTGATTAATTTGAATACGCATAATGCCTATGCCTCCTTCCGTAAATCTCGCGCACAGCTGCGCAAGAACGATCAGGAAGTGACGGCAACCGCGATGATCCACAAGCTGAAAGGCTACTCGACGAAAGGATCCAGTTATAACAACTACCTGTTCGCGATGTACCAGGATAACCAGCGACTGATTGCCGCCCATATGTAATCACTGCATATCACAGAAAACGCCTTCCATCCGGAAGGCGTTTTTTTTGGCTACAGCAGCACTTCGCTGTGCAGATCGCGGTACTCTTTTGGTGTGGTGTCGTACTCTTTCTTAAACACCGAGTAGAAATACTGCAGCGACGGGTAGCCGCACATCTGCGAGATTTCGTTTATTGATAAAGACGTCGAGACCAGCAGACTGCGCGCCTTCTCCAGCTTCTCGCTATGGATCACTGCGTGAATAGTGGTTCCTACTTCTTCCTTAAAGCGCTTCTCAAGATTGGAGCGTGAAATCCCCACCGCATCCAGAACCTGTTCTACCTTGATGCCTTTGCAGGCGTTATTGCGGATATAGTGCATAGCCTGAATCACCGCCGGATCGCGCAGCGAACGATAATCCGTGGAACGGCGCTCCACCACCCGCATCGGTGGCACCAGCAGGCGCTGTAGCGGCAGGCTCTCGTTATCCAGCAAACGGTGCAGCAGCTTTGCCGCCTGATAACCCATCTGGCGTGTTCCCTGTGCGACGGAGGAGAGCGCGACCCGTGAGAGGTAGCGCGTCAGCTCTTCGTTGTCGATGCCAATCACGCACAGTTTTTCCGGCACCGGAATATGCAGATGCTCGCAGGCCTGCAGCACATGGCGCGCACGGGCATCGGTGACGGCAATAATACCGGTTTGCTGCGGGAGTGTTTGCAGCCAGTCGGCAAGGCGGTTCTGGGCGTGCTGCCAGTTTTCCGGCGCCGTTTCCAGCCCCTGGTAAATCACCCCGCGATACTTCTCTTTGGCTACCAGTTGCTGGAAGGCATGCTCGCGTTCGGCGGCCCAGCGTTTACCGCTGGCGGCGGGCAGGCCGTAAAAAGCAAAACGCTGCACCCCTTTTTCTTTCAAATGCAAAAAGGCGCTTTCTACCAGCGCGTAATTGTCGGTTGCGATGTAGTGAACCTGCGGATAATGCTCCGGAAGATGGTAGGAGCCACCGACGCCGATGATAGGCACCTTCACATCTGCGAGCAGATGTTCGATTTCCCGGTCATCGTAGTCGGCAATCACGCCGTCGCCGAGCCACTCTTTGATATTTTCCGTGCGGGCGCGGAAGTCTTCTTCGATGAAAATATCCCACTCAGACTGTGAAGCCTGTAGGTACTCGCCAACGCCTTCCACTACCTGGCGGTCGTAGGCTTTGTTGGCATTGAACAGCAGCGTAATTCGGTGACGCTTTTCAAACATGGTTCAGGTTTCCCGCTGAATCATCGCAAAATACCAGCCACGGCAGGTTCGCGGTGGCTGGCTAAGATTCAGGCGCGCCGTTTGGTCGCGGAGTCCATCCAGACCGCCAGCAACAGAATGGCACCCTTAACGATATACTGCCAGAACGTCGGAACATCCATCATACTCATGCCGTTATCCAGCGCCGACATAATGAAGGCTCCCATCACTGCGCCCGCCACGCTGCCGACACCACCGGCAAGACTGGTTCCCCCAATAACACAGGCGGCAATGGCATCCAGCTCGGCAATGTTTCCGGCGGAAGGTGAACCGGCACCGAGGCGCGAGCTGAGGATCAGCCCCGCAATAGCCACCATCAGGCCGTTAATCGCGAACACGGCAAGCTTGGTGCGTTCAACGTTAATGCCCGATAAGCGCGCGGCCTCAATATTGCCACCAATGGCGTAAATTCGCCGTCCGAATGCGGTGCGAGTTGCCATAAACATCCCGGCAAGCAGCAGGGCGGCAAGAATGAGTACCGGCGTTGGCACACCGCGATAATCGTTTAACAGCCAGATAGCCCCGAGGACAATCACCGCCGTCAGCGCCTGACGCCCCACGGCACCGGTTGAAGGTGGCGTGCTCAGCCCTAATGCCTGGCGACGCAGACGCCCGCGCCACTGCCAGGCAATAAACACCATCATACCGATAACGCCGATGATAAAACCGGCGCTGTCCGGCAGATAACTCTGTCCGATTTGCGACATCGCGGCGCTGGTAGGGGAAACGGTGGTGCCGTTGGTGATACCGATGAGAATTCCACGAAACGCCAGCATCCCGGCCAGGGTGACAATAAAGGAGGGCACTTTCCGGTAGGCGACCCACCACCCGTTCCAGACGCCAAACACCAGCCCGAGGGCCAGCGTCACCAGTATGGTTAACGGTAATGGCCAGCCCAGCCAGACGTCAAAAATTGCCGCTACGCCGCCGAGCAGGCCCATCATGGAGCCGACGGAGAGGTCAATTTCGGCGGAAATAATCACGAACACCATGCCAACGGCAAGAATGCCGGTGATAGCCGTCTGGCGCAGCAGGTTGGAGATATTACGCGCGCTGAGATACGAGCCGTCGGTGGTCCAGGTAAAAAACAGCATGATCACGACGATCGCCGCGATCATCACGAACACCTGCAGATTCAGCGATTTTAATCCCGGTAGCGCTGGCGCTGCCGATGGCGTGAGTTTCATTTCAGAGGGATTGGGTTTCGACATGGCGTTCGCTCCTCAGGGCGGCTTCCATCACCTGTTCTTGCGTCAGGCCATGGTTGATTAAGTTGGCTTTTAATTTCCCTTCGTGCATCACCAGCACGCGATCGCTCAGGCCGAGCACTTCCGGCAGCTCTGAAGAGATAACGATCACCGCGATGCCCTGCTGTACCAGCTGGTTTATCAGTTTGTAGATTTCGTACTTCGCACCGATATCAATACCGCGAGTGGGTTCATCAAGAATCAAAATTCGCGGGTTCAGCAGCAGGCAGCGAGCAAGAATAGCTTTTTGCTGATTACCGCCGCTGAGGCGGCCAATCGCCAGCTCTGGCGATGAGGTTTTAACCTTCAGACGGGAAATCGACTGCAAAATGCAGTGTTGTTCGGCGGCATCATCGAGGCTGCTCAGCGTGCCAGAGAAGGTATCCAGCGCGGCAAGCGTGATATTTTTACCGACCGCCATCACCGGCACGATACCGTCTTTTTTGCGGTCTTCCGGTACCATGGCGATACCATGGGCTATCGCCTGCTGGCAGTTGGCTATTTTTACCGCTTTGCCATCGACATAAATGTCGCCTTCCCAACGACCGCGCCAGACGCCGAACAGGCACTGCACGGCCTCGGTGCGTCCGGCCCCTACCAGCCCGGCAATCCCGAGGATTTCACCGCGTTTCAGGCTGAACGACACGTCGTTCACACGTTTTATATGACGATTTACCGGATGCCAGGCGGTGAGGTGCTCCACCCGCAGGATCTCCTCGCCACAGGTGTGGGGCTCGTTGGGGTAGAGCGCCGTTAGCTCTCGTCCCACCATCATGGTGATGATATCGTCCTCGCTCATGCCGTGGGCATCGCGGGTACCGATGTGCTGACCGTCGCGAATGACGCAAATCGTGTCGGAAATGGCCTTCACTTCATTCAGCTTGTGGGAGATATAAACACAGGCAATCCCGTGGTTTTGCAGGTCCCGAATAATGTTCAGCAGTACCGCGGTTTCCTGCTCCGTCAGCGATGCGGTGGGTTCGTCGAGGATAAGCAAACGTACCTGCTTGTTCAGCGCTTTGGCGATTTCAACCAGCTGCTGCTGGCCGAGACCTAAATCACCCACCCGGGTGTCGGGAGATACCGCCAGGCTAACCTGCGCCAGCAGTTTTTCACAACGCAGGGTCATGGTGTCGTAATCCAGAACACCATGGCGGCTGATTTCGGTGCCGAGGAAAATATTTTCCAGCACCGTTAAATGCTTAATAAGCGCCAGCTCCTGGTGAATAATAGCGATCCCTCGACGCTCAGTGTCGCGGATATGGCTGGCCTGCAGGGGTTCTCCCGCAAAAAAAATATCGCCTTCGTAGCTGCCGTACGGATAAATACCGCACAGTACCTTCATTAAGGTGGATTTACCGGAGCCGTTCTCACCGCACAGTGAAACCACTTCACCCGCGTTAAGCCTCAGGCTGATGTTATCAACCGCCTTTACCGCCCCGAAGGATTTGGTGATGTTTTTCATTTCGAGTAAATAAGGCATGTGCATTTACCCCTGGGAATACAAGGAGTGCCCCATTAACCGCAATGGGGCATCAGCTATTACAGATCGCTCTTTTTGTGGAAACCGTCTTTCACCACGGTGTCGTCAATATTGTTTTTATTCACTTCAATCGGAGTCAGCAGGCGGGAAGGCACGTCTTTCAGACCGTTATTCAACGTGGCGTCGGATTTAGGTTGCTGACCGTTGCCAAGCTCAACGGCAATTTCTGCAGCGGTGGTGGCAAGCGTGGTGATGGGCTTATACACCGTCATGGTTTGTGTGCCGGCGATAATGCGTTTCACACCCGCGAGGTCGGCATCCTGGCCAGAAATGGCCACTTTCCCGGCAAGCCCTTGTGCGCTCAGCGCCTGAATAGCCCCGCCGGCGGTGGCATCGTTAGACGCTACCACGGCATCAATTTTATTATTGTTGGCCGTCAGGGCGTTTTCCATAATTTTCAGCGCATTTTCTGGCAGCCAGCCGTCGGCCCACTGATCGCCGACAATTTTAATTTTTCCGTCATCAATATAAGGTTTGAGGACTTTCATCTGTCCGGCACGGAACAACTTGGCATTGTTATCTACCGGTGAGCCACCCATCAGGAAATAATTTCCCTGGGGGACTTTGTTAACCAGGCTTTGGGCCTGCATTTCGCCCACTTTTTCATTATCAAATGAGATATAAAAATCAATGTCGGCGTTATTGATCATTCGGTCATAGGCCAGAACTTTAATCCCTTCCTGTTTGGCCTCTTTAATGACGTTGCTAAGTACCTGCCCGTTATAAGGAATAATGACTAAAACATCGACGCCGCGATTTATCATATTTTCAATTTGCGACATCTGGGTTTCTTCGTTGCCGTTTGCAGACTGCACAAATACGTCAGCACCCAATTCTTTTGCTTTATTCACAAAAATATCACGGTCTTTCTGCCAGCGTTCAAGGCGGAGGTCGTCAATCGCCATCCCAATTTTAACTTCTTTGGCAATGCCGGACAGGCTGGTCAGCAGGAGGGAAGCACATAGTGTGAGGCAAAAATGTTTTAATTTCATGATCGTGATGCCTTTTTTCTGTAGTTGCAGGGAGAGTAATCGATACGAAAAAGAAACATGCACTTCTGATACGCTGCAAATTTTTAACACTGAAAAGATTTCTGGCAATTACCGCATTTTCTTTTCGCGTTATGATATTTGGTTTATTTGCTAATTTATGACCCTGATCGAATTTTAAAACGTTTCAGCTTATTGTTGCATTGCAACGTGGAAGCAAGATTCCAGTAAACAGCCGCGGTGTGCACTCATTTTTTGCGAGCCAGCGCACGTTTGTGCATTCTCTTAATAGCGGTGTGAAATAACGTAATTGAGCAAGCCGGAATGTGAATCCAGTATTAGCACATGATTTATTTCTCGCCGCGTGTCTGAATATGGAGTTCATTATGCAAAGTTATTTCGATCAACTCGAACGTGTTCGTTATGAAGGGCCAAAATCGGAAAACCCGCTGGCGTTTCGCCACTACAATCCGGATGAGCTGGTGTTGGGCAAGCGCATGGAAGAGCACCTGCGTTTTGCCGCCTGCTACTGGCACACTTTCTGCTGGAACGGGGCAGACATGTTTGGCGTGGGTGCTTTTGAACGCCCATGGCAGCAGGCCGGTGACGCGCTGGCGCTGGCAAAACGCAAAGCCGACGTGGCGTTCGAGTTTTTCCATAAGCTGAATGTTCCTTACTACTGCTTCCATGACGTCGACGTCTCGCCGGAAGGCGCTTCGCTCAAAGAGTACCGCAACAACTTTGCCCAGATGGTGGATGTACTGGCGCAAAAACAGCAGGAGAGTGGAGTAAAACTGCTGTGGGGTACCGCGAACTGCTTCACCAATCCGCGCTATGGCGCAGGGGCCGCGACCAACCCGGATCCGGAAGTGTTCAGCTGGGCTGCTACCCAGGTGGTTACCGCGATGGATGCTACCCATCGTCTGGGCGGTGAAAACTATGTGCTGTGGGGCGGCCGCGAAGGTTACGAAACCCTGCTGAATACCGACCTGCGTCAGGAACGTGAACAGATTGGTCGCTTCATGCAGATGGTTGTTGAGCACAAGCACAAAACCGGCTTCCAGGGCACCCTGCTGATTGAGCCAAAACCACAGGAGCCGACGAAGCACCAGTATGACTATGACGCGGCGACGGTGTACGGTTTCCTCAAGCAGTTTGGCCTCGAAAAAGAGATTAAACTCAACATCGAAGCGAACCATGCGACCCTTGCTGGCCACTCTTTCCACCACGAAATTGCTACCGCCATCGCGCTGGGGCTGTTTGGCTCCGTCGACGCTAACCGCGGTGATGCACAGCTTGGCTGGGATACCGATCAGTTCCCGAACAGCGTGGAAGAGAATGCGCTGGTGATGTACGAGATCCTCAAAGCGGGCGGTTTCACCACCGGTGGTCTTAACTTTGATGCCAAAGTTCGTCGTCAGAGTACGGATAAATATGACCTGTTCTACGGCCACATTGGCGCGATGGACACCATGGCGCTGGCGCTGAAAGTGGCGGCACGCATGGTGGAAGATGGCCAGCTGGATAAGCGTGTTGCTAAGCGTTATGCCGGCTGGAACGGTGAGCTGGGCCAGCAGATCCTCAAAGGGCAGATGTCGCTGACCGAGCTTGCAACCTACGCCGAGCAACATAATCTGGCGCCGCAGCACCACAGCGGTCACCAGGAGCTGTTAGAGAACCTGGTTAACCATTACCTTTTCGACAAATAAGTCGCTAACGTCAGGTGAATATCAGCCCGGTCAGCGTCAGCTACCGGGCGTTTTTGTTAAGGAATTCGCACTATGTACATTGGGATAGATCTCGGTACCTCAGGCGTGAAGGCCATTCTGCTCAACGAGCAGGGTGAAGTACTGGCCACGCAGAGCGAAAAACTGTCGGTTTCCCGTCCGCACCCGCTATGGTCGGAACAGGATCCACTGGCGTGGTGGCAGGCGACGGATGCCGTCATGAAAGCCCTCGGGAAGCAACATTCCCTGCGCGGGGTAAAAGCGCTGGGGATCGCCGGACAGATGCACGGTGCCACGCTCCTTGATAAAGACCAGCGGGTACTGCGCCCGGCTATCCTGTGGAACGACGGTCGCTGCGCCGAAGAGTGTGTCCTTATTGAGGCGCAGGTGCCTCGCTCGCGAGATATCACCGGCAACCTGATGATGCCTGGTTTCACTGCCCCGAAGCTGCTGTGGGTGAAGCGCCATGAGCCGGAAGTTTTCGCGCAAATCGATAAGGTCCTGTTGCCGAAAGATTATCTGCGGTTGCGAATGACCGGTGAGTTTGCAAGCGACATGTCAGATGCGGCAGGCACGATGTGGCTTGACGTCGGCGCGCGCGACTGGAGCGATGAGATGCTGAGCGCCTGCTCCCTCAATCGCGACCATATGCCTGCGCTGTTCGAAGGCAGTGCGGTGACCGGCACGCTTTTGCCTGCGGTGGCAGAGGCATGGAATATGCCCGAAGTTGCGGTAGTCGCCGGTGGTGGTGATAACGCGGCGGGGGCGGTGGGCGTTGGCATGGCGAATGCCGGGCAGGCGATGCTCTCTCTGGGTACCTCCGGCGTCTACTTCGCCGTCAGCGACGGTTTTCTCAGCAAGCCGGAGAGCGCGGTGCACAGCTTCTGTCACGCATTGCCTGGTCGCTGGCACCTGATGTCGGTGATGCTCAGCGCGGCGTCCTGTCTGGACTGGGCGGCAAAACTCACCGGGCTTGAAAACGTTCCCGCGCTTATCGATGCGGCGCAGAAGGCAGATACAACGGCGACGCCGGTGTGGTTTTTGCCCTACCTCTCGGGGGAGCGCACGCCGCATAACAACCCGCAGGCGAAAGGCGTATTCTTTGGCCTGACGCACAAACATGGCCCGGCCGAACTTGCCAAAGCGGTGCTGGAGGGGGTGGGCTACGCGCTGGCTGACGGAATGGATGCGGTACACGCCTGTGGCGTAACGCCAGAGAGCATTACCCTCATCGGCGGTGGCGCCCGCAGTCCGTACTGGCGGCAGATGCTGGCGGACATTAGCGGCCAGCGGCTGGAATACCGTACCGGCGGTGATGTCGGCCCGGCGTTAGGGGCGGCGCGGCTGGCGCAGATAGCGATGAACCCGGACAAACCGCTTGCTGAGCTGCTCCCGTCGTTAGCGTTCGAGCAGGCGCATAGCCCTGACCCGCGGTGGGTGGCGGAGTATGCGCCGCGCCGTGAAATGTTCCGCAAGATCTATCAGCAGCTGCTGCCGCTGATGTCCTGAGATCATATCAACTGACGAACCGGCGGGTATCCACTTTCTGCAACAGCACGGAAAGCAGCAGGCTACCCGCCAGAGTGACGGCAAAAATCCACACCATATCCAGCACCGGCCAGGTTTTAAACTCAAGGCCGTTGGCCCGTAAGGCGTGGATAATCAGGGCGTGGAAGCCGTAAATCCCCAGCGAATAGCGCGATATAAGCGCCAGGCCCGGTATCGGGCGCTGGTTAAGAGTGTTTTTGACCACCGTCAGGGCCGCCGCCGCCGCGACGAACACCGCCGGGCCGCAGTACAGATACCAGGTATCGGCAAAATTACCGCGCCAGCGCAGCTCATGCAGCGTTCCCCGTGAGATGACAAACACGGCCACCACAAACAGCGCGCTACACCACAGCGTCAGTGATTTTTTTTCGGTTTCCATCATGCCAATGGCGCGTCCCAGCAGGCCGTACAGCACATAGTAAAACGTATCGCCGTTAATATAGAGATTGATGGGGAGCCACTCAAAGCCAGCAATTTTCTGCGAAACGGTATTGGGGTTCGCGAGAATCCCAATCACCAGCATCAGGCCGAGCAACATTTTGCCGCTGATGGTTTTCACCTGAATCAGTGGCGAAAGCAGATAAATGACGATGATGGCGAAGAAAAACCACAGGTGGTAGAACACCGGTTTTTGCAGCAGATACTTCAGCGACAGCTCAGGGTTGATGCGGGTAAACAGCGTGATGTAGAGCAGCGAAACGGCGCTGTAAAACAGCAGACAGGCGGCGATCCGTAAAAAATGCTTCGGGCGCGCGCTGCGTTCGCCAAAGAACAGATAGCCTGAAATCATAAAGAACAGCGGCACGCTGACCCGCGATGCTGAGTTCAGCAAATTAGCAACTTCCCAGCTCAGATGACTGACGCTCTGGGAGTTGGTAATCGACCATACGGTGGTATGAATCATCACCACCATCAGACAGGCTATCCCTCGCAGATTATCTATCCAGTTAATTTTTGACTGCATTCGTGCCCCAGTATCCTCATTTGTCCCGTTAACAGCTTCTGACCGGCGATCGCGCGGGTTGCTCGCTGGAATATTCTGAGTTTTTCACGCACCTCTTGTTCTGCGAGTGCGGTATTTGCAGAATGCTCTAGCATATTTGATGACCTGCTAAATATAACAGCCGTATAACAAGACAATAGCCTGATGATGATAAAGATATTCGCTCCACTGCTGGCTATTGTGCTGCTGGCTGGATGCAGTGCGGCAAACCAGCCGCCACAGAAAGCGCAAAAAGCGAAGGCCAGCCCGCTGCACTCGCTTGAGATGGAGTCGTTGTGCAAAAACCAGGCGGCGCATCGCTACAATACCGCTGCACAGAAAATCGACGTTACCGGCTTTGAGCAGTTCCAGGGGAGCTATGAACTGCAGGGGTTTACTGCCCGCAATGAGGGTTTTGTCTGCTCATTTGATCCAGACGGGCAATTTTTGCATCTTTCTATGCGCTAACCCGCCGCTTCGCGCGGCGTTGGTCTCCTTTCGTGGCAATTTTGCCCAATTTTCACTAAACAGAACCGTTTCGTACTGTATATCTCGCAGCCAGCGGTTATACTGGTTCCTTCCTTTAAATCCACACGTATCCAGCACGAAATAATATGCAAAAGTTTGATACCAGGACCTTCCAGGGCCTGATCCTGACCTTACAGGATTACTGGGCTCGTCAGGGCTGCACCATTGTTCAACCACTGGACATGGAAGTCGGCGCCGGCACTTCACACCCAATGACCTGCTTACGCGCGTTGGGACCAGAGCCGATGGCAACCGCTTATGTTCAGCCATCCCGCCGCCCGACCGACGGCCGCTACGGCGAAAACCCGAACCGTTTACAGCACTATTATCAGTTCCAGGTGGTGATTAAACCTTCCCCGGACAACATTCAGGAGCTGTACCTCGGATCCCTGAAAGAGCTGGGTATGGACCCGACCATTCACGACATTCGCTTCGTTGAAGACAACTGGGAAAACCCGACGCTGGGTGCCTGGGGTCTGGGCTGGGAAGTGTGGCTGAACGGTATGGAAGTCACCCAGTTCACCTACTTCCAGCAGGTGGGCGGTCTGGAATGCAAACCAGTAACCGGGGAAATCACCTACGGTCTGGAGCGTCTGGCAATGTACATTCAGGGCGTAGACAGCGTTTACGACCTGGTCTGGAGCGACGGCCCGTTGGGTAAAACCACCTACGGCGACGTGTTCCATCAGAACGAAGTGGAGCAGTCCACTTACAACTTCGAATACGCGGATGTCGACTTCCTGTTCTCCTGCTTTGAGCAGTACGAGAAAGAAGCCCAGCAGCTGCTGGCGCTGGAAAACCCGCTGCCGCTGCCTGCCTACGAGCGTATTCTGAAGGCCGCCCATAGCTTCAACCTGCTGGATGCGCGTAAGGCCATCTCCGTCACCGAACGTCAGCGCTACATTTTGCGTATCCGTACCCTGACCAAAGCAGTGGCAGAAGCTTACTACGCTTCCCGTGAAGCCCTTGGCTTCCCGATGTGCAACAAAGACAAATAAGAGGCGGCCATGTCTGAGAAAACTTTCCTGGTGGAGATCGGCACCGAAGAGCTGCCACCAAAAGCACTGCGCAACCTGGCTGAATCCTTTGCGGCTAACTTTACGGCAGAGCTGGATAACGCTGGCATTGCGCACGGCAATGTTGAATGGTTTGCGGCTCCGCGTCGCCTGGCGCTGAAAGTGGCTAACCTTGCCGCTTCCCAACCGGATCGCGAAGTCGAAAAACGCGGCCCGGCGATCTCCCAGGCGTTTGACGCTGAGGGTAAACCAAGCAAAGCGGCCGAAGGTTGGGCGCGTGGCTGCGGTATCACCGTTGACCAGGCCGAACGTCTGACCACCGATAAAGGTGAGTGGCTGCTGTATCGTGCCCATGTGAAAGGCGAAAGCGCTGAAGCGCTGGTGCCGAACATGGTCGCAACGTCACTGGCAAAATTGCCGATCCCGAAACTGATGCGCTGGGGTGCCTCCGACGTGCACTTCGTGCGTCCGGTTCACACCGTGACCCTGCTGCTGGGCGATAAAGTGATCCCGGCAACGATTCTGGGCATTCAGTCCGATCGCGTAATCCGCGGTCATCGCTTTATGGGCGAGCCAGAGTTCACCATCGACAACGCCGATCAGTACCCTGAAATTCTGCACAAACGCGGCATGGTCGTTGCTGACTATGAAGCGCGTAAAGCCAAAATCAAAGCCGATGCTGAAGAAGCGGCGCGTAAGATTGGCGGTAACGCTGACCTGAGCGAAAGCCTGCTGGAAGAAGTCACCTCGCTGGTGGAATGGCCGGTGGTGCTGACCGCGAAGTTCGAAGAGAAATTCCTCGCCGTTCCGGCTGAAGCGCTGGTGTACACCATGAAAGGTGACCAGAAGTACTTCCCGGTCTACGACAACGCGGGCAATCTGTTGCCGAACTTCATCTTTGTGGCAAACATCGAGTCCAAAGATCCGCAGCAGATTATTTCCGGTAACGAAAAAGTGGTGCGCCCGCGTCTGGCGGATGCCGAGTTCTTCTTCAAAACCGACCGTAAAAAACGTCTGGAAGATAACCTGCCGCGCCTGCAGACCGTGCTGTTCCAGCAGCAGTTGGGCACCCTGCGCGACAAGACCGACCGCATTCAGGCCCTGGCGGGCTGGATTGCTGGCCAGACTGGCGCCGACGTTAACCACGCTACCCGCGCGGGCCTGTTGTCCAAGTGTGACCTGATGACCAACATGGTCTTCGAGTTCACCGACACCCAGGGTGTGATGGGTATGCACTACGCACGTCACGATGGCGAAGCGGAAGATGTGGCCGTGGCGCTGAACGAGCAGTATCAGCCGCGCTTTGCCGGTGATGACCTGCCGTCTAACCCGGTTGCCTGTGCGCTGGCGATCGCTGACAAGATGGATACCCTGGCGGGTATCTTCGGTATCGGTCAGCATCCGAAAGGCGACAAAGACCCGTTTGCGCTGCGTCGTGCGGCGCTTGGCGTGCTGCGTATCATCGTTGAGAAGAACCTGCCGCTGGATCTGCAGACCCTCACCGAAGAAGCGGTACGTTTGTACGGCGACAAGCTGACCAACGCGAAAGTGGTTGATGACGTTATCGATTTCATGCTCGGTCGTTTCCGCGCCTGGTATCAGGATGAAGGCTACACCGTGGATACCATTCAGGCGGTGCTGGCGCGTCGCCCAACTCGTCCGGCTGACTTTGATGCACGTATGAAGGCGGTGTCACACTTCCGTACCCTGGATGCGGCATCTGCGCTGGCTGCGGCCAACAAACGTGTTTCCAACATTCTGGCGAAATCTGACGAAACGCTGAACGAGCGTGTTAACGCCGCGACGCTGAAAGAGCCGGAAGAGATCGAGCTGGCGATGCAGGTTGTGGTGCTGCGCGACAAGCTGGAGCCGTTCTTCGCGGAAGGTCGCTACCAGGAGGCACTGGTAGAGCTGGCTGAACTGCGTGAGCCGGTGGATGCGTTCTTCGAGAAAGTGATGGTGAACGTTGAGGATAAAGAGCTGCGCATTAACCGTCTCTCTATGCTCGAAAAACTGCGTGAACTGTTCCTGCAGGTAGCCGATATCTCGCTGCTGCAGTAATCCGTTCTCTGCTAAAAACCCGCCAATCGGCGGGTTTTTTTATGCCTGTAACCCAGTCGCTCAAAAAAACAAAGTTGAAATACTGGTGCTATTACGGCTATCCTTTGCCGCGACGAATCCCTCGTCTCACTGAGGCACACTGAAAATGGACAAACACACCTGCTGAATTCGAATCCTTGCTAAGCGGCAGACCGCAGGCAGGGGAGTTATTGATTTCATTCAGGAGTGCTTATGGCCCATTGTGCGCAATCCCCCCTTTTTATTTTGCATCAGGTCACCTGTCAGTTTGCGACGGGCGATGTTCTTTTTGGTCCGCTGAATCTACCGTTTGAAGCCTCGCTTTGTGGCCTGGTCGGGCGCAACGGCGTGGGTAAAACCCGGCTATTGCGCTTGCTGGCAGGCGAGGATGTACCGTCTGGTGGGCATATCGAACGTTTTGGCGTCCACGCCTGGGTGGCGCAGCAGCATGCGGTAGAGCCGCAGATGACGCTTGCCGGGCTGCTGGGCTACGAGGCAGTTTTCGCCGCTTTGCACCGGGTTGTGGCCGGCGAGAGTCTGCCCGATGACGTTGAACGTCTGGAAGGTCACTGGGATCTGCAGGAACGCCTGAACAGTGCGTTTCTGGAGGCCGGTCTTGGTGGTTTCGAGCCGCAGAGGCTCGCTACCTCTCTGAGCGGTGGCGAACGAGTGAAGGCGTTGCTATGCGCAGCGTTTTTGTCGGGAGCGGACTACCTGCTGCTCGACGAACCGACTAACCATCTCGACAAGCAGGGCCGTGAGTGGCTCTACCACAAACTGGCGTGCTGGCGTGGCGGGGCGCTGATTGCCAGTCACGATCGGGAACTCTTGTCCCGGATGCCGCGTATTCTCGAGCTCACTCCCGGCCAGCTTCGCAGCTTTGGTGGCAACTACGATGATTATCAGCAGCAGCGTGATGCCGAACAGCAGGCGGCGCGTGCGGCGCTCGAACATGCGGCCACCGAGCGGCGGCGAACCCGGGCGCGTATGCAGAAGGAACATGATGCCAGTCAGCGTCGCTCAGCCCAGACCTTACGCACGGTTGATACTCTGAATATCGCGTCCTTCGAGCGGGTGAAGTACAAAGGGGCGGCGAAAGAGCGCCCTGGCAGCGTGCTGCGCCAGCATCGGGAGCAGAATCGTGAACTCAACGCCGCAGTCGCAGAAGCCCGTGAGCGGGTCGAAGAGGAGACTCCGGTGATGTTCACGCTACCGGGGAGCCAGATTGCTACGGGGAAACAGGTGCTGGAACTGGAGGCGCTTCAGCTGGCGTACAGCAGTACCTCGCCGCTGACCTGGCGGCTCGACGGGCCGATGCGTATTGCGCTGCGTGGCCCAAACGGCTGCGGCAAGACGACGCTCTTAAGAACGTTGATGGGGCTGGAAGCACCGTTATCCGGGGAGTGCCGCCTGTCGGTACCGGCGGCGTGGCTCGATCAGCACCTGAGCCAGCTCGATCTAACGCTGTCGGTGATGGCGCACCTCAACCTCGCGGACACGCCGCTGGAAGAGGGCATGCTGCGTACTCGTCTCGCCCAACTGCAGCTTGGTGCCGATAAAGTCCACCTGCCGCTTGGTGCGCTGAGCGGCGGAGAGCGGCTGAAGGCGGCGCTGGCCTGCGTGCTCTGGCGGCGTGATGCCACCCAGCTTCTGCTGCTGGACGAGCCTTCCAACCATCTTGACCTGACCTCTACCCGCGCCATCGAAGCCGCGCTGGCGGAGTTTCCTGGCGCGATGCTGGTGGTTTCTCATGACGACCATTTCCTGCAAGGTCTGAAGCTGACGCACTGTCTGGAATGGCGGGAGACGGGCTGGTATTTCGGGCCGCTGTAGGGAATAACAGGCAAAAAAAATCCTCGTCAATGACGAGGATCTTTACGTGCTATAGAGCCTGATTCAGGCTCTGAGGCAGGCTTATGCGTTGGTTACGTTACCAGCAGCCGGGCCTTTAGCGCCGTTTTCGATGGTGAAGGAAACTTTCTGACCTTCATCCAGAGATTTGTAACCATCAGTCATGATAGCAGAGAAGTGAACGAACAGGTCTTTAGAACCGTCGTCCGGAGTGATGAAGCCGAAGCCTTTGTCAGCGTTGAACCATTTTACGATACCAGTCATTTTGTTAGACATAGTGATTTCCTTTAATTTAAGTGTTATGCCAAATGGCAATGATGGTAGTGATTACAGATTTGAAGCAAAAAAGGGAAAGGTCACTACGAGGGTATCATTGGACAACCTATGAGAGGACTGCTCTGCTCGACTGCTTTATGGTCTGTAAATCAAACCGGCGACATTAACTCATGTTCGGCAGACGATAGCAACTTTTTTTATTCTTATACGTAAACAGAGCCCTGGATGTGGGCTCTGTTTTTCGGGTAAATACATTAAAAATCAAACGGCTAATTGTTTTATCATTTGCTGGTTCGCCAGCATCAGGCGCATCAGGTTGAGCTCGGTGGTGGAAGGTTTTACGCGTCGTGACTCCCACTCTTGCACCATGGCTACGGTAACGCCCATCGCTCTGGCAAATTCGTCTGTTTTAAGGCCTGTGCCTTTACGCAGCTGCTCAAACTCGGTAAAGGCAGAGGAAGCTTGCGCCAGAATAGCTGGCTGTATTTCGTCTTTAAAAACAATCTGTTCCAGACTGCTCAGCAGTTCAAACTCAGTCTCTTTGTATTCCATTGATAACTCCTCTGAATCACACTGCGGGATCGTGAATAAAGTAGAGCTCAGTAAGCATAGCCAGTTATTTTCCCTGGGATCGCCAGGGCCAGGGGCGAATCGTGCGATATATCTTTCCTGATGCGATTCAGCGAAAAAGGCGGCTGCCTAATGCCCTGAAAAGCAACGCCCACGCTCGGGTGGTATTTTTTTGTAAATACTCAGTACAAAACTGGCAAAGCCGTTAACCCGCCGTTTTTACATCGCATAACCTCAGGAAAAGGTATCTTGCAACGCTGACCTGGACTATCCTTGTCTGCGTCAGGCACGAGTGTGCCGGTTTGCGCGTTTATTGGCTGAAAGGAGTATAAAAATGGCGACAGGAAAGTCCTGCTCTCGCTGGTTTGCGCCTGTTGCGGCGTTATTGATGGTGGTTAGCCTGAGTGGGTGTTTCGATAAAGAAGGCGATCAGCGCAAAGCGTTCATCGACTTTTTACAGAATACTGCGATGCGTAGTGGAGAGCGTTTACCGACGCTGACTGCGGATCAGAAAAAACAGTTCGGCCCGTTTGTATCTGATTATGCCGTGATTTATGGCTATTCTCAGCAGGTTAATCAGGCGATGGATGCAGGTTTGCGTCCGGTCGTTGATAGCGTCAATGCCATCCGCGTTCCGCAGGATTACATGACTCAGCGTGAGCCGCTGCGTCAGGCCAATGGTTCGCTTGGTGTGCTCAGCCAGCAGCTGGAAAACGCGAAAATGCAGGCCGATGCTGCGCATTCTGCTCTGAAACAGGCAGACGATCTGAAGCCGGTATTTGACCAGATTTACACCAAGGTTGTGACATCCCCGGCGAATGCGCTGCAGCCGCTGATCCCGGCGGCGCAGATCTTCACTCAGCAACTGGTCCAGGTTGGCGATTTTGTCGCACAGCAGGGTACACAGGTGAGCTTTGTGGCGAACGGCATTCAGTTCCCGACTTCACAGCAGGCAAGCCAGTACAACACCCTGATTGGCCCACTGGCCTCTCAGCACCAGGCGTTTAGCCAGGCCTGGGGTGCGGCGGTCGAAGCGACCCGTTAATCCGCTTCATTTACCCTCTCTCGTTCGGGAGAGGGTGCTTATCTTCACGCCACATGCGGATTCACGCAGTTCTTCTCCGTCTTTCCATGCAGTGCATCAATCAGATTATCCACCGCGGTGGATGCCATGCTAAAGCGGGTTTCGTGCGTTGCGGAACCGATATGTGGCAGCGCCACTACGTTTGGCATCGACAGCAGCGGCGAGTCTGTTGCCAGCGGTTCCTGTTCAAACACGTCGAGCCCGGCGGCATGAATTTCACCCTGTTTGAGTGCCGCGATGAGGGCTGTTTCATCGACTACCGGGCCGCGTCCGGCGTTGATGAATATGGCCGATGATTTCATCTTTTTAAACTGCTCAGCGCCGAAGAGATGGCGAGTTTCATCGGTCAGCGGCAGGATCAGGCAAACAAAATCGGCCTCCTGCAATAACGAGTCGAGGTCGCAGTAGCGCGCCTGGAAGCGGTTCTCGGCTTCCGGGTGACGGCGTCGGGCGTTATACAGAACCGGCATGCCAAAACCGAAGTGCGCGCGCTGTGCCAGCGCCATGCCGATCCGCCCCATACCGACAATGCCCATCGTCTTATGGTGCACATCCGTGCCAAACCAGTCAGGCCCGATGCTGTCGGTCCATTCTCCTGCTTTCACTCGTTCAGCCACTTCCGGCACCCGGCGGGCAGTGCTGAGCACCAGCGCCATCAGGGTATCGGCCACGGTTTCCGTGAGTGCGGTCGGGGTGTGCATAAGCAAAATACGGCGCGCGTTCAATGCTTCGACGTCGAAGTTGTCATATCCCACGGAAATCGTAGAAGCGACGCGGAGCTCTGGCATGTTATCGAGCAACGCGGCATCGACTTTTTCGCTGGATCCCAGCATCCCTTCGGCGTTGGCGAAGGCGTCAGCGTGCTGAGCAACGGTCTGCGGGCTGAGGTCTTGCACCTGGGTGACGTTGGCGTGTTGTTCAAGACGCTGTAGCAGCGTGTCCGGGAGGGATTTATACAAAATAACCGACGGCTTCATGCAATTCTCCGTAAACAAGATAGGCGAGTGACGGATGACCCGGCGACGAGCGCCGCCGGGTAAAGAGCATACTACAGCGGGCTTAGCGTGATTTCTACACGACGGTTTTGTGCTTTACCTTCGGTGGTGCTGTTGCTGGCGACCGGATTCGCCGGGCCCATCCCGCTGGTACGCAGGCGGCCGGCGGCAACGCCCTGGGTTATAAGGGCGCTGGCGACGGAGTCTGCACGCTGCTGTGACAGGCGCATATTCAGGTCTTTACTACCGGTGCTGTCGGTATAGCCGACAACGTTAACGGCGGTCTTTTGATACTCTTTCAGCACCATTGCCACGCCGGTCAGGGTGTTGGCGCCCGCCGGTTTCAGGTTTGCGCTGCTGCTGTCGAAGGTGACGTTGTTCGGCATGTTCAGCACGATGGTATCGCCGTTTCGCGTTACGCTGACGCCGGTGCCCTGCATTTTCTCGCGCAGTTTCGCTTCCTGTACGTCCATGTAGTAACCGACGCCGCCGCCGACGGCAGCCCCTGCGGCCGCGCCAATCAGAGCGCCTTTACCGCGGTCTTTTTTCGAGGAGGAGAGCGCGCCGATACCGGCACCAACCAGTGAGCCAATACCGGCACCAATGCCGGATTTACCCGCTTCACGCTCGCCGGTGTACGGGTTGGTGGTGCAGCCTGAGAGAGCCAGTGCGCCGCTAACCATAGCGGCAATCATGATCACACGTTTTTTCATCTTAGTTCCTTTAATCCTTTTTATTCTTTGCCACAGCGAGGGTGGCGATGGATTATGACTAGCGAACAGAGAGAAAATTTCCGGGATAACTCTGAATTTTGTAAACATAATTGAACGGTGGTTAAAACATCGCCGTCACAACATCACCTGCGTCGTATTCAGGAGCGGCTTTTGGCACATTCATCGACCACCAAAACGGTACTGACCGCAGCCCACTGGGGGCCTATGCTGGTTGAAACCGATGGCAACACCGTTTTTTCCTCCCGCGGGGCACTCCCCGGCACCTTCAACAATTCGCTGCAAAGCGCAGTGCGTGACCAGGTACACAGCAAGACCCGTATTCGTTATCCGATGGTGCGAAAAGGATTTCTGGCGTCACCAGACAGTCCGCAGGGTGTGCGTGGACAGGATGAGTTTGTGCGGGTGAGCTGGGATGAAGCACTGGATCTCATCCATGCCCAGCATATGCGTATCCGCCAGAATTTCGGCCCGGCGTCGATTTTCGCCGGCTCCTATGGCTGGCGCTCCAACGGTGTGCTGCATAAAGCCGCGACGTTACTCCAGCGCTATATGAGCCTGGCCGGCGGCTATACCGGCCATCTGGGGGATTACTCCACGGGAGCGGCGCAAGCCATCATGCCGCACGTGGTGGGCGGCAACGAGGTGTATCAACAGCAGACCAGCTGGCCTCTGATACTGGAGCACAGCGACGTGGTGGTGCTGTGGAGCGCCAACCCGCTCAATACGCTAAAAATTGCGTGGAATGCCTCCGATGAACAGGGGATCCCGTGGTTCGATAAGCTGCGTCAGAGCGGCAAACGGATTATTTGTATCGACCCCATGCGCTCGGAAACGGCTGAGTTCTTCGCCGAGGCGGGGGAGTGGATTGCGCCGCACATGGGCACCGACGTGGCGTTGATGCTCGGCATCGCCCACACGCTGCAGGAGCAGGGCTGGCACGACAGCGAGTTTCTCGCCCGCTGTACCACTGGTTATGAGGTTTTTGCCGGGTATCTGACCGGCCGCCAGGACGGTACAGCGAAAACCGCCGAGTGGGCGGCGAAAATTTGTGGCGTCAGTGCAGATAAAATTCGCGAACTGGCACAACTTTTCCATGAAAATACCACCATGCTGATGGCGGGCTGGGGGATGCAGCGCCAGCAGTTTGGCGAGCAAAAACACTGGATGCTGGTCACCCTCGCCGCCATGCTCGGGCAAATTGGCACACCGGGCGGCGGGTTTGGCCTCTCCTATCATTTTGCCAACGGCGGCAACCCGACGCGTCGTGCGGCGGTGCTCGCCTCCATGCAGGGCGTGGTTCAGGGTGGTAGCGATGCGGTGGATAAATTCCCGGTTGCCCGCATTGTTGAGGCACTGGAAAACCCGGGAGGCGCGTATCAGCACAATGGTATGGACCGTCACTTCCCGGATATCCGCTTCCTGTGGTGGGCAGGCGGCGCCAACTTCACTCATCATCAGGATACAAACCGTTTGATCCGCGCCTGGCAGAAACCGGAGCTGGTCGTTATCTCAGAGTGTTTCTGGACGGCAGCGGCCCGTCATGCGGATATCGTGCTGCCCGCGACGACCTCGTTTGAACGTAACGATCTGACCATGACCGGCGACTACAGCAACCAGCATCTGGTGCCGATGCGACAGGTGGTCGCACCGCAGGATGAAGCGCGGGATGATTTTACGGTCTTCGCTGATCTTTGCGAACGCTGGGAGCCCGGCGGGCGAGAGCGCTTCACCGAGGGGAAAAGTGAGCTGCAGTGGCTGGAGACGTTTTACAGCATTGCCGCCCAACGGGGAGCCAGCCAGCAGGTGGCGCTGCCGCCTTTCGCTGATTTCTGGCAGGCAAATCAGCTTATCGAGATGCCAGAAAGTGAACAGAACGCCCGTTTTGTTCGCTTTGAAGCCTTCCGGGATGATCCTCAGGCGAACCCGCTGAAGACGCCGAGCGGCAAAATCGAAATTCACTCGGCGCGGATTGCCGGGTTCGGTTATGCCGACTGCCCGGGGCACCCGACGTGGCTGGAACCGGATGAATGGCACGGTAATGCCGGGCAAGGGCAGCTACAGCTGCTTTCCGCTCACCCGGCGCACCGTCTGCACAGCCAGCTCAACAGTACGTCGCTTCGTCGCCGCTATGCCGTAGCCGATCGCGAGCCGCTCACTCTGCATCCGCTGGATGCGCAGGCGCGGGGCATCAATGATGGCGATCTGGTACGGGTGTGGAACACACGAGGGCAGGTGCTGGCGGGGGCGGTGGTGTCGGAGAATATTCGCCCGGGAGTGATTTGCCTGCACGAAGGGGCATGGCCGGATCTGGAGCCTGCGGCCGGGGGGATCTGTAAAAATGGTGCGGTGAACGTGCTGACCAAAGATCTTCCCAGCTCACGCCTGGGCAATGGCTGCGCGGGAAATACCGCGCTGGCGTGGCTGGAGAAGTACACGGGACCGGTGCTGGCGCTGACGGCGTTTAATCCTCCTGCCAACGCATGATCCATGTCGGGTGGCGGGTCTCTTCCTGCCACGCGCTGTCTTCAATGCGAAACCCCAGCGCGTGGTAAAAATTCACCGCCCGGGTGTTCTTCTGGTATACCTCAAGGCTCAGGGAAGAAAAACGCTGCTTAACATGGTTGAGCAGCGCGCCGCCAATCCCGCAGCGCTCGAAGGCGGGGGCAACGAACAGCGCGCCGACGTAGCGGCCGTCCATTACGCTGACAAACCCTTTCACCGCGCCTTCTTCCTCCCAGACCCAGGTTCTGGCGCCGGGCAGATAGACATCACGTACCAGCGGTTCGCTCTCCTGCCAGTAACTGATATCAATAAACGGGTGAGCGTAGATGGTGCTCTCCATCCACAGCGTCAGAAGCGGAGCGGTATCTTCGTTATGGCGCCATTCGCGGATCATTGCTGCCTCCTGGGTGACAGATGCAGCCGGTGACGTGGTCGTTTACCAGACCGCAGGCTTGCATAAAGGAGTAGCAGATGGTCGTGCCCACAAATTTAAAGCCGCGTTTTTTCAGCGCCTTAGAAAGCGCATCGGAAGCCGGGGTTGAGGTGGGGATTTCCGCAAGCGTGGCGGCAGCGGTGACGATGGGTTTGTCATCAACAAACGACCAGACGAATTCGACAAAAGACTCACCGTTTTGCTCCATGGCGAGAAACGCGCGGGCATTGCCAATGATCGCCTGAATCTTGCCGCGATGGCGGATAATACCGGCATCCAGCACCAGCCGTTCAACGTCTTCGTCGGTCATGGCGGCGACTTTCCGTGGATCAAAATGATGGAACGCCTGGCGATAGTTTTCCCGCTTTTTGAGCACGGTAATCCAGGAGAGCCCCGCCTGCTGCCCTTCGAGGCAAATCATCTCGAACAGGTGTTGCGCATTACGCTGTGCGACCCCCCATTCCGTGTCGTGATAGGCAATGTAAAGAGGATCCTGACTTACCCAACCGCATCGTTGCATAGCTTCTTCCCTTTTCGTTGCGCCAGCGCAAAAAATTTCATTCAGCCTGGCTTGACGTGTATGCCAAAGAGTCAATAGTTAATACAGGGACTCTTGCCGTCCCGTTAAATAACAATACTGCCGGTTTCGGCTCTTTCCTGGAGTCGTTTTCATGATGATAATAAAAAGCTGTGGCCGCTGGGGCATTATTGCTCCGGTGAGCACATCAGTCTTGATGTGTCTGACTACCTCTGTGCATGCCTGGCAACAGGAATATATCTTTATCGACCCGCAAAGTAATACGTCTGAACGTTATACATGGGATAGCGATCACCAACCACGTTATGAAGATATTCTGGCCGAACGGATAAATTCGACCCAGGTCACGTCGGGCTACACCACGAATGCGCAGGATAGTGGCCCTTTAGATCCGGCTCATACGATGAGCGTTGGCTGGAATTTTCCGCTTGCCAGCGGGACGACAACCGGACCGGTCGCCAGCTGGCACTATGACGGTTCTCGTTCTGAGATCTGGAATGCGTACGAGAGTGGTGAGAGTCCCAACGATCCGCTCTGGCACGCCAGCGTCAGCAAGGTTGGATGGCGCGTGGATACCGATGCGCTGTGGGGCGTGCGCTCCTGGGCGCAGGTGAGTTACAACCAACAGTATGGTGATAATCAGTGGAAGTCGCAGCCTGGGTTCTATCGAGGTGCGCCTGCGCCCGCTGGCGAGCAGAACGGCAACTGGATGGACGTGACCGTGGGAGCCGACATGCTGGTAAACCCGCATCTGGCGGCGTATGCCTCACTGTCGCAGGCGGATAACGCGGCGACCGGTACCAATAATTACCTCTACATCCTTGGGGTGAGCGCCGCATTTTGACAATGTCATTCATTCCGTGAGGAGTGCAGTTCATTCCGTCGTGGGTGCATTTCATGCCCTTTTCCCCCTGGCATGAAATGCACTTCGTTATGGTAGCGCCAATGAATATATAAAGGCGCATCCGCTATGAACCCTTCAAATAAAAATGCTGTCCGCTGGCTTACCCTCGTCGGCACCATCATTACCCAGTTCGCCCTCGGTTCCGTCTACACCTGGAGCCTGTTCAATGGCCCTCTTTCTGAAAAACTTAACGAACCGGTAAGCCAGGTCGCTTTTTCCTTTGGCCTGCTGAGCCTTGGTCTGGCAATCTCCTCCTCCATTGCCGGCAAACTGCAGGAGCGTTTCGGCGTGAAGCGCGTCACGATGGCCTCCGGCATTCTGCTTGGTGTAGGCTTTTTCCTGACCGCCCATTCTAACAACCTGATGATGCTGTGGCTGAGCGCCGGTGTGCTGGTCGGTCTTGCTGATGGCGCGGGTTATTTGCTGACGCTTTCCAACTGCGTGAAGTGGTTCCCGGAGCGTAAAGGGCTTATCTCCGCTTTCTCCATCGGTTCTTACGGTCTGGGCAGCCTGGGCTTCAAGTTTATCGACAGCCATCTGCTGACCAGCGTCGGCCTGGAAAAAACCTTCATGATCTGGGGCGCTATCGTGCTGGTGATGATTGTTTTCGGGGCGATTCTGATGACCGATGCGCCGAATCAGCCGGTGAAAACCAGCAGCGGTGTAACTGAAACCGACTTTACTCTTGCTGAGTCCATGCGTAAGCCGCAGTACTGGATGCTGGCGGTGATGTTCCTGACCGCATGCATGAGCGGCCTGTACGTTATCGGTGTAGCGAAAGACATCGCGCAGGGCATGGTGCACCTTGACGTGCTGACGGCAGCCAACGCCGTTACCGTTATCTCTATCGCGAACCTGGGTGGCCGCCTGGTGCTGGGCATCCTGTCGGATAAAATCTCCCGCATCCGCGTCATCACCATTGGGCAGGTTATCTCCCTCGTCGGTATGGCGGCCCTGCTGTTCGCCCCGCTGAATGCGCTGACCTTCTTCGCCGCCATTGCCTGTGTAGCGTTCAACTTCGGCGGTACTATCACCGTCTTCCCGTCTCTGGTGAGTGAGTTCTTCGGTCTGAATAACCTGGCGAAAAACTACGGCGTGATTTACTTAGGCTTCGGTATCGGCAGCATCTGCGGCTCGCTTATCGCATCGCTGTTCGGTGGCTTCTTCGTGACCTTCTGCGTCATCTTCGCCCTGCTGATAGTCTCTCTGGCGCTGTCGACCACTATCCGTCAGCCAAAAAGCGAAGTGTTCCATCCGGCGCATGCCTGAGTATTCATCCCTCGAATTAAAGCCGGCTTTGCCGGCTTTTTTTGTTTGATAACGGCCCGCTGAAATTTAGTTTTATCCTTTTTAAGACTTGTCTTTTTGTAAAAACACTCACCAATCACACTTCTTGCTGCCACTTTTTCTAACCCCTGTGGTCTACTTACCGCGATGTTGGACGTTTCGGGTAACGAACTACGACGCATCACTTTCGACATGTATGTCGGTTTTTTTATTTCCCTTTTCCAGGGTTGCTTGCATGAATTACATAAAGTCCCTTACTCAGCAGCGTCTGTGCCTGCTGTTGTCCGTCTATATAGGCCTGTTTCTGAACGGCGCGGTGCTGTTCCGTCGACTGGAAGGCTATTTCGAACAATTCACGGCAAGAAATGGAATTTTTGCGGTCATCGAAGTGTTTGGCTCGGTCCTTGTGACCTTCTTTCTGTTGCGCCTGCTGTCGCTGCTTGGTCGTCGCCCGTGGCAGGTTCTGACGTCGCTGGTGGTGGTGATTTCGGCCGCAGCAAGCTACTACATGACCTTCATGAACGTGGTGATTGGCTACGGCATCGTGGCTTCGGTGATGACCACGGATATCGATCTGTCTAAAGAGGTGGTGAGCCGGGGGCTTATCATCTGGACGGTGGCGACAAGCCTGCCGCCGCTGTTTTTCATCTGGAGTAACCGCTGCCGCTATACCTTGCTGCGCCAGCTGCGCACCCGCGGGCAGCGTCTGCGTAATGTCACCATCGTGGTGATGGCCGGTTTACTGGTCTGGGCACCGATTCGTCTGATGGAACAGCGGATGAAGCAGGTCGAGAAGATGTCGGGTGTGGATATGCCAAGCTACGGCGGGGTCGTGGCGAACTCCTATCTGCCGTCTAACTGGCTCTCGGCGTTAGGCCTGTACGCCTGGGCGCAGGCGGATGAATCGACAGATAATCGCTCGCTGATTAACCCGGCGACAAAATTCACTTACAACGCCCCTGCAGGTGGTCTTGATGATACCTACGTCGTGTTCATCATTGGTGAAACCACCCGCTGGGACCACATGGGCATTCTTGGTTATAACCGCAACACCACACCAAAACTTGCCCAGGAGAAGAACCTGGTGGCCTGGCGCGGTGAGTCGTGCGACACCGCGACCAAACTTTCTTTGCGCTGCATGTTCGTACGTGAGGGTGGGGCAGATGAAAACCCACAGCGTACCCTTAAAGAGCAGAACGTATTTGCGGTACTGAAACAGCTGGGCTTTAGTACTGACCTCTTCGCGATGCAGAGTGAGGTCTGGTTCTACAGCAACACCATGGCCGACAACATCGCCTACCGCGAGCAGATTGGCGCCGAGCCGCGCAACCGTGGAAAAAGCGTGGATGACATGCTGTTGCTGAATGAAATGTCGCTGTCGTTGAAGGATCACCCTCAGGGTAAGCACATGATCATTTTGCATACCAAAGGGTCGCATTATAACTATTATCAGCGCTATACACGCGACTATGCCAGGTGGCAGCCGGAATGTGCCGGTATCAACGAGAAGTGCAGCAAGAAGGAGCTGATCAACGCTTATGATAATTCGGTATTGTACGTTGATACCTTTATCAGCCGCGTGTTCGACCAGCTGCGCGATAAGAAAGCCATCGTCTTCTACGCCGCCGACCACGGTGAGTCTATTAATGAGAAGGAGCACCTGCATGGTACGCCGCGCAAGCTTGCACCACCGGAGCAGTTCCGTGTGCCGATGCTGGTGTGGATGTCAGACAAATATCTGGAAAGCCCGGACCATGCCCGCGCCTTCGCGCAGCTAAAAAAACAGGCGGACATGAAGATACCGCGTCGCCACGTTGAGCTGTATGACACCATGATGGGATGCCTTGGCTACACCTCGCCAGACGGTGGAATTAACCAGAATAACAACTGGTGCCACATACCTGATGCAGCGAAAAGTGACGTAAAGGCACGTTGATGGTGACTTTCTCAGCGATCGAATGCCTTTTTAGCATTAAGGGATTGACGGGGTAACAACGCAGCAGTAAGATGCGCCCCGCATTCGGTGATTGGCGCAGCCTGGTAGCGCACTTCGTTCGGGACGAAGGGGTCGGAGGTTCGAATCCTCTATCACCGACCAAATTCGAAAAGCCTGCTCAATGAGCAGGCTTTTTTGCATGCGTCGAAAACGGTATCTTACAAGTCAAACGTGTTTAGGTAATGTTCCTATAAGTATATGGAAACCCGTGCTATCCCGGTGTCGGAAGCTTGACAGGTGATAGGTTTGCTGTGAATATAGCCAGTGCTCTAAATTATGAGACGGTATTGCATAGCTTTATCGCCCGGAATAAATTCCAAATGGGATGTTCTCTTAAGAACTGTTAATTTATGTCAAAAATCAGCATTCTTATCAATTCATTCGCGACATTAATAGTTCGTGGAACAACGTTGGGTGTTCGGGTTCTGGCTTTTATTCTACTAGCCAAAATTGCGGATCAAAGTATATTCGGGATGCTGGCTTTTTTAATGGCATGTACCGAAATATTTCGTGTTATTGCTGATATGGGTCTTGATAATTATACCATTAAATGTATAAGTCAAACCCAGGATGAGAAAGAAATAGACAAAATCTTGTCTAAATCAATGACACAAAAGTTGCTATCTGCAGTTCTAATATTCCTTCTCTATTTTTCTATATTCAAATACAGTAACCCAGAGTGGCCAGCCATTTATATCTCACTGTTTGGTTTGATGGCAGTGAGTCCTATGTTCCTGAATTTCTCAGTTAACTTCTATCTGGCGCAGCAAAAGCTGGATAAAATCATTGTCACTATCATCGGTGTGACGGTGGTTATTCTTGCTGCATTCATGGTTTTCTGGAGTCAAAAGGCCGTACTTCCGGCTCTCAGCTGTGTAGTAATAGGTGAGTTCTTTACCGCAGCGATATTGGGATATAAAGTATTCAAAAAACACAATGTGCTGTGGGTAAGTTTAAAGAGAGTTGTCAATAACTTACACAGACACTATGCGATCGGCATCGCAATGCTGGTTGCTATTCTGTACTCTCGCCTTGATATCGTATTTATCAAGTATTTTTTCCAGGATATCAGCCTGGCACAATATGGTTTTGCACAGAGAATTACGGAACCAGCGCTGTTCATTGTGGGGGCTTTTTCAGCAAACTCATATAGCTTGCTGTCTCGCTACTATATGGAAGGAATGCAATTCTTTGCCATCAGAATTAAAAAGGTGATTGCACTGTTTTTCTGCCTGGGAGTGCTGATTGTCGCTCTGACAATAGCGGTCTCATGGTTTGTGGTTAATCATTTTTACCAGGACTATCTCCCCGTATTACCTGTGATTTATTTATTGTGTATAGCTATTATTTTTAAATCAGTGAATTTATCACTTACATCTGCAGTGTTGGCAATGGGCGATTTCAAAGTCATGACGTGGGTCAGCTTTGTTAACCTAACACTGTCAGTTATATTCATTTATCTGTTCTTACATTTGTTTGGCATCTACGGCGCTGCACTAGGTGTAATAGCGGTAGAATCAATTAATAGTTGCATGCAGGCTGCATGGGTGTTTAAACGTACAAGGTTAGAGAAGAATGTCGCTTAAGACGTTGCTAATAAAGTCCTTTATGTATGCGTCAACGTCTCTGGCGTTGGTCATGAAACCGATATATCAGGTGGCGACAAAAAGAAGACTGTCCTCACAGCAAAAAAATATCTGTGTTATTCGCCTTGATAAGACAGTTGGTGACACAGTGATGAACAGCGCTTTTCTTCAGTCATTACGCATGCAAAACCCGGATGCCAGGATTACGCTGGTTGTCCACAGAAATAGCTACGCGCTGGTCGAAAAGTCAACGATTGTTGATGAGATTAAAATCTATAATCCGGGCAATTCACTCAAATACAGTTTGATCAACCGACTGTATAAAACCCTATCATTCGTCATCAAAGAATTTAGTTACATTCCCGACATTACAATAGTACCGCGGTATGATGAAGACCATAACGCCGCATTTATCTCCTTGTTTACGCTCGCACCCCAGCGTGTAGCCTGGACTGAGAAAACCACAGAGCGAAAATCTTTGCTCAATTACAGCTTTGACCGCCTGTCTACTACTCTGGTCAGAAGTAACGTGCTGCGTCATGAGGTGGAGCGTGGCGTTGAGTTACTCAACGCAGCGTTCAACACTCAGTTAACCGAACGCCATGATCTTGATATCTGGTTAACAGACGAAGAAGTGTTGGCAGCGACTCTAAAGTATCAGTTGAGTAGAGAAGGGAATTATATTTGCCTGGGGCTTTCTTCCGGGCACTCCGTTCTCAAGCAATGGCCGTTAGAATATTTTGCAGAATTAGCGAAGAAACTTTATGCCGAGGACAACAGACGGATCTTCGTACTGTTAGGGGCAAAGGGAGATGTGGTTCAGGGAAACCAGTTCATTGAAATGTGTGGCCCCGAGCTGCCTGTTGTCAATCTAATTGCCAAAACGACGCTTCGTGAGACCGGAGCCATTCTAAAATTATGCTCGCTGTATGTGGGTAACGACTCCGGCAACATTCATCTTGCCTCTGCAGCGAAAATACCGGTGATTGGACTCTATGGCTCGAGCTGCGCACATCGTTTTTCTCCCTGGGGAAAGTTAAGCCACTGTATTGCTAACGAGAAAGAGTGCGGCCCATGCGCTCAAGGACACATTATCGACAGATGTAGTACCTGCATTTACGATAAACCGCTGTGCATGTATGAGATTACTGCTGATCAGGTTTGCGAAGAGATCAAAAACCTGTCGAAGTGATGCGTATTTTTTCGTTGTTATCATCCTTCCTCCCTTTTCCATGGGAGAGAGAAGACTGGGGTAAGGACACAGGTTCTTGCCCCAAATCACGTAAAACCCCGCTCAACACGATTTATAACCTCCAGTTAACCATTTTGTGACATTATCCATTGCAATTTTATATATTTGCATTGCTCTTTTTTCGCGTTGCTTATGGATATGTTCAGCATTTTCCGCTGTGCGTTTTAACGTTCATGGCATGAACCGCTCAGATAATCACCATTTCGCAAGAATTTTTTTTCATTTTGCATAATTGTTAATCACTGAATGTTGCAAAGTATGAAGTGCGTTATGCTGCCGATGACGGCGTAGCATAAATTTCCCTGCTGAAAATAGCCCCCTGAACTTTTTTTAATCTTTGTTTGCCGATTCTCACCCTCGATGCAAATCCCGGTTACCTGTATTGACGTTTTCACATTCTGTTGACAGATTGTAGGGCATGAGGGGCACTTTATGGACAATCTGCACTGCAACTCAGTCGCCCTTGTGAAAGGAATCCCCATCTCTCATTACGCCTTCGGGCACTACCGACCAGACCGGGTAAAAAACAAATAAAGGCTGGCGGAATATATACACAACAAACAACATCACATTGTGGAGCACAATAATGAGTATTTCCTTGAAAAAGTCAGGGATGCTGAAGCTCGGACTGAGCCTGGTGGCTCTGACCGTGGCGGCAAGCGTGCAGGCAAAAACCCTGGTGTATTGTTCAGAAGGCTCGCCGGAAGGCTTTAACCCGCAGTTATTTACCTCTGGTACTACGTACGATGCCAGCTCCGTGCCTATTTATAACCGCCTGGTAGAATTTAAAACGGGCACCACGGAAGTTATTCCTGGCCTCGCTGAAAAGTGGGAAGTCAGCGAAGATGGTAAAACCTATACTTTCCATCTGCGTCAGGGTGTGAAGTGGCAGGATAATAAAGATTTTAAACCGACTCGTGATTTAACGGCTGACGATGTGGTGTTCTCTTTCGATCGTCAGAAGAACGATAAAAACCCGTACCACAAAGTGTCTGGCGGCAGCTATGAATACTTCGAAGGTATGGGTCTGCCGGACCTGATTAGCGAAGTGAAGAAAGTGGACGATAACACCGTCCAGTTCGTCCTGACGCGTCCGGAAGCACCGTTCCTTGCCGACCTGGCGATGGACTTTGCCTCTATTCTGTCAAAAGAATATGCAGACAACATGCTGAAAGCCGGCACCCCGGAGAAAGTCGATCTGAACCCTATCGGCACCGGTCCGTTCCAGCTGATGCAGTACCAGAAAGACTCCCGCATTCTGTATAAAGCCTTCCCGGGCTTCTGGGGCACCAAGCCGCAGATCGACCGTCTGGTCTTCTCCATTACGCCTGACGCCTCTGTGCGTTACGCCAAACTGCAGAAGAACGAGTGCCAGGTGATGCCGTACCCGAACCCGGCAGATATCGCACGCATGAAGCAGGACAAATCCATCAACCTGATGGAGCAGCCGGGCCTCAACGTGGGTTATCTCTCTTTCAACACCGAGAAGAAGCCGCTGGATAACGTGAAGGTTCGCCAGGCGCTGACCTATGCGGTCAATAAAGAAGCGATCATCAAAGCGGTTTACCAGGGCGCAGGCCAGGCCGCGAAGAACCTGATCCCGCCAACCATGTGGGGTTACAACGATGACGTTAAGGACTACACCTACGATCCTGAGAAAGCCAAACAACTGCTGAAAGAAGCGGGGATGGAAAAAGGCTTCTCTATCGATCTGTGGGCGATGCCGGTACAGCGTCCGTACAACCCGAACGCTCGCCGTATGGCTGAGATGATTCAGGCTGACTGGGCGAAAGTGGGCGTACAGGCCAAGATCGTTACCTACGAGTGGGGCGAGTACCTGAAGCGTGCGAAAGCCGGTGAACACCAGACTGTGATGATGGGCTGGACCGGTGATAACGGGGATCCGGATAACTTCTTCGCTACCCTGTTCAGCTGTGCTGCGGCGAAAGATGGTTCCAACTACTCTCGCTGGTGCTACAAGCCGTTTGAAGACCTGATTCAGCCGGCGCGTGCGACTGACGATCACAACAAGCGTATTGAACTGTACAAACAGGCTCAGGTCGTGATGCATGATCAGGCTCCGGCGCTGATCGTGGCTCACTCCACCGTTTACGAGCCAGTACGTAAAGAAGTCAAAGGCTATGTGGTTGATCCGTTGGGCAAACACCACTTCGAAAACGTGTCTGTCGAATAAATAAAAAAGCGTGATGCTTTATCCCCTCTCCTCCATCAGGGAGAGGGGAAAAGATTTGTGAGCAATACAGACGTGAGTCACCAGGCGACACGTCATGAGAGAGAGTCCGGGTTATGTTGCAGTTTATCCTCCGACGTCTGGGATTAGTCATCCCCACGTTTATCGGTATTACCCTTCTCACCTTCGCTTTCGTCCATATGATCCCGGGCGACCCGGTCATGATTATGGCGGGTGAGCGTGGTATATCCCCTGAGCGTCATGCGGCGCTTCTGGCCCAACTCGGCCTCGATAAGCCCATGTGGCAGCAATATCTCAACTATATCTGGGGCGTTCTCCACGGCGATCTCGGCGTTTCGCTGAAAAGCCGCCTCCCGGTATGGGACGAATTCGTACCTCGCTTCAAAGCCACGCTGGAACTTGGCGTGTGCGCCATGATTTTTGCGGTCGCCGTCGGGATCCCGGTGGGCGTACTGGCAGCGGTGAAGCGCGGCTCTATTTTCGATCACACGGCGGTAGGCCTGGCGCTGACCGGCTACTCCATGCCTATCTTTTGGTGGGGCATGATGCTGATTATGCTGGTCTCCGTACAGCTGAACCTGACGCCGGTATCCGGGCGTATCAGCGATTCGGTGTTCCTTGATGATACCTTGCCGTTGACCGGTTTTATGCTGATAGACACCGCCATCTGGGGTGAGTCAGGTGATTTCATCGATGCGCTGGCACACATGATCCTGCCTGCCATTGTACTGGGAACCATTCCGCTCGCGGTTATCGTACGTATGACCCGTTCTTCCATGCTGGAAGTGTTGGGTGAAGATTACATCCGTACCGCACGCGCCAAGGGCCTGACCCGGATGCGCGTCATCATCGTCCACGCGCTACGTAACGCCATGTTGCCGGTCGTGACCGTTATCGGTCTGCAGGTGGGCACGCTGCTGGCGGGGGCGATTCTGACGGAAACTATTTTCTCCTGGCCGGGACTGGGGCGCTGGCTGATTGATGCCTTGCAGCGCCGTGATTATCCGGTAGTGCAGGGCGGCGTACTGCTGGTGGCGACGATGATTATCGTTGTTAACCTGCTGGTCGACCTGCTGTACGGCGTGGTGAACCCGCGTATTCGGCATAAGAAGTAAGGGGCCATCATGTCACAAGTTACTGAAAACAAAGTTGTCGCCGCGCCGGTGCCAATGACCCCGCTGCAGGAGTTCTGGCACTATTTCAAACGCAACAAAGGTGCCGTGGTGGGGCTGGTCTACGTCGCCATCATGATTTTGATCGCCGTGTTCGCAAACTTTATTGCGCCTTACAACCCGGCGGATCAGTTCCGCGATACCTTACTGGCACCACCGTTCTGGATGGATGGTGGCAGCTTGCTGCACCCGTTGGGTACCGATGACGTTGGTCGCGATATCATGACCCGCCTGATGTACGGTGCGCGTCTGTCGCTGTTGGTTGGCTGCCTGGTGGTGGTGCTGTCGCTGATTATGGGCGTGGTGCTCGGTCTGGTGGCGGGCTATTTCGGCGGTATCGTCGATACCGTTATCATGCGCGTGGTCGATATCATGCTGGCGCTGCCAAGCCTGCTGCTGGCGCTGGTGCTGGTAGCAATATTCGGCCCGTCGATAGTCAATGCGTCTCTGGCGCTGACCTTCGTGGCCTTGCCGCACTATGTGCGCCTGACCCGTGCGGCAGTGCTGGTGGAAGTGAACCGCGACTACGTTACCGCCTCCCGTGTGGCGGGTGCTGGCGCGATGCGTCAGATGTTTATCAATATTCTGCCGAACTGCCTTGCACCGCTTATCGTGCAGGCCTCGCTCGGCTTCTCTAACGCCATTCTCGATATGGCGGCTCTTGGCTTCCTTGGCATGGGTGCGCAACCGCCAACACCGGAGTGGGGCACAATGCTCTCCGACGTGTTGCAGTTCGCGCAAAGCGCCTGGTGGGTCGTCACCTTCCCGGGTGTCGCTATCCTCCTGACGGTGCTGGCATTTAACCTGATGGGTGACGGTCTTCGTGACGCGCTCGATCCCAAACTGAAGCAGTAAGAGGCACGAGATGGCGTTATTGAATGTAGACAAATTATCGGTGCACTTCGGCGACGTGGGCTCCGAGTTCCGTGCCGTAGACCGTGTGAGCTATAGCGTAAATCAGGGCGAAGTGGTCGGTATCGTGGGTGAATCCGGCTCCGGTAAATCGGTCAGCTCGCTCGCGATCATGGGGCTGATTGACTACCCTGGCCGCGTGATGGCCGAAAGCCTGGCGTTTAACGGTCGCGACCTGAAGCGCATCTCCGAGAAAGAGCGCCGCCAGCTGGTGGGTGCTGAAGTGGCGATGATCTTCCAGGATCCGATGACCAGCCTGAACCCCTGCTACACCGTTGGCTACCAGATTATGGAGGCCATTAAGGTACACCAGGGCGGGAATAAAAAAACTCGCCAGCAGCGGGCCATCGACCTGCTGACTCAGGTGGGGATCCCGGACCCGGCGTCACGTCTCGACGTGTACCCGCATCAGCTTTCCGGCGGGATGAGCCAGCGCGTGATGATTGCGATGGCGATTGCCTGTCGTCCGAAGCTGCTTATCGCGGATGAACCGACGACCGCGCTCGACGTGACCATCCAGGCGCAGATCATCGAGCTGCTGCTCGATCTGCAGAAAAAAGAGAACATGGCGCTCATCCTTATCACGCACGATTTAGCGCTGGTGGCTGAAGCGGCACACAAGATAATCGTGATGTATGCGGGCCAGGTGGTGGAAACCGGTGAAGCGAAGGATATTTTCCGCGCGCCGCGCCATCCGTACACCCAGGCATTGCTGCGCGCGCTGCCGGAGTTCGCTCAGGACAAAGCGCGCCTGGCGTCGCTGCCCGGCGTGGTCCCGGGTAAATACGATCGCCCGATGGGCTGTCTGCTGAACCCGCGCTGCCCGTACGCAACCGACAAGTGCCGCACCGAAGAGCCAGAGCTGAACAGCCTTGACGGCCTGCGTCAGTCCAAATGTCACTATCCCCTCGATGATGCCGGGAGGCCCACACTATGAGTACGCCAGAGGCCACCCAGCCGTTGCTGCAGGCTATTGATCTGAAAAAACATTACCCGGTCAGGAAGGGGATTTTTGCTCCTGAGCGCCTGGTGAAGGCGCTGGACGGGGTGTCGTTCACCCTGGAGCGCGGCAAAACGCTGGCGGTGGTGGGGGAATCCGGTTGTGGCAAATCCACGCTGGGTCGCCTGCTGACGATGATTGAAACCCCGACCGGCGGTGAGCTGTTCTACCGGGGCCAGGACCTGCTGAAGCACGACCCGCAGGCGCAGAAACTGCGTCGGCAGAAAATTCAGATAGTGTTCCAGAACCCGTACGGTTCTCTGAATCCACGTAAAAAAGTGAGCCAGATCCTCGAAGAGCCGCTGCAAATCAATACTACGTTAAGCAAAGCGGAACGCCGGGATAAAGTGCTGGCAATGATGGCGAAAGTGGGGCTTAAAACCGAGCACTACGATCGCTATCCGCACATGTTCTCCGGTGGTCAGCGGCAGCGTATCGCTATCGCCCGTGGCCTGATGCTGGATCCGGACGTGGTTATCGCCGATGAGCCGGTTTCAGCGCTGGACGTTTCGGTGCGCGCGCAGGTGCTAAACCTGATGATGGATCTGCAGCAGGACCTGGGGCTTTCCTATGTGTTTATTTCACACGATCTCTCAGTGGTAGAGCACATTGCCGATGAAGTCATGGTGATGTACCTCGGGCGCTGCGTGGAGAAGGGGACTAAAGACCAGATCTTCAACAACCCGCGTCATCCGTACACCCAGGCGCTGCTTTCCGCCACGCCGCGTCTGAACCCGGACGATCGTCGTGAACGTATTAAGCTCACCGGCGAGCTGCCGAGCCCGCTGAATCCGCCGCCGGGGTGTGCCTTCAACGCCCGCTGCCGTCGTCGTTTCGGTCCGTGCACCCAGCTTCAGCCGCAGCTAAAAGACTACGGCGGCCAGCTGGTGGCATGCTTTGCGGTCGACCAGGATGAAAATCCACAGCAGTAAAGGTGCGAAACCGTAAAAACCGGAGCCAGGTGCTCCGGTTTTTTTTCTCCAAAATGTTTAACCACACAATGTGAGGTTATTAGCAGAACATTAAGGGGTAAACGGTAGAATGCAGTGGCCCAATTTTTTTGCCGGGTAACTTAACGTCACAGAAAATCGCTTACCTTTCATTTGCCGGGTGCAATGGAGAAAACGTGGTCACGATACGCTGGGATATAACAACAATCGATCGCCTGTCTATGGTTGAGGATGTCCTCAAGGACTTTTCCTGCTGCGATATTAATATTATTTCGATGAAAGTCGCGCCAGGAAGGATCCTGATAAAATCCTGGCTACGCGAACGACAGGATATTTTTCGCGTGTTGACACGTTTAAATCAGCACTGCGATATCATTAACATTGCTTATTATTCAGAAGATTTTGTTCATTTCTCATCGCCAGAATCCACTCGCCCGCGCGATTTCTCCGACATTGTCAGCTGTAGCCCAGAGATGCAACTCGTCATCTCCCAGGCGATGAAAGTTGCTGACAGCAAATATACGGTGCTGATTCGCGGTGAAACTGGAACCGGCAAAGAACTTCTGGCTCGCGCGATTCATAATGCCGGGAAACGACGCTATTCGCCTTTTATTCCTCTTAACTGTTCAGCATTACCGGAAACGTTGATGGAAAGTGAGCTTTTTGGTTATGAAAAAGGCGCTTTCAGCGGTGCCGATAGTCATGGCAAAAAAGGGCTTTTCGAGACGGCGGATCAGGGCACGCTATTTCTCGATGAGTTTGGTGAAATGCCGCTAAATTTACAGGCGAAACTCCTGCGAGTGCTGCAGGATGGCGGTATTCGCCGGGTGGGGGGAACGAAAATTATTCCAGTCAATACCCGTATTATTGTGGCGACAAACGCCTGCCTTGAAGAGATGGTCGAGAATCGCCAGCTTCGCGCCGACCTCTATTACCGGGTTAACGTGCTGTCGCTGACGATTCCGCCTCTGCGTGAACGACCGCAGGATATCACGCTGCTGATGCGCTACTTTGTGCAGAAATATTCAAAGGAGTTCCAGCGGCGATTTATTCTGGATAAAGCCTGTTTTGAATCTTTGCACGCCCATCCGTGGCCGGGAAATGTCAGAGAACTGGAGAACACCATTATTCGCCTGATGCTGATGGCTGAGTCAGAAGTTGTGATGCTTGAGGATTTGGGAATGGCGCCTGCGGGAAAACTCGCGGCCGATCGGCCATTTAAAGCGCAGGTTGAACATGAGGAGCGCAGGCTGATTGAACAGATGGTTGAAGAGAATGCTTCTTCACGACGCATCGCCAGGGCACTGGGGGTATCGCATACGACGGTACTGAATAAAATCCGGAGTTATCAACTGGAAAGCGTCTGAATGCCGCCAGCACGCGAGCGCTGACGGCATTGGCATTTACTCAATCAGCTTCAGCAATGGTGACAGGCATAACAGAATACCGTATAGCAGGATAAGCCAGGTTTTCACTCCGCGCAGGTTCTCAAGCTGTGTGACTTTATAGATAAGAAAGAACGGAATAATACAGGCCACAATACCGTACAGCGGGCTACCCAACTGGAAAAATACCAACACAGAAACCCGGAACGACACCCAGATCACCAGGGTAATCACGATAAACACACAAATACCCAGTGCCAGCACCAATGGGTTAATTTTATCGGCGTCTACCACGCGTCCCAGCAGGTTCAGGACAATGCCTTTAATCGCTTCATGAAAACCCAGATAAATACCGAAGAATGCGGTCAGGACGGCAAAGATATTCAGCACCGTAGAGGTGATGTGGATAATCTGCCCAGGAATGACCTGCGCTGCCAGCGCCAGCGCCGAGATGTTTTGCTCAAATGCCGACACCGCTTCTTCATGGCTAATGGAGAACGTGAACGAGAACGAGAAAAACAAAATGATCGCAATTAACGTGATGTAGCTAATACGGTGGGTGCGAATCGCCATACGGGTAGCGGTGACCTGGTCTGCTTCTCGCTTGCGATACGCAATATTCATCGGGTTCAGCACCTGAATAAAGACCGCTGAGAAGAAGCAGAACGGGATAGTGAGCAGAACATCGCGGAAGAAAGCGGGAGCTGCCGGAAACGCGGTGATGTTGCTGAAATTCCAGTGGGGGATCATCGCAAAGCCAAATACCAGAATGATGGCCACTTTCACTACCACCATTGGGCCGGAGATTTTGAACAGCAGTTTCTCTCCGCCAGAGGCGATAGCCACCAGTACTGAAAAAATAGCGATTTTATAAATAACCGACTGCGACAAATCCATGTCCGTCAGGCCGAATGTTTTGATATAAGAGGCGCTGTCGAAAACCACTGATAATGAATATATAAATATTCCGTGAATAATCATCAGGAAATAAATAACGCCAAGAAATACTCCCCAGTTTTTTCCTAAATAATGGCTGATTATATCGGTGTAATCGTTGCAGGTTTCGCTTTTTGATAATGTTTTTAAATAAATGTCCTGCACAATATAGGTCGCGGGATAGGCGATAATAAAGGCAGTTATAAATACCCAAATCCCTTTCAGACCGATTTGTACTGGCATCAGCACCGTGCCGGCACCAATTGCCATGCCAATACACAGCAGCACCCAGCCAAAGTCATAGCGGGTAAAAGGTAATTTTGTTGAAAATGCGGCGGCGGTTACTTCATTGTTGCGTAATTGTAATGTGTTGTCCTGCATAAAGCCCCCTGCCCAAAATACGCGCCATCCTGCGAATGTCGCAGGATGAGGCGTATAGCCAGGCCGTTGTGCCTTGATAATTCACATCGTGAACCCACAGTCGTCAGTTCACGATGGCGTGGTCAGAATGTCGCCTTTTTGATGGCGTTCTCAAGGTCGTTAATAATATCTTCGGGATCTTCAAGACCCACTGAAAGGCGGATAAGTCCATCGGTAATACCTGCTTTTAGCCGCTCCTCTGGCGCAACAGGCGAATGCGTCATTGACGCAGGATGCTGAATGAGGGTTTCGGTATCACCGAGACTGACCGCGAGGAGGCACAATTCTACAGAATTGATCATCCGTCTGCCAGCCTCCATCCCACCGGCAATTTCGAAGCTGATTATCCCACCCGGCAAGCTCATCTGGCGGCGTCCCAGCTCATACTGCGGGTGCGACGGCAGCCCTGGATAATAGACCCGGGTAATTGCCGGATGCTGCTCAAGAAAACGGGCAATTTTGAGCGCGTTTTCGCAGTGGCGTTCCATCCTCACGCCCAGCGTTTTCACTCCGCGCAGCGTCAGCCAGGCGTTGAATGGGCTCATGCAGCCGCCGGTAATGTCCTTGAGTCCGACGAAGCGTGCCTGATTGATAAATTCCTGCTTGCCAACAATCACGCCGCCAATGACATCGCCATGCCCGTTGATGTATTTGGTGACGCTGTGTACCACGATGTCTGCTCCCTGACGCAACGGCTGCTGGCAGTAAGGCGACATAAAGGTGTTATCCACCACGAGCAGCGCGCCGCGTTGATGGGCTATCCCGGCGGCGGTTTCAATATCAACCAGCGAAAGCGTCGGATTTGCCGGGGTTTCGATGTACACCACCCTGGTTTCCGGGCGAATAGCTTCCCTTATCTGTTCAGGATCTGAGGCATCAACGAAGCTCACGTTAATACCAAATTTCGGCATGCTGTGTGACAAAAAGGCGTGAGTGCAGCCATAGATGGCGCTGGCAGAGACGATGTGATCGCCCTGCTGGCATAGCGTCAGCAGGGTAGTGGTGATGGCCGAGATCCCCGACGCTGTCGCGAGCGCCGCTTCACCGCACTCAAGCGTGGCGAGTTTCTTTTCCAGCGCGTCGGTGGTGGGGTTGCCAAGGCGCGTATAGATATAGCCCTCTTCCTCGAGTGCGAAGCGAGCAGCACCCTGTTCAGCGCTGTCAAAGACGAAGGTAGAGGTCTGGAAAATCGGCGTGCTGAGCGCGCCCGTGGAAGGGTCCGGTTGCTGGCCTGCGTGAACGATCTGGGTGTTAAATCCGTAACGACGACAATCAGTCATGATATCTCCTTAGATTCGAAACAAAACAGCTCAGGCTGTAATAGCAAGCGCTGTGCCAGAAAAGGAGATGTTTAATATCAATATGTTAGTGTGAAGAGGCTGGAAAGAAAGTTGCCAGCTGGCAACTTTCTTTCCAGGACAGGAGGTGGAATTATTGCGGGTACGGTACCCAGTCGCCGCCGTTCAGTCGAACGTAGGGTTTGCCCTGGTACTCAATAACAATCGCGTTTGAGTTCTCGGACACCGGTGCCGTTTGTGGCAGATTGCTGGTGTACTGCTGCCAGTTGACGCTGTCCTCGGTAAACATTTTGCCGTCTACCGCGCGGGCAACCAGCTCGGAAATCGCCAGGTAGCTGCTTGGCTTGGTGATTTCAATCGCCGGACCCTGATGCGGTGCTTTCATACCGAAGAATTTCACCGCCGCCGGGACGTTGGTAATCGCCGGGCTTGGAATGTCACGCAGACCAGAGACCTGCATTTTGTCGCCCTTCAGCGCGCCGCCGTGCTCAGGTACGACCACCACCATCACTTTACGACCTGATTTCTCAAGCTCGGTAAAGAACTGATCCAGCTCGTCAAACATCTTCTGCGCACGCGCTTTGTAATCCGCAGTTTTACTCTGACCCGGGAAGTGGTTGCCGTCGTGCAGCGGGAGGGTGTTAAAGAAGGTCGCGGTGCGTCCGTTCTCCTGTTTCTCTTTATCCAGCCAGCGGTTGAGGTTGGCCAGATCGTCATACACCGGCGAGCCGTCGAAGCCCAGCAGGCTGACCGGCAGCCCTTTCTGATCCATCAGCGGTGCCTGCATGCCGCCCTGATTACGCACTTCTTTCAGGAAGTCACCAAACTTGCCGTCATGACCCAGCATCAGCTGTTCGGTAAAGCCCAGCTTCGCCAGGTTATCGAACAGGTAGCACTGGTTCCCGCCCGGCTGGTACAGATTGACGTGCGACTGCTGACCGCAGCTGGCGCGTAGCAGACGAATAGCTGCCGGGCCGCTGTAGGAGGTCGCGGAGTTGAAGTTTTTGAACAGGATGTCGAAGTGTGCCCATAGCGGATGCTGCATCAGACCTGCGGCTTCAATATCTGACCATGACAGAGAACAGATGTTGATGACCAGTAGTTCGAACGGCTGCGCATCTTCCGGCAGGGCCGCAGGGAAGGTGGTTTTGCGTTTATCTTCCGCCGCATAGAAGCTTGCCAGCCACGCGTTGAGGTTGGCGGAGGTTGGCGGTGCAGTCTGCGCCGGGATATCACCGACGACCGGATTATCTCCGGCGGTGGCCACAGTCGCGGCGGCAGATCCTCCGGTGGTGGTTACCGTCGATGTTGGCTGACCGGCAGGCCACAGGGAGAAGACCGGGCCGGTTATCGTCAGCAGGTTAAGCCAGACCATAATCGCCACCACAAACACCGTAACTCGGATCCACTGCGATAAAAATAGCCAGGCGACCAGCAGGACGAAGAATGCGCCGACCATCTGCCAGTTAATAAAGCGAGTGACCAGGTCCCAGACGTAGTCGGCGCTGAAACCGGCAATCTGCGACCCCTGGCTCATGATGCTTTCAGGACCCGGCAGCCAGGTATCATGCCAGAACAGGGCGAAACCGATGGGAATAGCTATCCAGTTACGCAGTTTATGCAGTTTGAGATTTGGCAGCGGCACCAGCAGAAAGGCCATGAAGACAAGGTTCTGCATGGCGTGGAAATTGAGATACCCGGCCCAAAGCAGGCCAAACTTCACCAGAAAGTAGAAGTTCCACCCGGAAAGACCACGCCAGTATTGCCAGAGTGGAGATGGCGCTGTGGCGGTTTTAATTGGTTTAGTCATCTTTTTGCGTTGCCTTGACGGTCGGGGTTCGGCGCAGGATGCCTGCTGGTTTTACGTAACGCGGTCTGAAGAAAATCAACCGTAACGCAGTTTCAATGCGACCAAAGAAGTGGCGCGCGATGTATCCCAATGGGAAGAAAATCAGCGCGCAGAGGATCACTAGCTGAATAATATCGCTAATCGACATCATGATGAGTGCTCCCCTGCGTTGAGGCTATGGGGCTCGGGTATGCGTCGCCAGCTTCGACCGTCATGCTCGACGTTGATAACATTGCTGCGCCCGGTAGTTAGCGGTAACGGGGTTGTCCAGCGCTCTGGCGTGACGACACGCATCTGCAAGATCTCTGAGGTTATCTGCTTATCTTCAAACCAAACCATTCGGTTGGAGAATATATCGCCGGTCGGTAACGGGAAGATGTGGTTCAGGGCGGTGTCCATATCGTTAATGCGGCAGAAAGAGAGGAACAGGACGAGGCGATTATCCCCGATGGTCACAATATCACCGGTACGGTTGGGGCGACACAGCGTGAGCGCTTGCTCCACGCGCAACCCTGGAGCCGGGCGCAGCGCTACCATCACGCCACGGCCATCAGCGGGCAGCAGCGGGTTGGTCATCATGTTGTGGACCGCTTCGCAGAACACATCCCATTTCTGGTAACCACGCAGCTTCAGCGGCTGCGTCATCGTCAGCAGCGTTCCGATATCCTCTGGCACATGGCGGCTAAACTGCTGACGCTGCACGCTTTCAATCAGCGTCAGGCAGCGGGAAAGCGGGGCGTTCCAGGGGATAACGATGTTGGCACCACAGCTTAGCAAAAGCCGTTCATCGGTGGCACGCAGGCTGGCGAGCGTCTCACGGACAATAATTTTCAGCGCGCTGCCACGCTGGCGACGCAGGGTATGAATGTAGGTCGCGAGCTGCTCTATCTGCGCGTTCTGGGTCACCGCGAAAATAATCGTGGCGGCCTGAGCGGTGCGCGCGGCGTTAAAGACCGCATCGTTGGTGTCATACAGCGTCCAGTATTCAGAGAGCGGAGGAGCGCCTTCGAGCACCGCGAGGTTACAGAGCACACTCTTTTCATCGCTGCGTGGCTGAACGAAGGTCTCTTCTTCCTCTGCCAGATGCCATCCGTCTTCTTTTTCTATTACCGTAAGCTGCTGACGGGCGCTGACGCCTTTGTCATTACACCAAAAAGCAATATCGAAAAGATGACTGTCGCCCTGATAGCGCAGGCTGGCAAGCCCGGATAAAGACCGATACTCACTGAGTAACAGCGATAGTTGATTATCGGTACTATTACCAGGGTTAAGAATAAGCATTGAACAGTGGTGGTATTTCACCCAGCGCTGAATTTGCGCCAGCCAGGCGCGAAGTTTTTTCGCGTCAATATTCTGCCAGGTGTTTTCGCGACACAGCAGGATAAATAAATTATTGACCGGATCAATTGAACAAAGTAAATCGCGGCCGAGCGAGTATAGACCATTTTCATGCTCTGGCATGGAAAATAGCCTTATTTTTTCTGGCCCGCGATCGCCGTATAACTTTACAACTTCTGTGGGCTTTTTCTCCATCACGATAGCGGCGAGTTTCGCATCCTTATCCTGAGTGGATAATGTATGGTTGAGCAGACTCACCGCGTCCTGATATCGGTCAGCATTAATCCACCACACGCCGCCCAGCGGCATCTGGCGGACTTCATCCCACAGCGATTGAATTCCAATAGAAAATATGGGCTCCACGGTGTCCCTCTTTTGTCTCGTATTTGCCTGTTAATCAGTTTACTAGCGAAAGCGAGAGAATAAACCTAACATTGAAATTAAAGAACATCAGAATTAGCATGTAAATGTATTATGAGTGATATCAGCAAATGAACGCGTGTTTTTCTGCCAGTCTGATCAGGATCATAAAAAATGTCGACAGATGAGCCCATTAAACCGGCGGATCCAACGCTCGGTTATACTTTTCAGAATGACTTTCTGGCACTGCGACGGGCCTTTTCATTGCCAGAGATTGACTACACCGATATATCCCAGCGCGACCAACTTGCCGCAGCATTAAAACGTTGGCCGCTGCTGGCAGAGTTAGCCGAGCAAAAATAAGAAGGAAGCTGTGGATGGCTATTCTGGGCTTACAAGGCATTCGTGGGGGTGTCGGAACCACGTCACTCACCGCAGCACTGGCCTGGTCATTACAATCACTCGGAGAAACCGTACTGGTTGTGGATACCTGTGCAGATAACATGCTGCGCATGTCGTTTAACGTTGACTTCCAGCACTCGGATGGCTGGATGCGCGCGCTGCTGGACGGAAAACCGTGGCAGGACAGCGGATTACGTTATACCCCGATGATAGACTTGCTGCCCTTTGGGCAGCTGACTCACGACGAAAAAATTAATCTGGCCGCAAAAGAGCCGCTGCTAAGACAAGCCGCTACGTTTATCCAGGAACTGCACCGGCAGGGGCATTATCAGTGGATTTTGCTCGATCTTCCGCATGGTTATGAACCCTGGGTGAGCACGCTTCTTGAAGCCTGCCATCACGTGATGACCATCGTCAACCCGGATACCAACTGCCATGTGCGTCTGCACCAGCAGGCGCTTCCGGCAAATGCCCATATTTTGCTGAACGACCTGCGGCTGGCCAGCCAGTTGCAGGACGACCTGTATCAAATCTGGCTGCAAAGCCAGCGCCGCCTGCTGCCGATTGCGATTCATCGCGATGAAGCGATGGCCGAGAGCATGGCTTCCAAACAGCCGCTGGGAGAATATCGCAGCGATTCCCTGGCGGCAGAAGAGATGGTCACCCTGGCGAACTGGTGTCTGCTGCATTACGCCGGAACGCACGAACCCGCCGGGAGTGAAGCATGATGCGCCTTTCGTCCCTGCTGCTTGCCCCTCCGGTGGCGGCGACGCTGAGCGCGCGTTACCGGGATTACCGCCAGCACGGTGCGTCCTGGATGGGAGCGACCCTGGCCTGCATTTGGGTGGCAATGGCCTGGACGTTTATCCCGCTTGAACACCCCCGCTGGCAGAAAATCCGCGAACACCAGCACGAGTATTTCCCGCATATTAATCCGCATCGTCCGCGCCCGCTCGATCCGGCGCGCTATCTGCTGCAGGCGCTGTGGCTGATGGCGACTACCGGTACCGGCGAGCCGCGTAAAGAGATGAATTTTCGCTCGTTGAAGACCGTGAAACGTCTTCGCGCTCGCTATCATGAGTGGCTGGATACCCTGCCGGAAAGAATCAACGACCAGACCGGGCATCTTGACCACCAGAAAGAGCTGGGCCATATCCACCCAAGGCTGCGTAAAGTGGTGCTTGGGGTTATCGTCTTTTTCTCCTTCGTCCTCGCGCTTATCTGTATTACCCAACCCTTTAACCCGTTGTCGCAGTTCATTTTTCTCATTCTGCTCTGGGGCGTGGCGCTGCTGGTGAGAAGGATCCCAGGGCGCTTCTCGGCGCTGATGCTTATCGTGCTGTCGCTGACCGTTTCCTGTCGCTATATCTGGTGGCGTTATACCTCGACGCTCAACTGGAACGACCCGGTGAGCCTGGTGTGCGGTCTGGTGCTGCTGTTTGCCGAAACCTATGCGTGGATTGTGCTGGTGCTGGGCTATTTCCAGATTGTCTGGCCGCTCAACCGCCAGCCGGTACCGCTGCCGAAGGACACTTCAACGTGGCCGACCGTCGATATTTTTGTGCCGACCTACAACGAAGACCTCAGCGTTGTGCGCAATACGATTTACGCCTCGATGGGCATCGACTGGCCGAAAGATAAGCTCAATATCTGGATCCTTGATGATGGCGGGCGCGAAGAGTTTCGTCAGTTTGCCAGAAATCTGGGCGTGCATTACGTCGCCCGAACCAGCCATGAACACGCTAAAGCCGGTAACATCAATAATGCACTGAAGCAGGCGAAAGGGGAGTTTGTCGCCATCTTCGACTGCGACCACGTGCCGACGCGTTCATTCCTGCAGATGACCATGGGCTGGTTCCTGAAAGACCCGAAACTGGCGATGATGCAGACGCCGCATCACTTCTTCTCACCTGACCCGTTTGAACGTAACCTCGGGCGTTTTCGTAAAACGCCTAACGAAGGCACACTGTTCTACGGGCTGGTGCAGGACGGTAACGACATGTGGGATGCTACCTTCTTCTGCGGCTCCTGTGCGGTTATCCGTCGTGAACCGCTGGATCAGATTGGCGGCATTGCCGTGGAAACCGTGACCGAAGATGCGCACACGTCGCTGCGGCTGCACCGCCTGGGGTACACCTCTGCCTACATGCGTATTCCACAGGCGGCAGGGCTGGCAACCGAGAGTCTGTCGGCGCACATCGGCCAGCGTATCCGTTGGGCGCGAGGCATGGTGCAGATATTCCGCCTTGATAACCCGCTATTTGGTAAAGGGCTGAAACTGCCACAGCGGCTTTGCTACCTCAACGCTATGTTCCACTTTCTGTCCGGGATCCCGCGGCTTATCTTCCTGACCGCACCGCTGGCGTTCCTGCTGCTGCACGCCTATATCATTTATGCCCCGGCTATCATGATTGCGCTGTTCGTCCTGCCGCACATGGTGCACGCCAGCCTGACTAACTCGAAGATTCAGGGGAAATATCGCCACTCGTTCTGGAGTGAGATCTACGAAACCGTGCTCGCGTGGTATATCGCCCCGCCGACGTTGGTGGCGCTGATTAACCCGCACAAAGGTAAGTTCAACGTCACCGCGAAGGGCGGGCTGGTGGAAGAAGAGTACGTCGACTGGGTTATCTCGCGTCCGTACATCTACCTGGTATTGTTGAACTTGCTGGGCGTGGCGTTTGGTATCTGGCGCTACTTCTACGGGCCGCAGCACGAAGTATTGACCGTGTGGGTGAGCCTGCTGTGGGTGTTCTACAACCTGATTATCCTCGGTGGCGCGGTGGCGGTATCGGTGGAGAGCAAACAGGTTCGTCGCTCGCACCGTGTTGAGATGTCGATGCCCGCGGCGCTTGCCCGTGAGGATGGTCATCTCTTCTCCTGTACCGTACATGACTTCTCTGACGGCGGTCTTGGCGTTCGCATCAATGGCGATGCCCGGGTGCTGGAAGGACAAAAGGTGCAACTGCTGCTTAAGCGTGGTCAGCAGGAGTATGTCTTCCCGACGCAGGTGGTTCGCGTGATTGGTAGCGAAGTGGGTCTGAAACTGCTGCCGATGACCAACAAACAGCATATCGATTTTGTGCAGTGCACCTTTGCTCGTGCTGACACATGGGCGCTTTGGCAGGACAGCTTCCCGGAGGACAAACCGCTGGAAAGTCTGCTCGACATCCTGAAACTCGGGTTCCGCGGATATCGCCATCTTGCGGAGTTTTCACCCCCGTCAGTTAAATATATTTTCCGGTCACTGACTTCACTGGTTGCATGGATAGTGTCGTTTATTCCACGCCGCCCTGAGCGAGGCGTGACAGAACGTCAACCGGAACCGGCTATGGCTCAACAATGATGATTACGCGATGAAAAGAAAACTTTCCTGGATGTATGCAGTGGCCGTGGGGATGAGCAGTTTTGTCCCATTTACCACAAATGCGGAGCCTGAAACGGGCGCTACCGCTGTTGCGCTTACTCAGCCAGCCGAACCGGTGAGCCCGGATCCTGGCACCGCCACCGCTGCACCAGCCGTGGTGCTGGAAAACAGCCCGTCGCGTGAGGTGAAGCTGACCTTTGCCCAGATTGCGCCCGCGCCTGGCAGCATGGTGCTGCGTGGCTCAAACCCGGACGGTGCGATTGAGTTCGGCACCCGGAGTGACGAAGTGGTCACGAAGGCGCTGCTGAATCTCGATTACACCCCATCGCCAGCGCTGTTGCCGGTACAGTCTCAGTTGAAGGTCTATCTTAACGACGAGCTGATGGGCGTTCTGCCGGTCACCAAAGAACAGCTGGGTAAAAAAGTCAGTGCTCAGTTGCCGGTAGATCCGCTGTACATCACCGATCTTAACCGCGTCCGCCTGGAATTTGTCGGCCATTACCGTGATGTATGTGAAAACCCGTCCAGCTCCACGCTGTGGCTGGATGTCGGACGCAACAGCTCGCTGAATTTGACCGTGCAGGGACTGGAGGTTCAAAACGACCTCTCGCACTTCCCGGTACCGTTCTTCGACCCACGTGATAACCGTGCGCTGAATCTGCCGATGGTGTTTGCCGGTTCGCCGGATATCGTGCAGCAGCAGGCGGCGGGGATTGTGGCCTCATGGTTTGGCTCCCGTGCTGCCTGGCGTGGGCAGACCTTCCCGGTGCTGTATAACCAGCTGCCGGATAAAAACGCCATTGTTTTTGCCACCAATGACAAACGTCCGGACTTCCTGCGCGATCACCCGGAGGTGAAAGCGCCGACGGTCGAGATGATGAGTCACCCGGATAATCCGTACGTGAAGCTGCTGGTGGTGTTTGGTCGTGACGATAAAGACCTGCTGATGGCGGCGAAAGGGATTGCTCAGGGTAACATTCTGTTCCGTGGCAACAGCGTCACGGTTGATGACGTTAAACCGCTGCTGGCGCGTAAACCTTACGATGCGCCGAACTGGGTGCGTACCGACAGCCCGGTTACCTTTGGTGAACTGAAAACGTATGACCAGCAGCTGCAGTCGACCGGTATCGATCCGGCCGCGATTTCGCTGGCGCTGAATTTGCCGCCAGATCTGTATCTGATGCGTAGCAACGGTATTGATATGAACCTCAACTACCGTTACACCATGCCGCCGGTGAAAGACAGCTCGCGGATGGATATCAGCCTCAACGATCAGTTCCTGCAGTCGTTTAACCTGAACAGTACTCAGGAAGCCAACAAGTTGCTGTTGCGCCTGCCGGTGCTGCAGGGGCTGCTGGATGGTAAAGGTGCCGTGACCATCCCGGCGCTGCGCCTCGGTGCAATGAACCAGCTGCGCTTTAATTTCCAGTATATGAACCCGATGCCGGGCGGGACCATTGAGAACTGCATTACCTTCCAGCCGGTGTTGAACCACGTGGTTATCGATGATGATTCCACCATCGATTTCTCCAACTACTATCACTTCCTGGCAATGCCTGATTTGCGCGCATTTGCCAATGCGGGCTTCCCGTATAGCCGAATGGCAGATCTCTCCGATTCGATGGTGGTGATGCCGAAGACCCCGAATGAAAGCCAGATCAGCACGCTGCTGGATACCGTAGGTACCATTGGGGCGCAGACTGGCTTCCCGGCGGTTAACGTTACGATCACCGACGATCCTGCACAGATTCAGAATAAGGACGCCGATCTCCTGCTGATTGGGGCGATCCCGGACAAGCTGAAAGACGACAAACGCATCGATTTGCTGGTTGACGCCACGAAGAGCTGGGTGAAGACGCCGCTGCGTCATAACTCGCTGGCGTCGGTGGTAATGGATGAAAACTCCCGCCAGCCAGACGTTCAGACCAGCGTAACCTCAAACGGCGCGATGGCGGCGATTGTCGGCTTTGAATCTCCGTATAACGATCAGCGTAGCGTGGTCGCGCTGCTGGCAGACAGCCCGCGCGGCTACGAGCTGCTTAATCAGGCGATGAGCGATACCGGTAAACGCTCTGCCATCTTCGGTTCGGTGTCGGTCATTCGTGAGTCGGGCGTGAACAGCCTGCGCGTGGGGGATGTTTACTACGTCGGTCACCTGCCATGGTTCGAGCGCGTCTGGTTTGCGCTCTCTAACCATCCTGTTCTGCTCGCGATCCTGGCGGCGGTAAGCGTAGTGTTGCTGGCGTGGGTGCTGTGGCGTCTGCTGCGCATCATCAGCCGTCGTCGCCTTGACCCGCATGACGAGTAACTGAAGATGAACGCCGTGCGTGGGATTGTGCTGATGCTGGCGATGATGGTCACGGTACAGGTGCAGGCCGCCTGTACCTGGCCTGCCTGGGATCAGTTCAAAAAGGACTACCTCAGCGACGGCGGGCGGATTATCGACCCGAGCGACGCGCGGAAAATTACCACCTCTGAAGGCCAGAGCTATGCGCTGTTTTTCGCCCTGGTGGCGAATGATCGTTCAACCTTCTCTTCGCTGTTTGACTGGACGCAAAACAACCTTGCGCAGGGCGACCTGCGCACCCACCTGCCTGCCTGGCTGTGGGGTCAAAAAGGGGGTGACCAGTGGACCGTAATCGACCCTAACTCCGCGTCTGACGCTGATATCTGGATAGCCTGGACGCTAATGGAAGCGGGAAGACTCTGGAAGGAGCCGCGGTACAGTGAGGCCGGGAAGGGGCTGCTGTCGCGGATTGCCAAAGAAGAAGTCGTGACCATCCCTGGCCTTGGCTCCACGCTGCTGCCGGGAAAAATCGGTTTTGCCGATGACAAAGGCTGGCGCCTGAATCCAAGCTATCTGCCACCGCAGCTCGCCAGCTATTTTGCCCATGGCGGAGGGCCATGGCGCGCGGTGCAACAGTCTAACCTGCGTCTGTTATTAGAAACCGCGCCGAAGGGTTTTTCACCGGACTGGGTGCGTTATGAGAAGAACAAAGGCTGGCAGCTGAAGCCAGAAAAACCGCTGGTGGGCAGCTACGATGCCATCCGCGTCTATCTGTGGGCTGGCATGCTCCACGATAGCGACCCGCAAAAAGCGCGGCTGCTGAAGCGCTTTGCACCCATGGCGGCAGAAACGCGTAAAGCAGGTGTACCGCCGGAAAAAGTGGATATCGCCACCGGTAAAGTGACCGGCATTGGCCCGGTCGGTTTTTCCTCTGCTCTACTACCCTTTTTACAAGAACGCGATGCCCAGGCGCTTCAGCGCCAGCGCGTCGCCGATAACTTCCCCGGCACTGACGCCTATTACAGTTTCGTTTTAACCTTATTCGGCCAGGGATGGGATCAGCACCGTTTTCGTTTCACCGCTCGCGGTGAATTACTACCTGACTGGGGCCAGGAATGCGCAAGTTCACATTAAGTTTACTGAGTTTATCGCTTGGCATCTCGTTGATGCCGATAGCCTCGGCGGAGACCTCGCCGCAGCAACAGCTGCTGGAGCAGGTTCGTCTGGGGGAGGCCAGTCATCGGGAAGACCTGGTCCGCCAGTCGCTGTACCGCCTGGAGCTGATTGACCCGAATAACCCGGAAGTCGTTGCCGCGCGCATGCGCTACCTGATGCGTCAGGGTGATACCGCGGGCGCACAGAAACAGCTCGACCGTCTGTCGCAGCTGGCACCCAGCTCAAATGCCTATCGCGCCTCGCGCAGCGAAATGGAGCTCTCCACCCCGGAAGGGCGTCAGGCGTTGCAGCAGGCGCGGTTGCTGAGCAGTACCGGTCACGTACCGGAGGGCGTCGCGGCATACGATAAAATTTTCAAAGGTGCACCGCCGGACGGTGACCTGGCCGTGGAATACTGGAGCGTCGTGTCGCGTATTCCGGCACGCCATGGTGAAGCGGTAAACGCCCTTAAAACCCTGAACCAGCGCATGCCGGGCAACGTGCAGTTGCAGACGACGCTTGCCAAAACTCTGCTGGCCGACGGTAAACGTGATGAAGCTTACGCGGTGCTGGAGCAGATGGCGAAGTCTAACGCCGGACGCAATACGGCAGCGGACATCTGGTACGATCAAATCAAGAATATGCCGGTTAGCAGCGGCAGCGTGCAGGCGTTACAGCGCTTCCTCGGTGTATTTAGCACGGGGGATATCGCCGCGACCGCGAAATCCCAGCTGGCAGACCAGCAAAAGCAGCTTGCCGATCCTAATTTCCGCGTGAAGGCCGACCAGCAGGCGAAAGCCGCCGCGGCCGAAGAGAGTAAACCGCAGACCTGGCAGATTTACTGGCCGCTTATTCGTAAGGGAGATGCCGCGCTGAAAGCGGGCGATCTCAACCAGGCCGAGAGTATTTATCAGCAGGCGCGTCGCGTTGACGGCACTAACGGTTACGCCGTGCAGGGCCTGGGCGATGTAGCCATGGCGCGGAAAGATACCGCAGCGGCGGAGCGCTATTACCAGCAAACGCTACACCTCGACAGCAGCAACAGCGGCGCCGTGCGCGGGCTGGCTAATATCTATCGCGCCCAGTCGCCGGAAAAGGCGACCGCGTACATTAACAGCCTCACGCCTCGTCAGCGTAAGAGCATTGATGATATCGAGCGTAGCCTGACGAACGATCGGCTGTCGCAGCAGGCTGAAGCGCTTGAGAACCAGGGGAAATGGGCACAGGCCGCCGAAATCCAACGCCAGCGGCTGGCGCTGGATCCGGGCAGCGTCTGGGTCACCTATCGTCTGGCGAAAGATTTATCCAGCGCGGGCAAACGCAGCGAAGCTGACGCGTTGATGCGTAATCTGGCGCAGCAGAAGCCAAACGATCCGGATCAGGTTTATGCCTGGGCGCTGTACTTCTCTGGTAACGATCAGGATCAGGCCGCGTTGGCCCACCTTAATGCGCTACCGAAAAATCAGTGGAACGACAATATTCGCGAGCTTTCCGAGCGCCTGCAGACCAACCAGGTCATGGAAACGGCGAACCGTCTGCGTGATAGTGGCCAGGAGGCGCAGGCCATTGCGCTACTGAAGCAACAGCCGCCGTCCACGCGCATTGATTCAACCCTGGCAGACTGGGCGCAGCAGCGCGGTGATACGCAAACCGCAATCGATCAGTACAACGCGGTGCTGGCTAAAGAGCCGGACAACGCCGACGCGCGTCTGGGGCTGGCTGAGGTGTATATCGCCGCCGGTGATAAAGCCAGCGCCCGTGAACAGCTGGCTAAACTGCCGCCGATCAAAAGTGATACCTCGCTGAATACGCAGCGCCGCATGGCACTGGCGCAGTCAGCGCTCGGGGATACCGCCAGCGCCGAACAGATTTTCAGTAACATTATCCCGAAAGCGAAATCCCAGCCGCCGTCGATGGACAGCGCGCTGGTGCTGCGTGACGCCGCACGCGTTCAGGCCGCTAACGGCAACCCGCAGCAGGCGCTGGAAAGCTACAAAGACGCGATGGTGTCTTCGGGCATTACCACCACGCGGCCGCAGGATAACGACACCTTTACGCGTCTGACCCGCAACGATGTTAACGACGACTGGCTGAAGCGTGGACTGCGCAGCGATGCCGGGGATCTCTACCGTCAGCAGGATGTGAACGTGACGCTGGAGCACGATTACTGGGGCTCCAGCGGTACCGGCGGGTATTCGGATTTGAAAGCGCACACCACCATGCTGCAGGCAGATGCGCCGCTGGCGGATGGGCGTATGTTCTTCCGCTCCGATTTCGTCAACATGAATGCCGGGAACTTCTCCACCAACGGCGATGGCACCTACGATCCGAACTGGGGGACCTGTACCCTCGGTAAGGACGGTTGTAGCGGTAGCCGCTCGCAGTCGAGCAACGGCGCAAGCGTGGCGGTAGGCTGGCGTAACGCAACCTGGGATATGGACATCGGGACCACGCCTATCGGTTTCGACGTTGTCGATGTGGTGGGTGGCCTTAGCTATAGCAACGATCTCGGGCCGTTCGGTTATACCCTCAACGTCCACCGTCGTCCTATCACCAGCTCGCTGCTGGCGTTCGGCGGGCAGAAAGACAACGACAGCAACGGCCATACCGGCACCACCTGGGGCGGCGTGCGCGCTACCGGTGGGCTGGTCAGCATGAGCTACGACAAAGGCGATGCGAACGGGGTCTGGGCGAACCTGGGCGCCGATACGCTGACCGGTAAGAACGTTGAGGATAACTGGCGTGTGCGCTGGATGGCGGGCTACTACTACAAGGTCATCAACGAAAATAACCGCCGCGTGACCATCGGCCTTAACAACATGCTCTGGCACTACGACAAAGACCTGAGTGGTTATACCCTTGGCCAGGGCGGCTACTACAGCCCGCAGGAGTATGTCTCTTTTGCGGTGCCCGTTCTGTGGCGCGAGCGTACAGAGAACTGGTCCTGGGAACTGGGGGCTTCCGGCTCGTGGTCGCACTCACGGACCAAAACGATGCCGCGCTACCCGCTGCTTAACCTGATACCCAGCGACTGGCAGGCCGATGCGGCAAGCCAGACCAATGACGGCAGCTCAAGTAATGGCTTTGGTTATACCGCCCGTGCGCTGATTGAACGTCGTGTCACCTCTAACTGGTTTATCGGTGCGGCGGTGGATATTCAGCAGGCGAAGGATTATACCCCAAGCCATGCGCTGCTTTACGTGCGTTATTCTGCAGCCGGCTGGCAGGGGGATATGGACATGCCGCCGCGGCCGCTGGTTCCGTACGCGGACTGGTAATCCGGAATAGTCCGTATTTCTGGGGTTTTTCCCATCGGTATCTCTGCTCAATCGAGTATAATCAGCCGACGTTCTGGTAACATTCAGTTACCGGAACGTCGCTATCTTCTGATTTCTTTCCGGCATCTTGTTTCTACGTTCGTCCCAGTGGAGAGTTCTTTTGCGCGTTAGTCGTTCTCTGACAATCAAGCAGATGGCAATGGTATCCGCCGTTGTTATGGTTTTTACGTTTATTTTTTGCTCCATTCTGCTTTTCCACTTCGTGCAACAGAACCGTTACTACACGGCGACGCATCTGGAAACCGTCGCACGCTCGGTGCGTGAACCGCTTTCGGCCGCCATTCTTAAAGGTGATATTCCCGAAGCAGAGAGCATCCTTAAACGTATTCAGCCTGCCGGGATAGTGAGCCGCGCCGACGTGGTGTTGCCCAATCAGTTCCAGGCGCTGCGGATGGGCTTTATCCCCGAGCGTCCGGTGCCAATGATGGTCGCTCGCGTATTTGAGCTGCCGGTACAGATTTCGCTCCCGCTTTACGCCCTTGGACGTCCGGCCAACCCGCAGCCGCTGGCATATCTGGTCCTTCAGGCAGACTCGTGGCAGATGTATCGCTTTGTGATGAGCGCCATCTCTACGTTAGTGACCGCTTACTTACTTTTGTCGCTCATGCTGAGCGTGGCAATCACCTGGTGTATCAATCGGCTGGTGGTGCGCCCGCTGCGCAGCATCGCCCGTGAGCTGGACGATGTGCCGGCTGATGCCCGCCTTGGGCACCAGCTGGCGCTGCCGAACCTGCACCATGATGATGAGATTGGCATGCTGGTGCGCAGCTATAACCGTAACCAGCAGGGGCTGGTGCGTCAGCATGAAGAGATGAACAACCTCTCCACGCGTTTCCCGGTCTCCGAGCTGCCGAATAAGGCCTTCCTGCTGGCGCTGCTTGAGCAGACCGTCGCCAGAAACCAGACCACGGCGCTGATGATTGTGGCCTGTGAAACCCTGCAGGATACCGCTGGCGTGCTCAAAGAGGCGCAGCGCGAAATCTTGTTACTGACGCTGGTGGAAAAACTGAAGTCGGTTATTCCGCCGCGCATGGTGTTAAGCCAGGTCAGCGGCTACGACTTCGCCATTCTCGCTCACGGTGTGAAAGAGCCGTGGCACGCGGTGACATTAGGTCAGCAAGTACTCACTATCATTAATGAGCGATTGCCGCTGCAGGGCATTCAGCTACGTCCAACTGCCAGTATCGGCATTGCCATGTTCCATGGCGAAGTCACGGCGGAACAGCTCTATCGCCGGGCTATCTCCGCGGCCTTCACCGCCCGTCGCAAAGGCAAAAACAAGATAGAGTTCTTCGAACCGGAGCAGATGATTGCCGCTCAGCGCCGCCTGAGCGAAGAAAGTGACCTCATCTCCGCGCTTGAAAACCACAATTTCGCTATCTGGCTGCAGCCGCAGGTGGATACCGCCACGGATAAAGTGTGCAGCGCCGAAGTGCTGCTGCGTCAGAAGCAGCAGGACGGTGAGTGGGAGCTGCCGGCCGATCTCATCGAGCGTATCGAGTCCTGCGGGCTGATGGTAACGGTGGGCTACTGGGTGCTGGAAGAGTCCTGCCGTCTGCTATCGGCGTGGCAAAGCCGGGGTGTGATGATGCCGCTTTCGGTTAATCTGTCGGCGCTACAGCTGCTGCACCATAACATGGTCCCGGACCTGCTGATGCTGCTTGAGCGCTATCGTATTGCGCCGGGTACGCTGGTGCTTGAAGTGACGGAAAGCCGACGCATCGACGATCCGAAAGCCGCGGTGGAGATCCTGCGCCCGCTGCGCGACGCCGGAGTACAGGTGGCGCTCGATGATTTTGGGATGGGTTATGCCGGGCTGCTACAGCTGCAACATATGAAATCGCTGCCGGTCGATATCCTCAAAATCGACAAGCTGTTTATCGACACGCTGCCGGAAGACAGCAGCATGGTCTCGGCTATCATTCATCTGGCGCAAACGCTGGAGCTTGAGATTGTCGCTGAAGGCGTTGAGAACGAAGCGCAGTATCGCTGGCTGAAGAAAGCCGGGGTAGGTGCGGTGCAGGGATTCCTCTTCGCCCGCGCTGTGCCGCCAGATGTTTTTGAACAGGATTATCTTTCTGCGGATACGAAGAATGTAAAATGATACGCGCTGGACACTGCTGTCGCGGTTCAGCTCAAATATTTTAACATTTCTGTTGCAGATGTTACTGGATATATTTCTGTTATGTTTCTTGGGTGTTATTTTAAAGCCGCAGGCGCAACAAAACCTTACATAGCCTGTGGTTTTATTCAAAGGACACCCTATGAAAGCCTCTCTGTTTAAAAGCCTGTACTTCCAGGTCCTGACAGCCATTGCAATCGGTATCTTGCTTGGTCACTACTACCCTGAGTTAGGCGCACAAATGAAACCGCTTGGCGATGCCTTCGTTAAGCTCATCAAAATGGTTATCGCCCCGGTTATCTTCTGTACGGTGGTGACCGGTATCGCTGGCATGGAAAGCATGAAAGCGGTCGGTCGTACCGGTGCGGTGGCGCTGCTCTATTTCGAGGTGGTCAGTACGATTGCACTGATCATCGGTCTGATTATCGTCAACGTGGTACAACCGGGCGCCGGAATGAACGTTGACCCGGCAACCCTCGATGCCAAAGCCGTCGCTATCTACGCTGAACAGGCGAAAGATCAGGGGATTGTTGGCTTCCTGATGGATATTATCCCAGGCAGCGTGATTGGCGCCTTTGCCAGCGGCAACATTCTGCAGGTGCTGCTGTTTGCGGTGATGTTTGGCTTCGCGCTGCACCGTCTTGGCAACAAAGGTCAGCTGATTTTCAACGTCATTGAAAGCTTCTCGCAGGTCATCTTCGGCATCATCAATATGATCATGCGTCTGGCGCCTATTGGCGCTTTCGGGGCCATGGCATTTACCATCGGTAAATATGGCGTCGGCACCCTGGTGCAGCTTGGTCAGCTCATCATCTGCTTCTATATCACCTGTATTCTGTTTGTGGTGGTGGTGCTGGGCTCTATCGCGCGCGCAACCGGCTTTAGCATCTTCAAGTTTATCCGCTACATCAGAGAAGAACTGCTGATCGTGCTCGGGACCTCGTCGTCGGAGTCTGCGCTGCCGCGTATGCTCGATAAGATGGAGAAACTAGGCTGTCGTAAATCGGTGGTTGGGCTGGTTATTCCCACCGGCTACTCGTTTAACCTCGACGGAACCTCGATTTACCTGACGATGGCGGCGGTGTTTATCGCCCAGGCCACTAACAGCCATATGGATATCTTCCATCAAATAACGCTGCTGGTGGTGTTGTTGCTCTCTTCCAAAGGGGCGGCAGGGGTTACCGGTAGCGGCTTCATCGTGCTGGCGGCAACCATTTCTGCGGTAGGTCATCTGCCGGTGGCTGGCCTCGCGCTTATCCTCGGGATCGACCGCTTCATGTCCGAAGCGCGTGCGCTGACCAACCTGGTCGGTAACGGCGTGGCCACCGTGGTCGTCGCCAAGTGGGTGAAAGAGCTGGACCACAAAAAGCTGGATGACACGCTTAACAGACGTGTCTCAGACAGCGATTCACAACAAATTTCTTCTTAATCCCGCCACTTATGCCCGTAGTCTCCTTTGAGGGACTGCGGGCTTACTCGCTTGCCGCCTTCCTGCAACTCGAATTATTTAGGGTATAATGGATGAATTATTTACGCTGACGTGTGACGTTTCGTCTTTTTTACGGTCTAACCGACGTATTTAACTCATTTTTTAGGCTGTCCGCCGCGGCGGATGGCCTTTGTATTCAGGATAGTTCATCAGGGGTTCACATGCAGGGCACGAAAATTCGACTCTTAGCTGGCGGTTTGCTTATCATGGCGTCGGCCGGTTATGTGCAGGCGGAAGCGCTCCAGCCGGATCCAGCCTGGCAACAGGGAACACTGGCGAATGGGTTACGCTGGCAGATGCTGGCAACCCCGCAGCGCCCGAGCGACCGCGTAGAAGTTCGTTTGAATATTAACGTCGGATCGCTGGCCGAGAGCGCACAACAGAGCGGCTACAGCCACTTCATTCCCCGTCTGGCGCTGACGCAAAGCGGCAGCTTAGAAACCATGCAGGCGCGCTCGCTGTGGCAGCAGGGCATTGACCCGTCGCGTCCGATGCCGCCAGCCATCGTCTCTTATGATTACTCTCTTTTTAGCCTCAGCCTGCCAAACAGCCGCAACGATCTACTGAAAGAATCGCTGACCTGGCTTGCCGATGCGAGCGGTAAGCTGAACATCACCCAGGAATCGGTCAATAAAGCGCTGCACGCCGAAGACATGGTGGCGACCTGGCCGGTGAATGCTAAAGAGGGCTGGTGGCGTTATCGCCTGAAGGGCTCCACGATGCTCGGACACGATCCGGCAGAGGCGATGAAAGAGCCTGTAGATATTCAGCAACTGAAGGCGTTCTACGATAAATGGTACACCCCGGACGCAATGACCCTGATTATCGTCGGGAACGTGGAAAGCCGTTCGGTGATTGAACAAATCAACAAGATCTTTGGCGAGCTGAAAGGCAAACGTGAAACGCCGATGCCGGTGCCAACGCTGTCACCGCTGCCGGCGAAGCCGGTCAGCATCATGACCGACGCGGTGCGCCAGGACAGACTCTCTATCATGTGGGACAGCCCGTGGCAGCCCATCCGCGACTCTGCAGCCATGCAGCGCTACTGGCGTGCCGACCTCGCGCGTGAAGCGCTGTACTGGCATGTTCAGCAGTACCTCAACAAAAACAACACCAAAGATATCGGCCTTGGCTTCGACTGCCGGGTGCTGTACCAGCGTGCCCAGTGCTCCATTAACGTTGATTCGCCGAACGACAAGCTCAACGCCAGCCTGACTACTATCGCCCGTGAACTGGCGAAGGTGCGTGACAATGGTCTGCCGGAAGAAGAGTTTAACGCGCTGATTGGACAAAAGAGCCTTGAGCTGCAGAAGCTGTTCGCGACCTACGCGCGTACCGATACCGATATCCTGATGGGCCAGCGGATGCGTGCGCTGCAAAATCAGGTTGTGGATATCGCGCCAGAACAGTATCAGAAACTGCGTCAGGAGTTCTTAAGCACGCTGACGGTGGATATGCTGAATCAGGATCTGCGCCAGCAGCTGTCGCAGGATATGGGACTGGTACTGCTGCAGCCAAAAGGCGAGCCGGAGTACAACATGAAAGACCTGCAGGCGACCTGGGAGCAGCTGATGACACCGACCGCGGCCACAGCTGCACCAGCGGTTACTGAGGATCCTCACGAGGCGACGGATATTCCATCCACCGCCCAGTAAGTTCCAGATAGTGCAAACCCTCTCCCCGTCGGGGAGAGGCGTTATTCCGGCATCGCCTCGCGAGGGATGATGGCCCCGCGATACTGAATCACCGTGCTGGCGGTCAGGTGCCCGCGTTCTGCGGCGGCGGCGGCATCGCCACCGGTCAGGCGAACGGCGAGATAACCGGCGCTGAAGGAATCCCCGGCGGCAGTGGTATCAACAACGCTCTCTTTCGGCAGCTTCACGGCCGCAACGTCGATAATATCTTCACCGGCAATCGCCACCAGGCAGGAGTCTGCCCCGCGTTTTACCACAACTTCGCCAACGCCTGCGGCATGAGTTCGGGCAATGACTTCTGCTACTGGTTTTTCACCCCACAGGGCGTCTTCGTCATCCAGCGTCAGGAAGGCGATGTCGGTACATTCAAGCATTTGCTGATAAACCTGACGGGTCTCCTCGCGGCTTGCCCACAGGCGAGGGCGGTAGTTGTTATCGAAGATAACTTTACCGCCGTTAGCGCGGCACTCGCACAGCAGCGACAGCAGCTTTTCACGACTCGCAGGGCTTAAAATGGCAAGGCTGATGCCGCTTAAGTACAGATAATCAAACGTCGCCAGCTCTTCGCAGATGGCCGCAGACTGGGCGCTCTCCAGCCAGAATTTTGCCGCGGCTTCATTACGCCAGTAGGAGAAGGTACGCTCGCCGGTATCGTCCGTTTCGATGTAGTACAGACCCGGCAGGCGGTTATCCATTCGCTGCACCAGTGCGGTACCGACGTGCTCTTCACGCCAGGCGTCGAGCATCTGCTGACTGAAGCTGTCAGTACCCAGCGCCGTAACGTAATCCACGGTCAGCGCGGCAGCGTCGACCTGACGGGCGATATAGACGGCGGTGTTCAGCGTGTCGCCGCCGAAACCACGGCTGACGTCTGCACCTTTCTCAGACAGCTCAATCATACATTCGCCGATCACGGCAATTTTTTTAGACATAGTCGCGAACCTGAATCTGGATAATGAGCGCTAGTTTGCGCTGTGGGTTTTGCATGGTCAACTATATTAAAACATCGTTCCAATATTTTTTTGAGCTGGCGCGTGTTCCTGTGGGATTGTTCGTCCACAGAATATGAAATCTCCAGGCGTTGAACATAAAGTTCTCACTTCTCCCGCCGATAACCCTGTGACAAGTTCCGACAGTTTCTCACCTTGCAACAGGACAGCTGAGATGAAGTTAAAGCAGGTTATCCAGCAGCTAAGCATTCCGGATGCGGGCATTGCAAGCCTGCAGGAGCGCCGCTATTGGCTGGAGTGTGAGCGTGCTTATACTTACCAGCCCATTTACAGAACCGATGGCCGTCTGATGGCTATCGAGCTACTGACCGTCGTCACCCATCCCGCACATCCCACGCAGCGGGTCGCTCCCGACCGTTATTTTGCGGAAGTCGCCGTCAGGCAGCGCATTGACGTAGTGAAAGAGCAACTGCAGATCCTGGCAGAGAAAAAAGCATTTTTTGCCGCGAATCAGGTTCTGGCGTCGGTAAATGTTGATGGCCCAACCCTGCTGGCGATGCGCCAGGACAAAGCGCTGCTGCAGATGATTGAATCGCTACCGTGGCTGCGCTTTGAGCTGGTCGAGCATATTCGTCTGCCGAAGGATTCCAGTTTTGCCTCGCTGTGCGAGTTTGGCCCGCTGTGGCTTGATGATTTCGGCACCGGGATGGCCAATTTCTCGGCGCTGAGCGAAGTGCGCTACGACTACATCAAAGTGGCTCGTGACCTGTTCATCATGCTGCGCAAAACACCGGAAGGGCGCAATCTTTTCACCCTGCTGTTGCAGCTGATGAATCGCTATTGCCAGGGCGTGATCGTTGAAGGCGTAGAGACGCTGGAAGAGTGGCGCGACGTGCAGAACTCCCCGGCATTTGCCGCACAGGGCTATTTCCTTTCACGCCCGGTGCCAATGGCTTCGCTTGAGAACGTTATGCTTAATTTAGACTGATTTGCCGCAGGTTCTGCTCGCCTCAACTATAGTCAGACAAGGTGAGGCCAGAAAGGAGTGGATCCTGCATGACGAGAACGCGTAAAGCCATTGCCCTGATTTCCGGTGCGATTTTGCTACTCATCGTACTGTTCTGCATCGCCCTTGCGACCTTTGACTGGAACCGGCTGAAGCCCACCATCAATCAGAAAGTGTCTGCCGAATTAAACCGTCCCTTCGCCATTCGCGGCGATTTGGGTGTGGTCTGGGAACGTCAGACGGGGGAAATCGGGTGGCGCAGTTGGGTTCCCTGGCCACATGTGCACGCCGACGACATTATGCTCGGCAACCCGCCGGACCTCCCGCCACTCACAATGGTGCACCTGCCGCGCGTTGAGGCGACCCTCGCGCCATTATCGCTGCTAAGCAAAACGCTGTATCTGCCGTGGATCAAACTGGTTCAGCCCGATGTGCGACTGATTCGACTCTCTGAGAAGCGTAATAACTGGACCTTCCAGCTGGCCCCTGCAGACAACCACGACACCAATGCGCAACCCTCTGCATGGTCATTTCGGCTTGATGAAGTGTTGTTCGATCGTGGCAAGATAACCGTCGACGACAAAGTGACCCGCGCCGACGTGGAGATCCTGGTCGATCCCCTTGGCAAACCGCTACCTTTCAGCGAAGTGACGGGCAGTAAAGAGAAGGGCGATGGCGCGAAAGCCGGCGACTACGTGTTTGGCCTGAAAGCAAAAGGGCGCTACAAGGGCCAGCCGCTCAGCGGTAGCGGTAAAATTGGCGGTATGCTGGCGCTGCGTAGCGACGGTACGCCGTTCCCGTTGCAGATAGATTTCCGCTCCGGTAATACTCAGGTCGCGCTGACCGGCACCGTCAATGACCCGCTGAACCTCGGCGCGATCAATCTGCGGCTCAAGTTTTCTGGCGATTCGCTGGGACAGCTGTATGACCTGACCGGCGTGCTGCTCCCGGAAACCCCACCGTTCGCCACCGATGGCCATCTGGTGGCGAAGCTTGATCCTGAAAAGGGGTCGACCTTCCACTATCGCGACTTTAATGGCCGTATCGGCGACAGCGATATTCACGGCTCGCTGACTTATACCACCGGTAAGCCACGGCCAAAACTGGAAGGCGATCTCGAGTCGCGCCAGCTGCGGCTTGCGGACTTAGGCCCACTCATCGGGGTGAACTCCGGCAAAGGCACGAAGGCGTCTGCGGTGAACAAGGAGCCACAGCCAGCCGGAAGAGTACTGCCGCATGAGCGGTTTGAAACTGATAAGTGGAACGTGATGGATGCTGATGTGCGCTTCAAAGGGCGGCGCATCGAGCACGGCAGCACGCTGCCCATCAGCGATCTCTCAACCCATCTTATTCTCAGCAACGGCGACCTGCGCCTGCAGCCGCTGAAGTTTGGCCTCGCGGGTGGGACGATTTCGTCAAATATTCATCTTGAAGGCGACAAAAAACCGATGCAGGGGCGCGCGGAGATTCAGGCGCGGCGGCTGAAGCTCAAAGAACTGATGCCAGACGTGGAGCTGATGCAAAAAACGCTGGGTGAAATGAACGGTGACGCCACCTTGCGCGGCAACGGCAACTCGGTCGCCGCACTGCTTGGTTCCAGCAACGGTAACCTGAAACTGCTGATGAACGATGGGCTGGTGAGCCGCAACCTGATGGAGATTCTGGGGCTTAACGTCGGTAACTTTATCATCGGGCAGATCTTTGGCGATGACGAAATACGGGTGAACTGCGCGGCGGCAAATCTCGATATCGCCAACGGCATCGCACGACCGCAGATTTTCGCCTTCGACACCGAAAATGCCATCATCAACGTTACCGGCACCGCCAGCTTCGCCAGCGAGCAGCTGGATCTGACTATCGATCCGGAGAGCAAAGGGATCCGCGTGATCACCCTGCGATCGCCGCTGTACGTGCGGGGAAGTTTCAAATATCCACAGGCTGGTGTGAAGGTGGGGCCGCTGATTGCCCGCGGTGCGGTTGCCGCTGCGCTGGCCACGTTGGTTACGCCTGCGGCGGCGCTGCTGGCGCTGATCTCGCCTTCAGAGAGCGACACCAATCAGTGCCAGAGCATTTTGTCGCAGATGAAGAAGTGATTGGGGGGGCACGCAGGCCGGATAAGGTGTATACACCGTATCCGGCACTCGTGATTACAGCGACTGGTGGCGCGTCTCGTGGGTCATCAGCAGCGCAATCAGCGTCAGCACCGCCATCGCCGCCAGATACACGCCAACGTAGAGCAGACCATAAGTCCCCTGCAGCCAGGCGGCGATGTAGGGTGCCACGGAGGCCCCGAGGATAGACGCCACGTTGTAGGAGAACGACGCGCCGGTATAGCGCACTTCGGTCGGGAAAAGCTCCGGCAACAGCGCGCCCATCGGCCCGAAGGTGAGACCCATCAGGCTAAGACCCACCAGCAGGAAGACGAAAATCAGCGCCGGATTGCCCGAGCCCAGCAGCGGCTGGAACAGGAACAGGGCAAACAGGATAATAAGCGTGGTGATGGTGATCATGCTGGCCCGGCGGCCAAATTTATCAGCAAGGACGCCTGCAATCGGCACCATCACGCCAAAACCAATCACCGCCATCATCAGCATCCACAGCACTTCATTACGCGGGAGGCCCAGCCCGTGCGGTACTGCCGCAGTGCTGTAGGTCATTGAATAAACGGTCATGATATAGAACAGCGTATAGGTCGCAAGCATGATGAAGGTGCCGAGAATGGTCACCCGCAGATGTTTGCTGAGCAGCGTACCCAGCGGGACTTTCACCTGTTTTTTCGCTGCTGCCACTTTGGCAAATACCGGGGTCTCATGCAGCGACACGCGCACGTAAAGCCCGATGATGACCAGCACGGCGGAGAAGATAAACGGCACGCGCCAGCCCCAGGTCATGAACTGCTCGTCGGTAAGCAGCCACGAGAGCAGCAGGAAAGTTCCGTTGGCAAAGAAGAAGCCGATCGGCGCGCCCAGCTGCGGGAATGAGCCATACAATGCACGTTTGCGCGGCGGCGCGTTTTCGGTAGCCAGCAGCGCCGCACCACCCCACTCACCACCGAGTCCCAGGCCCTGCCCGAAGCGCGCCAGCGCCAGCAGCATCGGTGCCAGCAGACCAATCGTCTCATAGCTCGGCAGCAGACCGATGACCACCGTTGAAATCCCCATCGTCAGGAGTGAGGCGACCAGGGTTACTTTGCGCCCCACGCGGTCACCGAAGTGGCCGAACAGCGCGGAGCCGATAGGGCGCGCGACGAAGGCGATGGCGAAGGTGGCAAGCGACTGCAGCGTGGCTGCCGCCGGATCACCCTGCGGGAAGAAGATGTGAGGAAACACGATAACCGCGGCGGTGGCGTAAATATAGAAATCGAAGAACTCAATGGCGGTGCCAATGAGTGAAGCAACGACGACTTTATTGCGCGAGTTAACCGGGGCGATGTCGTGTTCGTTATCGAGCGTTGTGGCGGTAGCTTGCATAAATTTTTCTTATTTTTTAGCGAACGAACGGCCATATTACGCACAGCAAAAGCGACATTTCAATCTGTAACAAGGTGGCGATCTGGTCATAAAAACAGCAAAAAGCGGATAATTTTTACGCCTGCGATTTCACTTCTATGAAATGCTTCACATAAATTCAAATCTGGATGATAAAACCAGTTATCGGTTAAATAAAAGTTACAGGCTGGATTTATATGCTGAAATGATGAGTCGGGCTGAAGTTTTCCGTTTCCCCAGCCCGAATGATGCAGTTAGTCGTGGGTTTTCCCCGGCATGCGGCGATCGTCTTTATATTCGGCAGTCGCTATCCACGCCGCACAGAACAGGGTCAGGCGGGCGAAGAAGTAGAAGAAGGCCATCAGACCCAGCACCGAGCCAAAGGCCGCGCCGGAAGGCGATTTCACCAACGCAGGCAGCGTCCAGGTCATGATGATTTTAATCACCTCAAAACCAATTGCCGCAATGAAGGTGCCGCGAATAAGCGCCTTACGGCGCGGGCGGTGGCGTGGCAGGCGCCAGAAAATCCAGAAGAACAGCAAGTAGTTAGCGAAAATAGAGATGGCAAGCCCCACCAGTCGCCACGCGGGTTTCAGCCACTCAATCCCGTCGAGATACAGCGCTGAAATAATCATATGCTGGGCGGCCCCCGATACCGAAGTGATAGAGAGGGTAACAATCAGCGCCACCAGCAACCCGATGAGCGAGATAAAATCGCGGAAGTACTTAACCCAGAGTTTTTCCTGGTCCTGCGGCGTACGCTCCCAGACGTCGCGCGACTGAGCACGGATCGCCTCACGCAGATTTCCCATCCAGTTAATGCCGGAATAGAGCGCAATCAGCAGCCCGACGAGGCCGACGGTGGTGCGCTGCTGTACGGCGGTGTTAATGGTGTTCTTCAGCGTGGAGGCAAGGGTTGGGTCGCTGACGTTCTGCAGAATCTTGTCGAAGATGTCCTGCAAAAGCGTCGGATGCGAGGCGAGAATAAAACCACCGGCGGCAAACGAGACCATCAGAATGGGGATCATCGACAGGAACGAGAAGTAGGTAATTGCCGCACCAAACTGATTACCAAGGCGGTCGTTAAAGCGTTCGGCGGCACGCAACAGGTGAGCTATCACCGGCTGGCGCTGAACTTTTCCGGCAATTCCGGTGACTTTTTTCAGCGTCATCATATTGTTATTCCTTACTTTGTACATCAGACACAGAGTATAGCCTGTTAGCTTTACCCTTTGTCGACATACTCCTTCATCACCTCGGTCAGCCACTCCATAAACAGATGTACCCGGCGGGAGAGGTTGCGGCGGTGAGGATAAATAATAGAAACTGGCAGCGGCGCGGCGCGGTACTGCGGCAGGATCTCGACCAGCGTGCCGTTACGCAGCGCATCGCGTACCCCGATGCGCGGCACCTGAATAATCCCCACTCCGGCGAGGCAGGCGGCCTGATAGGTTTCGGTGCTGTTCACCGTCAGTACGCCGCCGGTGTTGATCCACTGCGTCGCGCCGTTGATGAGCACTTCAAATCCCGGCGGGCGAACGCCGATATTCACCGCGTAATGCACTAAGGCGTGGCCGGTGAGATCGTCGAGGGTTTCCGGATAACCAAATCGTTCCAGATACTGCGGGCTGGCGCAGTTAATCACCGAAAGTTTCCCCAGCGGGCGGGCGATAAGGCCGGAGTCTTTCAGGGTGCCGACGCGCACTACGCAGTCGAAGCCTTCGCGAATGACGTCGACCAGCCGATCGCTGCTGCTGAGTTCAAGCTCAATCCCGGGATATTGCTGCAGGAAGGCTGGCAGGCGGGGGATCACCAGATTCTTTGCTACCCCAACCGGCATATCCACGCGCAGCCTGCCGCTGATGCTGGTTGGATCGTGCTGGAACATGCCGTCCAGCTCCTCAAGGTTACTGAGCAGGTCCTTTGCCCGTTCGTAATACACCATGCCGTCCTGCGTCAGCTGCACCCGGCGGGTGGTGCGGTGCAGCAGTCGTACTCCAAGCTGGTTTTCCAGCGCCTGGATCTGGCGCGATACGCTACCTTTAGGAAGGCCCAGGGTATCGGCGGCGCGGGAAAAGCTCTCAAGTTCTGCCACGCGCAGAAACAATTGCATTGCGTGAATTTTATCCATCGCCAGCCCTGATTATTGATGTATTTGAAACAGTGATACGTAAATTACTACATTTATTGTTTTATTCGCACCTAATAAGCTCTTTCTCATTGTACTTTATTGCAGAGACGAGGTTTCTTATGACTGAACGTATTGCATTAGTGACGGGTGGCAGCCGGGGACTAGGGAAAAACGCGGTGCTGAAGCTGGCAGCGAAAGGAATTCATATTATTTTCACCTGGCACAGCAACGCCCAGGCCGCCCAGGAAGTGGTACGCGATATTGAGCGTAATGGCGTGAAAGCGGTGGCATTAGCGCTGAATGTCGCGGATACCGCCAGCTTCGACGGCTTCGCTCAGGAAGTGAAACAGCAGTTGAAGCATACCTGGGGACGTGACACCTTTGATTATTTAGTGAACAACGCCGGGATCGGCATTAATGCACCCTTCGCCGAAACCACCGAAGCGCAGTTTGATGAGCTGCTGGGTATTCAGTTCAAGGGGCCGTTCTTCCTGACCCAGCGTCTGCTGCCCTTGCTGAACGACGGGGGGCGTATCCTCAATGTTTCGTCCGGACTTGCCCGCTTTGCGCTGCCGGGTTACGCCGCCTATGCGGCGATGAAAGGTGCGATGGAGGTGCTGACGCGCTACCAGGCAAAAGAGCTGGGCGCGCGTAAGATTTCGGTCAATATCATTGCCCCCGGGGCGATTGAAACCGACTTTGGCGGCGGGCAGGTACGTGATAACGAACAGGTGAATCATTTTATTGCCTCCCAGACCGCGCTTGGTCGCGTTGGGCTGCCGGACGACATTGGCGACGCGATTGCGGCACTGCTCAGCGACGAGCTCGGCTGGATGAACGCCCAGCGCATTGAGGTCTCCGGTGGTATGTTCCTCTAAATCTCGCGAACTGGCCTTCATATGAAGGCCAGTCTCACCGTTTTTTCCTCGTTTTTCCTTCCTGCTTCATATCGCGATCACGGTTAGCCGGCATAATCTGGTATAACCTGTAAGTATCCAGAATTTAAAAGAAAACTTAACTAAAACTGGCTCCTTTTTTGTCGTACGGTAAGGGAATGGATGATGCAAACAGCCTCGCATCAAATGGTCGAACAATTTGAACACAGCCTGACGATTACCCGCCTTGCGTCGGCTGACATCCTCCAGTTGCTGAAGATCCACGTGGCGGAGGGCAAAGATCCGCGCTGGTTCCTGCAACAGCTTGAACAGGCCAGGCTGAACCTTGGCGGTTGGGCCCAGGTAGCGAAACGCCTGAACCTCAACGACGGCGAATTGAGTGAGTTCACGTTGCGCCTTCGTCATCTGCAGCAGCGGGTGCCGGAGTATGAGCGCGGGCAGAATGTGAATGAAAACCAGCATATTGCTGCGCTACGTTTTCTGGCAACTCTGGAAATGCTGCGCGAGAAACAGCCGCTGCTGACGTATGACACCCGCCTTAATGAAGACAGCGATGAGCAACAGCAGCAGGCGCAGCGGCAGCTCAGGGCACTGGAGTGCACCATGAAAGCGCTGGTGGCGCAGGCATGGCCTGATGCGCTGGGGCTGAACAACCATCTCAAGCTCCAGTTTGGTGCTGACAAAGTGCGACGCTGGCTGGCCGAAAGCCAGTCCGGCGATATTCTGAGCGGTATGCCGTTCAGCGAGCTTGCACTGCTGCTTATTGATAAAAAAGAGTTCTCCCGCCATTACGCCACCCTGTTTAATGCAGGCTCCTCGCTCACCTATATGGTGGATCCGCGTATCACCCTGCAGACGTTCCTGGAGCACTGTCGCCAGCTACATAACACGCTCGCCAATGGCGGACGGCTAACGCCCGCGGGCATGGCGCTGCTCTCGGCCTACGGTCAGCAAATCAGTGCTCCGGTACAGCGGGCCTTTGAGCAGGGACGCGCGCGGGTGAACCCGGCCAGTTTCCTGACGGTGGACAACGACGAGCTGGCGCAATACTGGCAGCAGGCAACGGAAGATCCGTCGCCGCTGCGTGACAATATCGAGCAGCCGCGCCGCCAGCCGAAACGCACCCCTGAGCAGCGAGATCAGCTGATCTCAAGCCTGCTGTGGGGCGTGGTTGGCGCGGTAGTACTGGTGATGATGGGCGTGGCGGTATGGCTATTCAGCACGCTGCCCGATGCGCCGCCGCCGGAGCGGGTGCAGGTCGCCGAGGCGCCTGCCGCGCCGGAACGCGATGCACCGTCGCCGCGTGAGAAGCTCAGCCAGATGGGCGTGACCTGGGATCCGCTGAGTCTGCGAGCCGCCATCGACCGCAACGACGGCAAAGTCACCCAGCTTTTTTTACAAGGGGGCATGAACTGGCAGCTGGCGTGGACCGAACAGGCGCTGGCGGCCAACAGCGAAACGGTGCTGGGCCTGCTGCTTAACTACAGCCTGCAAATGGATGAACCCAAACCCTGCCGCCGTTTTATCACCACCATGAGCCATGCGCTTTCCAGCGGTGAAGCCATGACCTCGCTGCGTAAAAGCTATCTGCAGCGTTTCTGTACTTCGCCGGTAGTGGTGGAGCATCAGCAACACTCCCTGGAGCAGGCTCAGCAGCGCTATCAGGCGGAACCGAATGCGCAGAATAAGAAATGGCTGCGCATTCAGCAGGATATCGGGGCGGCGCTGCGTTAATCCGCTGACTTCGGCTCGCCGTATAAACCAATCAGCCGCCTGACGACGCCGTTGGTCCAGCCGAAGCCATCCTGCAGAGGATACTCACCACCGCCGCCCTCGCGCGGCGTGTTGGTGGCAATGTGGTATTTTTCGACTATTTTGTGCTGCGTCTGGTAGACCTGATTCACGGTTTGCAGCCAGCTCACGGCAATCTCGTCGGCGAGGGCGTCGTGACCGTACATTTTGAAACCCTGCACCGCCATCCACTGCAGCGGCGCCCAGCCGTTTGGCGCATCCCACTGCTCTCCGCTTTCGTATTCGGTCGCCAGGATCCCCCCCGGCGTCAGCAGCCGGGCACGTACCGCATCGGCGAGGCTGTCTGCCTGCTCATGTGAAGCCATACCGACGTACAATGCGGCAATACTGGCGGCTGAGAAGAGCGCCATCTCCTCGCGGCGCCAGTCGTAATCGCGAAAACAGCCTGCCTCATCGTCCCACAAATAGCGCGTCACCGCCGCCCGGCGCTGGCTGGCCTTCTGGCGGAACAGGGTTTCGCTCTGCCGGTCACCGTTGAGGGCGGAGATATTGGCAATCGTGTTTTCCAGTTTGAACAGAAAGGCATTCAAATCGATGGGAATAAACTGGGTAGTGCGGATGCTGGCAAGCCGGGTGATATCCCGTAGCCAGCGGGAGGAGTAATCCCAGCCCGAGGCCGCTCCGGCGCGCAGATCGCGATACACCTCGTTAGGTGGCCGCCCGGAATGGCGGGCAGTCTCCACATCCTCGCGCCAGGACTCATCGCGTGGGGTATCGCGATCGTCCCAGTAGCGGTTAAGCAGGGAACCGTCGGGCAGGCGTACCACGTGGCGGTATGCCTGGTTGGGGATAAGTGATTCGGCGCCGTCCATCCAGAAGCTGTATTCAAGCTTCAGATGCTCAAGATAGCGCCGCGCACCGCGTACGCCATCCTCTTCAAAAAGCTCCACCATCAGGGCAAACACCGGTGGCTGCGAGCGGCTCAGGTAGTAGGTGCGGTTGCCATTAGGAATATGACCGTAGCGCTCAATCATCCACGCGAAGTTATCCGCCATGCATTTCAGCAGGTCCTCGCGTCCGCTTTCTGCCAGCCCCAGCATGGTGAAATAGGAATCCCAGTAGTAGGCTTCGCCAAAGCGCCCGCCCGGAACGATATAGGATTGTGGCAGTGCCAGCAGCGACGACCATGCAATGTGGTCCTGCGGTTCGCGGGTCAGCACCGGCCACAGGTTATCGATATGTTCTTTCAGCGAATTATTCGGGTCGGTCAGATACTCGTTGGCATGGGTTTCCGGTAGCCAGAAGTGGTTTTCCACGAACTGCTGCAGGTTAAAGTTGGGGTGCCGTTTGATTTTGCGATAGCGGATGAGAATATCAAGCGGATCCATTTTTGGCGCGCAGTCAGGGAAGGTTTTGCTGTCGGGGAACAGCTGTGACGACTGTACGTGCTCGAACAGCTCAAGGTAGCGATCGGCGGGTGTCAGGGCGTCCGAAGCGGGAAGCCCTTCAATAGTTTCCGGCTCCGGCTCGGCCTCGATCATCTCTTCCAGTTTTAGTTCATAAGGGTCGGCCTCGTAGCGGACCTCCACCTCAATGGAAATGGGCTCGACGTCTTCGCTGCGTATATTCTGTCGGGACATCACGATTCAGACCTCCGCGCTATCGTTGTCACAAAAATGAGCATCCTTTAAGCGTAGACACTCGCTTCGGTGTTGCGCAGAACAGACTAATGATTCGCGGAAATTCAGAACATTCGGCGGTAAAACACCTGGCGGCTCCGCAGAGGCTGGTTTATTTCGCGGTGCGATATTCTCAGTTCTCATTACCTCAACTACGATCATTTCAATATCGCCGTTCCGCTTTATCCTCGCTTTTTTCTGTTAATACAATTGGTAAACAGGAAAGACTATGCCCGTGAGAATGCGCTGGTCCCAGAGATGTTGTAAACGGTGCGGCATGGTACTGCTGCTGTGTGGCGTCATCGGTCTGCTGGTGTTTGTTGTGGGCTGCCACACCATGGTGGGAGGGTTGGCGCAGAAGGTCTATCCGGATCTGGCCCAGCCTGAAGAGACCGAGGCTCCGGTGACGTTCACCACCTATCCCTCCTCTTCTGCGACGGAGGCCATTCTGGGCGGTCAGGCGGCGGGGTCGAATTGCTCCATTCCTTCTCTTGCGGACAAACTTGCCTTCAAGCACAGCGCAGGAAGTTCTGATATTTCGCTGCGCTTTCGCCAGGCCTGCGTGATGCATGACCTCTGCTATCGCCATGGTTATGCCACCTACGGTTATACCCAGGCGGACTGCGATACCCAGTTGCAGCAGTCGGCGTTTCGCCTGTGCCGCCAGTTGAATAACCAGAAAGGGGGTCCGCTGACGGATGTGCGGACGATGTATCAGGGCTGCGAAAAAGAGGCGAAAGCGGTGCTGCTGGGCGTTTCGCTGGGAGGCGCTGGCTCGTACCATGACCGCAGCCGCTCAATCTATTTTGAATACGACCCCATGCCGGTCAGGGCGAACGACTACGTGGTTGGGCGGGCGATACCGGAGGGGATCGTTGCTTCTCCGAATGATGACTACGGGGTACGTGCTTTTCATTTCAATCGCAATCTTGTGAGGATGCGGCAGCTGGCGACAAACAGACGACCCTCGTCAGAATATGTCCCGATCCCAGACGCCAGACTTGCGACTCCGCCGGTGCTAACCGGTATGGCCGATGATGACAGTAAACTCCCGACTTCTCCAGGTTCGCTGGTGGCGCTCGCTCGCGACGGGTTTGGTGACACCAGCGTCGAACTGGTGCGTTTTGGCTGGAGATCCGGTACCGATCGCTCAGCGTTTACCCTGACGCCCTGTTCCGGAGATTGTGGCTCTGGTACTGACGCCTCGGTGAATAAACTGGCCATCGTGGAAGGAAAACCGGTGATGGTATCGTTGACGCATCGTGGAACGACGGGGGAAAAGAAAGACATCGTAGCGACCAAAATCGTTCAGAAGGCGTTGTTGAATCCTAAGATGACGATGACCGACTACCCGCTCAACGGCCCGGCGGTAAGTATTCGTAATTCCTACCGTTTCCTGTCCCATGACATGCTACTGGAGAAAGATGCCACGGGGCAGGCGACCTGGGCGTGGGTATTTGCTCGCGGAGTACCGCTAAACAAAAATGGAACCTTTGGCGATGATGACAGCGGCGATAACTATCAAAACTACGTTACCGTCGCTCGTCAGCGGTTGGGGAATAATCATAGCGAGGACATACAGCGATTTGCGTTAAATGTAAAAGAGACCGATGAACCGCTTTCGCTGGTGCGCACCGACAACGCGGGGCACAGCGTGCTGATGGCAATGGCGTGGTCTGAGGCAGACCTTAAGCGGGTGGAGAGCGATAAACCGGCGAAGCAGCCGCCAATACTGAAGCTCTGGCGCCGAAACGCGGCAGCACCGCAGCCAGAAACGCGAGCGCTACCCGTACAGATGACGGCAGACACGACGATGCTGACCCCGCTGATTGTTCGCCTGAGCAGCCAGTCGTCGCCGCTGATTGTCATTCCTCAGGTGCAAAATAACCGCTGGCAGCATGTTGAAACCCAGGAGCAGGCTAACGATGATGTGCTGAAAATAGACTTCACCGTCGCGACGATCAGAACAGGTGCATCGCTTAATTTCTCCCCGCCTGTTCTGCTGCATTGTGCGCTGAGCCTGAATTCGCAGCTGCAGTCTGATAGCGCTTCTGTCTTACGCGATCGTACCTACCGTATCCTCTATGGCTACAAGAAAGAGGATATACCCGCAGAGACCATCAGCGCCCTTAAATCCGATCTGGCACAGCGCTGGCGAATGAGTCAGGTGATTGCTTCTGAAAGGGTGGTGGTGACAGATAAACAAAAAGGGACCACCGCACCTGTGCTGGCGTTAACGGTGGTTTTTCACGGCTTTCCAGGGATGTCATTCCAGGTGCTGCTGACCCCCGAGGGTGACACGCTGAAGTATGATAAAACCAGCAACACCCCCGAGTTCCTCAGCTACTGCTATCAGGATAAAACGTAATGCATTACTGCTTTGCCGCCTGTTTCATATGATTCGCCATCTGCGACTCGTGGGCAAACGCCTGGCCGTTTTTGCTGAATGAATGGGCGACGGCTGCCTGTTCGTGCTCGTTCATCTGTGAGAAGGGTTCAGCGATCGTTTTCTGCGTGGCTTGATCGTGGCTGGCAGCGTTAGCGGTGCCGGCGATGAAAGCGGAAGCGAGCGTAAAAGCGAGAATGGTTTTTTTCATAAGGTGATGCTCCAGTGGTTAATAACGACTTACTGGAGCCAATGATAAAAGCCCGGCAGGGTCTGCAGCGTGACGCCATCATGACGATGATGTCATTATTCCCCACGCCCCGGCAGCGCCAGGGTGAAACGGGTGGAGAGGCTGTCAGAGGCGACGTTCACGCTGCCGTGGTGGGCGGTCATAATGGATTTCACAATCGCCAGACCAATACCACTGCCCTCGCTTTTACGCTGGCGGGAAGGGTCTACGCGGTAGAAACGATCGAACAGGCGCGGCAGATGTTCTTTAGCGATAGGCGTACCCGGGTTCTCGACCACGATTTTCACCTGCGTACCGACCTCTTTTACGTATACGCACACCGTTTGCCCACGCGGCGTGTAGCGAATGGCGTTGGATACCAGATTGCTCACCGCCCGCCGCAGCATACCGGCGTCACCATTCACGTAGCACTCGCGGCCTTCCAGGTGCAACGCCACCTCGTTCTCTTCCGCCCAGGCTTCAAAGTAATCAAAGACTTTGCGGACTTCTTCGTTGAGGTTCAGCTCCCGCTTCTCGGGCACCAGCAGATTGTTGTCGGCCTGAGCCAGGAACAGCATATCGCTGACCATTTTCGACAGCCGGGAAAACTCTTCGAGATTGGAATAGAGCACATCTTCGAGCTCTTTCTGGCTGCGCGGCGCGCTGAGGGCAATCTCGGTTTGCGTCACCAGGTTGGTGATAGGGGTGCGAATTTCATGGGCAATATCGGAGGAGAAGTTGGACTGGCGGGTAAAGACATCCTCCATCCGGCTAATCATCTGATTAAACGACATCACCAGCCGCTCGAGCTCAATCGGCACATCGTGCGGGTTCAGGCGCACGTCGAGATTTTTAAAGGTGATGTTCTGGATGCGTCGGCTGACGCTACGAATCGGTTTATGTCCCTGGAACACCGCCAGCAGAACGATGAGAATGATGATGATGCTGATGGCTGAAGCGGTGAGTAACAGGTTCTTTTTCAGATCATTGAGATAGTGCAGGTGAAAATCGATAGAAAGCGCCATCAGCAGGCAGTACGCAGGCCCGCCGTCGGCGGCTTTACCCACCGGCAGCATGATCACCCGCCAGGAGTTGCTGCTGACTTCCCCGTTGTGATGCATAATTTTCTGCGGCGCGGGATCTTTCCACACCATCACCCCACCTTTGCGCATAGCGTCGGCATCCGGGGCGGTTGCCAGAATATGACTCAGGTCCGGCCCGCCGGGGGTGTGAAACACCTCTTTATGCTCGCCATCTTCAAGATAAATAAAGACGTTGTCGTAGCCCGCCATGATCTTCTTGATGGTATCGAGGCGACTGGACTCCGGCTCATCGGTGTTTTTCAGAACGTTATCGAGCGCGGCGCTAAGCTGCTTTAAATCGATAATATCGCGTTCGGCGAAGTGGGTTTTCACCGACTCTATCATCACCGAAGCGAAGACGAAGAAGGCGGCAATGGTGGCAAGACTGATGAAAAAGGTCAGGCGCGTCGCCAACGAAAAGGGGCGGCGGGGCTGATTAGTCTCCATCCGGCACCTCAAGCACGTAGCCGACGCCACGTACGGTTTGCAGCAGCTTCGGCTCAAAATCGTTATCGATCTTGCCGCGCAGACGCTTTACCGCCACGTCGATAACGTTGGTGTCGCTGTCGAAATTCATATCCCACACCTGCGAGGCGATCAGCGAGCGCGGCAGCACTTCTCCCTGGTGGCGGAGGAAAAACTCCAGCAGGGTAAACTCTTTGCTGGTCAGGGTAATGCGGGTGCCGCTGCGGGTGACCCGGCGGCTCACCAGATCGAGGGTGAGATCGGCTACCTGGAACTGGCTCTCGGCAATCACCGGGGTGCCGCGACGCAGCAGGGTGCGCACCCGGGCCAGCAGTTCGGCAAAGGCGAAGGGTTTTACCAGGTAATCGTCAGCGCCAAGCTCCAGCCCCTTTACGCGCTGCTCAATGGTGCCAAGCGCGGTTAGCAGCAGGATCGGCATGCTTTTTTTCGCCGCACGCAGCATTCTGACAATGTCCCAGCCGTTGACGTCGGGCAGCATGATGTCGAGGATGATGAGGTCATATTCGGCGGTCATCGCCTGGTGATAGCCGTTCAGACCATTGTCTGTCAGATCCACCACAAAACCTGCTTCAGTGAGCCCTTTTGCGAGATATTCGCCGGTTTTCACCTCATCTTCGACTACCAGAATTTTCATCTGCGCCTCCTCATTGTCAGGCCTTCAATTCTAATTAAGCCCGCTAACAGCGCAATCGCTTATTGGTTAAATGACAACTTTGTCATTTTCCTGTCACCCGAGAAACAGGCACGGCTGGTTAAGGTACAGGGCATATTAATTCCTTTTTTCCGTCTTAGCGCCTATGCCATTAGGCTATTTTATTTGCCATTTTGGCCCTGGGCAGTGCTCACAATCCTCACGTACTACGTGTACGCTCCGGTTGTTCCGCGCTGTCCGTGTCCAAACTGGCTGCAACAATTACGCCTAATGGCATAGGCTTTTACCGGACGAAAATTATTATGCCGAATCTGAAGCTTGCCCCTCTCAGCGCTGTGTTTTTACTGACCGGATGCCTCTCGCTGGCGCCGGACTATCAGCGCCCGAATTTACCGGTTCCCCAACAGTTTTCTCTGAGCCAGAACAAAATGGTGCCGGCGACGTCGGGCTACCAGGACACCGGCTGGCGGACGTTTTTTGTCGATCCGCAGGTGAAAATGCTCATCGGTAAGGCGCTTTTGACCAACCGTGACCTGCAAATGGCGACGCTCAAGGTGCAGGAGGCGCGGGCGCAGTACAACGTGACCGATGCCGATCGCTATCCGCAGCTGAACGCCGAAACCAGCGGTACCTGGAGCGGCAAGTTAAAAGGGGATACCTCCACCTCGAAGGAGTATGACGCCGGGCTGAACCTGAGCTTTGATCTCGATTTCTTTGGCCGCCTGAAAAACATGAGCGAATCGGACCGGCAGAAATTCTTTGCCAGCGAAGAGGCGCGCCGCGCGGTGCATATCCTGCTGGTTTCTAACGTCTCGCAAAGCTATTTCAACCAGCGCCTCGCCGCCAGTCAGCTCGCCATTGCTCAAGAGACGCTGGCGAACTACCAGCGCTCCTATGCGTTTGTTGAAAAGCAGCTGCTGACCGGCAGCACGACCGTGCTGGCACTGGAGCAGGCTCGCGGGGTGATTGAAAGTACCCGCAGCGATATTGCGAAGCGGGAAGGTGAGCTGGCGCAGGCCAACAATGCGCTGCAGCTGCTGCTTGGCACCTATGAAACGCTGCCAAACGATGCGGTGCGCAGCGATGGCGATATCGCAAGCGTCACGCTACCGCCTGCGCTGCCCTCGCAAATTCTGCTCCAGCGCCCGGACATTATGGAAGCGGAGCACGGCCTGATGGCAGCAAATGCTGATATCGGCGCGGCCCGGGCGGCGTTTTTCCCCTCTATTACCCTGACCAGTTCGCTCTCCAGCAGCAGTACCGATCTTTCGAGTCTGTTCAGCACTGGTAGCGGGATGTGGAATTTTATTCCTAAGGTCGAGCTGCCGATTTTCAACGCCGGACGGAATCAGAGCAATTTAGATTTAGCAGAGATCCGCCAGCAGCAGTCGGTGGTGACCTACGAGCAAAAAATTCAGACCGCGTTTAAAGAAGTGGCCGATGCGCTGGCGCTGCGCAGCAGCATTGCCGACCAGATTAGCGCCCAGCAGCGTTACCTCACGTCGTTACAAATCACCCTGCAGCGTGCGCAGGCGCTCTATCAGCACGGAGCTGTCAGCTATATCGAAGTCCTCGATGCCGAACGTTCGCTGTTTTCTACCCGACAAACCCTGCTCGACCTCAACTACGCCCGCCAGGTGAACGAAATCAAATTGTTCACCGCACTGGGCGGCGGTTGGGTTGAGTAACTCATTGCAATTACAGGAGTCACCATGATGAAAAACATCGCAACAGCCGCCCTTTTTTCCCTGTTATCCCTCGGTGCCTTCAGCGCCCAGGCCAATGAGCAGCAGGGGGAGATGATGCACGACATGCCCGGCATGCAGCAGGAGCAGGTGATTAGCGGCATTGGCGTAGTGAAAGGTATCGACCTTGCCGAAAAGAAAATGACTATCGCCCATGAAGCGATCCCGGCGGTGAACTGGCCGCCGATGACCATGCGCTTCACCATCACTGACCCGAAAACCCAGCCCGGCGACATTAAGGTGGGCGACAAAGTAGCTTTTGATTTTGTTCAGCAGGGAAGCCTCTCTCTGCTGCGGGGTATCCGTATCAGCCAGTAAAGCCTATCCCATTAGGCTATTTTATTTGCCAGTTTGCCCCTGGGCAGTGCTCAGACAAAACTCGTCGAGTTTTTAACGCCCTTCAGGGCGGCCCGAAGGGTGAGCGTAGCGAATAATCCTCACGTACTACGTGTACGTTCCGGTTCTTCCGCGCTGTCCGTGGTCAAACTGCCTGCACCAATTACGCCTACTGGGATAGGCTTAATCATTGGGAAAAAATATGGCGTCTTTCACTCTCAAAAATTCGGCTCTTATCGTTGGCGCAATGCTGGTAGGGGGCGTCGTGGCGGTCGGGGGGTATCGTTATTTCACCCCAGCCGAAGCTTCGACGGATACGGCGAAACCGGCCGGGGAGAACGCGCGTAAAGTGCTGTTCTGGTACGACCCGATGTACCCCAATACCCGCTTTGACAAGCCGGGGAAATCGCCGTTTATGGATATGGACCTGGTGCCGAAGTATGCCGATGACAGCGCCGGTGGAGAGTCTGCTCCCGGCGTGCGCATCGACCCGACGCAAACCCAGAACCTCGGCGTCAAAACCGAGGCGGTAAGCCGCGGCGAACTGAAATGGTCCCAGACTTTCCCGGCAAACGTCAGCTTTAACGAGTACCAGTTTGTGATTGTGCAGGCGCGTGCCGATGGTTTTATCAATAAGGTCTATCCGCTGACGGTGGGCGATAAGGTGAAGAAAGGCACGCCGCTTATCGATCTCACCATTCCGGACTGGGTTGAAGCGCAGAGCGAATATCTGCTGCTGCAGGAAACCGGCGGGACGGCGACGCAGGTTGAGGGGATCCTTGAACGTCTGCGGCTGGCGGGTATGCCGGAAGAGGACATCCAGCGGATGAAATCAACGCGCAAAATCCAGACCCGCTTCACCCTCAAGGCGCCTATCGACGGGGTGATCACCGCGTTCGATCTGCGTACCGGCATGAACGTCGCGAAGGACAACGTGGTTGCCAAAATTCAGGGGATGGATCCGGTATGGATAAGCGCGGCGGTGCCGGAATCTATCGCCTGGCTGATTAAAGATGCCTCGCAGCTCGGCGTTAGCGTTCCGGCCTGGCCGGGGAAAAAACTAGCCCTCGGGAAATGGCAGGTGCTGCCAAGTGCTGATGCGGCAACCCGCACTCTGCAGGTTCGCGTACAGGTGGCGAACCCGGATGAATCCCTGAAGCCCGGGATGAACGCGTGGCTGAGCCTTAACGCCAGCAGCGAACCGATGTTGCTTATCCCGTCGAAGGCGCTGATTGATACCGGCAGCGAGCAGCGAGTCATTACCGTGGATGCGAACGGGCGCTTCGTGCCGAAAGCCGTCTCTGTGTTCCAGGAATCCCAGGGCCTGACGGCAATCAGTCACGGCCTTGCTGAGGGAGAGAAAGTGGTCTCCAGCGGCCTGTTCCTGATTGATTCTGAAGCCAATATCTCCGGCGCGCTGGACAGAATGCGCCAGCAGGAGAAAGCGGCCCCAACGGCGCACGCGCACTGAGGCGACGACGATGATTGAATGGATTATTCGCCGCTCGGTGGCCAACCGTTTTCTGGTGCTGATAGGCGCGCTGTTCTTGAGCGTCTGGGGTACCTGGACCATTGTGAATACCCCGGTTGATGCCCTGCCGGATCTCTCGGATGTGCAGGTGATTATCAAAACCAGCTATCCGGGTCAGGCTCCGCAAATTGTTGAAAACCAGGTCACTTACCCTATCACCACCACCATGCTGTCGGTGCCGGGCGCGAAAACCGTGCGCGGATTTTCCCAGTTTGGTGATTCCTATGTGTACGTGATTTTTGAAGACGGTACCGACCTGTACTGGGCGCGTTCTCGTGTGCTGGAGTACCTCAATCAGGTGCAGAGCAAGCTGCCGGCGGGCGTCAGCGCTGAGATGGGGCCAGACGCCACCGGCGTGGGTTGGATTTTCGAATATGCGCTGGTCGATAAAAGCGGTAAGCACGACCTGGCGGAGCTGCGTTCGTTGCAGGACTGGTTCTTAAAATATGAGCTGAAAACTATCCCGAACGTGGCGGAAGTTGCCTCGGTGGGTGGGGTCGTGAAAGAGTACCAGGTGGTGATAGATCCCAAGCGTCTCACCCAGTACGGCATTACCCTTGCAGAGGTGAAATCTGCGCTTAATGCCTCAAACCAGGAGGCCGGTGGTTCCTCCGTTGAGCTTTCCGAGGCGGAGTATATGGTGCGCGGCAGCGGCTATCTGCAAACCCTCGACGACTTTAACAACATTGTGCTGAAAACCGAAGCCAACGGCGTACCGGTGTATCTGCGCAACGTCGCCCGCGTGCAGCTGGGCCCGGAGATGCGCCGGGGGATCGCGGAGCTCAATGGCGAAGGTGAAGTGGCGGGCGGGGTGGTTATCCTGCGCTCCGGAAAAAACGCGCGCGAAGTCATTTCGGCGGTAAAAGCCAAACTCGACACCCTGAAAGGCAGCCTGCCGCAAGGGGTGGAAGTGGTCACCACCTATGACCGCAGCCAGCTGATTGACCGGGCGATAGATAACCTCAGCTACAAACTGCTGGAAGAATTTATCGTGGTGGCGCTGGTCTGTGCGCTGTTTCTCTGGCACGTGCGCTCGGCGCTGGTGGCGATTATCTCGCTGCCGCTCGGGCTCTGTTTCGCCTTTATCGTGATGCATTTTCAGGGGCTTAACGCCAACATTATGTCCCTTGGCGGTATTGCGATTGCCGTGGGGGCGATGGTCGATGCCGCCATTGTAATGATAGAGAACGCTCACAAGCGGATCGAAGAGTGGGAGCATCAGCACCCGGATGAAAAGCTGGATAACAACACCCGCTGGCAGGTCATTACCCAGGCCTCGGTAGAAGTCGGTCCGGCGTTGTTTATCAGTCTGCTGATTATCACGCTGTCGTTTATTCCGATCTTCACCCTCGAGGGGCAGGAAGGGCGGCTGTTTGGCCCGCTGGCCTTCACCAAAACCTGGTCGATGGCGGGGGCGGCGCTGCTGGCGATCGTGGTGATCCCTATTCTGATGGGCTACTGGATCCGTGGCAAAATTCCGCCGGAAAACCGCAATCCGCTCAACCGCTTCCTGATCCGTATTTATCATCCACTGCTGCTGAAAGTGCTGCACTGGCCGAAAACCACTCTGCTGGTAGCGGCGCTGTCGATTCTGACCATCGCCTGGCCGGTAAGCAAGGTCGGCGGCGAGTTTCTCCCGCAGATTAACGAGGGCGATCTGCTGTATATGCCTTCGACGCTGCCGGGAATTTCCGCGGCGCAGGCGGCGGATATGCTGCAGAAAACCGACAAGCTGATTATGACGGTGCCGGAAGTGGCGCGGGTGTTCGGTAAAACCGGTAAAGCAGAAACGGCGACCGATTCGGCGCCGCTGGAGATGGTGGAAACCACTATCCAGCTCAAGCCGCAGAACCAGTGGCGACCGGGCATGACGATGGACAAAATCATCGCCGAGCTCGACAAAACCGTGCGCCTGCCGGGGCTGGCGAACCTGTGGGTGCCGCCCATCCGTAACCGTATCGACATGCTCTCGACCGGGATCAAAAGCCCCATCGGTATTAAAGTTATCGGCACCAATCTGGCGGATATCGACAACATCGCTGAGCAGATTGAAGGGGTGGCAAGAACCGTACCGGGCGTGGCCTCGGCGCTTGCCGAACGTCTGATCGGTGGACGCTATCTGAATATCGATATCAGCCGCGAGAAGGCGGCGCGCTACGGCATGACGGTGGGCGACGTGCAGCTGTTCATCACCTCCGCCATCGGTGGGGCGATGGTTGGCGAAACGGTAGAAGGCATTGAACGCTACCCTATCAATATTCGCTATCCGCAAAGCTATCGCGACAGTCCACAGGCGCTGCGCCAACTGCCGATCCTGACGCCGATGAAGCAGCAGATAACGCTGGGTGACGTGGCGGAGATTAAGGTGGTGACCGGTCCGTCGATGCTGAAAACCGAAAGTGCGCGCCCGACCAGCTGGATTTACATCGACTCCCGCGATCGCGACATGGTCTCGGTGGTGAACGACCTGAAAACGGCGATTGCTGAGAAGGTACAGATGAAGCCAGGTACCAGCGTCGCGTTCTCCGGTCAGTTTGAACTGCTGGAGCGGGCTAACCAGAAGCTGAAACTGATGGTGCCGATGACGCTGATGATTATCTTCGTCCTGCTGTATCTGGCGTTCCGCCGGGTGGGTGAGGCGCTGCTTATCATCACCAGCGTCCCCTTTGCCCTGGTGGGCGGGATCTGGTTCCTCTACTGGATGGGGTTCCACCTGTCGGTGGCGACCGGTACCGGTTTTATCGCCCTGGCGGGGGTGGCGGCGGAGTTTGGCGTGGTGATGCTGATGTATTTACGTCATGCCATTGAAGCCGAGCCGTCCCTGGAAAACCCGCAGACCTTCAGCGTTGAAAAGCTTGATGAAGCGCTGTACCACGGTGCGGTGCTGCGTGTACGACCAAAGGCGATGACCGTGGCGGTGATTATCGCCGGTCTGCTGCCGATCCTGCTGGGTACCGGCGCGGGTTCAGAAGTGATGAGCCGCATTGCCGCACCGATGATTGGCGGGATGATCACCGCGCCGCTGCTGTCGCTGTTTATCATTCCGGCGGCCTATAAGCTGATGTGGTTGTACCGCCACCGCCAGGCAAAACAGGTCGTTACTGCGCCAGAGCATTAACCCGCCTGCGGTATTCGCCCGGCGAGCAGCCAAACTCCCGGGCGAAGGCCTTATGGAAGGAGGATTCGCTGGCGTAACCCGCCGCTTCGGCGATGCTCGCTACCGCCGCCCGCTCGCGAGCCAGCGACTGGGCGGCCATTTGTAAACGCAACGCTGCCAGCACCGCCAGCGGTGTGGTACCGGAGACTTCCCGGAACAGCCGCGCAAAGCTGGCGCGCGACATGTGCACCTCCTGCGCGAGGCTTTCCACCGTCCAGGGCAACGCCGGTGACGCCAGCATCGTTTGTATCACTTTCCCAAGACGCGGGTGCAGCAGCAGGTTCAGCAGGTGTTGCTGTTGCGTATGCCGCAGCCAGTCCCGCAGCGCCAGCGTCATCATGGTGGCGCACTGCTGGCTGCAAAGTGCGGAAAGACCGGGCAAACCGCTTAGCGCATCATCCTGTAACAGAGCAATGGCGCTCAGCAACCAGTGGAACGGCGGACTATTGTGCTGCGGTGCCAGCATCAGCACTTCCGGTAATGCTGTCAAAAAATAGCGGGCCGACGTTGGAAAACGCAGGCTGCCGCAGACGATGTGGGTATCAATATCTCCCTGCTGGCGCAGGCGGTGTGCTGAGTTGTGCGGCAAAAAAATTACCGTTGCCGGGTGCAGCGCCAGGGCGTCGCCGGAGGGCATATCGAGCCATGCTGCCCCCTGCGTCACGGTGTGCCAGCGAACCACCGAAAGCTCACCCGCCGCATGCGGTAAATGCCAGTCGCCGTTTAGCAGGCAATTCTTATCAATCGACCCCTGCGGGGCATTAAGCATGATCAGGTGGCTGAGTGCATCCATAAAAGATTCCAGAGCAGTATTGTGCGTTCAGTTTACCTCATAGTGTCATTAATAGAGCCAATCTGAAAACTCCCTCTATGTCATGGTGAGACGATAAGACAGAAAATGAAGTGTTGCGGATAACAACGGGTGTACGATTTCGACCCATACTTAAGCCCATGACAGAAGCCGAACACTGACGGGCGGAGAACGAACATGAATCACTATCAGGCAATCATTATTGGTTTTGGTAAAGCGGGTAAAACCCTGGCGGCGACGCTGGCAAAAGCAGGCTGGAAGGTGGCGATGATTGAACAGTCGGACACCATGTATGGCGGTACCTGTATCAACATCGGCTGTATTCCTACCAAAACGCTGGTGCACGACGCTGAAGAACAGCGCGATTTCGCCAGCGCGATGCAGCGCAAATCGGCGGTGGTCGGTTTCCTGCGCGATAAAAACTTCCACAACCTGGCCGATCTCGACAACGTGGATGTGATTAACGGTCGGGCGGAGTTTGTTGATGCGCATACCGTGAGGGTCGTGCAGGCGCACGACGAGCAGGAGCTGTATGGCGAGAAGATTTTTATCAATACCGGCGCCCGGTCGGTGTTCCCGAATATTCCCGGTCTGAAAACCACTCCGGGCGTGTTCGACAGCACCGGCCTGCTGAACCTGACCGGGCTGCCAGCGCGGCTGGGGATCCTTGGCGGCGGTTATATCGGCGTTGAGTTTGCCGCCATGTTTGCCCGCTTTGGTAGCAAAGTGACTATTTTTGAAGCTGCAGGAGAGTTCCTGTCGCGCGAAGACCGCGATATCGCGGGAGCCGTTGCGACCATTCTGAAAGATGAAGGCGTGGAGCTTATCCTTAACGCTCAGGTTTCGGCGGTATCGTCTGCCGATGGCGCCGTCGTGCTGCATACCGCAGAGGGCGAACGCACGGCGGATGCGCTGCTGGTGGCCTCCGGGCGTAAACCGGCGACCGAATCGCTGCAGCTGCAAAAGGCCGGCGTTGAGGTGAACGAGCGTGGCGCCATCGTGGTGAACCGCTACCTGCGCACCTCGGCGGAAAACATCTGGGCAATGGGGGATGTGACCGGCGGGCTGCAGTTCACCTATATGTCGCTCGACGACTATCGCATTGTCCGTGACAACCTGCTGGGCGAAGGTTTACGCCACACCGGGGATCGGCAGAACGTGCCGTACTCGGTCTTCATGACGCCGCCGCTTTCCCGCATCGGGATGAGCGAAGCGCAGGCGCGTGCCAGCGGGGCGGAGATTCAGGTGGTGACGATGCCGGTGGCGGCTATCCCACGCGCCAGGGTTATCAACGATACTCGCGGCGTCCTGAAAGCTATCGTGGACAGCAATACCCGGAAAATTCTTGGCGTGACGCTGCTGTGCGCCGAGTCGCATGAAATGATTAATATCGTGAAAACGGTGATGGACGCGGGGCTCCCGTACACGGTGCTACGTGACCAGATCTTCACTCACCCGACGATGAGTGAATCGCTGAATGACCTGTTTACCCTCATAAAATAACGATAGTTTGCATTTTGTCACTTTTGCCCTGCCCGTGCAGGGCTTTTTTATGCGCTAACGCGGGTCGTTATAACGAATAAGGCGTGCCCGCTGAACCTCAATTTTCCCCGCCTCGCTCAGCGTTTTGACCGCAATATGAATTGCCGATCGGGATATCTGCACCCGCTTGAGAATAAACGAATAAATAGACACCGTTTTTCTGACTTCCGGCGGCATTTCCCAGATATAACGCAGATGCTTATCCACCACCTCGGTGGTATTTGGTGTCGCAATGCGGCTGTCGCGCAAAAACGAGTTATACATATGGCGGGCAATAACGATGAACAGTAATTTCCACAGGTTCTTTTCATCAAATAGCGCCAGCGCATCTTCGGTATTGATTATCCAGAACTCACACGGCGCATTGCAGCGCATATAATGGGTCTGCTCCTCAATTAACATCATCGGGAGTCCCAGAATAGACGGCGCTTCAATATCCACGTTCAGAATATCGTCGCACTCACGATACAGCGACACGCTGCCGGAGACAAAAAAGGCAACGCTGTTCAGCTTTTTGAGCCCCAGGCGATCGTGTTTTTTAAACTGATAAAAGCGGGAATGGGGAGAGGCCATAATGGCATCTCCGATGGTCAGCACGGCCTGTTCAACGGTCATTGAACTCATGGGATTCTCCGGTGCGCCGATATATTCTCAGAAAATAGTTCACAAAAACGAATAAGGCCAGCAGATGTGCTGGCCTTTGGTCACGCGGGAAATAACCCTTAGCGCATGGTCACAAACTCTTCTGCCGCCGTCGGGTGAATCGCCACGGTGTTGTCGAAGTCTTTCTTGGTAGCGCCCATCTTCAGTGCCACCGCAAAGCCCTGCAGGATCTCGTCCATGCCGAAGCCAATGCCGTGGATACCGACGATTTTCTCTTCCGGGCCAACGCAAACCAGCTTCATCCGGCACGGCTGACGGTGAGAGGTGACGGCGGTGTACATGGCGGTGAAGGAGGATTTGTATACCTTCACGGCGTCATCGCCATACTGCTCACGCGCCTGCGGTTCGCTCAGGCCGATGGTGCCAATCGGCGGATGGCTGAAGACCACGGTCGGGATGTTGCTGTAGTCCAGATGCTCTTCCGGCTTGTTGTTAAACAGACGCTCGGAGAGGCGACGACCTGCGGCAACGGCGACCGGCGTCAGTTCAACGGCACCGGTGTTATCGCCCACGGCGTAGATACCCGGTACGCTGGTGTTCTGGAACTTATCAACGACGATATAGCCTTTATCGTTGGTTTTCACTCCGGTAGCGGCCAGGTTGATGTTGTCGTTCGCAGGTTCACGGCCGATCGCCCAGATGAGACTATCAACGGTCTGGCTGCGGCCATCTTCAAGCTCAAGCGTCAGGCTGCCGTCGGCGTTCTTAACCACCGCTTTCGGGATCGCGTGGGTGTGAAGCGTCGGGCCTTCAGCGGCCATGACTTCCACCAGCGTTTCGATAATCATCGGGTCGAACGAGCGCAGCGGCGCGTGTTTACGCACGAACAGGTGCGTTTCAGCGCCCAGGCCGTTAATCACGCCCGCCAGTTCAACGGCGATGTACCCTGCACCCACCACCGCAACGCGTTTCGGCAGCGCCGGCAGCGCGAAGAAACCGTCGGAATCAATACCGTATTCCACGCCCGGAATGTTCGGGTGGCTCGGACGACCGCCGGTGGCAATCAGGATATGGTCAGCGGTCAGGGTTTCACCGTTCACTTCGATGGTTTTAGCATCGATAAAGCGGGCGAAGCCTTTGATGACATCAACCTTGTTCTTACCCAGCACGTTGTCATAAGAGGTGTGGATACGGTCGATATAGGCGCTACGGCTGCTGACCAGTTTGTTCCAGTCAAAGTGATTAATGGTGGTATCGAAGCCGTAATCCGGGCCATACATATGAATAGCTTCGCGGATCTGCGCAGCGTGCCACATCACTTTCTTCGGCACACAGCCGACGTTGACGCAGGTGCCGCCCAGCTCTTTGGCTTCAATCAGCGCGCATTTCTGACCGTACATTGCTGCACGGTTGATTGAGGCAATGCCGCCGCTGCCGCCGCCAATGGCGATGTAATCATAATGCTTAGTCATACCATTTTTCCTTAATCGTTGATTGCCGCGATTGTAGCGCGTGACTTAAAAGGTTCCACCTATGACTGCGATTACTCAGGCACGACCCAGTTGACCAGAGTGTGCCCGGTGCCTGCCGGTACCAGGGTGCGGTGCAGCCACGGCAGGACGTTGTTCATCTGTTGTTCGAGCTTCCACGGTGGGTTGATAACAATCATCCCGGAGGCAGTCATACCGCGCTGGTCGCTGTCCGGACGTACCGCCAGCTCAATCTGCAGAATTTTACGAATACCGGTGGCTTCGAGCTCTTTCAGCATGCGCTTAATCTGCGCGCGCATCACCACCGGATACCACAGGGCGTAGGTGCCGGTCGCAAAGCGCTTGTAGCCTTCGCTGATGCCGGTGACCACGGCCTGATAGTCGGTTTTAATTTCGTACGGTGGATCGATGAGGATAAGCCCACGGCGCGACACCGGCGGCAGCTTAGCTTTCAGCTGCTGATAGCCATCGGCTTTCTGTACGCGCGCCCGTTCGTCTTTCTGGAACTCAGAGCGCAGCAGCGGGAAGTCGCTTGGGTGCAGCTCGGTGAGCTGCAGGCTGTCCTGCTCGCGCAACAGCTGGCGGGCGATAAGCGGAGAGCCCGGGTAGTAGCGCAGCTGGCCGCTACGGTTGAAGTGCTGCACCACGCCGATGTACGGCTCGAGCTCTGTCGGCAGGTCATCCTGCTGCCAGACGCGGGCGATACCTTCAAGGTATTCACCGGTGCGTTCTGCATGCTCGCCGCTCAGCTGATAGCGTCCGGCGCCTGCGTGGGTGTCGAGATAGAGGAACGGTTTCTCTTTCTCTTTCAGCGCTTCGATGATCAGGCTCTGAACGGTATGTTTAAGGACGTCGGCGTGGTTGCCGGCGTGGAAGCTGTGACGATAACTGAGCATGGATTAAGGCGTTCCGGTGAACTGAATAAAAAGTGATGCCACAGTATACCGAAAAGTCGCGCTGGCCGCGAAAAGGCTTTGCCCGACATTGAAATCCTCTACACTTAACCCCATACCAGAACGTATCTGCAAAGCGCGGGATCGCGCGCTTCATTTCTACATTTTACAGGACAGCGCTTATGACCAACCCTTTATTGACGCCTTTCGCTTTGCCGCCGTTTTCCCGCATTCTGCCTGAGTATGTCGTTCCTGCGGTGACCAAAGCGCTGGAAGATTGCCGTGCAGCGGTTGAAGGCGTGGTTGCGCACGGCGCACCGTACACCTGGGATAATCTGTGCCAGCCGCTGGCGGAAACCGACGATCGTCTCAGCCGTATTTTCTCGCCGGTGAGCCACCTTAACTCGGTGAAAAACAGTCCTGAGCTGCGTGAAGCCTATGAACAAACCCTGCCGCTGCTCTCTGAGTACAGCACCTGGGTAGGCCAGCACGAAGGGCTGTACAACGCGTATCGCGACCTGCGCGATGGCGAACACTATGCCGCACTGGATACCGCGAAGAAAAAAGCGGTGGATAACGCACTGCGCGACTTTGAGCTGTCCGGCATCGGTCTGCCGAAAGAGAAGCAGAAGCGCTATGGCGAAATCGCTGCCCGCTTGTCAGAGCTTGGCAACCAGTACAGCAACAACGTGCTTGATGCCACCATGGGCTGGAACAAGCTGATTACCGATGAAAGCGAACTGGCCGGGATGCCGGAAAGCGCGCTGGCGGCCGCTAAGGCGCAGGCGGAAGCCAAAGAGCAGGAAGGTTATCTGCTGACGCTGGATATCCCAAGCTACCTGCCGGTGATGACCTACTGCGACAACCAGGCGCTTCGCGAAGAGATGTATCGCGCCTACAGCACCCGCGCCTCTGACCAGGGGCCGAACGCGGGCAAGTGGGACAACAGCCCGGTGATGGAAGAAATTCTCGCCCTGCGCCATGAGCTGGCTCAGCTGCTGGGCTTTGAAAGCTACGCCTTTAAATCTCTCGCCACCAAGATGGCCGAGAATCCACAGCAGGTGCTCGACTTCCTGACCGATCTGGCGAAACGCGCCCGTCCGCAGGGAGAAAAAGAGCTGGCTCAGCTGCGCGCCTACGCGAAAGCGGAGTTCGGCGTTGATGACCTGCAGCCGTGGGATATCGCTTACTACAGCGAAAAACAGAAACAGCATCTGTACAGCATCAGCGACGAGCAGCTGCGTCCGTACTTCCCGGAAAACAAAGCGGTTAACGGCCTGTTTGAAGTGGTGAAGCGCATTTACGGCATCACCGCCAAAGAGCGTACCGACGTTGACGTATGGCATCCGGAAGTGCGCTTCTTCGAGCTGTATGATGAAAACAACGAGCTGCGCGGTAGTTTCTACCTTGACCTGTACGCGCGTGAACATAAACGCGGCGGGGCGTGGATGGACGACTGCGTGGGCCAGATGCGTAAACTCGACGGCACGCTGCAAAAACCGGTGGCCTACCTGACCTGTAACTTCAACCGCCCGGTGAACGGCAAACCGGCGCTGTTTACTCACGACGAAGTGATCACCCTGTTCCATGAGTTCGGCCACGGTCTGCACCACATGCTGACCCGCATCGATACCGCCGGGGTTTCCGGTATCAGCGGGGTGCCGTGGGATGCGGTCGAACTGCCGAGCCAGTTTATGGAAAACTGGTGCTGGGAGCCGGAAGCGCTGGCGTTTATCTCCGGCCACTTCGAAACCGGCGAGCCGCTGCCGAAAGAGCTGCTGGATAAAATGCTGGCGGCGAAAAACTACCAGGCGGCGCTGTTCATCCTGCGCCAGCTGGAGTTTGGTCTGTTCGACTTCCGTCTGCATGCCGAATTCAACCCGCAGCAGGGGGCGAAAATCCTCGAGACGCTGGCCGAAATCAAGAAACAGGTTGCCGTGGTGCCGGGGCCGTCGTGGGGCCGTTTCCCACATGCTTTCAGTCACATCTTTGCCGGTGGCTACGCCGCGGGCTACTACAGCTATCTGTGGGCCGACGTGCTGGCGGCGGATGCGTTCTCCCGCTTCGAAGAAGAGGGCATCTTCAACCGCGAAACCGGGCTGTCGTTCCTCGACAACATCCTGTCACGCGGCGGCTCTGAAGAGCCGATGACGCTGTTCAAACGCTTCCGTGGCCGCGAACCGCAGCTCGACGCGATGCTTGAGCATTACGGCATCAAAGGTTAAGCGTGACGTGAAGATCTGCTTAATTGATGAAACAGGCGCCGGAGACGGCGCCTTATCTGTTCTTGCGGCCCGTTGGGGTCTGGAACACGATGCCGATAACCTGATGGCGCTGGTGTTAACGTCCGAACATCTCGAACTGCGCAAGCGTGACGAGCCTAAGCTCGGCGGTATTTACGTCGATTTTGTTGGCGGCGCGATGGCGCACCGGCGCAAGTTTGGCGGTGGGCGAGGCGAAGCGGTCGCGAAAGCGGTGGGCGTGAAAGGTGATTACCTGCCGGAGGTGGTGGATGCTACCGCAGGCCTCGGGCGCGATGCGTTCGTGCTGGCGTCCGTCGGGTGCCGCGTGCGGATGCTGGAGCGTAACCCGGTGGTGGCGGCGCTGCTCGACGATGGCCTGGCGCGCGGCTACGCCGACCCGGAGATTGGCGGCTGGCTGCAGGAGCGCCTGCAGCTGATCCACGCCTCCAGCCTGACGGCGCTGACCGATATTACCCCGCGCCCGCAGGTGGTGTATCTCGACCCGATGTTCCCGCATAAGCAGAAAAGCGCGCTGGTGAAAAAAGAGATGCGGGTGTTTCAGTCGCTGGTGGGGCCGGATCTCGACGCCGATGGTCTGCTGGCGCCGGCACGGCAGTTGGCCATCAAACGGGTGGTGGTAAAACGTCCTGACTATGCGCCACCGCTGGCGAACGTAGCAACAACCAATGCGGTGACCACCAAAGGCCACCGGTTTGATATTTATGCGGGGAGCGGCGCGGACTGACCCCGTCGCCCTTCACATTAACTCAACCCTCTCCCCGTCGGGGAGAGGGTACTGACTGCACTTACGCCTGTTCTGACGGCGTATTAATCATCTTGTTCAGCCACGGCACCAGGATGGCCATCACCACGGTCACCGCCAGCGTCACCAGACCAATTTTACTGAACACGTTGGTATAGATTGGCAGCGTCTGCAGCGGATCGGTAATGTTCTCCGGCACGGCGGTAAAGGTCGCAACATAGCCCCCCAGCAGGAAGGCGGCGGCCTGCGTCAGGAACCACATCCCCAGAATAAAGCCCATCAGACGTTGCGGTACCAGGGCGGCAACCATCGCCAGCCCCAGGGCGCTAATCAGCAGCTCACCCAGGCTCTGGAACAGATACACCAGCACGATAAACCACGGTGAGGTTAACCCCTGCGGATCGGCAAACCACAGGCCAGCCGCGGCGGCGGTGAGGAAGCCGAGCGAGCAGAGGAACATGCCGAGGGTGAATTTCATCGGCATGGTCAGGTCTTTGCCACGGCTCCCGAGGCGGGTGTAGATAGCGGCAAGCACCGGGCTCGCGACCACCACCCAGAACGGGTTCAGCGCCTGGAAGCTCACCGGGTTGATGGCAAAACCGAGGATCTCATGGTGTACGTTGTTAATCGCAAAGAAGTTCAGCGACGTTGGCATCTGCGCATACAGGATGTAAAACAGCACCGCTTCAATCATCAGAATGAAGGCGACGATCATCTTGTTGCGGCCGGTTTTGTCGAGGCGGAACGCTTCACGGAAGAAGAAAATCGTCACCACGATGGAGAGGAATATCAGCACCATGTTGGCGACTTTGACGTTGTGCATCAGCCAGGCGCAGACATACACCATCACGACCGTACCGACTAGCACCAGCAGCAGGTTTTTCATTTTCAGCGGCTGGTGGTCCGGTTCGGAGCCAATCTCTTTCACCATCCCACGGCAGGCGAAGTACACCAGCAGTGCGACAATCAGCCCGGCGCCGCACAGGTTGTAGGTCACCGCATAGCCATACTTATCGGCAATCACCGGTGCCAGCGACAGCGACAGCAGCGAGCCGATGTTGATAGACATGTAGAACAGGGTGAAGGCGCCGTCGAGACGGGCGTCCTTCGGCGGATAACATTTGGAGAGCAGGCTCGCCGGGTTGGCCTTGAACAGCCCATTACCGACCGCGATGGTACCGAGGGCGATAAAAATCAGGTCAGGCTTCATCAGCGACATACCGGTCATGAAATAACCGATGGCGAGCACGATAGCCCCAAGCACCAGCGTGCGTTTGGTGCCCAGCAGGTGGTCACCCACGTAGCCACCGATAGAGATGAGGCCATACACCAGTGCGGCGAAGGCGCCGAAGGTGATAAATGCCTGCTCCTGCGAAAAGCCTAATTGCTTAACGAAGAAGACCGCCAGGATCCCTTGTACGCCGTAGTAGCCAAACCGTTCCCATAGCTCGACAAAGAAGATCATAAAGAACGGACGTGGCTGCTGCATTAATCCCATGGAGGGAGCTTTGTTCATGTTCTATCGTCCTTATTAACCAACCCAAAAAAAGTATGTACGTGCGAATAAAAATTCGCGAAGTTTATGCACATTGAAACACAATGCTGTTATATATCGCGAGCGTAGGGTATTCGATTGGCTGAAAAGGAAACAATCGGCGGATCACACTACTAATCTTTTGTTCATCAAAAGATTGTATAAATTATTGTGGGATTCAGAAAAGAAAAACGCCCGCATAAGCGGGCGTCTGGTGTGCTGGAAGGAGTACGAGCGTTACTCGTCTTCTTCGTCACGCAGCGGAACGATCAGCATGTCAACGTGGACGGTGTTGATGAGCTGGCGCGCGGAAGACATCAGCTTGCTCCAGAAGTCCTGATGGTGACCACATACCACCAGATCCATGTCGTATTTCTTAATGGCATCAACCAGCACCTGGCCGAGATCGCCGCTACCGCTCAGGGTTTCCGTAATCGGATAACCGGCGTTGGTAGACAGTTCGCTCAGCGCGTGGTGAGTTTCTTCAGAAATGCGTTTCTGCATGTCGCCAAGATTAACGTCAATCAGGCCAGTGTAGAGATCGGAGTAATTAACATCTACATGAATCAGGGACACTTTCGCATTATAGGGACGAGCCATCGAAACGGCTTTATCAACCAGCACCTTGCTTTCCGGTGACAGGTCTACCGCGATAAGAATATGTTTGTAAGCCATAGTGTTACTCCTTCCTTAAGTTTGTTAATGACCAAGTGTAGTTGTTACCCAACCTTAAAACGACCAACAAGTTACGTCAATGTGACCTGTTCACGATTTCTTCACCCTTAAGTGAAACAAATTTTTCCGTTCTCTGTATTGATAACGATTAACCTTGTGGCAAAAAATTTAACGGATCTCCTACACTATTAAATGAGGCGAACGGCGGAAAAATTGTGATACCGATCGGCTTTTGTCATTTTTTTGCACTGAACTGAGTTGGGTATTGGGTGCGATAGTCCTGGAGCGCGTGCTCCGGGTAGGTCGCCGGGGAGGATGTATGATCAGCACTGTTGCGCTGTTTTGGGCCCTGTGTATTGTGTGTGTAGTGAATATGGCGCGATATTTTTCGTCTTTACGCGCGCTGTTAGTGGTTCTGCGTGGTTGCGACCCTTTGCTCTATCAGTATGTGGATGGTGGGGGCTTTTTTACCTCCCATGGACAGCCCAGCAAGCAGATGCGTCTGGTGTGGTACATCTATGCCCAGCGTTATCGCGATCATCATGATGATGAATTTATTCGCCGCTGCGAGCGTTTACGCCGCCAGTTCATTTTGACCAGCGCGCTGTGTGGCCTGGTGGTGGTGAGTCTGCTGGGGTTAGTGATATGGCACTAAAAAAAAGGCGGGTCAGTTTCCTGGCCCGCCTTTTCTTCATTTCTTCGCTTAGATAATCTTCAGCGCAATCCAGTACAGACCGCCCGACAGAATAATCGAGGCCGGCAGGGTGAACACCCACGCCATCAGAATGTTGGTCACCGTTTTACGCTGCAGACCGCCACCGTCGACGATCATCGTCCCCGCCACGGAGGAGGAGAGGACGTGAGTGGTGGATACCGGCATCCCGGTATAGCTGGCAAGACCGATAGACACCGCAGCCGTCATCTGAGCAGACATGCCCTGAGCGTAGGTCATGCCTTTCTTACCAATCTTCTCACCGATAGTGGTCGCGACGCGGCGCCAGCCGATCATCGTACCAATACCCAGCGCTAATGCCACCGCCATGATAATCCAGACCGGTGCGTACTCGATGGTGTTCAGCATATCGGTTTTCAGCTTCTTCAGCAGACGCTGATCGTCAGAGCTCACTTCCGGCAGCTTCGCCACTTTATCGGTGGTATCGGAGATGCACAGCATGATGCGGCGCAGCTGACCGCGCTGCTCAACGGAGAGCTTGTCGTAGCTTTCGATATTCGCCAGCATACCTTTCGCGCGGTTCAGTGCGTTGATGGTATTCGCCGGGTGGCAGTGGAACTCAGCCGGTTGCGTCGCGCCAGCTTCTGGCGCTGGGAGCAGCTGATCAACACCACCGATAGCTTTTTTCAAAAGCTCCGGGCGCTGTTCGAAGTACTGTTCGACGTTATTGACCGCGTCACGGGTACGGGTGATTTCGTAGCCGGAAGCGTTCATGTTAACCACGAACCCTGCCGGAGCGACACCAATCAATACCAGCATCACCAGGCCAATGCCTTTCTGACCGTCGTTTGCGCCGTGGGAGAATGCCACGCCGATAGCCGACAGGATCAGAGCAATCCGGGTCCAGAATGGCGGCTTTTTCTTTCCGTCTTTCTTCTCACGTTCTGCAGGCGTCAGGTGGATACGAGCACGTTTTTTCGTACCGTTCCAGTAGCGACGCAGCAGGAAGATCAGTCCACCTGCAAACACCAGGCCGACAATCGGAGATAAAATCAGGGAGCCGAAGATATTGATGACTTTTGGAATGTTCAGCGCATCCACCACGGAGGTACCGGTCATCATCGCGTTGGTTAAACCAATACCGATGATAGCGCCGATAAGCGTGTGGGAGCTTGACGCCGGCAGGCCGAAATACCAGGTTCCGAGGTTCCAGATAATCGCCGCCAGCAGCATGGAGAACACCATGGCCAGACCATGAGCAGAGCCCATGTTCAACAGGAGATCGGTCGGCAGCATATGCACAATCGCATAAGCCACGCTTAATCCACCCAGCAGTACACCAAAGAAGTTAAAAATCGCAGCCATCGCAACCGCAACCTGCGATCGCATTGCGCGAGTATAAATCACCGTCGCCACTGCGTTTGCGGTGTCGTGGAAGCCGTTAATGGCTTCGTAGAACAATACAAAACCCAGTGCAAGCAACAGTAAAAGCCCGGTATGAAGATCCAGGCCAGCAAACAAATGTAGCATAGACGTTACGCCATCTTGGGGACATGAACGCGCCGCATTATCAGGGACATTAGCGGCATGGGCAAAGTGAAATATAGACTTTTTTTGATTTCCTTTCAGTTTCGGAAAATGCCCTCCAGGAATTATCCTATAAATTTCAATATACTACTTGTTAATGCGAGTTTTTACGCTGGTGCGACCAGCGCATAATCTTTACAATTCCCGACATTCAAAACGTGAGGATTGTTGTGTGGAAAGGTTTGATGCCATTGTCGTAGGCGCCGGAGCGGCGGGGATGTTTTGCGCAGCACAGGCCGGGCAGGCCGGTCGCCGCGTGCTGTTGCTGGATAATGGTAAGAAGCCAGGCCGCAAGATTTTGATGTCTGGCGGCGGTCGCTGCAACTTCACCAATATGTACGTCGAACCGGCGGCATATCTCAGCCAGAATCCCCATTTTTGTAAATCGGCGCTGGCGCGCTACACCCAGTGGGACTTTATCGACCTGGTGGGCAAATACGGTATCGCATGGCATGAGAAGACCCTCGGCCAGCTGTTTTGCGATGATTCCGCCGAACAGATTGTGGCGATGCTGGTCTCTGAGTGTGAGAAAGGCAACGTGACCACCCGCCTGCGCACCGAGATCCTGAGCGTTGAGCGCGACGACGAGGGTTTTACGCTGCAGCTGAATGGTGAAACGGTGGCGGCAACGTCGCTGGTGATTGCCAGCGGCGGTCTGTCGATGCCGGGGCTTGGTGCATCGCCGTTCGGTTATAAGGTGGCGGAGCAGTTCGGCCTGAAGGTGCTGCCAACGCGCGCGGGCCTCGTACCCTTCACCCTGCATAAACCGCTCCTCGAGCAGCTGCAGGTGCTCTCCGGCGTGTCGGTGCCATCGGTTATTACCGCCGAAGACGGTACGGTGTTCCGCGAAAATCTGCTCTTTACCCACCGTGGGCTGTCCGGCCCGGCGGTGCTGCAGATTTCCAGCTACTGGCAGTCCGGTGAGTTTGTCAGCATCAACCTGCTGCCGGAATGCAGTCTTGATGAGTTCCTCAACGAGCAGCGCGCCGCGCACCCGAATCAAAGCCTGAAAAATACGCTGGCGATGCAGCTGCCGAAACGGCTGGTGGAGTGCCTGCAGCAGCTCGGGCAAATCCCGGACGTGACGCTGAAACAGCTCAATCTGCGCGACCAGCAGCAGCTGGTTGAAACGCTGACCGCCTGGCGCGTGCAGCCTAACGGTACCGAAGGCTATCGCACCGCCGAGGTCACCTTAGGCGGTGTCGACACTCATGAACTCTCTTCCCGGACGATGGAAGCGAAGAAGGTACCGGGCCTGTACTTCATCGGCGAAGTGATGGACGTCACCGGCTGGCTAGGGGGTTATAACTTCCAGTGGGCCTGGGCTTCCGCCTGGGCGTGCGCGCAGGCGCTGTAATAAAAGTTAATGTCATTTTTGCGAGGCGGATTCCGGGAAAGTAGTTTACCGCCTCTTGTTGCTCCTCATGAATCGCCGTATCTTCTTGCCACGCCTGCAAAATCAGGCGTCGGGATTGACCTCCTGGTATAGTTACAGGCGACATGGGGTACTATGTCGTGCGCACGGTCACACCTCTATGGCAGGCCGGGCGGGGGCGTCGTAAGACGCGCCGGTTTCCTGTAACGCCGGTAAGGTCAACCTCGTCTGGTTCTGCCACCCGCGAGATTGACCTCTCCGGTGGCAGAAATTAACACTGCTTACAGGAGGCTGCCATCATGGCGACAACCCCAACCTTTGATCACACCTTATTGACCGCGCCCTTTTCTTACCGCACCGATTTCACCGAGCTGGCAGACTGCTGCGAACGTTTCGCGTCTACGCTGGTGGAGTGCGATGACCCTACTGAAAAACTGGCGCTGTACGGGCGGCTTTCCGCCTGCCTTGCGCTGTTGCAGCCCACGCTTAATGAGCCGGTGCCCCCGCATCTGGTGGCGCAGCTCACGGCAGATGATTTACCTGCCCGTTTACCTGCGTTTGCGCCGGAAAGCGATGAACTTGGCGCGTATTGCCAGTCATTAACCCGGCTGTTGGTGAGCCAGGTATTACCGCCGGAAATGGCGAGAGTGCTGGAAGGATTATTGTGCAGTCTGGTGGTTTTTTATGCCGAGAAGCTCAATGCACCACGCTGGCTGCATACCGCGCAGGGGCGGGTGCTGATTGACGACCTGATTCACTGATGCTGCGGGACCGCAGGCTCCCCCTCACCCCAGCCCTCTCCCTCAAGGGAGAGGGGGTGTGTGCCTTAGTGCGTCGCCTGGCCCACCAGGCCGCCGGTGCCTGCACCGACTGCGGCACCTTTCAGTACGCTGTTGCCGGTCATCGCGGCGGCTCCGGCACCGACGACGGCACCGACTGCACCCGCTTTACGCGCGGCTTTGCCGGTATCACCGCTTTTCATCATGGCGCCTGCGCCACCGCCAACTACCGCGCCACCCACCGTAGATTTCACGCTCTTCCCGGTCATAGCACCTACGGTGGCACCGACAATGGCACCGGTCCCGGATTTATCGATAGCCATCCCGGAGGCGGAGAACATCAGAGCGGTGAGTACCAACGTGGTTTTCATCAATTTCATAACAGATCCTTTGTGGTGAGAACGTTCACGGGGATTTTGCCAGCAGAATTCGGCCCGGTATTAGGCCGTTGATGCCAAAATTTTGCGGTCTCCCCTGGCAGAATCTGCGCTTTTCTTAATGTTGGTCAATGTTTAACTAATTGAATATAAAGAATTACTAATTTTTTATACCCCGGCGCACACTTTTCTTAATCTTGTCCTAACCTTACGCTGATATTTTTCTAAAATTGTTTGATGTAATGTAGCAATTCGTGCGATTACATTGATTTCATTTTTATTTTGTTTAACTCGCCAGGCGCAGGATGGTCTGTTTAGTCAAACCGGAAACGCTCAGATTCTTAACAGGTAAGGAATAATGATGAGTGACTTTTTGCCGTTCTCGCGTCCCTCAATGGGTGACGCGGAATTTGCCGCGCTGAAAGAAGTGCTGCAGTCCGGTTGGATTACCACCGGGCCGAAAAATCAGGCGCTGGAAGAGGCATTTTGCACACTGACGGGTAACCGTCATGCTATCGCGGTGAGTTCCGCAACGGGCGGGATGCATGTCACCCTGATGGCGCTGGATATCGGTCCTGGCGATGAGGTGATCACCCCTTCCCAGACCTGGGTATCAACGCTCAATATGATTGTCCTGCTGGGGGCTACCCCGGTGATGATCGACGTTGACCGCGACAATCTGATGGTCACGCCAGAAGCCATCGAGGCTGCCATCACCCCGCGCACTAAAGCGATTATCCCGGTTCACTACGCGGGCGCTCCGGCGGATATCGACGGTATTCGTGCGGTCGCCGAGCGTCATGGCATTCCGATGATTGAAGACGCGGCTCATGCGGCAGGCACCTACTATAAAGGTCGTCACGTCGGCTGGCAGGGCACGGCGATTTTCTCCTTCCACGCTATCAAGAATATGACCTGCGCCGAAGGTGGCCTTATCGTCACCGACGATGAAAAACTGGCGAACCGCATTCGTAGCCTGAAGTTCCACGGCCTGGGTGTCGACGCCTATGACCGTCAGACTCACGGTCGTGCGCCGCAGGCGGAGGTGATTTCTCCGGGCTTTAAATACAACCTGGCGGATATCAACGCCGCGCTGGCGCTGGTGCAGTTAGACAAACTGAAACAGGCCAATCAGCGCCGGCACGACATTGCTCAGCGTTACCTGACCGAACTGGCCGATACGCCGTTCCAGCCGCTGGCGGTCCCCGAGTGGTCGCATGTCCACGCCTGGCATCTGTTTATTATCCGCGTGGATGAGACCCGCTGTGGCCTGACCCGCGATGCCTTAATGGAGCAACTGAAAGCCCAGGGCATTGGCACCGGTCTGCACTTCCGCGCCGCTCACACGCAAAAGTATTACCGCGAACGTTTCCCGGATCTTTCTTTACCGAATACCGAATGGAATAGCGCCCGTATTTGTTCTTTACCTTTATTCCCGGACATGACTCATGACGACTCAACCCGCGTCATTGCCGCACTCCATCAGCTTGCAGGGCATTGATATGTTTACTTATCCGCCAGTTAAAAAAGTGTCGGTGGTTATCCCCGTCTATAACGAGCAGGAAAGTCTGCCGGAGCTTATCCGTCGTACCGATACCGCCTGTGCCACGCTTGGCCGCGACTATGAGATCCTGCTGGTCGATGACGGCAGCAGCGACGATTCTGCCCAGATGCTGGTAGAAGCCGCGGAAGTGGAAGGTAGCCACGTGGTGGCCGTTCTGTTGAACCGTAACTACGGCCAGCACTCCGCCATTATGGCGGGCTTCAGCCACGTGACCGGTGACCTTATCATCACCCTGGATGCTGACCTGCAGAACCCACCGGAAGAGATCCCGCGCCTGGTGGAAAAAGCCGATGAAGGCTACGACGTGGTTGGCACCGTGCGCCAGAACCGTCAGGACTCGGTGTTCCGTAAGTCCGCGTCGAAGATGATCAACCGCCTTATCCAGCGTACCACCGGTAAAGCGATGGGCGACTACGGCTGTATGCTGCGTGCCTATCGCCGCCACATTATCGATGCGATGCTGAACTGCCACGAGCGCAGTACTTTTATTCCGATTCTGGCGAACACTTTCGCCCGCCGCGCTGTCGAAATCCCGGTACTGCACGCTGAGCGTGAGTTCGGTGACTCCAAGTACAGCTTCATGCGGTTGATTAACCTGATGTATGACCTGGTAACCTGCCTCACCACAACCCCGCTGCGTATGTTAAGCGTGGTGGGAAGCGTGATTGCGGTTGTCGGTTTTGCCTTCTCCATTCTGCTGATTGTACTGCGTCTGGCCCTGGGGCCGGAGTGGTCCGGAGACGGTGTGTTCATGCTGTTTGCGATTTTATTCATGTTTATAGGTGCCCAGTTCGTAGGCATGGGCCTGCTGGGTGAGTACATCGGACGTATTTACAACGATGTACGTGCTCGTCCACGTTATTTTATTCAACGCGTCGTCCGTCAGGGCGAGACGGTATCTCAAGAGGAAGATCGTTCATGAAAGCAGTAGTATTCGCTTATCACGATATGGGTTGTGCTGGCGTTCAGTCGCTGCTGGAAGCCGGGTATGACATTACGGCTATTTTTACTCACCCGGACAACGCTAACGAAAATCATTTTTTCGGTTCCGTAGCACGCCTGGCCGCTGAGCAGGGGATCCCGGTTTATGCGCCAGACGACGTTAACCACCCGCTGTGGATCGAACGTATCCGCGAGATGGCCCCGGATGTTATTTTCTCGTTCTACTACCGCAACCTGCTGTGCAACGACATCATCTCTATCGCGCGCGCCGGTGCCTTTAACCTGCACGGCTCTCTGCTGCCGAAATACCGTGGCCGCGCGCCGCTGAACTGGGTGCTGGTGAACGGTGAGAAAGAAACCGGCGTTACTCTGCACCGCATGGTAGATCGCGCCGACGCGGGCAACATCATCGCTCAGCGTACCGTGGCTATCGACGATGCCGATGCCGCAATGAGCCTGCACTACAAACTGCGTGATACCGCGCAGGCGCTGCTGCGTGATGCGCTGCCGGCCATCAGCAAAGGTGACTTCAAAGAAACCGCACAGGACGAAAGCAAAGCCACCTACGTTGGTCGTCGTACTCCGGAAGACGGTCGTCTCGACTGGGATCGTCCGGCCGCTGAGTTGCACAACCTGGTGCGCGCGGTGTCCGATCCGTGGCCGGGTGCGTTCGGCTACGTGGGCGCGAACAAATTCATCGTCTGGAAATCCCGTCTGCACAACGACAACCAGGGCGCGAAGCCGGGTACCGTGCTGTCCGTGACTCCGCTGACCATCGCCTGCCAGCAGGGTGCGCTGGAAGTGGTTACCGGCCAGAGCGAGCAGGGCGTTTACATGCAGGGTACGCAGCTGGCACAGGCTCTGGGCCTGGTTCCGCGTGCGATCATCAGCAGCAAACCGGTTGTGGCGATTAAGCGCCGTACTCGCGTGCTGATCCTCGGCGTGAACGGCTTCATCGGTAACCACCTGACCGAACGCCTGCTGAAAGACGACAACTTCGAAATCTTCGGCCTGGATATCGGTTCTGATGCCATCAGCCGTTTCCTCGACAACCCACGCTTCCACTTCGTGGAAGGCGACATCAGCATTCACTCTGAGTGGATCGAGTACCACATTAAGAAATGTGACGTGGTGCTGCCGCTGGTCGCTATCGCAACGCCTATCGAGTACACCCGTAACCCGCTGCGCGTGTTCGAGCTGGACTTCGAAGAGAACCTGAAGATCATCCGCGACTGCGTGAAATACGACAAGCGCATCATCTTCCCGTCTACCTCTGAAGTGTACGGTATGTGTACCGACGCGAACTTTGACGAAGACAACTCTAACCTGGTCGTGGGTCCTATCAACAAACAGCGCTGGATCTACTCGGTTTCCAAGCAGCTGCTGGACCGCGTGATTTGGGCTTACGGCGATAAGAACAACCTTAAGTTCACCCTGTTCCGTCCGTTCAACTGGATGGGCCCGCGTCTGGACAGCCTCAACGCCGCGCGTATCGGTAGCTCCCGTGCTATCACTCAGCTGATCCTGAACCTGGTTGAAGGTTCTCCGATCAAGCTCATTGAAGGCGGTAGCCAGAAGCGTTGCTTCACCGACATCAGCGACGGTATCGAAGCGCTGTTCCGCATCATCGAAAACAAAGATGGCCGTTGCGATGGGCAGATCATCAACATCGGTAACCCGGACAACGAAGCGAGCATCAAGGAGCTGGCCGAAATGCTGCTGGCCTGCTTCGAACGTCACCCGCTGCGCGACCGCTTCCCGCCGTTTGCTGGCTTCCGCGATGTGGAAAGCAGCAACTACTACGGTAAAGGCTATCAGGACGTTGAGCACCGTAAGCCAAGCATCCGCAACGCGAAACGCTGCCTGAACTGGGAGCCGACCGTGGACATGGAGAAAACCGTCGAAGAGACGCTGGACTTCTTCCTGCGCACCGTTGAGCTGTCGGACGACTCAGCATCATGAGAAAAGTCGGCTTACGCATCGACGTGGACACCTTTCGCGGTACTCGCGAAGGGGTTCCTTGCTTGCTGGAGACGCTGAAGAAGCATGACGTCCGTGCAAGCATTTTCTTCAGCGTTGGGCCGGACAATATGGGGCGCCACCTGTGGCGCCTGATGAAACCGAAGTTTCTGTGGAAGATGCTGCGCTCGCGCGCAGCATCGCTGTACGGCTGGGATATTCTCCTGGCCGGTACCGCCTGGCCTGGCCGTCTTATCGGCGCCGGGAACGAAGCGATTATTCGCGAGGCGGCGCAGGAACATGAGATTGGGCTTCATGCCTGGGATCATCACGGCTGGCAAATGTGGGCCGGCGTCTGGGAGCAGCAGCGACTGACGCAGGAGATTGAACGTGGACTGCAGGCGCTGGAAGCGATTACCGGCTCACCGGTGACCTGTTCCGCCGTGGCGGGATGGCGTGCCGATCAGCGGGTCGTCAAAGCCAAAGAGTCGTTCGGTTTCCTCTACAACAGCGACTGTCGCGGTACGCGACCGTTTCGCCCCGAGCTCAGCAACGGTGAATTTGGCACAGTGCAAATTCCGGTGACGTTGCCGACGTGGGATGAAGTGGTAGGCAGTGCCGTCAGCGCAGAAGATTTCAATCGTTATCTCCTTGACCAGATCCATCAGGACAAGGGCGTACCGGTATACACCATCCATGCCGAAGTGGAAGGCGGGATTGGTGCGGCGCAGTTTGCCGACCTCCTCGTTCAGGCTGAACGAGAAGGGATCACTTTCTGCCCACTCAGCCAACTGCTGCCGGACGACTTTAGTACGTTGCCGGTGGGTAAAGTGGTGCGTGGGGAAATCGCTGGCCGGGAAGGCTGGCTTGGGCGTGAACAATTATTGGGTTCCGGTTTATGAAATCACTTCGTTATGGCGTGCCGCTGATTATTCTCTACGCGCTGTACTACCTGATTCCCCTCAATTTCCGTCTGCTCTGGCAGCCGGATGAAACCCGTTATGCCGAGATCAGCCGTGAAATGCTGGCCTCCGGTGACTGGATTGTGCCCCATTTCCTTGGGCTGCGTTACTTTGAAAAACCGATAGCTGGGTACTGGATTAACAGCATTGGTCAGTGGCTGTTTGGCCACGACAACTTTGCGGTGCGCTTTGGCTCCGTGTTTGCGGTTACCATGACTGCGGTGATGGTGGCGTGGCTGTCGTGGAAGCTGTGGCGCGATAAACGCACCACCGTGCTCTCCGTGGTCATCTTCCTGACGGCGTTCCTGGTTTATGGTATTGGCACCTATGCGGTGCTGGATCCGATGATTGCCATGTGGCTGATGCTGGCCCTGTGCAGCTTCTGGGGAGCCTCACAGTCCACCACGCGTGGCGGTAAGATTGGCGGTTACGTGCTGCTGGGCATTGCCTGCGGTATGGGCGTCATGACCAAAGGCTTCCTCGCGCTGGCGGTGCCGGTCATCGGGGTTCTGCCGTGGGTGATTGTGCAGAAACGCTGGCGTGAAGTGCTTATCTACGGCTGGCTGGCGGTTGTGGTATGTGTCCTGACCGTACTGCCGTGGGGGCTGGCGATTGCTCAGCGTGAGCCGGACTTCTGGCGCTACTTCTTCTGGGTTGAGCATATTCAGCGTTTTGCGCAGAGTGACGCTCAGCACAAGGCCCCGTTCTGGTACTACATTCCGTTTATGATTGCCGGTAGCCTGCCGTGGCTTGGCCTGCTGCCAGGTGCGCTCAAGCGCGGCTGGCGTGACAGCGAAGGTCTGCGTCCGGAGTTTTATCTGCTGGGTTGGGTGGTGATGCCGCTGCTGTTCTTCAGCATCGCGAAAGGCAAGCTGCCGACCTACATCCTGCCGTGTTTCGCCCCGTTGGCCATCCTGATGGCGCGTTATGCGCTGGATATTGCCGCCCGTGGCGGACGTGCGCTGCGCATTAACGGTCTTATCAACATTGCCTTTGGCGTTATCGGCCTGATTGCGGTGCTGGTGGTGTCGCCATGGGGGATGCTGAAGCATCCGGTATGGACCACTATCGAGCTCTACAAATGCCTGCTGGCGGCGATTGCCTTCGGCGTCTGGGCGGTGATGGGCTGGGTGGCGGTGAAAGACGGCGTGAAGCGCTGGGCGCTGGCGGCTTGTTGTCCGTTAGGGCTGGCGCTGCTGGTGGGCTTTGCTATCCCGGATAAGGTGATTGATGGCAAACAGCCGCAGTTCCTGATTGATATCGTTAACGAGTCGCTGACCCCAAGCCGCTACGTGCTGACCAACGAAGTTGGGATTGCCGCCGGTCTTGCCTGGGAGCTGAAGCGTAACGATATCACCATGTTCGGCCAGCGCGGCGAACTGGAGTACGGCCTGGCGTATCCGGATGCGAAAGAGCGTTTTGTTCGCACCGACGATTTCAACGCCTGGCTGGAACAGCATCGTCAGGAAGGCCCAATCTCTCTGGTGCTTAAGCTGCAGCGAGATGAAACCATTGCAGATTTACCCCTGCCGAAACCTGACAGCGTGTATGTGATGGGCCGGATGGCGTTTATCCAGTACCTGCCACAATGACCGCCTGGCTGTGTCTGGCGATTGCCAGTCTGTTGAGCTGCTTTGGGCAGCTCTGTCAGAAACAAGCTACGCGCCCGGCGAAAGCCGGGCAGCGTGGAAAGCACATTCTGTTATGGCTGGGGCTGGCACTGCTGGCGCTCGGTTTCAGTATGCTGCTGTGGCTGCTGGTGCTGCAGCGTATCCCGGTAGGGATTGCCTATCCGATGCTGAGTCTGAATTTCGTCTGGGTAACGCTTGCCGCACGTCTTATCTGGCGTGAGCCGGTTGCCGGACGCCACTGGGCAGGCGTTGCGCTCATCATTATCGGTATTGCGATTCTCGGGAGCTCTTTCTGATGGGCGTTATCTGGGCATTAATGAGCGTACTGTTGGTCAGCACGGCGCAGCTGCTGTTGCGCCACGCGATGTTGCAGCTGCCTCCCGCTACTTCTCTGCTTCCTTTGTTGAACCACCTGCTCCATTTCGCGCCGGGTACCTTCGGCCTGCTCGCCGGTTTGTTGTGCTACATGCTGTCGATGGTGTGCTGGTACTTCGCGCTGCATCGCCTGGCGCTCTCCCGGGCCTATGCGTTGCTGAGCCTGAGCTACATTCTGGTGTGGGCCGCCGCCATTATGCTGCCCGGCTGGCATGAGCCTTTTACCTGGCAGGCGCTGTTTGGTGTGCTGGTGATTGTCGTGGGAGTGATGGTGATTTTTATGCCGACCAAAAACCGCCATTCTGAGAACGAAGAATAAAAAAATGGCCTCCGGTGCTGCCACCGGAGGCCATTTTCTTTCGCGAAACCGTTATTTGATTTCGAGCGTATTAATGATGCTTTCTGCGGCAGTCTGCGCCTGCTGCTGGTTGTCTGCTGGCAGAGTGACCTGCAGGGTCAGCAGTTTGTTATCCAGCTTGCCCAGCACCACGGAAGAGTAAGCCGTCTGGCCTTTCGCGGAGATGATGGTATCAAGCTGCTGCAGCTGATGGCCTTTCACATCCAGGGTTTTGTTGGTCACGACCTGCAGCTGCGGGTCACGGCTGCGCTGCTGATCTTCCAGACGTTTTGCCAGCACCGTTAAATCTTCGGTCGTGTCATCACCCACAATAACGATAACCGCTTTCTGACCGGTAGCGTCAGAGTACACGTGCATGTTGTTTGCCTGGGTACCAAGCTTACCGCTCTGATCGGTCATATCCGCTGGCAGCGTGAAGCTGAGCTTACCGTCAAGCAGGTTGACCGGCTGGCCTTTAGCGTTGCTCTCGGCGGACGCACCCTGAACAGGCGTTTTGCTATCGCTATTGTCACAGGCTGCAAGTCCCATCACCAGCAGGCCAATACCGACATATTTAACCAGATTGCGCATTGACTTCTTCCTTTCGATAAACGGCCATGAACGGCACATCGGCCTATCTTATCACAACCGTTTCGTCGAGCCTTTAACCTGGTTGAAATGTCGGGTTTTCAGATTTATCTGCGAGTTTTTTCAACAGCATATTCAGCAATACGCCGTACATCGGCAGGAAGAAGACCAGGCTGATAAGCACCTTGAAGGCGTAATCCACGAGGGCGATTTCCACCCAGTGGGTCGCCATGAACGGGTCGGTGCTGCGCCAGAAGGCGATAAAGAAGAAGGCCAGCGTATCGCTGACGTTACCAAACAGCGTGGAGGCGGTTGGCGCCAGCCACCAGCGGCGGTTCTGTCGCAGGCGGTTAAAGACGTGGACGTCGAGGATTTGACCCAGGGCATATGCCATAAAGCTTGCTGCCGCGATGCGTGCAACAAACAGGTTGAAGCTGCCGAGGGCGGCAAAGCCCTGCCACTCGCCCATAAAGAACAGCGACGAGATGATATAGGAAGCAATCAACGCGGGAGCCATCACGGCGAAAATAATACGTCGTGCCAGCGGTGCGCCAAAAATTCGCACGGTCAGGTCGGTGGCGAGAAAGATAAACGGAAAGCTGAACGCACCCCAGGTGGTATGGAATCCAAACACCGAGACCGGCAGCTGGACCAGGTAGTTACTGGAGATGATCACCAGAAGGTGAAATAGCGATAGCCAGACGAGCGCGCTCTTGCGCTGCGCGAGGGTAAAAGTTTTCATGTTGTGGCCTTTTTTTATCGAACCGAGCCCTTTTTGCGCTGGTTCTGAACGGTTGGGGTGAGGGAACCCAATAAAACGGCCGCATGATACTGCGTTCTGCGCGCAATGCAATGGCTAATTTTCACGCAATCGTTAACCTGGTTTGCTTTGTGACGGGTGCGGCGTAAACTACTGCCGTTTTTAGATGAATGAGATGACCATGAGCGATCTGTTTTCAAGCCCAGACCACACCCTTGATGCCCAGGGCCTCCGCTGCCCGGAGCCGGTGATGATGGTGCGTAAAACCGTACGTAACATGCAAACCGGTGAAACGCTGCTGATTATTGCCGACGATCCGGCGACCACCCGTGATATTCCGGGGTTCTGCCGTTTTATGGAGCATGAACTGGTGGCGGCGCAGACCGAAACCTTACCGTATCGCTATCTGCTGCGAAAAGGTCACTGATTTTCCCTCTCCCGGGCGGGAGAGGGAAGATGTTTTACTTCTTACGTAACAGTCGCAGGGCGTTTGCTGTTACCAGCACCGTTGCCCCCGTATCTGCCAGCACCGCCAGCCACAGTCCGGTTATCCCCAGAAGCGTCGTCACCAGGAATACCCCTTTCAGACCCAGCGCGATAGTAATGTTCTGGCGAATATTGGCGTGGGTGGCGCGGGCGAGACTTATCATTTGCGCAAGGCCGGTCAGACGGTTGTGAGTCAGCGCCGCATCGGCGGTCTCCAGCGCAACGTCGGTGCCGCTGCCCATCGCAATCCCAATTGTGGATGCCTTCATCGCTGGCGCATCGTTGATGCCATCACCGACCATCGCCAGCGGTGCGCGGGCGTTGAGCGCCGTCACTTCGCTGACCTTATCGGCAGGCAGCAGACCTGCGCGGAAATCGAGCCCCAGTTCACCGGCAATGGCGGCCGCAGCGCGCGGGTTGTCGCCGGTAAGGATAACGCCCTGTACACCCAGCTGATGCAGCGCATCCACCGCTTCACGCGCATCTTCGCGCAGCGTATCGCGCATCGCCAGCACCCCGAGCAGCGCGCTGTCGCGGGAAACCAGCACCACCGTCTGCCCGGCGCTTTCCATCTGCTGAATGTTCTCTTCGTATTCCCCGGCCGGGAACTTACCGGCGGCGCAGATAAGCACTCGCTGACCATCAACTTCAGCTTCAATCCCGGAGCCTGCCAGCGTCCGCTGGGAGGTGGCGACTGGCAGCGTCAGCTGACGCTCTGCGGCTTCGTTGATAATCGCCTGTGCCAGCGGGTGGCTGGATCCCTGTTCCACCGCGGCAGCCAGCGCCAGCAGTGAATCTTCAGAGACATTACCGACGGTGATGATTTCCGTAACCCGTGGTTTACCCACCGTCAGGGTGCCGGTTTTATCGAACGCGACATGGCGTACCTGGCCGAGCTGCTCCAGCGCCGCGCCGCCTTTAATCAACGCCCCGCGGCGTGCCGCTGCCGCAAGGCCAGAGGTGATCGCCGCCGGGGTCGAGATAACCAGCGCACACGGGCAGCCAATCAGCAGCAGGGTTAAGCCTTTGTAGATCCACGGCATCCAGGCGGCGGCGAAGAACAGCGGTGGCACGACGGCGACCAGCAGCGCGACGACCATGATGGCGGGCGTGTAGATGCGACTGAAACGGTCGATGAAGCGCTCGATAGGCGCGCGTTTGTCTTCAGCCTCTTCAATCAGACGCAGAATGCGGTCGATGGCGCTGTCGCCTGGTTCTGAAATCACTTCCAGGGTTATCAGGCGATCGACGCTGGTGGCACCGGCGGCGACGGTATCGCCCACCGAGCGCTCTACGGGTACCGACTCACCGGTTAAGGCGCTTTCGTCAAAACTTGCAAACGGTGACAGCAGTTTACCGTCGGCAGGCAGACGTCCACCGGCGGCGACCTCAATCACATCGCCCGGGCGCAGCGCGCTTTGTGGCACGGTTTCACGCTCGCCGTCGCGCAGACGAATGGCGGTTTCTGGCTTCAGCGCCATCAGTGCGCTGACTCCCTGACGTGCACGACTGGCTGCCCAGCCTTCAAGGCGTTCCCCGATCAAGAACAGCAGCAGCACCATCGCTGCTTCCGCGGTAGCGCCGATAAACAGGGCGCCGATAGCCGCCACGCTCATCAGGGTTTCGATAGCGAACCAGCTGCCGCTTTTCATCAACCGCAGCGCCTGACGAGCAATCGGGAACAGGCCAACCAGGGTGGTGGCAACGAACGCAAGGCTCCCCAGCGGGTGGTTGAACTGCTCCAGCCCCCAGCTCAGCGCCATCATAATAATCAGGGTGATAAGCGGCAGGTTCGCGCGAAAGCGGGAAGGTGCCGGCGCCTGCGGGGCGTTTTCATCGCGCAGTGAATAGCCCGCGGCGGTCACCGCCTTTTCTACCTGTCCGCGCACGTCGCGTTCGGCATCGACCAGCAGTTTTTCAGTCGCAAATAGCACCTGAACCTGGTTTACGCCGCTGACCTGACGTACGGCGGTTTCGACTTTACGCGCACAGGCGGCGCAGTCCATACCGTTGACGACCCAGCTGTAGCGGGTGCCGGTGGCGCTGGCGATTTCAGCGGTTTCACTGGCACAGCCGGAGTCGCAGCAGCACTCGTCTGCCTTCTCTACGGCAGGGGTGAGCTTGAATGAAGAGAACTTTGGTATTTTTTGGCCATTAGCTTCTGGAATCGACATGGCTGCCTCCGGTTAACGATAACTTTCTCATTAACCGGAAGCATACACTCTGGAGTCGACTCCAGAGTCAAGCGCAGATTATAAATACAGTGAACGGACGATCAGGAAGTGCCCGGCGAAGTAGCAGGCAGAGGAGATAGCGTTGTCCGCGCGGAAGCGGCGGCGGTAGTGGCTGACCATCCAGACGATGTTGCCAGTCAGCAGCAGGGCGGCGCCGAGGAACCCCGACAGCGCGGTGCTGGTTGGACGCAGGAACCACTGCTCACCGGCGAGCCAGACCATCACCAGCGTCATGCCGATAAAGGTCAGGACAGGCATCCGCAGCTCTTCCAGGCGGCTCCAGATAACCGCAATCAGCAGCGCGCCAATCACCAGCAACACCAGCGGCAGTGGCCAGAAGAAGGAGAGCGTCATTTGCGTTGCGAAGTAAATGGTGTACAGCAGATGCGACAGAAAGAACGCCCCCACGGCGTAGAGGATGCGCTGGCGCGGCAGCAGCGTAAGCGCATCGCCAATCATCGACGCGCACAGGCCCGCAATCACCAGATAGCTGATGGAATTAAAAATAGGTGCCTGCAGCGCCAGCAGAAGCAGCAGGATAATCGTGACGGGTTTGAACACCCAGCGTTGCCAGACCGGGCCGCGATATGATGCATCGACATACAGCCAGGCGGAGAAGCAGACAGCAATAAACGACCAAAGCATAGTAAGTCCCTGTCTCTGTTATGGTTGAGTAAGCAGGTTGCTTACGCGTCAGGTTCCAGTGTAGTGCTGAGAGCACCGGGATGACAATGCAAGCCTTACCGCGTTATGCTGATTTCCGCCGATTCTGACAGGACTGATGGATGAACAAGATGCCGCTTTTTTTCGTCGTCGTGGTCGCGATTATCGTGATTGCCGCCTCGTACCGTTACGTGCAACAGCGCCGTGAAAAAATGGATAACGACGCCGCCCCGCTGATGCAAAAACGGGTGGCGGTAAGCAACAAACGTGAAAAACTGCTCGATGACCGTCGTTCGCGCCAGCAAATTGTCGCCCCTGCCGGGAGCAGCATGCGCTATGACGTCAGCTTTAAACCGGAGAACGGCGGGCTGGAGATGTCGTTTCGTCTGGATGAGAAGCAGTACAACCAGTTGACCGTGGGTGATAAAGGCACGTTGAGCTACAAAGGGACGCGGTTCGTGGATTTTGTGGCGGATAAATAACGCGAATGCGCCGGGCGGAGCGCCCGGCAGCGGCATTACTTCTTCGGCGTTATTTTCTTCTGCCACACCAGCAGTTCAAAGACTCCGAACAGGAAGATGCGAATTTTCTCCGCCGTGGTCATCTGCGGGCCGTCTTTCGGCAGCGTGGTTTTCAGCAGCGCCATCTGCATGCCGTGCATCAGCACCATAAATACCAGCGCCACGTTAACAAAGATATTGAGTGGACGCGGGTATGGCTGAATAAGGTTCCACACCAGGAAGGCCCAGACGAACAGCATCAACACCCGTCCAATATTAATCAGCATCGTTTTCTCCTTGCGTGTCGCGATGGTACAGGCGGTACGCCACCTGTCCGGCCACTTTCTCGCGGTGTAGCGTCCAGCTAGCGGGCACGACAGGAAGGCCGTTTTCCACTTCGCTTTCAACGTAAATCATCGCCTCGTCGGCGAGCCAGCCGTTGCGCTCCAGTAAGTCTAGCGTCTCTTCCAGCATGCCTTTACGGAACGGTGGGTCGATAAACACCACGTCGTGCGGGGTGCCGGACTCTGCCAGAAACGCCAGGGTGTTGGTGTTGACGACACGGGCGTTGCCAGCTTTCAGCGTGGCGAGATTTTTCTGCAGCTGTTGCGCGACGTGGCGCTCCATCTCCAGCAGCGTTGCGCTCGCGGCGTAGCGGGAAAGGGCTTCAAGCCCCAGCGCGCCGCTGCCGGAGAAGCAATCGAGACAACGGGCGTCAACCATATAGGGTGCCAGCCAGTTAAACAGGGTTTCGCGCACCCGGTCGGTGGTCGGGCGCAGGCCCGGGCTGTCCGGGACCGGTAATTTCCGTCCGCGCCATTGGCCGCCGATGATACGGATCTGGCCGCTGCCCGCGTGATTAGATTTCTTCATTTTTTACTCAGGTGACTTTCTCTCCCTGCTATTCTAGCGATGAGCGGCGGTCTACGAAACCTTATTCAGCAGGCGGTGATGCGCGTTAAGTTAAGTGATAGACTACGGCGCTAATTTACTAATTTTTTCAGCCCCCTGTTTGCGATAAGGCGGCTGTGCCATAAATAACAGCGAGGAGTGTGGTCGCCAATGGCAAAAGAGAAGAAACGTGGCCTGTTTTCCTGGCTGGGATTTGGTCAAAAAGAGCAGGCACCAGAGCCGGAAGCTGAACAGCAGGTAAACGAACAGCCGGTTGCGGCAGAAGAACATAAAGAAGAAGCGCCTGCTGAAGCGGTAGCGGAAACGGTTGTTGAACCCGTCGTTGAATCAGCTGTTGAACCTGAAGCGGAAACGCCAGCGCACAGCAAAGCTGAGATCGACGCTTTTGCGGAAGAGATTGTCGACGTCACCGAAGAGGTGATTGAGCACGAAAAACCGCAGCCGGTCGAAGCGCCTGTTGTAGAAACGGCCGCCGTGGAAAAAACGGTTGTCGAAGAAGCGATTGTCGAAGAAGCGATTGTCGAAGAAGCGATTGTCGAAGAAGCGGCTGTTGAAGTCGTTGCACAACCAGAGCCAGAAGTGCCCGAAGAGCCTGAAATCAGCGACGAAGAGCTCGAAGCCCAGGCGCTGGCCGCCGTTGAAACCCCTGAAGAAGCGGTGATAGCCGAAGCGGAAGAAGAACCTGTTCCAGAGGAAGAGGTTGAGCCAGAAGCTGAAGCGGCCCCGCAGCAGGAGCAGGAAAAACCGACCAAAGAAGGTTTCTTCGCGCGCCTGAAACGCAGCCTGGTGAAGACCAAAGAGAACCTCGGTTCCGGATTTATCAGTCTGTTCCGTGGGAAAAAAATCGACGATGATCTCTTTGAAGAGCTGGAAGAACAGCTGCTGATTGCCGACGTTGGCGTCGACACTACGCGCAAAATTATCGCTAATCTGACCGAAGGGGCCAGCCGCAAACAGCTTCGCGATGCCGAAGCGCTGTACGGCCTGCTGAAAGAAGAGATGGGCGAAATTCTCGCAAAAGTGGATGAACCGCTTAATATTGAAGGCAAAACCCCATTTGTTATTCTGATGGTCGGGGTGAACGGTGTGGGTAAAACCACCACCATCGGTAAGCTGGCGCGCCAGTTCGAGCAGCAGGGTAAATCGGTGATGCTGGCGGCGGGTGATACCTTCCGTGCGGCGGCGGTTGAGCAGCTGCAGGTGTGGGGCCAGCGCAATAATATTCCGGTGGTGGCGCAGCATACCGGGGCGGATTCCGCATCGGTGATTTTTGATGCCATCCAGGCGGCAAAAGCCCGTAACATCGACGTGCTGATTGCCGATACCGCAGGGCGTTTGCAGAACAAATCGCACCTGATGGAAGAGCTGAAGAAAATTGTCCGGGTGATGAAAAAGCTGGACGTTGACGCGCCGCATGAGGTGATGTTGACGATTGACGCCAGCACCGGGCAGAACGCCATTAGCCAGGCGAAACTGTTTGATGAAGCGGTGGGCTTAACCGGTATCACGCTCACCAAGCTTGATGGCACCGCCAAGGGCGGGGTGATCTTCTCGGTAGCGGATCAGTTCAACATCCCGATTCGTTATATCGGCGTGGGTGAGCGCATCGAGGACTTACGTCCGTTTAATGCGGGCGATTTTATAGAGGCACTTTTTGCCCGAGAGGATTAACAATGATTCGCTTTGAACATGTCAGCAAGGCCTATCTCGGTGGGAGACAAGCGCTGCAGGGAGTGACCTTCCATATGCAGCCAGGCGAGATGGCGTTCCTGACCGGCCACTCTGGCGCCGGGAAAAGTACTCTGCTCAAGCTTATCTGCGGGATCGAGCGTCCGAGCGCCGGAAAAATTCTGTTCAGCGGGCATGACATCAGCCGCCTGAAAAACCGTGAGGTGCCGTTTTTACGGCGCCAGATCGGCATGATCTTCCAGGATCACCATCTGCTGATGGACCGGACCGTCTATGACAACGTGGCTATCCCGCTGATTATCGCCGGCGCCAGCGGAGATGACATTCGTCGTCGCGTGTCGGCGGCGCTGGATAAGGTCGGGCTACTCGACAAAGCGAAAAACTTCCCGATCCAGCTGTCCGGCGGTGAACAGCAGCGTGTGGGCATTGCCCGTGCGGTGGTGAACAAACCCGCGGTACTGCTGGCGGATGAACCGACCGGTAACCTGGACGAGGCGCTGTCTGAAGGCATTCTGCGCCTGTTCGAAGAATTTAACCGCGTTGGGGTCACGGTGCTGATGGCAACCCACGACCTGGGGCTTATCTCCAGTCGCTCCTACCGCATGATGACCCTGAGTGACGGCCATTTGCATGGAGGCCACGGTGAATAAACGTGAGGCAATGAACCAGATCCGCCAGTTCGGCAATCGCTTCGATCGCCTGCGCAAATCGGCGGGCGGCTCCGGCGACGGCAACCGTAATGCGCCGAAGCGTGCGAAGCCGGCGCCAAAGCCCAACTCTCGTAAAACCAACGTGTTTAACGAGCAGGTGCGCTACGCCTGGCAGGGCGCGCTGCAGGATCTGAAAAGTAAACCTTTAGCCACTTTCCTGACGGTAATGGTTATCGCCATTTCCCTGACGCTGCCAAGCGTCTGCTACATGGTCTACAAGAACGTAAACAGCGCGTCGGCACAGTATTACCCCTCGCCGCAGATAACGGTTTACCTGCAGAAAACTCTCGACGATGACGCGGCGGCGAAGGTGGTCGGTCAGCTGCAGGCGGAACAGGGCGTTGAGAAGGTGAACTACCTGTCCCGCGAAGAAGCGCTGGGTGAGTTCCGCAACTGGTCCGGCTTCGGCGGGGCGCTGGATATGCTGGAAGAGAACCCGCTGCCCGCCGTGGCGGTGGTGATCCCGAAACTGGATTTCCAGAATACCGATTCGCTCAACACCCTCCGTGACCGCGTGTCGCGCATTCAGGGCGTTGATGAAGTGCGTATGGACGACAGCTGGTTCGCGCGTCTGGCGTCGCTGACCGGGCTCGTAGGGCGCGTCTCAGCAATGATTGGTGTACTGATGGTAGCGGCCGTGTTCCTGGTTATCGGCAACAGCGTGCGTCTGAGTATCTTCGCCCGCCGCGATACCATTAACGTGCAGAAGCTGATTGGTGCCACCGACGGCTTTATCCTGCGTCCGTTCCTCTATGGCGGTGCGCTGCTCGGCTTCTCCGGCGCGTTCCTGTCGCTGATTTTGTCAGAAATTCTGGTTATGCGACTTTCTTCGGCGGTGACTGAGGTCGCGAAGGTATTCGGAACCCAGTTTGAACTCAGTGGCTTATCGTTCGACGAGTGCCTGCTGCTGCTGCTGGTCAGCGCCATGATCGGCTGGATAGCCGCGTGGCTTGCCACAGTGCAACATTTACGCCACTTTACGCCGGACTAATACCCGACCGACAAAAGTCTGATATACTCTCTCCCTGCTGCAATGAGTTCCTGTCCGCAGGGAGAGAGTTTGCAAACCCATCCGCTTTTCCTGCCTTCAAGTGTTCATAGTGATGTCACATTTTGTGCGTAATTTATTCACAGCGTTGCATTGAACTTGTGGATAAAATCACTGTCTGATAAAAATGTGAATGATATTCTCGTTGCTCAAATGTTCTGGCATGTTTGTTGCCTCTTAGAGGGACGGCGGGACCAGGATACAAAGAATTGAGAGGATTTGAATGACCAAAGAAATGCAAACTTTAGCTTTAGCCCCCGTTGGTAATCTGGAATCTTATATCCGGGCTGCAAACGCATGGCCGATGTTGTCGGCTGATGAAGAGCGGGCGCTTGCTGAAAAGCTGCATTACCAGGGCGATCTGGAAGCAGCTAAGACGCTGATCCTGTCTCACCTGCGCTTTGTTGTTCACGTTGCTCGTAATTACTCGGGCTACGGCCTGCCGCAGGCGGACCTGATCCAGGAAGGTAACATCGGTCTGATGAAGGCCGTCCGTCGATTCAATCCGGAAGTGGGTGTCCGTCTGGTTTCCTTCGCGGTGCACTGGATCAAAGCTGAAATTCACGAGTACGTGCTGCGCAACTGGCGCATCGTGAAAGTCGCGACCACCAAGGCACAGCGTAAGCTGTTCTTTAATCTGCGTAAAACCAAGCAGCGTCTGGGCTGGTTTAACCAGGATGAAGTCGATATGGTGGCACGTGAGCTGGGCGTTACCAGCAAAGATGTGCTCGAGATGGAGTCGCGCATGGCGGCGCAGGACATGACCTTTGATATGTCCTCGGACGACGAGTCCGACAGCCAGCCGATGGCACCGGTGCTCTATCTGCAGGATAAATCGTCTAACTTTGCCGACAGCATTGAAGATGATAACTGGGAAGAGCAGGCGGCGAATAAGCTGACCGACGCGATGCAGGGCCTGGACGAGCGTAGCCAGGACATCATCCGCGCCCGCTGGCTGGACGAAGACAACAAGTCCACGCTGCAGGAGCTGGCCGACCGCTACGGCGTTTCCGCTGAACGTGTACGTCAGCTGGAAAAGAACGCGATGAAAAAACTGCGCGCCGCTATCGAAGCGTAACGCAGAACGTCACCCTCTCTTTCGGGAGGGTCGAAAAAAGGACATCATTTATTGATGTCCTTTTTTGTTATACAGCCCAGCAATACCTTAAACGCGGCTTCCATCTCTTCTTCTTTCATCGCCGCAAAGCCCATCAGCAGCCCCCGCTGCGGTTTATCGCCCATGTAATAGCGCGAAAGGGGGCGCACCAGAACCCCTTTTTCGTTCGCGTTTCTGGCAATGGCGATATCGTCGTGATGGTCCTCGAGCTTCAGGACCAGGTGCAACCCCGCGTTGTCATTAAATTCGCTCAGAGCGGCTTTCCCCAGATACTGGGTGATCAGCGTGGTTAATCGCTGACGACGACGCGCGTACAGCAGACGCATTCGGCGGATGTGGGCGGTGTAGTGCCCTTCGCGAATAAACTGCGCCAGCGCGGCCTGGTCGAGCAAACGCCCGCTGCGATAGAGCTCTGCGTGGGCGGTTTTTAGCGTTTGTGCCAGCGCCTGCGGCAGCACGACGTAGCCCAGCCGCAGCCCCGGCCACATGGTTTTGCTGAAGGTGCCGGTGTAAATCACCGGTGCATCGTCAATCAACCCCTGCAATGCCGGGATCGGCTGCCCGGAGAAGCGGAACTCACTGTCGTAATCATCCTCCACTATCCAGCCGCCGGTCTGGCGGGCGATTGCCAGCAGCCGCCTGCGCCGCTCCATGCTCATTACGCAGCCGAGCGGGTACTGGTGTGAGGGTGTGACAAAGATAAGGCGCGGCGGTGTGTGTATTTCTTCCGGTGGATCCATACCGCTCAGATCAACATCGATCGGCTGTAGCGCTACGCCGTTCATCTGCAGCACGTTGCGAATGCCCCAGTAGGCAGGCTCCTCAATCCATGCGGTATCGCCGGGGTTACACAGCATGCGTGAGACGAGGTCGATAGCCTGGTGGATCCCTTCGGTTATCAGAATTTGTTCCGGCGTGCAGCGCACGGAGCGGGCCACGCGTAAATATTCCATGAGTGCCTGCTGCAGGTCGCAGCTCCCGCCAAACGGGCTGTAGGAGAACTGCATCGCCTGCGGCTTGCGGCTGACCCGGTTGTGGATTTTGCGCAGCAGCGCATGGGGAAACTCGCCGACATCCGGTACCCCTGGCAGAAAAGCGCCCCACTGGCGCGGGCTGGCGCTGCTGTGTGCCAGCAACGCTTCGCCGCGATGGGAAAGTGAAATAGCACGCACATCGTGGCGGGTTTCGCTCGCCGTTTCTGCGGTGAATAGCAGGCTGTCCGGTACCGTGCGGGCAACAAACGTCCCGCTGCCCGAGCGCGACACGATATAGCCTTCCGCCAGCAGCTGTTCGTAGACGGTAAGCACGGTGTTGCGGGAGTGTCGAAGCTGGGTGGCGAGATCGCGCGAGGGGGGTAAACGGCTCTGCGGCGGCAGGCTGCCGTCGAGGATAGACAGGCGTATCGCGTTATAGAGACGCTTATGCAGTTTACCTTCGGGTTGCTCGTCCAGACGCAGCTGCAGGAGATCGCACACTAAAGAACGCAATTGGATCCCTCAAGTAATCAAAACTGGTACTCGATTATAGAACCACTCACGAGGTAAAACCGTGACATTGTTTCAAAGTTGTTAATGCAAACCGAATCAATGATGGGGAAGGCCTGATGAATAACAATGAACTGAATCAACGCCGCCTGCAGGCGACGCCTCGTGGAATTGGTGTGATGTGCGGCTTCTATGCCGAGAAAGCCGAGAACGCCACCCTGTGGGATACCGACGGCAACGAAGTTATCGACTTCGCCGCCGGCATCGCCGTGCTGAACACCGGCCACCGTCACCCGAAAGTGGTGGCTGCGGTAGAAAAACAGCTGCAGGCATTTACCCACACTGCGTACCAGATTGTTCCTTACGAAAGCTATGTTTCACTGGCTGAGCGTATTAATGCGCTGGTGCCGGTGAACGGCCCGGCGAAAACAGCCTTCTTCACTACCGGTGCAGAAGCGGTAGAAAACGCGGTGAAAATCGCCCGCGCCTGGACCAAACGCCCGGGACTGATTACCTTTGGCGGTGCCTTCCACGGCCGTACCTTTATGACCATGGCGCTGACCGGCAAAGTGGCGCCGTACAAAATCGGCTTTGGCCCGTTCCCGGGTTCTGTGTTCCACGGCCTGTACCCGAATGCGGCGCACGGTGTCAGCACCGCAGACGCGCTGAAGAGCCTGGACCGCATTTTCAAATATGATATTGCCGCAGACCAGGTCGCGGCGATTATTCTCGAGCCTGTGCAGGGCGAGGGTGGTTTCAACGTCGCGCCGGAAGATTTCATGGTGGGCCTGCGTAAGCTGTGCGATACCCACGGTATTCTGCTGATTGCCGACGAAGTGCAGACCGGTTTTGCCCGTACCGGCAAAGTGTTTGCGATGGAGCATTACAGCGTGAAGCCAGACCTGATGACCATGGCGAAGAGTCTGGCAGGCGGGATGCCGCTGTCGGCGGTTGCCGGTCGCGCTGAAGTGATGGATGCACCAGCTCCGGGCGGACTGGGCGGTACCTATGCCGGTAACCCACTGGCGGTGGCGTCTGCACATGCGGTGCTGGACGTGATTGCCGAAGAAGACCTGTGCGCCCGCGCCGGTAAGCTGGGTCATCACCTGGTTGAAGTGCTGAACAACGCGAAAGCGGATTGCCCGTACATCGCCGATGTTCGTGCTCAGGGCTCGATGGTGGCGGTAGAGTTCAACGACCCGCAGAGCGGCCAGCCGTCGCCGGAGTTCACCAAACAGGTACAGGAAAAAGCACTGAAAGAAGGCCTGCTGCTGCTGAGCTGCGGCGTGTATGGCAACGTCATTCGTTTCCTCTACCCGCTGACCATTCCGGAAACCCAGTTCCGCAAAGCGCTGGATATCATCTCCCGCTCGCTGACTCGATAAACCTCCAGGCCGCTACTTCGTAGCGGCTTTTTTTTCGTCACTTCTTCGTTACAAATCCGTCAAAATTCTCGTTCCAATTTGCAAAAAATGGGTTATGTTTTAGCAGAGTATGCTGCAAAAGCGCGGGCGGTAGACCAAAAATTGAAATAAAGCGCTAAAAAACAACATCACAACAAATGCAATCACCATAACAATGGGGAATCTCAGGATGAATATGAAGGGTAAAGCGTTGCTGGCAGGATGTATCGCGTTGGCATTCAGCCAGATGGCGCTGGCGGAAGATATTAAAGTGGCGGTGGTCGGGGCAATGTCTGGCCCGGTAGCACAGTATGGCGACCAGGAATTCACCGGCGCCGAGCAGGCGGTAGCGGATATTAACGCTAAAGGCGGTATCAAGGGCAATAAGCTGGTTATCAGCAAATACGACGATGCCTGCGACCCGAAACAAGCGGTGGCGGTAGCCAACAAAGTGGTCAATGACGGGGTAAAATACGTTATTGGTCACCTGTGCTCCTCCTCTACTCAGCCAGCGTCCGATATTTATGAAGATGAAGGCATCCTGATGATCACCCCGGCGGCAACGGCACCGGAGCTGACCGCACGCGGCTACAAGCTGACGCTGCGTACTACCGGTCTTGACTCTGACCAGGGCCCGACTGCGGCGAAATATATTCTGAACACCGTGAAGCCAAAGCGTATCGCGATTGTTCACGACAAACAGCAGTATGGTGAAGGTCTGGCGCGTTCCGTGCAGGATGCGCTGAAGAAAGGTAACGCCAACGTGGTGTTCTTTGATGGGATCACCGCCGGTGAGAAAGACTTCTCAACGCTGGTGGCGCGCCTGAAGAAAGAGAATATCGACTTTGTCTACTACGGCGGTTATCACCCGGAAATGGGCCAGATCCTGCGTCAGGCCCGTGCGGCTGGCCTGAAAACTCAGTTCATGGGGCCGGAAGGGGTAGCGAACGTGTCGCTGTCTAACATCGCCGGTGATTCTGCAGAAGGCCTGCTGGTTACCAAGCCGAAGAACTACGATCAGGTTCCGGCGAACAAACCGATTGTGGACGCTATCAAAGCCAAGAAACAGGATCCGAGCGGTGCTTTCGTCTGGACCACCTACGCCGCGCTGCAATCTCTGGCGGCTGGTCTGAACCAGTCTGAAGATCCGGCGAAGATTGCCGACTGGCTGAAGGCGAACAGCGTTGAAACCGTGATGGGCCCGCTGTCCTGGGATCAGAAAGGCGATCTGAAGGGCTTTGAGTTCGGCGTGTTCACCTGGCATGCTAACGGTACGGCGACCGACGCCAAATAATTTTCCCGGCGTCTTTCGCGCTGCAGTTGCGTTGGCAGCGTTATTCAACCCCGGTCACTTACTTATGTAAGCTCCCGGGGATTTCATAACTTGCCGCCTTTCTGCAACACGAAATTCTTGGGAAAAGGCAGCAGAGAATGTAGGCCGGGTAAGGTATCGCCGCCACCCGGCTTTTTTTTTAGTGCTTCTCCCACCCATTCTGCTGCGCCCTGAAGTCCAGCGCCTGCATGAAGGCGGCCATCACCGCGCGGTCTTCTACTCCGACATCGGCAATCCACCAGCTGGTGATATCCGGGTTACTGCTCATCACCTCTTCAACCAGATATTGCCCAACGCCACGGCGGCGGGTCACTTCGCGTACGCGCAGTGAATCCAGTGCGCCTTCGGTACCGCGCAGCGTCACCCGGACGGCTGCCAGCAGCCTTTCGTTAAAGCGCGCGGCGTAGATTCGATGATTTTCATCAACCGTTAACGAGGCCGCCGAATACTCCGGCCAGATTTTGCCAAGATCGATAAGGTCCTGCTCGCTAAAGGCGTGAAGGCGGACGATGGTCAGTTTCATTCAAAAGCATTCCTGTCATTTCGAAGTAGAAAGTGTACTCAATTTCACATTCCTGAGGGTTCTGTTTTTTTGTCATTCATCAGGCGATAAATTTTTTCTGTGAACCTGGTGTAGTTTTATCCATTAGGGAATGAAAAATAGCCAGCATTTTAGCCTGATCACTAGTGAATTATTCGGTCTTATGTGCCGTTATATTATGCTGAAATCTGGATTTCATCTGTTTATTTCTCGATTATTTCAGAATATTATCTTTCCATAATCGACTGAAAAATAGAGATTTTGATCTGATTTTTCGCGAAATATAACTCTAAATCATTAAAGAAACTGGTAAAAATAGCATTGTTCAATAAAAGTACAGAATGCTTTTTAACCAATTCAGGACAAAACAATAAAGCACATCACGAACGGGGTTTGAAATGATGAAACGGAACGCGAAGACGTTGATCGCGGGGATCGTTGCACTGACGATGTCGCACACCGCTATGGCGGAAGACATCAAGGTGGCGGTCGTGGGCGCGATGTCTGGCCCGGTTGCCCAGTGGGGCGACATGGAATTTAACGGTGCACGCCAGGCTATCAAAGATATCAACGCCAAAGGCGGTATCAAGGGCGACAAACTGGTTGGGGTCGAATACGACGACGCCTGCGACCCGAAACAGGCCGTCGCGGTGGCGAACAAAATCGTCAACGACGGCATTCAGTATGTGATTGGTCACCTTTGCTCCTCCTCCACTCAGCCAGCGTCCGATATTTATGAAGACGAAGGCATTCTGATGATAACGCCGGGGGCTACCAACCCGGAGCTGACCCAGCGTGGCTACCAGTACATCATGCGTACCGCGGGCCTCGACTCTTCCCAGGGGCCGACCGCCGCGAAGTACATCCTCGAGAAAGTGAAGCCGCAGCGCATCGCAATCATTCATGACAAGCAGCAGTACGGTGAAGGCCTGGCGCGCTCCGTGCAGGACGGGCTGAAGCAGGGTGGTGCGAACGTCGTGTTCTTCGACAGTATCACCGCCGGGGATAAAGACTTTTCCGCGCTGATTGCTCGTCTGAAGAAAGAGAACATCGACTTCGTCTACTTCGGCGGTTACTACCCGGAGATGGGCCAGATGCTGCGCCAGGCGCGTTCCGTCGGTCTGAAAACCCAGTTCATGGGCCCGGAAGGCGTCGGCAATACCTCGCTGTCTAATATCGCTGGTAATGCGGCGGAGGGCATGCTGGTCACTATGCCGAAACGCTATGACCAGGATCCGGCAAACAAGGCCATTGTTGATGCGCTGAAGGCCGACAAAAAAGATCCGAGCGGCCCGTACGTGTGGATCACCTATGCCGCCGTGCAGTCGCTGGCGACCTCACTCGAGCGCACCGGCAGTAAAACCCCGCTCGATTTAATTAAAGATTTGAAAGCTCACGGTGCCAATACCGTGATTGGGCCGCTGAACTGGGATGAGAAAGGCGATCTGAAGGGATTTGAATTTGGTGTCTTCCAGTGGCACGCCGATGGGTCATCCTCGGTCGCCAAATAATTATCCCACCGCCCGGACCACCGGGCGGGTTTAAGAAGGTTACGTTATGTCCGAGCAGTTTCTCTATTTTTTGCAGCAGATGTTTAACGGCGTGACGCTGGGAAGCACCTACGCGCTGATCGCCATCGGCTACACCATGGTTTACGGCATTATCGGCATGATTAACTTCGCCCACGGCGAGGTCTACATGATCGGTAGCTATGTCTCCTTTATGATCATTGCTGCACTGATGATGCTCGGTATCGACACCAGCTGGCTGCTGGTGGCCGCCGGTTTTGTCGGGGCGATTATTATCGCCAGCGCCTACGGCTGGAGTATTGAACGGGTGGCCTATCGCCCGGTGCGTAATTCCAAGCGCCTGATTGCCCTTATTTCGGCAATCGGTATGTCCATCTTCCTGCAAAACTACGTCAGCCTGACGGAAGGCTCGCGCGATGTGGCGCTACCAAGCCTGTTCAACGGCCAGTGGATTATCGGCAGCAGCGAGAGCTTCTCCGCGTCTATCACCACCATGCAGCTGGTGATCTGGATTGTCACCTTCGTCGCCATGCTGGCACTGACGCTGTTTATCCGCTATTCGCGCATGGGCCGCGCCTGTCGTGCCTGTGCGGAAGACCTGAAAATGGCGAGCCTGCTCGGCATTAACACCGACCGCGTGATTGCTCTGACGTTCGTCATTGGTGCCGCGATGGCCGCGGTGGCGGGCGTGCTGCTCGGTCAGTTCTACGGCGTGATCAACCCCTACATCGGTTTTATGGCGGGGATGAAAGCCTTTACCGCGGCGGTGCTTGGCGGTATCGGTAGTATTCCTGGCGCCATGATTGGTGGGCTTATCCTCGGCGTGGCGGAAGCGCTCTCTTCGGCGTATCTCAGTACGGAATATAAAGACGTGGTCTCCTTCGCGCTGCTGATCGTGGTGCTGTTGGTGATGCCTACCGGCATTCTGGGTCGTCCGGAGGTAGAGAAAGTATGAAACCGATGCATTTTGCGATGGCGTTGCTTTCCGCCGCCATGTTCTTCGTGCTGGCCGGCGTATTCATGGGCGTACAGTTAGAGCTTGATGGCACCAAACTTGTGGTAGACAAAGCCGCCGACATCCGCTGGCAGTGGATTTTCATCGGTACGGCGGTGGTCTTTTTCTTCCAGATGCTGCGCCCGCTGTTCCAGAAAGCGGTGAAGGGCGTCTGTGGGCCGAAGTTTATTCTGCCGGCAATTGACGGCTCTACCGGCAAACAAAAGCTGTTCCTGGTTGCTCTGCTGGTGATTGCGGTGGCGTGGCCGTTTATGGTTTCGCGCGGTACCGTTGATATCGCCACCCTGACGATGATCTACATTATCCTCGGCCTGGGGCTAAACGTGGTGGTCGGGCTTTCTGGCCTGCTGGTGCTGGGCTACGGTGGTTTCTATGCCATCGGCGCGTACACCTTTGCGCTGCTCAACCACTATTACGGGCTGGGCTTCTGGACCTGCCTGCCGTTGGCAGGGCTGGTTTCAGCGGCGGCCGGTTTCCTGCTCGGTTTCCCGGTGCTGCGCCTGCGTGGTGACTATCTGGCGATTGTGACGCTGGGCTTCGGCGAAATCGTCCGTATCCTGCTGCTGAACAATACCGAAGTGACCGGCGGTCCGAACGGCATCAGCCAGATCCCGAAACCGACCTTCTTCGGCCTTGAGTTCAGCCGCAGCGCCCGTGAAGGCGGCTGGGACACCTTCAGCAATTTCTTTGGCGTGAAATACGACCCGTCGGACCGGGTGATTTTCCTCTACCTGGTTGCGCTGCTGCTGGTCGTGCTGAGTCTCTTCGTGATTAACCGCCTGCTGCGTATGCCGCTTGGCCGCGCGTGGGAAGCGCTGCGTGAAGATGAAATCGCCTGCCGCTCGCTGGGCTTAAGCCCAACGCGCATTAAGCTGACGGCGTTCACTATCAGCGCCGCGTTTGCCGGTTTCGCCGGAACGCTGTTTGCCGCGCGCCAGGGCTTTGTCAGCCCGGAATCCTTCACCTTCGCTGAATCTGCCTTCGTGCTGGCGATTGTGGTGCTGGGCGGTATGGGCTCGCAGTTCGCGGTGATCCTCGCGGCGATTCTGCTGGTGGTATCGCGTGAGCTGATGCGTGACTTCAATGAATACAGCATGCTGATGCTGGGTGGTTTGATGGTGCTGATGATGATCTGGCGTCCGCAGGGGCTGTTGCCGATGACCCGTGTGCAGCTGAAGCTGAAAAACGGGAAAGCCAAAGGAGAGCAGGCATGAGTCAGCCTATTTTATCCGTTAACGGTCTGATGATGCGCTTTGGCGGCCTGCTGGCGGTCAACAACGTCTCACTGGAGCTTAAGGCGCAGGAAATCGTCTCGCTGATTGGCCCAAACGGCGCGGGCAAAACCACCGTGTTTAACTGCCTGACCGGGTTCTACAAACCGACCGGCGGCAGCATTATGCTGCGCGACCAGCATCTCGAAGGGCTGCCGGGTCAGCAGATTGCCCGCATGGGCGTTGTGCGTACCTTCCAGCACGTGCGCCTGTTCCGCGAAATGACGGTGATTGAGAATCTGCTGGTGGCGCAACATCAGCAGCTCAAGAGCGGTGTCTTCTCCGGCCTGCTGAAAACCCCGGCGTTTCGCCGTGCGCAAAGCGAAGCCCTCGATCGCGCTGCCACCTGGCTTGAGCGTATTGGCCTGCTGGAGCACGCTAACCGTCAGGCGAGCAACCTCGCCTATGGCGATCAGCGCCGCCTTGAGATTGCCCGCTGCATGGTAACGCAGCCAGAAATCCTGATGCTCGACGAACCGGCCGCCGGTCTTAACCCGAAAGAGACCAAAGAGCTGGATGAGCTTATCGTTGAGCTTCGTAGCCATCACAACACCACCATTCTGCTGATTGAGCACGACATGAAGCTGGTGATGGGGATCTCCGATCGCATCTACGTGGTGAATCAGGGCACCCCGCTGGCTAACGGTACTCCAGAGGAAATTCGTCATAACCCGGACGTGATCCGCGCTTATTTAGGTGAAGCATAAGATGGAAAAAGTCATGTTGTCCTTTGACGGCGTCAGCGCTCACTACGGTAAGATTCAGGCGCTGCACAACGTCAGCCTGCATATCAATCAGGGCGAAATCGTCACTCTTATCGGCGCCAACGGCGCCGGGAAAACCACGCTGCTCGGTACGCTTTGCGGCGACCCGCGAGCCACCAGCGGGAAAATCGTCTTCGACGGTAAAGACATTACCGACTGGCAGACGGCGAAAATCATGCGTGAGGCGGTGGCGATTGTCCCTGAAGGGCGTCGCGTGTTCTCGCGGATGACGGTCGAAGAGAACCTGGCGATGGGCGGATTTTTTGCCGATCGCGAGCAGTATCATGAACGCATTAAGTGGGTGTATGAGCTGTTCCCGCGTCTGCACGAACGCCGTATTCAACGGGCGGGCACTATGTCCGGTGGGGAGCAGCAGATGCTGGCGATTGGCCGTGCATTGATGAGCCAGCCGCGCCTGCTGCTGCTTGATGAGCCGTCGCTGGGGCTGGCACCGATCATCATCCAGCAGATTTTCGACACCATCGAACAACTGCGTAAGCAAGGGATGACGATTTTCCTCGTTGAGCAGAACGCCAACCAGGCGCTGAAGCTCGCTGACCGTGGCTACGTGCTGGAGAATGGTCACGTGGTGCTGGAAGACACCGGTGATGCGTTGCTGGCGAACGAAGCGGTGCGGAGCGCTTATTTAGGCGGATAAATTTTTTACCAGCCCTCTTCCTGTGGGAGAGGGCTGGAGACCGCACCCGGCATTTTTAACAACTCCCTTCACATTACCATCATCCCTCTGACGTATTGTTGTCATGATTCTGTAAACAAACAGTTATTTTTCTGTCATTCGAGCATGTCATGTTACCTCGCGAGCATAAAACGCGTGATTTCGCGCATCCGGCACAACAAGAGAGATAACCGAATGACATCGTTACGACACACAGCTTTAGGACTGGCACTGAGCCTGGCATTTGCTGGTCAGGCGCTGGCGGCAACCACCATTCCATTCTGGCATTCTATGGAGGGCGAGCTCGGGAAAGAGGTCGACTCCCTGGCGCAACGTTTCAACCAGGAAAATCCGGATTACAAAATTGTGCCGGTTTATAAAGGCAACTACGAGCAGAGCCTGAGCGCAGGTATCGCTGCCTTCCGTACCGGTAACGCCCCGGCGCTGCTGCAGGTGTACGAAGTGGGCACTGCAACCATGATGGCGTCGAAAGCCATCAAGCCGGTGTACGAAGTCTTCAGCGACGCCAACATCAAATTTGACGAGTCGCAGTTTGTCCCGACCGTTGCCGGTTACTACACCGACTCCAAAACCGGGCACCTGCTGTCCCAGCCGTTCAACAGCTCCACCCCGGTGCTGTACTACAACAAAGATGCCTTCAGGAAAGCCGGTTTAGATCCGGAGCAGCCGCCGAAAACCTGGCAGGATCTGGCGGCTTATACCGAGAAGCTGAAAGCGGCAGGGATGAAGTGCGGCTACGCCAGCGGCTGGCAGGGCTGGATCCAGATTGAAAACTTCAGCGCCTGGAATGGGCTGCCGGTAGCAACCAAAAATAACGGTTTTGACGGTACCGACGCGGTGCTGGAGTTCAACAAGCCGGAGCAGGTGAAGCATATCGCACTGCTGGAGGCGATGAACAAGAAGGGCGATTTCAGCTACTTCGGTCGTAAAGACGAATCGACCGAGAAGTTCTACAACGGCGACTGCGCCATTACCACCGCTTCCTCAGGTTCGCTGGCGGACATTCGTCAGTACGCCAAATTCAACTACGGTGTGGGCATGATGCCCTACGATGCTGACGTGAAGGGTGCGCCGCAGAACGCCATCATCGGCGGTGCCAGCCTGTGGGTGATGCAGGGGAAAGACAAAGCTACCTATAACGGTGTCGCGAAGTTCCTCGAATTCCTGGCGAAACCGGAAATTGCCGCTGAATGGCACCAGAAAACCGGCTACCTGCCTATCACTAAAGCCGCTTATGACCTGACCCGTCAGCAGGGCTTCTACGATAAAAACCCGGGTGCGGATATCGCGACCCGTCAGATGCTGAACAAGCCGCCGTTGCCGTTCACCAAAGGTCTGCGTCTGGGCAATATGCCGCAGATCCGTACCGTGGTGGATGAAGAGCTGGAAAGCGTCTGGACCGGGAAGAAAACCCCTCAGCAGGCGCTGGATGCGGCGGTTGAACGCGGTAATCAGCTGCTGCGGCGTTTCGAGCAGTCGACTAAATCGTAATCATTGGCTGACCCCTCACCCTAACCCTCTCCCCATAGGGGAGAGGGAACTGTTCAGAGCCGTCTTTCTCCCTCGCCCCTTTGGGGAGAGGGCCGGGGTGAGGGGAAACTAACTCAGAGTTTAACTATGTCATCATCCCGTCCGGTGTTTCGCTCCCGCTGGCTGCCTTACCTGCTGGTAGCGCCGCAGCTGCTTATCACCGTCATTTTCTTTATCTGGCCTGCGGGCGAGGCGCTGTGGTACTCGCTGCAAAGCGTCGATCCGTTTGGGCTTTCCAGCCAGTTTGTCGGCCTGGATAACTTCATTGCGCTGTTCCATGATAGCTACTACCTGGACTCGTTCTGGACGACCATCAAATTCAGCGCCATGGTGACCATCAGCGGTCTGCTGGTTTCGCTATTCTTCGCCGCGCTGGTGGATTACGTGGTGCGCGGCAGCCGTTTGTACCAGACGCTGATGCTGCTGCCTTACGCGGTGGCACCTGCCGTAGCGGCGGTGCTGTGGATCTTCCTCTTTAATCCGGGGCGCGGGCTGATTACCCATGCGCTGGCGGGGATCGGTTACGACTGGAACCACGCGCAGAACAGCGGTCAGGCGATGTTCCTCGTGGTGTTTGCTTCGGTATGGAAGCAGATTAGTTACAACTTCCTGTTTTTCTTTGCTGCGCTGCAGTCTATCCCACGTTCTTTAGTCGAAGCCGCGGCGATCGACGGCGCGGGCCCGGTGCGTCGTTTCTTCAAACTCGCGCTACCGCTGATAGCACCGGTGAGCTTCTTCCTGCTGGTGGTCAACCTGGTGTACGCCTTCTTCGATACCTTCCCGGTGATTGATGCGGCGACGGCGGGCGGCCCGGTGCAGGCTACGACCACCCTCATCTACAAAATCTACCGTGAAGGCTTTGCCGGCCTCGACCTTTCCGCCTCTGCGGCGCAGTCGGTGGTGTTGATGCTGCTGGTGATTGTCCTGACGGTGGTGCAGTTCCGCTATGTTGAAAGTAAGGTGCGTTATCAATGATTGAGCATCGTCGCGGGCTGACTATCTTCAGCCACAGCATGTTAATCCTCGGCATCGCGGTGATTTTGTTCCCGCTGTACGTCGCCTTTGTGGCGGCGACCCTCGACAATCGTGCGGTGTTCGAAACCCCCATGACGCTTATTCCCGGCGGTCACTTGCTGGAGAACATGGCAACCATCTGGACCCAGGGCGTGGGGGCTAACAGCGCGCCGTTCTGGCGCATGATGTTGAACAGCTTTGTGATGGCGTTTGGCATTACGGTGGGCAAAATTGCCGTGTCGATGCTTTCGGCGTTTGCCATCGTCTGGTTCCGTTTCCCGCTGCGTAACCTGTTCTTCTGGATGATTTTTATCACCCTGATGCTGCCGGTGGAAGTGCGAATTTTCCCGACGGTTGAGGTGATTGCGAATCTGAAGATGCTCGACAGCTACACCGGCCTGACGCTGCCGCTGATGGCGTCGGCGACCGCCACGTTCCTGTTCCGCCAGTTCTTTATGACCTTGCCGGATGAGCTGATAGAAGCGGCGCGTATCGACGGCGCCTCGCCGATGCGTTTCTTCCGCGATATCGTCCTGCCGCTGTCGAAAACCAACCTTGCAGCGCTGTTCGTTATCACCTTTATCTATGGCTGGAACCAGTACCTGTGGCCGCTGCTGATCGTGCAGGACGTCAATCTCGGCACCGCTGTTGCGGGTATTAAAGGGATGATCGCCACCGGCGAAGGCACCACGCAGTGGAATCAGGTGATGGCGGCGATGCTGCTCACGCTGATCCCTCCCGTTGTTATTGTATTAGCCATGCAGCGCGCGTTCGTGCGTGGTTTAGTGGACAGTGAGAAATAAGATGGCTGGTTTAAAATTACAGGCAGTAAGCAAAAGCTGGGACGGCGGTAAGACACAGGTCATCCAACCGCTGACGGTGGACGTGGCCGACGGTGAGTTTATCGTGATGGTCGGGCCTTCCGGCTGTGGAAAATCGACCCTGCTGCGCATGGTGGCCGGGCTTGAACGGGTGACCAGCGGCGACATCTGGATTGACCGCCAGCGCGTGACCGAAATGGAGCCGAAGGATCGCGGCATTGCGATGGTGTTCCAGAACTACGCCCTGTACCCGCACATGAGCGTGGAAGAGAACATGGCGTGGGGGTTAAAAATTCGCGGCATGGGCAAAGAGCATATCGCCAGCCGTGTGCAGGAAGCGGCGCGCATTCTGGAGCTGGATGGCCTGCTGAAGCGCCGTCCGCGCGAGCTCTCCGGCGGACAGCGCCAGCGTGTGGCGATGGGGCGCGCCATTGTGCGTGACCCGGCGGTGTTTCTGTTTGATGAACCGCTGTCAAACCTCGATGCCAAGCTGCGGGTGCAGATGCGCCTCGAGCTGCAGCAACTGCACCGCCGTCTCAACACCACCTCGTTGTACGTGACTCACGACCAGGTAGAAGCGATGACGCTCGCCCAGCGGGTGATGGTGATGAACAAGGGCATTGCCGAGCAGATTGGCACACCGGTTGAGGTGTACGAGAAACCGGCCTCGCGCTTTGTGGCAAGCTTTATCGGCAGCCCGGCGATGAACCTGCTGGACGGGCGTATCAGCACCGGCGGCACCCATTTTGAGCTCGAAAGCGGTATGGCGCTGCCAATAAACTGGCAGTTCCGCGGCTATGCCGGGCGCAGGATGACGCTGGGTATCCGCCCGGAACATATTGGGGTAAGCTCGCAGACGGGGGGCGGTATCCCGCTGGTGCTGGATACGCTGGAAATTTTGGGTGCCGATAACCTGGCGCACGGGCGTTGGGGAGCGCAGAAGCTGGTGGTCAGATTGCCGCATCAGCAGCGCCCTCAGGCGGGCAGCACGCTGTGGCTGTACCTGCCGGAGAATCATCTGCATCTGTTTGATGGAGAAACAGGATTACGCGTATGAGCCACTGGCCTTATCCTCATATCGTCGCCCACCGTGGCGGCGGTAAGCTCGCCCCGGAGAACACCCTGGCGGCGATTGATGTGGGTGCGCAGCACGGGCACACCATGATTGAATTCGATGCCAAGCTGTCGCAGGACGGTGAAATCTTCCTGCTGCATGACGACACCCTTGAGCGCACCAGCAACGCCTGGGGTGTAGCGGGTGAACTGCCGTGGCAGACACTGGCGAAAGTGGATGCCGGGAGCTGGTTCAACGGCTCCTTCAAAGGTGAACCGTTACCGCGGCTCTCAGAAGTGGCCGACCGCTGCCGTGAGCACGGCATGATGGCCAATATTGAAATTAAACCGACCACCGGCCTTGGGCCATTAACCGGCAAGGTTGTGGCGCTGGCGGCGCGCGAGCTGTGGCGCGGGATGACCGCACCGCTGCTCTCGTCGTTTGAAATTGATGCGCTGGAAGCGGCGCAGGCGGCGGTACCCGAGCTGCCGCGCGGGCTGCTTTTAGATGAGTGGCGTGACGACTGGCAGGCGCTGACGACGCGTCTTGGCTGCGTGTCGATTCACCTCAACCATCGTTTGCTGGATGAGGCGCGTGTACGGCTGCTGAAAGACGCGGGATTGCGAATTCTGGTGTACACCGTGAACAAACCCCAGCGGGCGGCCGAGCTGCTGCGCTGGGGTGTGGACTGTATCTGTACCGATGCGATTGACGTCATCGGGCCGGATTTCCAGCCTTAAGGCGTGCTGTTGTTCAGCATGTCACCATTCTGACGCGGCGGTAGCATGTGCTGCTGACCGCTGTTCTGCGATCCACCGTTGAGCATCCCGCCGTTGGTGTTCGGCAGCGTCTGATTACCCTGCAGGGCACGCTGGCTATTGTTATTCAGCTGGTTCTGCAGATTCTGTTGTTGCATCTGATTCTGCGTCTTCACCTGCTGGTTTAACATCCCTTTCTGCTGCTGTTGCTGAATGTACATATCATTCTGCATACGCTGCGTGCTTGGGTTCTGGAAGCCCGGCTGGTTCGGATTATTGGTGAGGTTCAGTGGCTGTGCAAGAGCAGCAAAAGGGAGCAATGCTGCTATCAGTAATAATCGTTTCATTCTCGTCTCCTCCTTCTGAGGCTTATCTTAAGTTTACCTCGATTCCGCCATAACGATGATTTTTTAGGAGTTCTGAACCAGGCTTAAGCGGGAGCATAAACCCTGATACCTGGAGATAATAACAATGATTAAACCTGCTTTTTTGCGTTGGATGGCGGTCGCTGCCTTACTGGCGGGCAGCACGTTTGCGGCGGCGGCACCCCCTCCGCCCCCGGTTTCTTATGGCGTTGAAGAAGATGTTTTCCACCCGGTACGTTCGCAGCATGGAATGGTGGCCTCGGTGGATGCGCTGGCGACGAACGTCGGCGTGGAGATCCTCAGGCAGGGCGGTAACGCCGTTGATGCCGCCGTTGCCGTCGGCTATGCGCTGGCGGTCACGCATCCGCAGGCCGGGAACCTCGGCGGTGGCGGTTTTATGATGCTGCGCACCAAAGACGGTAAAACAACGGCGATTGATTTCCGCGAGATGGCACCGGCTCAGGCCTCGCGGGATATGTTCCTCGATGGCCAGGGCAACCCGGACAGCAAAAAATCCCTCACTTCGCATCTGGCTTCCGGCACCCCGGGCACGGTTGCTGGCTTCTCGCTGGCGCTGGAGAAATACGGCACGCTACCGCTCAATAAGGTGATCCGCCCGGCCATCAAGCTCGCGGAAGAGGGTTTTGTGGTGAATGATGCGCTGGCAGACGATCTCAAGGTCTACGGCAGTGAAGTGATCCCGCAGCATGAAAACAGCAAAGCTATTTTCTGGAAAGACGGCGAACCGCTGAAAAAGGGCGACCGGCTGGTGCAGAAGAACCTTGGCAAAAGCCTGGAGCTTATCGCCGAGCACGGTCCCGACGCTTTCTATCAAGGGGCCATCGCCGATCAGATAGCCGAAGAGATGCACAAAAACGGCGGACTTATCAGCAAAGCTGATCTTGCAGATTATAAGGCCGTTGAGCGCACGCCGATAAGCGGAGACTATCGCGGATACCAGGTGTTCTCCATGCCACCACCGTCCTCTGGCGGTATTCACATCGTACAGATCCTGAATATCCTCGAGAACTTCGACCTGCATAAATACGGTTTCGGCAGCGCCGACGCGATGCAGATTATGGCGGAGGCCGAGAAGCATGCCTATGCCGACCGTTCTGAGTATCTGGGGGACCCGGATTTCGTGAAGGTGCCGTGGCAGGCGTTGACCAGCAAAGCCTACGCTAAATCGATTGCCGACCAGATTGATGTGAATAAAGCGAAACCATCGAGCGAAATTCGCCCCGGCAAGCTGGCGCCGTACGAAAGCAATCAGACCACCCACTTCTCGGTGGTCGATAAAGACGGTAACGCGGTAGCGGTGACCTATACGCTCAACACCACCTTCGGTACCGGGATTGTGGCGGGTAACTCCGGTATTCTGCTGAACAACGAAATGGATGACTTTTCGGCGAAGCCAGGCGTGCCGAACGTCTACGGGCTGGTCGGCGGTGATGCCAACGCGGTAGGGCCGAAAAAGCGCCCACTTTCGTCGATGTCGCCGACAATCGTGGTCAAAGATGGCAAAACCTGGCTGGTGACCGGTAGTCCTGGCGGCAGCCGCATCATTACTACCGTGCTGCAAATGGTGGTGAACAGCATTGATTTTGGGATGAACGTCGCCGAAGCGACCAATGCCCCGCGTTTCCACCATCAGTGGCTGCCGGATGAGCTGCGCGTTGAGAAGGGCTTTAGCCCGGACACGCTGAAAATGCTGGAGCAGAAGGGGCAGAAAGTGGCGTTGAAAGAGGCGATGGGTAGCACCCAGAGCATTATGGTCGGCCCGGACGGCACGTTGTACGGTGCCTCGGACCCGCGCTCGCCGGGGGATTTAACGGCGGGATATTAAGGTAGCAACCCCTCTCCCTACAGGGGAGAGGGGCAAAGCATTACTTCATCCGCGCCATGAAATAGGCATCAACATATTCACCGTTACGCAGCGCGTACTTCTTACCGGTACCTTCAATCTCGAAGCCAAATTTCTGGTACACCGCCACCGCAGGGACGTTGTCGACAAAGACCGTCAGCTCAATGCGATCAACCCGCAGCCAGTTGTCGCACATGTCGATCATCGCACGCATCATGGCGCTTGCCACACCGCGGTTCTGCCACCGTGCATCAACGCAGATACCGAAATCAGCGACGTGGCTGCGGCGCGGGCGCGGGCTCACCTCAATACCAAGGTGCCCGACGACCACATCATCAATACAGGCAACAAGCTGTTTGACGCCCGGTTTGTCGCCTAGCCGGTCATGCCACATCTGCTCAGAAGGATGAGGAACCTGTAGCGTGTTGTGATACACCTCCGGCTGGGCGTGGATCTGACGAATCGCGTCGTAATCTTTCGGTTCAGCGTGGCGTATCACTATCTCGCTCATTCCTAATCTCCTCATAGTTAATATCCTCTTTACAGTCGCTGAGAATAAAAAATGCGTCAACGCCTAAATTTTGCAAAAATCAGTAGACAAGCGAGAATGATAATGATTATTATTACTGTGCGTTCAGGAACACCCCTGTGGGAAACCTGAAAGCACGACATTGCTCACATTGCTTCCAGTATTACTTTTATAGCCAGCCGGGTGCTGGCTTTTTTTTTATCCTTATCTTGCGCTAAGGTATGCTGAGTTACCTTCATAAAGGACAGCATCATGACCTTGCACTGCGCATTCATCGGGTTTGGTAAGAGCACCACCCGTTACCATCTTCCCTATGTGCTTAACCGTAAAGACAGCTGGCATGTGGCGCACATTTACCGCCGCAGCGCGAAGCCGGAAGAGCAGCAACCGCAGTATCAACACATCCACTTCACCAGCTCACTCAACGATGTTTTTGACGATCCAAAGGTCAAACTGGTTATCGTCTGTACCCATGCAGACAGCCACTTCGAGTACGCCCGCCGCGCGCTGGAAGCCGGGAAAAACGTGCTGGTAGAGAAACCCTTTACGCCTTCGCTGACGGAAGCCAGGGTGCTGTTTGAACTGGCGAAAAGCAAAGGGCTCACGGTGACGCCGTATCAGAACCGTCGCTTCGACTCCTGCTTCCTCACCGCCAAAAAGGCGATTGAAAGCGGTAAATTGGGTGAAATCGTCGAAGTTGAAAGCCATTTTGATTACTACCGCCCGGTGGCAGAAACCAAACCTGGCCTGCCGCAGGATGGTGCGTTTTACGGTCTTGGCGTACATACCATGGACCAGATTATCTCTCTGTTCGGCCGCCCGGACCACGTGGCGTATGACATTCGCAGCCTGCGTAACCACGCAAACCCGGACGATACCTTCGAAGCGCAGCTGTTCTATGGCAACCTGAAGGCGATTGTGAAAACCAGCCACCTGGTGAAAATCGACTACCCGAAATTTATCGTCCACGGTACTAAAGGTTCATTTATCAAGTACGGTATCGACCAGCAGGAAACCAGCCTGAAGGCCAACATCATGCCGGGCGAACCGGGCTTTGCGGCGGATGACTCCACCGGCCTGCTGGAGTATGTGAACGACGACGGCGTGACGGTGAAAGAAGTGCTGAAACCGGAAACCGGCGACTATGGCCGCGTGTACGACGCGCTGTATCAGACCCTCGCCAACGGTCAGCCGAATTACGTCAAGGAATCTGAAGTTCTCACCAACCTTGAGATCCTCGAGCGCGGCTTTGAACAGCCCTCTCCGGCGACGATATCCCTCGCCCGATAAGCCTGAATGACTCCTCTGGCTTTGTTCATATTTTTTGAACAGAGGAGTCAATTTTCACCCACTATGATCCCGGCCTGATGTGGTCCACACTTATCCCATCGAAACGAACATGGGGTGAACACAATGATCTTCTTACGCAAAGCAAACGACCGTGGCCACGCGAACCATGGCTGGCTGGATTCCTGGCATACCTTCTCTTTTGCGAACTATTACGACCCGAATTTTATGGGTTTCTCCGCGCTGCGGGTGATTAACGACGACGTGATTGATGCCGGGCAGGGGTTTGGTACCCACCCGCATAAAGATATGGAAATCCTGACCTACGTGCTGGAAGGCGCGGTAGAGCATCAGGACAGCATGGGGAACAAAGAGCAGGTGCCTGCGGGTGAATTCCAGATCATGAGTGCCGGTACCGGCGTTCGTCACTCTGAGTACAACCCGAGCAAAACTGAGCGACTGCGCCTCTACCAAATCTGGATCATTCCAGAAGAAACCGGCATCACGCCGCGTTACGAGCAGCGCCGCTTTGATGCTCTGCAGGGCAAACAGCTGGTACTGTCTCCGGATGCCCGCGATGGCTCGCTGAAAGTGTACCAGGATATGGAACTGTACCGCTGGGCGCTGGCGAAAGATGAGCAGTCTGTGCATCAGATTGCCGCAGACCGCCGCGTGTGGATCCAGGTAGTGAAAGGTAGCGTGACTATCAACGGCACCAAAGCGACGACCAGCGATGGCCTGGCCATCTGGGACGAGCAGGCGATTTCGGTTCATGCCGAAGAAGGTAGCGAAATTCTGCTGTTTGACCTGCCGCCGGTATAAATAAAATCTCAACCTTCCCCTTTCTCAGGGGAAGGTTGAGTCATCTCCGTGATAAACTGAGGGAATGTTTCTCAAGCGATTTCTCTCAGGACGATGAAAAAGAAAAGACCCGTACTTCAGGATGTAGCCGATCGCGTCGGTGTGACCAAAATGACGGTCAGCCGTTTCTTGCGTAACCCGGAGCAGGTTTCCGTGGCGCTGCGCGGCAAAATTGCGGCGGTCCTCGATGAGCTGGGTTATATCCCCAACCGCGCGCCTGACATTCTGTCGAATGCCACCAGCCGGGCGGTGGGAGTCCTGTTACCCTCCCTGACCAACCAGGTTTTCGCTGAAGTGTTGCGCGGTATCGAAAGCGTGACCGATGCACACGGCTATCAGACCATGCTTGCCCACTACGGCTATAAACCGGAGATGGAAGAGGAGCGCCTGGAATCCATGCTGTCGTGGAATATCGACGGCCTCATCCTCACCGAACGCACCCACACGGCGCGTACGCTCAAGATGATTGAGGTAGCCGGTATCCCGGTGGTTGAGCTGATGGACAGCCAATCGCCGTGCCTCGACATCGCCGTCGGCTTCGACAACTTTGAAGCAGCCCGCCAGATGACCGCCGCGATTATTGGCCGTGGTCACCGTCATATTGCCTATCTCGGCGCGCGTCTTGATGAACGTACTATCATCAAGCAGAAGGGCTACGAGCAGGCGATGAACGAAGCCGGATTAATGCCGTACAGCGTGATGATGGAGCAGTCGTCTTCGTATTCATCGGGGATTGAGCTGATGCGCCAGGCGCGTCGTGAATATCCGCAGCTGGACGGGATCTTCTGTACCAACGATGACCTTGCGGTAGGCGCTGCGTTTGAGTGCCAGCGAATGGGGCTCAAAATCCCTGATGATATGGCGATTGCCGGTTTCCACGGCCACGATATCGGGCAGGTGATGGAGCCGCGTCTGGCGAGCGTCCTGACCCCGCGTGAGCGTATGGGACAGATTGGCGCAGAGCGCCTGCTGGCGCGCATTCGTGGTGAAGCAGTGACGCCGAAGATGTTAGATTTAGGTTTCACGTTGTCACCGGGCGGATCTATTTAGCGCGACAACTTTGATGTAGCTCACACTTATTAATTTCCCGCACGAATGGAGATTGCTTCTCTGCAAGCCGGGGAAGACAATGTTACCGATAACTGTTACCCGTAACAATGTGATTAACTGTGCTGTGGGAGCTATACAATGAGCACGACTAACCATGATCACCACGTTTACGTCCTGATGGGCGTATCCGGCAGTGGCAAATCCGCTGTCGCAAGCGAAGTGGCGCATCAACTGAATGCCGCGTTTCTTGATGGCGACTTTCTCCATCCGCGCAGCAACATTGTCAAAATGGCTTCCGGCGAGCCGCTGAACGACGACGATCGTAAACCCTGGCTGCAGGCGCTGAACGACGCCGCTTTTGCCATGCAGCGCACCAACAAAGTGTCGCTGATTGTCTGCTCGGCGCTGAAAAAAACCTATCGCGACATCCTGCGCGATGGCAACCCTAACCTCTCTTTCATCTACCTGAAAGGCGATTTCGATCTCATTGAAAGCCGTCTGAAGGCCCGCAAAGGTCACTTCTTCAAAACCCAGATGCTGGTAACGCAGTTTGAAACCCTGCAGGAGCCGGATGCGAAGGAAAGTGATGTGCTGATCGTGGATATCGATCAACCGCTGGACGGCGTTGTCGCCAGCACCATTGAGGTGATCAACAAAGGCCGTAAATAGTGAGTACGTTAACGCTGGTGTTAACAGCAGTCGGTTCAGTTCTGCTGCTGCTGTTTTTGGTCATGAAGGCGCGTATGCACGCCTTTGTGGCATTGATGGTGGTTTCTATTGGCGCGGGTCTGTTTTCGGGAATGCCTCTCGATAAAATCGCCGCCACGATGGAAAAAGGGATGGGCGGTACGCTGGGCTTCCTGGCTATCGTCGTGGCGCTTGGCGCCATGTTTGGCAAAATTCTTCATGAGACCGGGGCGGTCGACCAGATTGCCATCAAAATGCTGAAGTCGTTCGGCCACAGCCGGGCGCACTATGCGATTGGTCTTGCCGGGTTAATCTGCGCCTTGCCGCTGTTCTTTGAAGTGGCGATTGTACTGCTGATTAGCGTCGCCTTCTCCATGGCGCGCCATACCGGCACCAACCTGGTGAAGCTGGTTATCCCGCTGTTTGCCGGGGTAGCGGCAGCTGCCGCGTTCCTGCTACCGGGGCCTGCGCCGATGCTGTTGGCTTCCCAGATGCACGCCGACTTTGGCTGGATGATCCTGATTGGCCTGTGTGCGGCGATTCCGGGGATGATTATTGCCGGACCGCTGTGGGGCAATTTCATCAGCCGCTACGTTGAGCTGCACATTCCGGACGATATCAGCGAGCCGCACCTGGGCGAAGGTAAAATGCCTTCCTTTGGCTTCAGCCTGGCGCTTATCCTGCTGCCGCTGGTGCTGGTTGGCTTGAAAACTATCGCAGCGCGCTTCGTGCCGGTGGGATCTTCTGCCTACGAATGGTTCGAGTTTATCGGCCATCCGTTCACGGCGATCCTCGTGGCCTGTCTGGTGGCGATTTACGGCCTGGCGATGCGTCAGGGAATGCCGAAAGACAAAGTGATGGAAATTTGCGGTCATGCGCTGCAGCCTGCGGGTATCATTCTGCTGGTGATCGGGGCTGGTGGCGTGTTCAAACAGGTGCTGGTTGACTCCGGCGTTGGTCCGGCGCTCGGTGAAGCCCTGACCGGCATGGGCCTGCCGATTGCGCTTACCTGCTTCGTGCTGGCGGCGGCCGTGCGCATCATCCAGGGATCCGCGACCGTTGCCTGTCTGACGGCGGTAGGGCTGGTGATGCCGGTGATTGAACAGCTGAACTTCAGCGGCGCGCAGATGGCGGCACTCTCTATCTGTATCGCAGGTGGTTCTATCGTGGTGAGCCACGTGAACGACGCCGGTTTCTGGCTGTTTGGTAAATTTACCGGCGCCACCGAAGCGCAAACGCTGAAAACCTGGACCATGATGGAAACCATCCTCGGCACCACCGGTGCCATCATCGGGATGATTGCTTTCCAGCTCCTGAGCTAAAACCCAGGCCCGGCGGGACCTCTCGTCGGGCCAGTTCTCGTATTACCCCTCATAAAAACCGCTCAGCCGAGAATAAAATCCATAATCTCGATCAACAAAGCGGCTGCGGAAAATGTTCCCTCCGTCACCTTTTTGCCCCGATAATCCCGTTGAATTAGCGCCTTTTCTGATGAGAGAACGATCATTGATTAATTTCACTTGCGACTTTGGCTGCTTTTTGTAATGTGAGGGATATCCCAGTTTCAACTGGCTCGCACAACAGCACACACCTCTGCAGGAAAAACGCTATGAAAAACGTTGGTTTTATCGGCTGGCGCGGTATGGTCGGCTCTGTTCTCATGCAACGCATGGTAGAAGAGCGCGATTTCGACGCCATTCGCCCGGTCTTTTTCTCCACCTCCCAGCTGGGACAGGCGGCACCGACATTCGGTAACGCAACCGGTGGAACACTTCAGGACGCTTACTCTCTGGAAGCACTGAAGGCACTCGACATTATCGTCACGTGCCAGGGCGGCGATTACACCAACGAGATTTACCCGAAGCTGCGTGAAAACGGCTGGCAGGGCTACTGGATTGACGCCGCCTCTTCACTGCGAATGAAAGATGACGCCATCATCATTCTCGATCCGGTGAACCAGCAGGTCATCACCGACGGGCTGAACAACGGCGTGAAAACCTTCGTGGGCGGCAACTGTACCGTCAGCCTGATGCTGATGTCGCTCGGCGGCCTGTTTGCCAACGATCTGGTGGACTGGGTCTCTGTTGCCACCTATCAGGCCGCCTCCGGCGGCGGTGCGCGCCATATGCGTGAACTGCTGACCCAGATGGGGCAACTGCATCACCACGTGGCGGATGAGCTGGCGAACCCGGCTTCGGCCATCCTCGATATCGAGCGTAAAGTCACCAGCCTGACCCGTAGCGGCGAGCTGGCGGTTGATAACTTCGGCGTACCGCTGGCGGGTAGCCTGATCCCGTGGATCGACAAACAGCTCGACAACGGCCAGAGCCGCGAAGAGTGGAAAGGGCAGGCGGAAACCAACAAGATCCTCAACACCGCGAACGTCATTCCGGTCGATGGCCTGTGCGTCCGTGTTGGCGCTCTGCGCTGCCACAGCCAGGCGTTTACCATCAAACTGAAAAAAGATGTTTCTATCCCGACCATCGAAGAACTGCTGGCCGCGCATAACCCGTGGGCAAAAGTGGTGCCGAACGATCGTGATATCACCATGCGCGAACTGACCCCGGCGGCGGTAACCGGCACGCTCACCACGCCGGTCGGTCGTCTGCGTAAACTGAATATGGGGCCGGAGTTCCTCTCCGCCTTTACCGTTGGCGACCAGCTGTTGTGGGGCGCCGCAGAGCCATTACGCCGCATGCTCCGGCAGTTGGCGTAACATTTGCTAAACAACTATGGGGTGCGCTGACACCCCTTTTTTTGCGTAATACAAGGAGTAAGCGCAGATGTTTTATTTTTTTACCAGGAGTCAATAAAGCGTTGGCTATGCTTTAAGCAGGGGTACTGAGCAGGAACCTTGCCTGAAGGTAGGACGGAGCAGAGAGGATGCACGATGTGCTGCGCCGTTCGGGTCAAAAATGTCGCCACCGGTCTGGAAACAGGCGACACACATAAAACAGGATGAGCACCATGTCTTTCCTTATCGATAGAGACGTGATTAACGCGCTAATTGCCGGTCATTTTGCGGATCCTTTTTCCGTGCTCGGCATGCACTGCACCGACGCCGGGCTTGAGGTCCGCGCACTGCTACCCGACGCCACCGAAGTCTGGGTTATCGAAAGCAAAACCGGACGTAAAGTTGGCACACTGGAATGCCTCGACGCCCGCGGTTTTTTTAGCGGTATCATGCCGCGACGTAAAAATCCCTTCCGCTATCAACTCGCCGTGAACTGGCATGGCCAGCAAAATCTTATCGACGATCCGTATCGCTTCGGCCCGCTGTTGCAGGACGTGGACGCCTGGCTTTTGTCGGAAGGTACCCACCTGCGCCCTTACGAAACGCTGGGCGCGCACGCGGACACCATGGATGGCGTTACGGGAACGCGTTTCTCGGTATGGGCCCCGAACGCCCATCGTGTTTCAGTGGTTGGGCAGTTTAACTACTGGGACGGCCGCCGCCACCCGATGCGGCTGCGCAAAGAATCCGGTATCTGGGAGCTGTTTGTCCCCGGTGCACACAACGGCCAGCTGTATAAATTTGAGATGATCGACGCGCACGGCAAGCTGCGCATCAAAGCGGACCCGTATGCCTTCGAGGCACAGATGCGCCCGGAAACGGCATCGCTTATCTGCGGCCTGCCGGAAAAAATTGAGCAAAGCGAGGAGCGCAAGCAGGCCAACCGCTTTGATGCTCCGATCTCCATCTACGAGGTGCACCTGGGCTCCTGGCGCCGTCATACCGATAACAACTTCTGGCTGAGCTACCGTGAGCTTGCCGATCAGCTCATCCCTTACGTGAAGTGGATGGGCTTTACCCACCTTGAACTGCTGCCGGTCAACGAGCATCCGTTCGACGGCAGCTGGGGCTATCAGCCTACCGGGCTGTATGCGCCAACGCGCCGCTTCGGCACCCGCGACGATTTCCGCTATTTCATCAACGCCGCCCACGCCGCCGGGCTTAACGTGATCCTCGACTGGGTTCCGGGCCATTTCCCTTCCGATGATTTTGGCCTCGCGAAATTCGACGGTACCGAGCTGTACGAGCATAGCGATCCGCGCGAAGGCTATCATCAGGACTGGAACACGCTTATCTATAACTACGGTCGGCGAGAGGTGCAGAACTATCTGGTGGGTAACGCCCTGTACTGGATAGAGCGTTTTGGCATTGATGCGCTGCGGGTGGATGCGGTGGCGTCGATGATTTATCGCGACTACAGCCGTAAATCCGGCGAATGGATCCCCAATGAGCACGGTGGACGCGAGAACCTCGAAGCTATTGAGTTTCTGCGCAGCACCAACCGTATTCTCGGTGAGCAGGTGCCGGGTGCGGTGAGTATGGCGGAAGAGTCGACCGATTTCTCGGGCGTCTCCCGGCCATCCGATATGGGCGGTCTGGGTTTCTGGTACAAGTGGAACCTCGGCTGGATGCATGACACGCTCGACTACATGAAGCTCGACCCGGTTCACCGTCAGTACCATCACGACAAGCTCACCTTCGGCATGCTCTACAACTACACCGAAAACTTTGTTCTGCCGCTCTCTCACGATGAAGTGGTACACGGCAAAAAATCGATTCTTGACCGCATGCCGGGCGATGCCTGGCAGAAGTTCGCCAACCTGCGGGCCTACTATGGCTGGCAGTTTGCGTTCCCGGGTAAGAAGCTGCTGTTTATGGGCAATGAGTTTGCCCAGGGCCGCGAGTGGAATCATGACGCCAGCCTCGACTGGCACCTGCTGGAGGGCGGGGACAACTGGCACCACGGCGTACAGCGTCTGGTACGCGATCTTAACCACCGTTATCGCCACCATAAAGCACTGCACGAGCTGGATTTCGAGCCTTACGGTTTTGAATGGCTGGTGGTGGACGATGCCGAACGCTCGGTGCTGGTATTTGTGCGTCGTGATAAGCAGGGTAACGAAGTTATTGTCGCCAGCAACTTTACCCCGGTACCGCGCTACGGCTATCGCTTTGGCATCAACCAGCCGGGGCGCTGGCGCGAGGAGCTGAACACCGACTCGATGCACTACCACGGCAGCAACGCCGGTAACGGTGGCGTGGTAGCGAGTGAACCGGTGGAAAGCCATGGCCGCGCCCACTCTCTGTGCCTGACCTTACCGCCGCTGTCCACTATCTGGTTGGTTCGGGAGGGCGAATGATCCTTCTTACACCAGGAAAACCTACACCGCTCGGCGCAAGCTATGACGGACACGGCGTGAACTTCACGCTGTTTTCAGCCCATGCGCAGCGGGTGGAACTCTGTGTGTTTGATGATAACGGTAACGAAATGCGCCAGCTGCTGCCGTCGCGCAGCGGCGATGTCTGGCATGGCTATCTGGCAGAGGCGCGCCCGGGTTTACGCTACGGCTATCGCGTTTACGGCGCGTGGGATCCGGCGCAGGGGCATCGTTTCAACCCGGCAAAACTGTTGCTCGATCCGTGCGCGCACCGCGTTGAAGGCGTGCTTGTGGATTCCCCGTTACTGCATGGTGGTATTCATGAGCCGGATCTCCAGGACAGCGCCAGCGTTGCGCCGCGTTCGGTGGTGGTCGATCTGCATTATGACTGGCATGACGACACACCGCTGCGTACGCCGTGGGGACAAACGGTCATCTACGAAACCCACGTGAAGGGGCTGACGTACCTGCATCCTGAGCTGCCGGCGGAGATCCGCGGTACCTGGAAAGCGCTTGGACATCCGGTGATAGTGAAATACCTGCTTGATCTCGGTATCACCGCGCTTGAGCTGATGCCGGTGGCGCATTTTACCAGCGAAGCGCGCCTGCAGCGGCTGGGGTTAAGCAACTACTGGGGCTATAACCCGCTGGCTATCTCCGCCCTCGATCCCCGCTATGCCACTTCCCCTGATACCGCTCTGGTGGAGTTTCGCGATGCGGTTAAAGCGCTGCATCGGGCCGGTATCGAGGTCATTCTCGACGTGGTGCTTAACCACAGTGCGGAAATCGATCTTGAGGGGCCGACCTTCTCCCTGCGCGGAATTGATAACCGTAGCTATTATTGGATAAGGGAAGACGGCGATTACCAGAACTGGACCGGCTGCGGCAACACGATCAATCTCAGCGCGTCCGGGGGCGTGGAATATGCCCTGGCCTGCCTGCGCTTCTGGGTGCAGGAGTGCCACGTTGATGGTTTTCGTTTCGACCTGGCCTCGGTGATGGGGCGCACGCCGGAGTTTCGCCAGGATGCGCCGCTGTTTACGGCTATCCGCAACGATCCGCTGTTGTCGGAGGTGAAGCTCATTGCTGAACCCTGGGATATTGGGCCTGGCGGCTATCAGGTGGGGAATTTCCCGCCGCCTTTTGCCGAGTGGAATGACCATTTCCGCGACGCGATGCGTCGTTTCTGGCTGCAGCAGGATCTTTCGCTCGGGGAGTTTGCCTCGCGCTTTGCCGCCTCAAGCGACGTGTTTCAGCGCAACGATCGAGCGCCGTCGGCGTCGGTTAACCTGGTGACAGCGCACGACGGATTTACCCTGCGCGACTGCGTTTGTTTCAATCAGAAACACAATGAGGCCAACGGCGAAGAGAATCGCGATGGCACTAACAATAACCATAGTTTCAATCATGGTATAGAAGGGATAGACGGCACACTGGAAGTGACGGAACGGCGACGAGACAGCGTTCATGCTCTGCTGACCACGCTGCTGCTGTCGCAGGGGACGCCGATGCTGTTGGCCGGTGACGAACACGGACACAGCCAGCACGGTAATAACAACGCCTATTGCCAGGATAACGCCCTGACCTGGCTCGACTGGCAGCAGGCGAACCACGGTTTGACCACGTTTACGGCGGCGCTTATCCACCTGCGTCAACGGATCCCGGCACTTACCTTGGATCGCTGGTGGCAGGAGGGTGATGGCAATGTGCGCTGGCTGAATCAGTACGCACAACCGCTTTCTACTGATGAGTGGCAATCCGGTATTAAACGTATGCAAATTCTGCTTTCTGACCGCTGGCTTATCGCCATCAACAGTACGCAGGAAGTTGCCGACATCGTTTTACCCGCGGGGGAGTGGCACGCCGTTCCTCCATTTGCCGGTAAGGATAATCCAGTCATCCTGACTGTCTGGCATGGGCCCGCGCACGGAGTGTGCGTATTTGAAAGGTCATAAGATCTGACGAGCATAAAAGGAGTTAATCATGGTTAGGCTAGAAAAAAACGATCCGTTGATGCTGGTGCGTCAGCTGCCCATTAAAACCGTTGCACTTATCCTTGCTGGCGGGCGCGGTACCCGACTGAAAGATTTGACCATTACCCGCGCGAAACCTGCCGTCCACTTTGGCGGTAAGTTCCGTATTATCGATTTTGCACTTTCTAACTGTATTAACTCCGGCATTCGTCGTATCGGGGTCATCACGCAGTACCAATCCCACACGCTGGTGCAGCATATCCAGCGCGGCTGGTCGTTCTTTAGCGAAGAGATGAACGAGTTTGTTGATCTGCTGCCTGCGCAGCAGCGCGTTCATGGGGAGAACTGGTATCGCGGCACCGCCGATGCTGTCACTCAGAACCTCGACATCATTCGCCGCTACAAAGCGGAATACATCGTGATTCTCGCAGGCGATCATATCTACAAGCAGGACTACTCGCGCATGCTTATCGATCATGTCGAAAAAGGGGCACGATGCACCGTTGCCTGCATGCCGGTGCCCGTTGAAGAGGCAAACGCCTTCGGCGTAATGGCAGTAGACGAGCACGATAAAATTATCGATTTCGTAGAAAAACCGGCGAATCCGCCGACCATGCCGGGAGACGCCAGCAAGTCACTTGCCAGCATGGGTATCTATGTCTTTGATGCAGATTACCTTTATGAGCTGCTGGAAAAGGATGACCAGAACGAAAACTCCAGCCACGATTTCGGTAAAGACATCATTCCGAAAATCACCGAGGCTGGCATGGCTTATGCACATCCTTTCCCGCTGTCCTGCGTACAGTCTGACCCCGACGCCGAGCCCTACTGGCGTGATGTGGGAACGCTGGAAGCGTACTGGAAAGCGAACCTCGATCTCGCGTCGGTCACGCCTGAGCTTGATATGTATGACCAGGACTGGCCTATCCGCACGCACATGGAATCGCTACCGCCAGCGAAGTTTGTGCAGGACCGCTCCGGTAGCCACGGGATGACGCTGAACTCGCTGGTGTCCGGTGGTTGCATCATTTCGGGATCGGTCGTGGTGCAGTCGGTGCTGTTCCCGCGTGTGCGGGTAAATTCATTCTGTAACATTGATTCGGCAGTCTTGTTACCAGACGTCTGGGTGGGGCGTTCATGCCGCCTGCGTCGCTGTGTAATTGACCGCGCCTGTGTCATTCCGGAAGGCATGGTCATTGGAGAGAACGCGGAAGAAGATGCCCGTCGCTTCTACCGCTCTGAGGAAGGCATCGTGCTGGTGACGCGCGATATGCTGCGCAAACTGCAGCACAAACAGGAGCGATAATGCAGGTTCTACACGTTTGTTCAGAGTTGTTCCCGCTGCTGAAAACCGGCGGGCTGGCAGATGTTCTGGGCGCATTACCGGCGGCGCAAATTGCCGATGGAGTGGATACCCGCGTGCTGTTGCCTGCATTTCCGGATATCCGACGTGGGATCCCGGATGCTCAGGTCGTGACGCGTCGCGATACCTTCGCCGGACGTATCACGCTGCTGTTTGGGCACTACAACGGCGTGGGGATCTACCTGATTGATGCCCCCCATCTGTACGAACGCCCGGGGAGCCCGTATCACGACACCAACCTCAATGCGTACACCGACAACGTGCTGCGCTTTGCGCTACTGGGTTGGGTTGGGTGCGAAATGGCCTGCGGGCTGGATCCGTTCTGGCGTCCTGATATCGTCCATGCCCACGACTGGCATGCCGGGCTTGCGCCCGCGTATCTCGCGGCGCGCGGCCACCCGGCGAAATCGGTGTTCACAGTGCATAACCTGGCCTATCAGGGACAGTTTTATGCCCATCACATGAATGACATCCAGCTGCCATGGGCGTTTTATAACATGCACGGGCTGGAGTTTAATGGCCAGATCTCCTTCCTCAAAGCCGGGTTGTACTACGCCGACCACATTACGGCGGTGAGCCCGACCTACGCGCGGGAGATAACTGAACCTGAATTTGCCTACGGGATGGAAGGGCTGCTGCGTCAGCGTCATCAGGAAGGGCGTCTTTCGGGCATTCTCAACGGGGTGGATGACACCATCTGGAACCCGGAAACCGACCTGCTGCTGAACTCGTGTTACACCCGGGATAGGCTGGAAGAGAAGGCCGAAAACAAACGGCAGTTGCAAATCGCCATGGGGCTTAAGGTTGACGATAAGGTGCCGCTGTTTGCGGTGGTTAGCCGTCTCACCAGTCAGAAAGGGCTGGATCTGGTGCTTGAAGCGCTGCCGGGGCTGCTGGAGCAGGGCGGGCAACTGGCGCTGCTGGGCGCGGGCGATCCGGTACTGCAGGAAGGATTTCTTGCGGCGGCGGCAGAGCATCCGGGCCAGGTGGGGGTACAGATTGGCTATCACGAAGCCTTCTCGCACCGCATCATGGGCGGCGCAGATATTATCCTTGTACCGAGCCGCTTCGAACCCTGCGGTCTGACGCAACTGTATGGCCTTAAATACGGCACGCTGCCGCTGGTGCGCCGCACCGGTGGGCTGGCGGATACCGTCTCTGATTGTTCGCTGGAAAACCTCGCCGATGGCGTCGCCAGCGGTTTTGTCTTTGAAGACAGCAACGCATGGTCGTTATTAAGAGCGGTGCGTCGTGCTTTCGTGCTCTGGTCGCGCCCGTCGCTGTGGCGTTATGTCCAGCGTCAGGCAATGAGCATGGACTTTAGTTGGCAGGTTGCGGCGCATGCTTACCGTGAACTGTATCAGCGCCTGATGTAATCACAGGAATCAAAGCTATGAATGAATCATTTAGCTATGCATCACCGACACTCAGCGTTGAGGCCCTGAAGCACTCAATTGCCTACAAGCTGATGTTTACCATCGGTAAAGATCCGGTGATTGCTAACAAGCATGAGTGGCTCAACGCCACCTTATTCGCCGTGCGCGACCGTCTGGTAGAGCGCTGGCTGCGCTCCAATCGTGCCCAGCTGTCGCAGGAAACGCGCCAGGTGTACTACCTGTCGATGGAGTTTCTGATTGGCCGCACCCTGTCCAATGCGCTGTTATCGCTTGGCATTTATGACGATGTAAAAAACGCCCTGGAAGGCATGGGGCTGGATCTCGAAGAGCTGATTGACGAAGAGAACGACCCAGGCCTTGGCAACGGCGGCCTTGGGCGACTCGCGGCCTGCTTCCTTGATTCGCTGGCGACCCTTGCTCTACCGGGACGAGGTTACGGCATTCGTTATGATTACGGCATGTTCAAACAGAACATCGTCGACGGGCGGCAAAAAGAGTCCCCGGATTACTGGCTGGAATACGGTAACCCCTGGGAGTTCAAGCGTCACAATACCCGCTACAAGGTACGCTTCGGCGGTCGTATTCAGCAGGAAGGTAAGAAAACGCGCTGGATTGAAACCGAAGAAATCCTGGCCGTGGCCTATGACCAGATTATTCCCGGCTACGATACCGATGCCACGAACACGCTGCGCCTGTGGAATGCCCAGGCGAGTAGCGAAATCAACCTGGGTAAATTCAATCAGGGGGATTACTTCGCGGCGGTGGAAGATAAAAACCACTCCGAGAACGTATCGCGCGTGCTCTATCCGGATGACTCGACCTATTCCGGGCGTGAGCTGCGTCTGCGTCAGGAGTACTTCCTGGTGTCCGCGACCATTCAGGATATCCTGAGCCGTCACTACCAGTTGCACAAAACCTATGCCAACCTGGCGGATAAAATTGCCATTCACCTCAACGACACGCACCCGGTGCTGTCGATTCCTGAGCTGATGCGCCTGCTGATCGACGAGCATAAGTTCAGCTGGGATGAGGCCTTTGAGGTGACCTGCCAGGTCTTCTCGTACACCAACCACACGCTGATGAGCGAAGCGCTGGAAACCTGGCCGCTGGATATGCTCGGCAAGATCCTGCCACGCCATCTGCAGATTATTTTCGAGATTAACGACTACTTCCTGAAAACCCTGCAGGAGCAGTATCCCAATGATACCGGTCTGCTGAACCGTGCTTCGCTGATTGACGAATCTAACGGTCGCCGGGTGCGGATGGCCTGGCTTGCGGTGGTGGTGAGCCACAAGGTCAACGGGGTGTCGGAACTGCACTCTAACCTGATGGTGCAGTCGCTGTTTGCCGACTTTGCCCGCATCTTCCCGATGCGCTTTACCAACGTGACCAACGGCGTGACGCCGCGCCGCTGGCTGGCGCTGGCGAATCCGCCGCTCTCCGAAGTGCTGGATGAAAACATTGGTCGCACCTGGCGCACCGATTTAAGCCAGCTCAGTGAACTTGAGCAACACGTCGATTTCCCGACGGTGAATAAAGCGGTTCGTGATGCCAAGCTGTTGAACAAAAAGCGTTTGTCGGTCTATCTTGCGATGCATCTCAATGTGGTCGCCAACCCGAAAGCGCTGTTCGATGTGCAAATTAAACGTATTCATGAATACAAACGCCAGCTGATGAACGTGCTGCACGTGATCACGCGCTATAACCGTATCAAAGCCGATCCTGGTGCCGACTGGGTGCCACGTGTGAATATCTTTGCCGGTAAAGCGGCCTCGGCCTATTACATGGCGAAGCACATCATTCATCTTATCAATGACGTAGCGAAGGTGGTGAATAACGACCCGCAGGTTGGCGATAAGCTGAAGATCGTGTTTATTCCGAACTACAGCGTGAGCCTCGCGCAGCTCATCATTCCGGCCGCCGATCTCTCTGAGCAGATTTCGCTCGCCGGGACAGAGGCCTCCGGGACCAGCAACATGAAGTTTGGCCTGAACGGTGCGCTGACTATCGGTACCCTCGATGGGGCTAACGTCGAGATGCTGGAGCACGTCGGTGCGGACAATATCTTTATCTTTGGCAACACGGCGGAAGAAGTTGAGGAACTGCGCAAGCAGGGCTATCAGCCGCGTGAGTACTATGAGCAGGATGAAGAGCTGCGTCAGGTGCTGACACAGATTGCTACCGGTCTGTTTAACCCCGAGGAGCCGAATCGCTATCGTGACCTGGTGGATTCGCTGATTAACTTTGGCGACCACTATCAGGTGCTGGCGGATTATCGTAGCTACGTGGATTGTCAGGATCGCGTGGATGAGCTGTATCGCCAGCCGGAGGAGTGGACGACGACGACGATGCGTAATATCGCCGGGATGGGTTATTTCTCGTCAGACAGAACCATTCAGGAGTATGCGAAGCACATCTGGCATATCGATCCGGTGCGGTTGTAAAAAAATGCCCGGTGGCGATCCTGCTCGCTCACCGGGCGTTCGTTATATCATGATGCCAGCGACAATTTACCCTTTCCCACCTGCTGGGTCAGCCACTGGGCGACGCGGGACTGCTGTTCTGCGTTCAGCCACATGCCGAGTTTAGTACGACGCCACAGCGCATCGTCCATACGGCGAACCCATTCGTGTTCAACCAGATAACGCAGCTCGGCCTCATACAGTTCGTGGCCGAAATCCTCGCCTAAATCTTCAATGGAGCTGGCGTTACCCAGTACCCATTCGCTGTTGCTGCCGTAGGTGCGGGCATAGTGACGTGCCAGCGATTCGCTGATGAACGGGTAACGACGACGCAGCTTCGCCGCGTAATCATCGCGATCGCCGTCGATCTCCCCACCCGGCAGTACTGCCGTTTTAGTCCACGCCGGGCCGATACCTTTATAGTAAGGCGTCAGTTTTTCCAGCGCGTGCTCCGCGAGTTTACGGTAGGTGGTGAGCTTGCCGCCGAATACCGACAGCAGCGGCGCCTGGCCGTTGTCATCGTGAATATCCAGGGTGTAATCACGGGTGATGGCCTGCGGTGAATCCGATTCGTCATCGCACAACGGACGCACGCCGGAGTATGTCCAGACGATATCGTTGCGGGCGAGCTGTTTCTTAAAGTGAGCGTTGTACACCTTCAACAGGTAGTTGATCTCGCTTTCATCGATCTCAACGTTTTTCGGGTCACCCTTGTACTCAACATCGGTAGTCCCGATGATGGAGAACTCATCCATCCACGGGATCACGAACACAATGCGTTTATCTTCGTTCTGCAGGATGTAGGCCTGTTTTTGCGTATGCACGCGCGGCACCACAATGTGGCTGCCTTTGATCAGGCGGATCCCATACGGTGACGGCAGATGCATGCCATCATCAAAGAACTGTTTCACCCACGGGCCGGTGGCGTTAACCAGGCCGCGTGCCTGCCAGGTGTATTTCTTGCCGGTATCGATATCTTCGGCTTCGACTACCCACATACCGTTTTCGCGTTTTGCAGACGTTGCGCGGGTGCGGGTCATGACTTCACCGCCCTTACGCGTCACCATCTGCGCATTGGCGAGTACCAGGCGGGCATCGTCAACCCAGCAGTCGGAATATTCGAATCCGCGCACGATTTCCGGCTTCAGTACGGACTCTGCGCCAAAACGCAAACCGTTAGAGCTCGGCAGGCTGGTGCGTTTGCCGAGGTGATCGTACAGGAAAAGACCAGTGCGAATCATCCACGCCGGGCGCAGGTGCGGGCGGTGTGGCAGACGAAAACGCATCGGGAACGCGATGTGCGGGGCCATTTTCAGCAGCACTTCACGCTCGGCCAGCGCCTCGCTCACCAGGCGGAATTCGTAGTGTTCAAGGTAACGCAGACCACCGTGGATCAGTTTAGAGCTGGCGCTCGACGTTGCGCAGGCTAAATCCTGGGCTTCCAGCATCAGCACGGACAAACCACGCCCTGCGGCATCCGCCGCGATGCCGGCACCGTTGATGCCTCCACCTATCACAATCAGATCTTTGGTTTCCATGCTGCTACCTCGTGGACTTTCGTTATAGCTCAAAAATGTTCGATATCGCTCATCATAGCAAACGATCGCGCTTTTGGTAACATCAAAAAAACAATTTGGAGTGATGTGTATAACAAATTAGTATTTCTCTGCCGTTTTGCTGTAATGCAGACGGTAGAATCTGTCTATCCGTAATAAATGAAGAGAACCCCATGGATCAGTTTGAATGTATTAACGTAGAAGAAGCCCATCAGAAGCTGCAGCAGGGCACGGCGGTGATGGTCGATATTCGCGACCCGCAGAGCTATGCCATGGGCCATACCCCGCAGGCGTTTCACCTGACGAACGACACGCTGGGCGCGTTTATGCGTGATAACGATTTTGAGACCCCGGTGATGGTGATGTGCTATCACGGCAACAGCAGCAAAGGTGCTGCTCAGTATCTGCTGCAGCAGGGCTATGACGCGGTATACAGCGTCGACGGTGGATTCGATGCCTGGCACCGCCACTTTCCTTCGGAAGTGGCACACGGTGCCTGAGAAGGTATATACCCGTCATACTTCAAGCTGCAGATGCGCTGGCTTTCCTCACTCACCCCAGTCACTTACTTGAGTAAGCTCCTGGGGATTTGCTGCGTCGCCGCCTTCCTGCAACTCGAATTATTTAGGGTATACTGTCCCCTTTTGTGTGGAATAAGCGACCTTCCGTATGTTGATGATCACCTCTTTTACTAACCCGCGCGTTGCCCAGGCGTTTGTGGACTATATGGCAACGCAGGGTATTATTTTGACTATTCAGCAACATACGCAGAGTGATGTCTGGCTGGCAGATGAAAGTCAGGCGGACAGAGTCCACAAAGAGCTGGCGTTGTTTCTGGAAAACCCGGCCGATCCGCGCTATCTGGCGGCAAGCTGGGAATCCGGGCACACCAACAGCGGTCTGCAATATCGTCGTTTCCCGTTTCTCGCCACCCTGAAGGGCAATGCCGGGCCGTTTACGCTGCTCATCGCCGCGCTGTGTATTGTGGTGTTTATCATCATGAATATTGTCGGCGATCAGCCAGTGATGCTGCTGCTGGCGTGGCCTTACGATCCATCGCTTAAGTTTGAACTGTGGCGCTACTTCACCCACGCCTTCATGCATTTCTCGCTAATGCATATCCTCTTCAACCTGCTATGGTGGTGGTACCTTGGCGGAGCCGTGGAAAAGCGCCTGGGCAGCGGCAAGCTGATTGTCATTACGGTAATTAGCGCACTGTTGAGCGGCTTTATTCAGCACAAATTCGGTGGCCCGTGGTTCGGTGGACTTTCCGGCGTGGTGTACGCGCTGATGGGCTACGTCTGGCTGCGCGGTGAGCGCGATCCAGAGAGCGGTGTGCACCTGCAGCGCGGGCTTATTCTCTTCTCGCTCGTCTGGCTGGTGGCCGGGTGGTTTGATCTTTTCGGCATGTCGATTGCGAACGGTGCGCACGTCGCCGGGTTGGTGGTGGGCCTCGCGATGGCGTTTGCTGATACGCAGAATGTGCGAAAACGAACATAATTTTTCAGGGATAATCCATGAAGCAGACACAACGTCATGACGCGATCATCGAGCTGGTAAAAAAACAGGGTTACGTCAGCACCGAAGAGTTAGTGGAGCAGTTTGCCGTCAGTCCGCAGACGATCCGTCGCGATTTAAACGATCTCGCCGATCAGAAGATGATTCTGCGCCATCACGGCGGTGCCGCGCTGCCTTCAAGCTCGGTGAACACCTCGTGGCACGATCGTAAAGCCACGCAGACCGCCGAGAAAGAGCGTATCGCCCGCAAAGTGGCGAGCGATATTCCCAACGGTGCGACGTTGTTTATTGATATCGGCACCACGCCGGAAGCCGTGGCGCATGCGCTGCTCGACCACAGCGATCTGCGGATTGTGACCAACAACCTGAACGTGGCGAATACGCTGATGCAGAAAGATGATTTCCGCATCATCCTCGCGGGCGGTGAACTGCGCAGCCGCGACGGCGGGATCATCGGCGAAGCCACTCTCGACTTCATCTCTCAGTTCCGCCTCGACTACGGCATTCTCGGCATCAGCGGTATCGACACCGACGGTTCATTGCTGGAGTTTGATTATCATGAAGTCCGCACCAAGCGCGCGATCATTGAGAACTCGCGTCACGTGATGCTGGTGGTGGATCACTCAAAGTTTGGTCGTAACGCGATGGTGAACATGGGCAGCATCAGTATGGTGAACGCGGTATACACCGACACCATGCCGCCTTCTGGCGTGCTGCAGGTGATTGCGGATAATAAAATTCAGCTGGAGCTGTGCTGAGGAAAGGAATTACACCCCGTACCCCATCATCTTCAACAGCTTTTGCGCGTGCTGCACCGCGTCCTGCCGGTGCGCCACGCCAAGCTTCTGATACAGATTGCGAATGTGCGTTTTAATCGTCGTCGCCGCCACGTCGAGCTCACCGGCAATCTGCTCATTGCTGTAGCCAGAATAGATTAATCCCAGTACCTGCCATTCACGCTGGGTCAGCGGACTCGTGCGGATAAGCTCTGGTACCTGCGGGTGGTTGAGCAGGCGCTCAACAAACCCTTCGTCGAAGTGGGCGAACTTGTGGCGGTGATGCTGGTTGATATCACGCAGAATACGCTGGGCGCGGTGCTGCTCAAGTTCAGGCAATGTGTTGAGCTGGATAAGCTGGCGCAGCTGCTGCGCCATCGCTTCCCCTTCAATCACAAAGTGGCTGATGAACCCGGTGCGGTTAGCGAGCGTCAGCGCTTCCATCAATACGCGCTGGGCGTCAGCTTTGCGTCCGGCCAGCCAGTAGAGCTGGTTTAACAGCAGCAGGTTGCGGTTGAGATCGCTCATCAGGCGCAGCGTGCGCGCGTTTTCGTTTAATTCTTCAAGCACCATCTCTGCCGGGTCATACTCGCCCAGCAGGATCTGCGCCCTGGCAATGTTGCGCCACTGGCTTTGCAGGAAATGGTTGTTGGCAAACGCCGGTTTCGGGGTATGGCGCAGCCAGTGGGTAGCGGACTTTTTATCGTTGGTCATCTGCCAGTAGATAACCCGCACCTTATCGGCGTTAGAGACCCAGTCGCTGTGGTACTGACCGTTGCCGAGCAGGTTCTCCAGACGGTTCAGATGGCTGCGGGCGTTATCGAGATTGCCGCGCGCGAGCGAGGACTGCACCAGCAGTGCCAGACACTGTAGCTGCTGCTGAGGCTGGTAGGCCGCCAGCACGTTCATCCCGCTGCGGGCCACGGATTCAGATTCATCGAGCCGTGCCCATGCCCACAGCAGCTGCGCACGGATGCGTAGCAGGAACTCATGCATTGGTAGCTGTTCGAGGTGCTGATCGCGGATAAGCTGGAACGCTTTCTCCTGGGATTCCCAGGCCGCCTGTAAAAAGCCCTGCGCAAACAGAATTTCACTCTGCTGGATGAGGCTCCATAGCGCATAGTGCCAGACCTCATAGCGGCGGGCCATCTGCTCGGTCTGCTGCATGACCGCCAGCGATTTACTCAACTGGCCCTTGCAGTGCAGGACTTCACCATGCACCGATGTCGCGACGATACGGCTGTAGTAGCTGCCGAGCGGCAGTGCTTCCAGTGCGACCATCGCCAGGCGTTCCGCTTCTTCCTGATCGCCATCGTTGATAGCGACCTGAGCGCGCAGCGCGTTAAAGTCGGCATGCAGAATGTCATCTATTTCGACCTTCATCTCCTGCTCGGCGCGGGCCAGCAGGTTGTTGACTTCGCTATAGCGGTGCTGGCTCTGCATCAGCCAGGCCTGCAGCAGCACCAGGCGTGGGTTCTCCAGCAGGCTTTCCCACGGCAGGGCGGCCAGAGATTCTTCAAGCAGCGACAGCTCACTGTGGTTGAACAAACCCCAGGCATGGTTCAGGAGAATATCGCGCAGCATGGTGGCATCACCTGCCGCGAGCGCATGGTGGATGGCTTCGGTCGGGAAACCCTGTGCCATCCAGCTTTCGGCGGCGGCGCGGTGGATATCCGGCAGCTCGGTGGCAAGCTCCCACTGGCAGCGCTGGCGCAGGAAGTTGCCAAACAACGGGTGATAGCAGAACCACTCGCCGGAGTCGTCCATACGCTGGAGGAACAACCCCTGGCGCTCAATCTCCTCGAGGCGCATCTGGCCGTTCTCTTCGCCGGTGACGCGGACGATCAGCGCATCGTTCATCGAGCGCAGCACGGCGCTTTTCAGCAGGAAGTGGCGGGTGGCGGTATCGACGTTATCCAGCACCTCGTCCACCAGATAGTCAGACAGATGGCTGGCGTTAATCCCCGCCAGGCGGCGCGCCGAGTCGTGGGCGGCGCTGTTATTTTGTCGGGCAGAAAGGGCAATCAGCTGTAGTGCGGTTGCCCATCCGGCAACGTCATCACACAGGCGACTGGTCTCTGCCGCTTCAATGGGGGAGGTGAGCCGGCAATCGAAAAACTGTTTGGCTTCATGGTGGGTAAAGGCGAGCTGCTGGCTGCCGATTTCCAGCAGCTGATCCCGAACCCGCAGGTTAGCGATGCCGAGCTGCGGCAGGTTGCGCGACAGCACCACCAGCGTCATGTTCTCTGGCTGATGGCGCAGGAAAAAGCGCATCGCATCGTGGATAACCGGGTTAGCAATCAGATGGTAATCGTCAATGACGAGGAATAACGGTCGGTCCCACTCCGCCAGTTCAATAAACAGCTGGGCAAACAGTGAGGTCAGGCTCGCGTACTGGCGCTTTTGCACCATCATTTCGCTGGCAGGACAGCGTCCACCGGTTGCTTGCTGAACGGCGGCAATTAAATAGCTCGCGAAGCGCTCCTGCTGGTTATCCCCCTCATCTAATGAGAACCAGCCAATGTCACGTTTACCCGCGGCCCACTGCGAAACGAGCGTCGTTTTACCGTAGCCCGCCGGGCTTGTGACCAGCGCAAGACGATAGTTGTTCGCGCCGGAAAGTTTCGCCAACAGCCGCTCCCGCACTACCGTGTGGTCAAGGCGAACCGGACGACTTAGTTTTGACGGAATTAACATAGTTAGCACTTCACTGTGACGTAAATAAGAAGGGGATTTTTTTTGCGCTTCGTAATTAATGGCTACACGTTCGGACATTGCAGAATATATTGCAAGTTATGTCTGAGTTTGATGTTTGTGAATTTGCTGTGTGTCACAAATCTTAAACAGATTTGAAAAAAGTCACTGAAACCGGTAACAGTGCTTGCTGCGCCTGGGTTAAGCGGGCGGTCGAGACGCGAATGTGCAGAGTATTTAATCTCCTGTGTTTTATTCCGGGTATCGGGTAAAGACATAACAAACGCAGGGGAAATAAGTCATGTATCGTAGTGATTAACTGGAATGTATTATTTTATATAAGTAACCATTCCTCTGGTCATCTATTTTCCGACAAAACGGCATTTCATTTTTCTGACGTATTACGCGATTATCTTCAGAAGCTTCATCGGCACTTTTCATTGCGAAAAGTCAGCCTGTAAACCGAACAGATTTGCGATCTCCGGCTAACGTTAGAGTGGCAGCGGTCACACTTTTTGCTCATCCCTGCTACTCCTCCCTGTCTAATCCCTGCCGGGATGAGGACGCTCTCACGGGAGCCGGGCACACTAGTGCCAATGTATCTTACAAGGACCAGGATTCAGTTATGTCTCAGCCTTCCTTCAATCAAGCTCAATTTCAGGCTGCTCTGACCCGTCAGTGGCAGCGTTTTGGTTTACAGGCCGCCAGCGAAATGACCCGGCATCAGTGGTGGCAGGCGGTCAGCGGCGCTCTGGCGGAGCTGCTGGCAGCGCAGCCGGTGGCGAAACCCGTAAAAGGGCAGCGCCACGTAAACTACATTTCGATGGAGTTTCTCATCGGTCGCCTGACCGGCAACAATCTGCTCAACATGGGCTGGTATCAGGGCGTTAGCGACGAACTCCGCGCGTTCGACATCAACCTCAGCGACCTGCTGGAAGAAGAGACCGACCCGGGGTTGGGCAACGGAGGCCTGGGGCGTCTGGCAGCCTGCTTCCTGGACTCGATGGCAACCGTCGGGCAGTCCGCGACCGGCTACGGCCTGAACTACCAGTATGGCCTGTTCCGTCAGTCCTTTGTCGAAGGTCACCAGATGGAAGCGCCTGACGACTGGCATCGGGGCAGCTACCCGTGGTTCCGCCACAATGCGGCGCAGGATGTTCAGGTGGGTATCGGCGGTAAAGTGGTGAAGGGCCACTGGAAACCTGAATTTATCCTGACGGGAGAAGCCTGGGATCTGCCGGTGCTGGGCTATCGTAACGGCATCGCACAGCCGCTGCGCCTGTGGCAGGCTAAACACGCGCATCCGTTTGACCTGACTAAATTTAACGACGGGGATTTCCTGCGCGCCGAGAAGCAGGGCATTGAGGCGGAAAAACTGACCAAAGTGCTCTACCCGAACGACAACCATCAGGCCGGGAAGAAGCTGCGCCTGATGCAGCAGTACTTCCAGTGTGCCTGTTCGGTTGCCGATATTCTGCGTCGTCATCACCTGGCGGGCCGCAAGCTGAGCGAGCTGGCTCAGTTTGAGGTGATTCAGCTGAACGATACGCACCCAACGATTGCCATCCCGGAGATGCTGCGCGTGCTGCTGGACGAGCATCAGCTAAGCTGGGACGACGCGTGGGCTATCACCAGTAAAACCTTCGCCTACACCAACCACACCCTGATGCCGGAAGCACTGGAGTGCTGGGATGAAAAACTGGTGAAAGCACTGCTGCCGCGTCATATGCAGATTATCAACGATATCAACTATCGCTTTAAAGCGCTGGTCGAGAAGACCTGGCCTGGCAACAAAGCGGTATGGGCAAAACTGGCGGTCGTACACGATAAACAGGTGCGCATGGCGAATTTGTGCGTGGTGGGCGGTTTTGCGGTCAACGGTGTGGCGGCGTTGCACTCGGATCTGGTGGTGAAGGACCTGTTCCCGGAATATCACCAGTTGTGGCCAAACAAGTTCCACAACGTCACTAACGGCATCACACCACGCCGCTGGATCAAACAGTGCAACCCGGAACTGGCTTCGCTGCTGGATAAAACGCTGAAAAAAGAGTGGGCTAACCATCTCGATGTGCTGATTGGGCTGGAGAAATACGCCGATGATGCAAAATTCCGTAAGCAGTACCGCGAGATTAAGCAGGCAAACAAAGTACGGCTGGCCGAGTTCGTGAAGCTGCGTACCGGAATTGAGATCAACCCGCAGGCGATTTTTGACGTGCAGATCAAACGTCTGCACGAGTACAAACGTCAGCACCTGAATCTGTTGCACATTCTGGCGCTGTACAAAGAGATTCGTGAGAACCCGAAAGCCGATCGTGTGCCGCGCGTGTTCCTGTTCGGCGCGAAGGCGGCTCCGGGTTACTACCTGGCGAAGAATATTATTTATGCCATCAACAAAGTGGCAGAAACCATCAACAATGACCCGAAAGTGGGCGATAAGTTGAAAGTGGTGTTCCTGCCGGATTACTGCGTATCGGCGGCAGAAATGCTGATCCCGGCGGCGGATGTCTCAGAGCAGATCTCCACGGCGGGTAAAGAAGCCTCCGGCACCGGTAACATGAAGCTGGCGCTGAACGGCGCGCTGACGGTCGGTACCCTCGACGGCGCGAACGTGGAGATCGCCGAGCAGGTAGGTGAAGAGAATATCTTTATCTTTGGCCACACGGTGGAAGAGGTGAAAGCGCTGAAGGCGAAGGGCTACGATCCGCTGAAATGGCGTAAGAAAGACAAGCTGCTGGACGCGGTGCTGAAGGAGCTTGAAAGCGGTATTTACTGCGACGGTGACAAGCACGCCTTCGACCAGATGCTGCACAGTATGGGCAAACAGGGCGGCGACCCGTACCTGGTGCTGGCCGATTTTGAAGCCTACGTTGAAGCGCAAAAACAGGTGGATGTGCTCTACCGTGACCAGGAAGCCTGGACGCGTGCTGCCATCCTCAACACCGCGCGCTGCGGTATGTTCAGCTCCGATCGCTCGATTCGTGATTATCAGCAACGCATCTGGCAGGCAAAACGCTAAGGACAGGCCTATGGAGAATAAACGCCTTGATAATGCCGCGCTGGCGGCGGGTATCAGCCCCAGCTATATCAATGCGCATGGTAAACCGCAGTCTATCGGCGCCGAGACCAAACGGCGCCTGCTCGACGCAATGCACCACACGACTGCCGCGTCTGCGGCAGTCACCCCGGTGCCTCGTGTGCAGGTTTTTACCCATGGTAAAAAAGCGACGCTGCCCGTTTCCGGGAGCGGTGAGTATGACTGGCTGTTGACCACCGAAGAGGGAAAACAGTATCAGGGGCGGGCGGTGAGCGGAAAACCGCTGGCGCTGCCCGCGCGCCTGCCGGAGGGGTATCACACCCTGACGCTGCTGCAGGATGACAGCCGCTGGCACTGCCGGGTGATTATCGCCCCGGAGCGCTGCTATGAACCCGAAGCGCTGAAAACCGGTAAGAAACTGTGGGGCACCTGCGTGCAGCTCTACACCCTGCGCTCGGAACAAAACTGGGGGATTGGCGATTTCGGTGACTTGCAAAAGATGTTGCCGGAAATTGCCCGTCGCGGCGGGTCGTTTATCGGCCTGAACCCGATTCATGCCCTGTACCCGGCGAACCCGGAGAGCGCGAGCCCGTACAGCCCTTCCTCCCGCCGTTGGCTGAACGTCGTTTATATCGATGTTTCTGCCGTGGAGGATTTCAGGCAGAGCAAAGCGGCGCAGGCGTGGTGGAAGCAGCCGGCGACGCAGAAGAAGCTGAAGGCCGCGCGGGAAACGTCATGGGTGGATTACACCGCGGTGACTGAGCTTAAAATGACCGCGCTGCGCCTGGCGTGGGCGACCTTTTCTTTGCGTGATGACGAACAGATGGCCGCGTTCCGTCAGTTTGTTGGGCGCGAGGGGGAAAGCCTGTACTGGCAGGCGGCTTTCGATGCGCTGCACGCCGCTCAGGTGAAAGCGGATCCGCTGCGCTGGGGCTGGCCTGCCTGGCCGGAAAACCTGCGCGACACGCAAAGCCCGGCGGTGAAGCACTTCTGCCAGCAGCATGCTGATGAAGTGGATTTCTATCTGTGGCTGCAGTGGCTGGCTTATTGTCAGTTTGCCGCCTGCTGGGCGCAATGCCAGCAGCATGATATGCCGGTGGGCTTATATCGTGACCTGGCGGTAGGGGTGGCAGAAGGCGGCTCCGAGACCTGGTGCGATCGCGAGCTGTACTGCCTGAAAGCGTCCGTGGGTGCTCCGCCGGATATCCTTGGGCCGCTGGGGCAAAACTGGGGCCTGCCGCCGATGGATCCGCACATCATCGAAGCGCGGGCCTATGAGCCGTTTATTGAGCTTCTGCGGGCAAACATGCAGAACTGTGGTGCGCTACGCATCGATCACGTGATGTCGGTGCTGCGTCTGTGGTGGATCCCATACGGTGAAACTGCCGATCACGGGGCCTACGTGCAGTATCCGGTAGACAGTCTGCTGTCGATCCTTGCGCTGGAGAGTAAGCGTCATCGGTGCATGGTGATAGGCGAAGATCTTGGCACCGTGCCGGTCGAAATCGTCGGCAAATTGCGCAAGAGCGGCGTCTATTCCTACAAGGTGCTGTATTTCGAAAGCGACCATGAAAAGCGTTTCCGTGCGCCGAAGGGCTACCCGGAGCAGTCGATGGCAGTGGCGACCACCCACGACCTGCCGACGCTTCGCGGTTATTGGGAAAGCGGGGATCTGACGCTGGGCAAAGCGCTGGGGTTATATCCTGATGAAGTTATTCTGCGTGGTCTGTACCAGGACCGGGAGCGGGCAAAGCAGGGGCTGCTGAATGCGCTTCATCAATACGGCTGTCTGCCGCAGCGTGCCGGACACAAGGCTTCGCTGATGGCGATGACGCCGACGCTTAATCGCGGGATGCAGCGTTACATTGCCGACAGCAACAGCGCGCTGCTGGGACTGCAGCCGGAGGACTGGTTAGATATGGCGGAGCCGGTCAATATCCCCGGAACCAGCGATCAGTACAAAAACTGGCGGCGCAAGCTTTCGACCACCCTGGAGGCAATGTTTGCCGATGAACAGGTGAACAAGCTGATTAAGGATTTGGATAAGCGCAGAAAGGCGTTAACGAAGAAGCGTTGATGGCGTCGGGAACTGAAAGCAAGCCGGGTAAGCGCAACCGCTACCCGGCTTTTTTACATCAGATGGCCATATTCAGAAGCAGACATCCAACCAGACCGCAGACGGAGATAATAGTCTCCAGCATTGACCAGGACTTGATGGTCTCGCCGATGGTCAGGTTGAAGTACTCTTTGAACAGCCAGAAGCCTGGATCGTTCACGTGAGAGAAAATAACGCTACCAGAACCTACCGCGATAACCATCAGCTCCGGGCTCACGCCGGTGGTGGCAATCAGCGGGGCTACGATACCCCCTGCGGTAATTGCCGCGACGGTAGCAGAGCCCAGCGCGATACGCAGCACTGCCGCGATAGACCACGCCATCAGGATCGGGGAGATGTTGCTTTCGTGCATCATGGAGGCGATGTATTTATCCACGCCGCTGTCGACCAGCACCTGCTTGAACGCACCACCACCGCCGATAATCAGCAGCATCATGGCAATGATTTTGATGGATGAGGTCAGCGTTTCGTTAATCTGATCCATGGAGCGACCGCGGTTCAGACCGAAGGTGAAGAGCGCAATCAGTACCGCAATCAGGGTTGCCATCACCGGGTCACCGAGGAATTCGGCAACGGACAGAAACGCGTGACCTTTCGGCAATACCATCTCTGCGACAGCACGCATCGCCATCAGCACGACCGGCACCAGAGAGGTCCAGACGCTGACGCCAAAACTCGGCATTTCTGCTTCGGTGAAGGTTTTCGCGCTGTACAGACCTTCCGGGATTGGCTTATCGATGCCTTTCAGGCAGCGGGCAAACACTGGGCCGGCGAGGATAACGGTCGGGATCGCCAGGATGGTACCGAACAGCAGCGTTTTACCCATGTCGGCGTGGAAGATGGTGGCGATAGCGGTCGGGCCCGGGTGCGGCGGCAGGAAGCCGTGGGTGACGGACAGCGCCGCAGCCATCGGTACGCCCACAAACAGCAGAGGAATGTTCGCCGCAGCCGCAATGGTGAACACCAGCGGTAGCATCAGTACAAAGCCCACTTCGTAGAACAGCGCGAAGCCGACGGTGAAACCGGTCAGGACTACGGCCCACTGAATGTGTTTTTTACCAAACTTGTCGATAAGCGTGGTGGCAATTCGCTGGGCACCGCCGCAGTCTGCCAGCATTTTGCCGAGCATCGCGCCGAAGCCCATGATCAGCGCGAGGCTGCCGAGCGTTCCGCCAACGCCTGCCTTGATGGAGCTAATAACTTTCACCAACGGCATGCCTTGCATCAGGCCGACGGCAAGCGCCACCAGCACCAGTGCGATAAATCCGTTCATCTTGAAACGGATCATCAGCAGCAATAATAAAGCGACCCCGATAGCTACGATAACTAATGGCATGATTTACCTGGCCTTTAATTTGTTATGGGTAACGTCATTGTTTCGATGACAACTTCCAATTGCCCCATGATGGGAACAGAGTTCTTCCGGCACTGAGTCAGATCCCTTTCTATCCTTTCAAGAATAGCTGGCTAATTTTTTTACAACAGTGCTTGATGCGGATGATACGGGTAACATGACGGGGTTGAGAATATCCCCAGCGATCAAAATGTGAATTCTGAGAGGCAGGTCATGTTATGGGGGAAGGGCACAGAAAAACCTGCCCGGTAATTGAGACATTACCGGGCAAATCGGGAGCGGGGGTAGGGCTTAGTAGTAGGAGTGCTCGCCGCGCTGGTGTTCGGTCAGGTCGCGAACGCCTTTCAGCTCCGGGAATTCGTTCAGCAGCTGCTTTTCGATCCCTTCTTTCAGCGTGACGTCGACCATGGAGCAACCGTTACAGCCGCCGCCAAACTGCAGAATTGCGTAGCCTTCGTCGGTGATTTCCATCAGGGAAACACGACCGCCGTGACCGGCTAACTGCGGGTTGATCTGCGACTGCAGCATGTACTCGACGCGTTCCATCAGCGGTGCGTCGTCGGAAACCTTACGCATTTTGGCGTTAGGGGCTTTCAGCGTCAGCTGTGAACCCAGCTGGTCTGTGACGAAATCAATTTCAGCATCTTCAAGATACGGCGCGCTCAGCTCGTCGACATATGCGGTCAGCAGATCAAATTTGAGGGCAGTGTCACTGGCTTCCACCGCATCCGGCGGGCAGTAAGATACGCCGCATTCAGCGTTAGGAGTGCCGGGATTAATCACAAATACGCGGATTTGTGTCCCTTCTTCCTGATTTGCCAGCAGTTTAGCAAAGTGCGCTTGTGCAGCATCGGAAATACGGATCATAGCGTTGGCCTAATAGTTGACTAATTTACCAGGATAATAATACGCCCCTCTGCAGGGGTCTACAAGGTACGACACAGGCACCATACCTCAACCTTCGCTGCGCCGTTTCGCAAAAGCAGGCGGGAAATCTCAGCGACAGTGCTGCCGGTTGTGACGACATCGTCCACCACAACGATATGGAGACCCCGCACGTCGAATTCAAGGTGAAAGGCATTCTTCAGGTTGTATTTGCGTAACCGCGCCGAAAGATGGTGCTGCACCGGTGTTGCCCGCGTCCGACGTAGTGCTCGCGCATACCACTGACAACCCAGCCAGCGTGAGAGCGCGGCGGCGAGTAAGTCGCTCTGGTTAAAACCGCGTCGCCACTGGCGTTTTTGCCACAGAGGAACGCTGATAATACCATCAGGCTGGCTGCCCTTAGCGTTTAACATCGCGCGCCACAGCAGCAGACGCGCGAGCGCATTTGCCAGTTCAGGCTTGCCGGAGGATTTGAACTGTTGAACCAGCTGGCTGAGCGGTGCGATGTAGTCGTTGACGGCCACCAGTTGCTGCCACGGAGGCGGTTTCTGCAGGCAGCGACCGCAGGGGAGCGTGGTGCTGGCTGAGGGAAGTCCGCATCGCGGGCAAAGCGGGTGCGGATACAGGAGCATACGGGCACAGCGTGAGCAGAATCCCCAGTGGGCGAGGGCAAGCGGTAATCGGCATAGCCAGCACAAGCTGTGGGCTGTTAGCATAGTTCACCTCGGCATATGTGAGTGAGAACAATAACTGATGAAAGAGATCTGGTGGCACACCGAAGGGGAAGGAAATTGCCATCTTGTGCTGCTGCACGGATGGGGACTGAATGCGCAGGTTTGGGATTGCATTACGCCGGAATTGCGCTCGCATTTCACCCTACACCTGGTCGATTTGCCCGGCTTTGGCCGCAGCAGCGGTTTTTCGGCGATGAGCCTGAGCGACATGGCGCAATGGGTACTGGCGCAGGCGCCGGAGAAAGCCATCTGGCTCGGCTGGAGTTTAGGTGGGCTGGTAGCAAGTCAGGTGGCGTTAACGCATCCTGAGCGGGTTCAGGCGCTGGTGACGGTGGCCTCTTCGCCGTGCTTTAGCGCACAGGGCGACTGGCCGGGAATTAAGCCCGAGGTGTTGAGCGGTTTTCAGCAGCAGCTGAGTCTTGATTTTCAGCGCACGGTAGAGCGCTTTCTGGCGCTGCAAACGATGGGAACAGAAAATGCCAGACAGGATGCGCGCAAGCTAAAAAGTGCGGTGCTGGCGCTGCCAATGCCGACAGAAGCGGTGTTGAATGGTGGTCTGGAAATCCTCAAAACGGTGGACCTGCGCGAACCGCTCAGTGGGTTGAAAATGCCCTTCCTGCGCCTCTATGGCCGCCTCGATGGCCTGGTGCCGCGCAAGATTATTCCACTGCTGGATGCGCAGTGGCCCGCCAGCCAATCGGTGGTCTTTGATAAGGCCGCGCATGCGCCGTTTATCTCCCACCCTGAGGCGTTCTGTGACGTATTACTGGATTTAAAACAAAACGTTGTCGGGAAAATTTAAGTACTGGAAAAAGTACAATTTTGCAGCAATACTCTTCATTGGTCGTTGTAAAGACTCGGTAGATGATAGCCGGACGGGCGACCACTAAAATAACAAACCATATGGAGAGTAAAGGCTATGAAATTTGTTACAGGCATTGTTGCAACTCTGGTTATTGGGTCGCTGTCTTTTGGTGCTTTCGCGGCAAAAGAGATTGAGAAAGACAAGCTTCCGGAAATGATCAAAAGCGAGAAACTGGTGAAAGTGGGCACTATCACCACTTCTGACACCACTGCGCCGATGGATGCGAAACGTGAGCTGTCCAAAAAAGCAGATGAGAAAGGTGGTCAGTACTATGTGATCATTGCCGCGGACAAAGGTGACAAATACGTTCACGCCAACGCTGATGTGTACAAGAAGCAATAATTACAAGAAGCGGGCCATCTGGCCCGCTTTTTCACGACGGTAGTTCCCACCATTCCCGCAGGCAGGCTTTGCCTTCCGGACAGCTTTTACAACTCCCCGATAAACACCCGTCAGGATCCTCCTGAATGCGCCGGGCTTTGCCCATCGCTTCCAGGCGGCTGAGCATGGCATCGATCATCGGCTGCGGGGTATTCAGGCGGGCGCTGAGCTGCTTAGCTTCCATACGTCCCTGTAATGCCAGCATGTCGCGAATTTCAATTAACGATGCCATAAATGCTCCTTAGTGACAGCTGCCTTCCGGGCTCTGACAACAGCTGTTGACCGTTTTGCGGGTCGCCAGCAGGTTGACGTCCACCCGGCTGCGGGCACGCCGCAGTCCGCCAATCACCACCACGTTAAACAGAATCACTGCCAGGATACACACCAGGCTGTAACGCGGGTGCTGGCTGAAGCTGCTGACCTGATAGAACAACGTCGACAGAGAGTAGGCAATGTTCAGCCCCCACAGCACTGAGAAGCCCATCCAGCCGCGGCTGGACTCGCGAGCAATCGCACCCATCACCGAAATGCACGGAATGTAGAGCAGCACGAAGATGAGGTAGCTGTACGCTGCCGCAGCACTGCCGAATTTGGTGCTCATGACCCCCATCGCGCCGGTGGCCATTTCACCGTCACCTTTGCTTGCTTCGATTGGGTTCGCCAGTACGCTCAGGCTGAAGGTGTTTTTCAGGCTCTGCCAGGTCTCTTCAACCGCGCCACCCAGCTCGTCGAGCAGGTTGAATTCGGCAGGGTTGAACTCTTCTTCCTGAATGTTCTCAGCGGTGTAGAGCGTGTTCAGCGTACCGACGACCACTTCTTTCGCCATGGCACCGGTAAACAGGCCTACGGTTGCCTGCCAGTTGTCTTCATGCACGCCAATCGGTTTAAAGACAGGGGTGATGACGCGGCTGACGGAGGCGAGAGCAGAGTCATTAATATTGTCCGCTGCTTTGCCGCTGAGGGTGAAGCTGTTCAGCGCACTCAGGAAAATACTGACGATGACAATAACTTTACCGGCACGGAGCACGAAGCCTTTCAGGCGCTGCCAGGTCTGGATAATCAGGCTTTTAAGATGCGGAACGTGGTACACCGGCAGTTCCATCACGAACGGAGAAGCCTCGCCGCGCATGATAGTGTATTTGAGCATCAGGCCAGTCAGGATGGCCATGACGATCCCCAGCACGTACAGCGAGAACACCGCCAGTGCGCCTTGCTGGCCGAAGAAGGCCGCAGCAAACACTGCAAAGATAGCCAGACGTGCACCGCAGGACATGAACGGCGCCATCATGATGGTCATCAGACGTTCACGCGGCGCATCCAGGGTACGCGCACCCATGACCGAGGGCACGTTACAGCCGAAGCCGACAATCAGCGGTACAAAGGATTTACCCGGCAGACCCAGCGACTGCATCAGACGGTCCATGACGAATGCCGCGCGCGCCATGTAGCCGGAATCCTCAAGGAAGGAGAGGAACAGGTACATCATGCCGATTTGCGGTACCAGCGGCAGCACGGTGTTGATACCACCGCCGAGGCCCTGAGCAAGGAAAATGGTCAACCAGTCCGGGAAGTGAAGCGTGGCGCCCAGCCACTGAATGCCGTGCACGAAAATGGCGACGGATCCGGCATCGAAAATCGGCTGCAGTGCGCCCCCGATGTTGATAGCCAGCAGGAACATCAGATACATCACAAACAGGAAAATCGGCAACCCGAGGAAACGGTTGAGGATGATTTTATCAACCGCAGTTGTGAAGCGGCTTGGCTCGGCGGTCAGGGTGTTGCTGACGCTGTCGCAGACGGCGGCAATGGTCTGATAGCGGGCGTCGGCAATGTGCAGTGCCGGATCGTCCATGGTGTCCTGCAGACGGGCGATTGCCGCAGGCAGTTTATCCGCAGCGGGGCCCGCGTAGGCCTGGCTGTAGATATCGCCTTCCAGCATCTGCAGACCCAACCAGCGGCGCTGTTGTTCCGGCATGCCGTGGTCCATGGCATCAGCTAATACCTGCGCTTCCTGTTTCAGCGGTTCGGCGTAATGCACCAGATCAATAGCCTGATTACCCTGATGGCGATCGATAGCCAGTTTCAGGGCTTCAATACCGCGACCACGGGTAGACACCAGCGGAACTACCGGGCAGCCGAGGCGGGCGGAGAGGGCATCAACGTCAATGCGGATCTGCTGCTTTTCAGCGATATCCAGCATATTCAGTGCCACGACGCAGGGGATGCCCAGCTCGAGCAATTGCAGCGTCAGGTAAAGGTTACGCTCCAGGTTTGAAGCATCCACCACGTTAATCAACAGATCGGCATCCCCGCTCAGGATGTAGTGACAGGCAATTTGTTCATCGAGCGAGGTTTGCGAGGAGATGGTGGTCAGCGAGTAAGTGCCTGGCAGGTCAACCAGCGTCACCTGATGGTCGGTGGTGCTGAAGGCGCCTTCTTTACGCTCGACGGTGACCCCTGCCCAGTTACCCACACGCTGACGTGCACCGGTTAACTGGTTAAATAACGTGGTCTTACCCGAATTTGGGTTACCAATTAAGCCAATGGTTAATTTTTTCATTCGTGAACTCGTTGTTCTGACAAACCGAATTAACGGGAAGCTGCTTCCACTTCAAGGAAAGCTAAATCTTTCTTACGTAATACCAGGTTAACGCGACGTGTTTCGATATGAACGGGGTCGCCTAAAGGTGCAACACGCACCACATTAAAGGAGGAACCTGGCAGCATTCCTAATGAAAGTAATTTCTGTCGATAAGCCGGACTAATATCTCGGGAAAACCCGGTAATTTTCCACGCGCTGTCTGGAGTGAATTGCATAGAGCCTACTTATCCTTCGCTAACTGAAAGTTGCGCTTCTGGCCGCAGAAGGACCCGAAGTATCAAAGGGAGGTTAAATAATCAACATTACGATGATAATGAGAATGGTTTTTATCTTCAATCATTAAAATGTGACTGGATGTTCAAAAGCGGGATAATTTGAGCCAGGTTTGATATGGCGCAAACTTTTCACCCTTCACATTTCTGTTCAGCGATTAATGGCAATGTTAATAGAGTGAAAAAATATCGTTTTGATAAGTTAATGCGTGGGAAATTAATGTTTTCTTAATATTAGAAGAGAAGCCCTCTTATTCTGAAGAGGGCTTTTTATTTCACAGACTTATTTCTTTTTACCCATTGCGGCGGCCAGCGCATCCATCATCGCGCTGTTACCGGCAGGCTGAGTTTCACGTCCGCGCGGTTTGGCGGCACGCGCCGCCGGGCGGTTACCCTGCTCACGCTGTGGACTGCCGCCGTTGCCACGACGTGAATTACCTTCGCCCGGCTGCTCGTCAAGACGCATGGTCAGCGCAATGCGCTTACGCTGCAGGTCGACTTCCAGCACTTTAACCTTCACGATATCGCCAGCTTTCACCACCGTGTGTGGATCTTCAACGAATTTGTCGGCAAGCGAAGAGATGTGAACCAGGCCGTCCTGATGTACACCAATATCGACAAAGGCCCCGAAGTTAGTCACGTTGGTGACCGCACCTTCCAGCACCATACCTGGCAGCAGATCGTTCATGGTCTCGATGCCGTCGGCGAACTGCGCCGTTTTGAATTCCGGACGCGGATCGCGGCCCGGCTTCTCCAGCTCTTTGATGATGTCGGTAACGGTCGGCAGACCGAAGCGTTCGTCGGTAAATTCGGAAGCTTTCACGTTACGCAGTTCAGCGCCGTTACCCATCAGGTCTTTCAGCGCCTGATGGGTCGCTGCAAGAATGCGTTCCACCACCGGATAGGCTTCCGGGTGAACGGTTGAGGCATCAAGCGGGTTATCGCCATGGTTAATACGCAGGAACCCGGCGCACTGCTCAAAGGCTTTTGGCCCCAGGCGGCTCACCTTCAGCAGTTGCTGACGGTTCTGGAACTGACCGTTCTCATCGCGCCAGTTGACGATGTTCTGCGCCATCATGCGGGTGAGGCCTGCGACGCGGGTCAGCAGCGGCACTGAAGCCGTGTTGAGATCCACACCGACGGCGTTCACGCAGTCTTCCACTACCGCGTCGAGCTTGCGTGCCAGCTGTGTCTGGCTGACGTCGTGCTGGTACTGGCCGACACCGATAGATTTCGGGTCGATTTTCACAAGCTCCGCCAGCGGATCCTGCAGACGGCGGGCGATAGACACCGCGCCACGCAGTGAAACATCGAGGTTCGGGAATTCCAGTGCCGCCAGTTCTGACGCGGAATACACCGAAGCTCCGGCTTCGCTGACGATCACCTTCTGAGCCGTTACTTTCGGGAACTGTTTCTGGACATCGAGGTAGAAACGCTCGGTCTCGCGGGATGCGGTACCGTTGCCAATTGCCACCAGCTCAACGTTGTGCTTCTCGCAGAGCGCGGCAACCACTACGGCGGCTTTTGCTGCCTGCCCGGTGTGCGGATAGATAGTATCGGTGGCTACCAGTTTGCCGGTACCGTCAACGACCGCCACTTTCACGCCGGTACGCAGGCCAGGGTCAAGACCCATGGTAGCGCGCAGCCCGGCAGGGGCCGCCATCAGCAGGTCGTGCAGGTTACGGGCAAAGACGTTGATCGCTTCATCTTCTGCGCGTTCACGTACGGTACCCATCAGTTCGGTTTCCAGATGCATCAGCACCTTGATACGCCACGTCCAGCTCACCACGCCGCGACGCCAGCTGTCTGCCGGCGCATTGTTCAGGCGCAGACCGAGATGGTCGATAATAATTTGCTCGCAGTGGCTCTCTTTCGGCGGCTCATCGAACTGTGGATCGGCATTCAGCGCCAGCTGCAGCACGCCTTCGTTACGGCCGCGGAACATGGCCAGCGCGCGGTGAGAAGGGGTGGTGGCAATCGGTTCATGGTGGTCAAAGTAGTCGCGGAATTTGGCGCCTTCTTCCTCTTTGCCGCTAACCACGGTGGCGACCAGATGAGCGTTTTTCCACAGGTAGTCACGGACCTTCGCCAGCAGCGTCGCGTCTTCGGCGAAGCGCTCCATCAGAATGTAGCGTGCGCCATCCAGAGCGGCTTTGGTGTCGGCCACGCCTTTGTCGGCATCGATATATTTCGCGGCTTCGCTTTCCGGGTCGTGGGACGGCTCGTTCCACAGCAGATCCGCCAGCGGCTCCAGCCCTGCTTCGATCGCAATCTGTCCGCGGGTGCGGCGCTTGGGTTTGTACGGTAAATAGAGATCTTCGAGCTCGGTTTTGCTCAGGGTACCGTTAATGGCACCCGCCAGCTCAGGGGTGAGTTTGCCCTGCTCGTCGATAGACTTCAGAATGGACTGGCGACGGTCTTCCAGCTCGCGCAGGTAACCGAGACGAGTCTCCAGATTACGCAGCTGCGTGTCATCAAGACCGCCGGTGACTTCCTTACGATAACGTGCAATAAACGGCACGGTGTTCCCTTCATCAAGCAGACGAACGGCAGCTTCTACCTGTTCAGATCTGGCCTGAAGTTCACCCGCAATAATGCGGCACAGCGAATCATTCATCATGGCTATTTTTCATCTTTGTGGATCGAAAATCAGGGGATAGTTATACGGACAGACTGGCAAAAATGCCAGCCGCCGGGGATGCTCTCGGATTATTTAACGTACTCGATAGCGTTAACGTACCAGCTGGCCTCACCGGCCGGCGTGTTAACCACCGCCAGGTCTCCCACCTCTTTCTTTAGCAGGGCGCGAGCCATCGGGGAGTCGATAGAGATGTACTCTTTCTGGCCGAAGATTTCGTCGTAGCCGACGATGCGAAACCGCAGAGTGTCGCCGTCGTCATTTTCAATTTCGACCCACGCGCCGAAGAACACTTTGCCCTCCTGCTGCGGGGAGTAATCGACAATGCGCAGATTCTCCAGGCATTTTGTCAGGTAGCGTACCCGGCGGTCGATTTCACGCAGGCGCTTTTTATTGTACTGGTAGTCGGCATTTTCGCTGCGATCGCCAAGGCTTGCCGCCCAGGTGACCTTTTTCGTCACTTCTGGTCGCTCTTCGCGCCAGAGGTAGTCCAGCTCGGTTTTGAGTTTTTCGTACCCTTCACGGGTAATCAATGGCGTTTTCATCGTGGTATTGCCTTACGGACTTGCTTGCCTTAGTAACGCACATAACGTATCACAAAGCGTAACGGCCAGGATTAATAATGATTTATGTGATGAAATGAACAGATAAGCTGCTGTTAAATATGCTTTGTAACAATTTCGACTAGAATTTATACCAGAATTAGCTGGTCGTAGATGCGCACTTTTTTAGAATACATTGTGCAAAACTATCCGAACCTTTGGGAGTACGAATGATGCAAGAGAACTATAAGATCCTTGTTGTGGATGACGACATGCGTCTGCGTGCGCTACTTGAACGTTATCTGACAGAGCAGGGCTTCCAGGTTCGTAGCGTGGCAAACGCCGAACAGATGGACAGGCTGCTGACCCGTGAATCTTTCCACCTGATGGTGCTGGATCTAATGCTGCCTGGCGAAGATGGCCTTTCTATCTGCCGTCGTCTGCGTAGCCAAAGTAACCCAATGCCGATCATCATGGTCACGGCGAAAGGGGAAGAAGTGGACCGTATCGTAGGCCTGGAAATTGGTGCCGACGACTACATTCCAAAACCGTTTAACCCGCGTGAACTGCTGGCACGTATCCGTGCGGTGCTGCGTCGTCAGGCGAACGAACTGCCGGGCGCGCCTTCTCAGGAAGAAGCGGTTATTGCTTTCGGTAAGTTCAAGCTGAACCTCGGTACACGCGAGATGTTCCGTGAAGACGAGCCGATGCCGCTCACCAGCGGTGAGTTCGCCGTTCTGAAGGCGCTCGTCAGCCACCCGCGTGAGCCGCTGTCCCGTGACAAGCTGATGAACCTTGCCCGTGGTCGTGAATACTCCGCGATGGAGCGTTCCATCGACGTACAGATCTCCCGCCTGCGTCGTATGGTGGAAGAGGACCCGGCGCATCCGCGCTATATCCAGACCGTATGGGGCCTGGGCTACGTATTTGTCCCGGACGGTTCTAAAGCATGAGGCGAATGCGCTTCTCACCGCGAAGTTCGTTTGCCCGCACGTTGTTACTTATCGTCACCTTGCTGTTCGTCAGCCTGGTGACGACTTACCTTGTGGTGCTGAACTTCGCTATTCTGCCGAGCCTCCAGCAGTTTAATAAGGTCCTGGCATACGAAGTCCGTATGCTAATGACCGATAAGCTGCAGCTGGAGGACGGTACTCAGCTCGTGGTGCCCCCGGCCTTCCGCCGGGAGATCTACCGCGAGCTGGGGATTTCACTCTATTCCGATGAAGCGGCTGAAGACGCGGGCCTGCGCTGGGCGCAGCATTATGAGTTTTTAAGCCAGCAGATGGCACAGCAGCTGGGTGGCCCGACCGAAGTGCGCGTCGAGGTTAACAAAAGCTCGCCGGTCGTCTGGCTCAAGACCTGGCTTTCCCCCAATATCTGGGTACGCGTACCGCTAACCGAAATTCATCAGGGTGATTTCTCGCCGCTGTTCCGTTATACGCTGGCCATTATGCTGCTAGCGATAGGTGGCGCCTGGCTGTTTATCCGCATACAGAACCGACCCCTGGTCGATCTTGAGCATGCTGCGTTGCAGGTCGGTAAGGGGATTATTCCGCCGCCGCTGCGCGAATATGGCGCCTCGGAGGTGCGCTCGGTGACCCGTGCGTTTAACCATATGGCAGCGGGTGTGAAGCAGCTTGCGGATGACCGTACCCTGCTAATGGCGGGCGTCAGCCACGATCTGCGTACACCGTTAACCCGCATTCGTCTGGCAACAGAGATGATGAGCGTTGAAGATGGTTATCTCGCCGAATCCATCAATAAGGATATCGAAGAGTGTAATGCCATCATCGAACAGTTCATCGACTACCTGCGCACCGGGCAGGAGATGCCGATGGAGCTCGCCGACCTTAACGCCGTACTGGGCGAAGTCGTCGCGGCAGAAAGCGGTTATGAGCGTGAAATTGATACCGAGTTGCAGGCCGGTGAGATTGCGGTGCGGATGCATCCGTTATCCATCAAGCGTGCGGTTGCCAATATGGTGGTGAACGCGGCGCGCTACGGCAATGGATGGATCAAGGTCAGCAGCGGGAGTGAACCGAATCGCGCCTGGTTCCAGGTGGAAGATGACGGCCCGGGGATCAAGCCCGAGCAGCGTAAGCACCTGTTCCAGCCGTTTGTTCGCGGCGACAGCGCACGCAGCACCAGCGGTACGGGACTCGGTCTGGCGATTGTGCAGCGTATTATCGATAACCATAACGGTCTACTGGAAATTGGAACCAGCGAACGGGGTGGCTTGTTGATTCGCGCCTGGCTACCGATTCCGGTATCGCGCATCGCGGGACAGAAAGAGAGTTAATACAATGGTTGCCCTCTCCCACCGGGAGAGGGCGAGAAAACGAAAAACGGCAACTTGCGTTGCCGTTTTGTTTTTACCTTGGTCCTGCACTCACCAGCGCTTCACCTGCCGGCGTATCGGTATACTTCTCAAAGTTCTCAATAAACAGCTTCGCCAGCGTTTCCGCTTTTTCCTGCCACTGTTCCGGCGAACCGTAAGTATTACGCGGGTCGAGGATGTGGGTGTCTACACCTGGTAGTTCGGTTGGGATCTGCAGGTCAAACATCGGCAGCGTGAACGTCTCGGCGTTGTCGAGAGAGCCGTTGAGGATAGCGTCGATAATCGCGCGGGTATCTTTGATAGAGATACGTTTGCCGGTTCCGTTCCAGCCGGTATTCACCAGGTATGCCTGCGCACCTGCAGCCTGCATCCGTTTCACCAGCACTTCAGCGTACTGAGTCGGGTGCAGTGCGAGGAACGCGGCGCCAAAGCAGGCGGAGAAGGTTGGCGTCGGTTCGGTTACGCCACGCTCGGTGCCTGCCAGTTTAGCGGTAAAGCCGGAAAGGAAGTGGTACTGGGTCTGGTCAGCGGTCAGACGTGATACCGGCGGCAGAACGCCAAAGGCGTCGGCGGTCAGGAAGATAACTTTTGTCGCGTGACCTGCTTTCGACACCGGCTTAACGATGTTGTCGATGTGGTAAAGCGGGTAAGAGACACGGGTGTTCTCGGTTTTCGACGCGTCGTCGAAATCGATAGAGCCGTCGGCGCGAACGGTGACGTTTTCCAGCAGCGCATCGCGGCGGATGGCACCGTAAATGTCTGGCTCAGCTTCTTTCGACAGACGAATGGTTTTCGCGTAGCAGCCGCCTTCAAAGTTAAAGACGCCGTCGTCGTCCCAGCCGTGCTCGTCGTCGCCAATCAGGCGGCGCTTCGGATCGGTGGAAAGCGTGGTTTTACCGGTGCCGGAGAGGCCAAAGAACACCGCAACATCACCTTTTTCGCCCACGTTTGCCGAGCAGTGCATGGAGGCAATGCCCTTCAGCGGCAGCAGGTAGTTCATGATCGAGAACATCCCTTTCTTCATCTCGCCGCCGTACCAGGTGCCACCGATGAGCTGAATACGCTCGGTCAGGTTAAAGGCAACAAAGTTTTCGGAGTTGAGACCCTGCTCTTTCCACTGCGGGTTAACGCACTTCGCGCCGTTCATGACGATAAAGTCAGGCTTGAAGGTCGCGAGGTCTTCGTCAGACGGGCGGATGAACATGTTCTTCACGAAATGCGCCTGCCAGGCCACTTCGGTAATAAAACGAACGGACAGACGGGTGTCAGCGTTGGCGCCACAGTAAGCGTCAACCACGAACAGGCGTTTGCCAGAAAGCTGGTGGGTCACAAGCCCTTTGAGGTGGTTCCAGGTCTCCGTAGAGAGAGGTTTGTTGTCGTTCTTACCTTTGCCCTTATCAGCCCACCACACGGTGTCACGGGTGGTGTCGTCACGGACAATGTACTTATCCTTCGGCGAACGTCCGGTGAAGATACCGGTGTCAACGGCGATAGCGCCAAGATTCGTCAACGTCCCACGCTCGTAACCTTCCAGGTTGGGGTTGAGCTCTTCCTGATACAGCGTATCGTAATCGGGGTTGTAGACGACTTCCTGAACGTCGTTGATTCCATAAGCCTTGAGATCTTGCGGGGTTAAACCTTTAACGCGCATTTCACTGCTCCTTAGCCAAGATGTACTGCCAATAATATTAGGGTTGTTAGGGGGCTGCTGACCGCGACCAGGCTCATAGATTTACGTATCGGGACAAGCGTCTGACTTACGAAAAACTCTGTGACTCCTGTCACGAAGGAGACAGATTATGGCAGGAATGGCGCTTTATTTGGGGGAAATGTTCTTATTTGGTTAACAAATGGTTTAATTAACTGCATTAATGTGAATGTAATCGCATTCATGAAAGAAAATGACGAAATACTTTCATGGAAAATCGATTCACTTCGCGGGGGGAATAGCACGATTTGTACTCTCCCCGGGCGGGAAGAGTACAGAAACAACACCGATTAGTGAACCTGCGGATCGGCAGGGGAGGCGTTGTTGCGGATCTCCGCGATGTCCATCGCGTTGAACACGTAGTGGCTGCCGCAGTAGTCGCAGTGCATATCAATTTCGCCTTCATCGGCCAGGATGCTGTTGATCTCTTCATCCGGCAGCGTTTTCAGCGCACCAGCACAACGCTCGCGCGAGCAGGTGCATTTGAATTCTACATCCTGCGGCTCGTACAGGGTGACTTCTTCTTCATGGTACAGACGCCACAGTACGTCGTTCGCCGGCAGTGAGAACAGCTCTTCCGCTTTGATGGTTTCCGTTAAGGTCGCCAGATGGTCGAAATCATTGGTCTGTGCGTCCTGAGCAGGCATCACCTGCAGCAGCATACCGCCAGCCGCCAGCTTCCCGTTGTGCTCGCCGGTGCGAATGAACAGACGCGTTGGCAGCTGCTCTGAACGCTGGAAGTAATCTTCCAGACATTCTGCCAGGGTTTCACCTTCCAGACCCACCACACCTTGATAGCGCTCACCTTCTTCCGGAGAAATGGTGATAACCAGGTAGCCGTTACCCACCAGCGTTTTCAGGGTGGCGTCTTCCGCTACTTCGCCCTGCACGCGCGCGACGCCGCGCAGCTGCTGCTTGTTATTCCCGTTGATGACGGCGAGGGTCATCGGGCCATCGCCCTGCAGCTGTACGGTGATATCACCGGCAAACTTCAGAGTGGCGGTCAGCAGGCTGGTGGCTACCAGCAGCTCAGACAGTACCTGCTTTACCGGCTGCGGATACTGATGGTTGGTAAGGATCTGATCCAGGGTTTCAGACACCGTCACCAGTTCACCGCGTACGGCATAGTTTTCAAACAGATAGCGGTGTAATTGATCGTGTTGAGTCATTATCTTCTCTCTTACGGGTGACGATTATTCGTTCTCACCGTGTTTAAATCGCATCAGGTCACGGCGCTCTTTTTTGTCCGGCCTTCTGTCCGGGTGCGGCATCGTCAGCGCGTTCATTTTTCGCGCCAGCGCGACTTTCTCGCGTTTCTCGATGCTCTCAGGTGTCTCTTCATACAGCGTGACGGCCTCGCTTGCGGGACGTCGCTGTTCGGTGACGGCTTTCACCACCACCGTGCGCTCATCGTTTCCCTGACGAAGCGTGAGGATGGCATTTACTTCCACCATCTTGCTGGGTTTACTGCGCTGACCGTTGTAGTGGACCTTGCCACCATCAACCATCTCTCGCGCCAGCGCCCGCGTTTTGTAAAAGCGGGCCGCCCAGAGCCACTTGTCCAGCCTGACGCCGTCAGTGGGTTTCTCTTTCATGGTCACTCCTTCACGGTGAGTGAAGGGATTAGCGTGCGGTAATCATTCAGCCCCGGATGGCGCTCGTAGCGTTTCTCTGCCGCTCCGGAGTCGGGATTGGTGATGCCGAGGCAGTAGCGAATGCCAAATTTGGCTGCCGCATCGAGAATTGGCTCACTGTCGTCAACGAACAGCGTTTTGTCCGCCGACAAGCCGGTCTCTTCTGCCACTGCGCGCCACAGTCGCTGATCCTCTTTCGGATAACCAAATGTGTGGGTGGAAAGTAATAAATCAAGGTGTGAGTCGAGACCCGTGTGCTCAAGCTTCACCGCCAGGTTATGCGGATGCGCGTTAGTCAGCAGAATACGGCGTTTTCCACAGCGCTTCAGGGCATCGAGAAACGGCACGGTATCTTCGCGCAGTACCGCCCTTGGCCCCTGTGCGGTGGTCATGGCGCAGATATCCAGACCCAGGCGTTCGCTCCAGTAATCAAGACAGTACCAGTTTAGCGTATGCTGCACGGCATGGTACTCCTGACGAATCACCGCTTGTGCCTCTTCCGCGGTAATACCGTGCAGGGCGCCGTAGGTTTCCGGAACCAGTTTTAACCAGAAGTGACTGTCAAACGCGAGATCGAGCAGCGTGCCGTCCATATCGAGCAATACGGTATCGACATCCTGCCAGGCGATATCTAAATGCATGGTAAGACTCCAGCGGGAAGAAATGCGCGACAGATTATCACAACCTGTCGCACAGCTGTGTTACTCGTGGGTGTCCGGGGAAGGAATGAGTACCGGGTTATGGCAGCTTTCGTAATACTGTTGAATTTCTTCCAGACGGGTCCGATGTCGCTGGTAGCGACGCACGGCCTGGAATCCGCTGTAGACAGTACAAGCGAGCATCGCCAGCATCAGCAGCGTCGTGCCAAGATATCGCCAGAGTCCGGCACTATCCGGAATACGATGCAGGTTGACGTGGCGAGTGCCGTTGGCGTCGGTGTACAGATTGGTAATGATGCCTTCTGCCTTGAACGGGGTATGCATCAGCATTTCCGCCAGGCGCTGAAATTCCGTCCACTGTTCGTGGGCCGGATAGTCATACAGCGCAACGGAAGGATAAGGCTGGGAGACCAGATCGCTGCCTTCATCGCTGCTGATGAGGAAGCCACCCGGTGCCGGGCTATTGAGCGCCTGCGCAGCCCGTGCGGTTTCACGCATCACGAACGGTGCGGTAGAAGTATTCACCAGGTTATCGAGTGATTCGGCGCTAACCGGGCGCAATAGCACGTTAATCCCGTCGAGCTTACCCTGACTTGCACGGCGGGTGAGGGTATCCCAGTCCTTGGTATTGCCCAGGTTCACGAGCGCATTCTTCAGACGTACACACTCATCCTCACTGGCGCAGAGATCTTTGGTTTTTAGCACGATGTCCGCGAAATCATCCAGCAGCACCATCCCGGATTTCTGAATAGCTGAGCGCAGCGCCGGGCTGACGCGCGAGTTGTCGTCGGGGGTAGGGTGTAGCTGGCGGTTAAGGGCCTGCACAAGCGCAGTGGCTTTGGTCACCACCTCAGACTCTGGCAGCGGCAGCGGCGGCGCGTCGTTCCAGATAATCTGCGAGCAATCAAAGGGCATAAACGGCGAGCTATCCTGCGCGGTCCAGCTTCCCGGGGAGTGGATGTTACACATCCCGGTCCCCTGGATCCGCAGGGTATCGCCCACCCGCAGGCCCGATTTCTCCAGCTGATTAACCGTCGTCGCTTCAATGGTTTGTGCTCCCTTAAGCCACGACAGGGTAAATTTGAACGGCATATTCAGCGGCACGCTAATCCACAGCATGATGACGATAAGCAGAGCGCCGCCGGCGATGATGGCGCTGCGCAGCCAGTGCTGCAACGGGAAGTTTTTGACTTCATCATGCAGCGACAGGAAGCGTCCCTGACGCGCTACATGACGGTCGAGATAGATATCGACGTCCGTCTGCTGGCCCAGGTCATTGGCAATCCATGGCTGCCAGTGGCGCGGATAGATGAGATCGATAATACCGAGCGAAATGTTATTCAGCTGTTCCTGGTTGTTTTCACCAAACAGCCCCCAGCGTTTTGGCGTACCGCGCAGACAGTGGATCTCACGCAGCGTGGTTTTAGCCGGCGGCGCGAAGAGGCCCCACAGCCCCGCGACCAGCAGCAGGAGTCCAGCACCGAGTAACCACAGGGCAAAGACGTCTGGCGTAATCAGGCAAAAGTAAAACAGCAGGAAGGCGCTGACAATCAGCACCGCTTCACGCAGGCCATCAGGGCGGTTCAGCGCATGCTCTTCCCGGGTTTCCTGACGAATGTTGAGCAGCTCAATTTGCTCACTCTCCTCGCCACGAATCGATGCCTGAGTGGAGGAGATATTTTCCAGCGCATTGTGATGCGCTTCATGCCGATATTCGCTCAGGGTATGGCCGTTCAGGGCGATAACCAGCGGCAGCGAATCGGTGTAGATTAGCTCAACGCTGTTTTCGTCATTAATATACTGCTCCCAGAAAGGCGGCAGATGTACTTCAACAGAGTCAAGGAAGTAGCGCCATTTATTGGGATCGTCGGTGGTAATACCGTAGCGGGTGATTGCCCGGGTGATGGCAAAAACGGTGCCGCTCTGGGCATTCAGCGTCATTACTGCAGGTGCGATGCTGGCACCAGAGGCCAGTACCTGTTGGGTACGGTTCAGCTCTTCAAGATAGTTCTCTGCGACCTGGCGTTCATCTTCAGTCAGTTTACGTGTTGCTGCACCGGCGAAAGCATGGAGCCAGGGAAGGCGACGACGCTGCGGGCGGCGCAGGAATATCCATCCCACACACACTGCGCAGGCCACTAACGCGGCAATAAAGGTTAAGAAGGTGCCCATGCTTTTCCCATTTTACTTTTTCTTACAGGTTTCGTCGGTTGCATATTTACAGTTAACGTGAGCCCGTAGTTAGCTATCGGCACGTATCGCATAGATCTTAAAGGTAAATTCCACTTAGTCGCAATGTACGAGCTTATCAGAGCATGTCAATGGCGGAAATCAGCAAATTCTCAATTGGCTTTCAAGCTATTGACTTTTTGATGTAAATGAGGGATTGATTATTAAGTTACAAAAATGTAAAGAAAGGGCAATTCACATTGCCGAAACCGTGCGGCATGTCGCACAATGATGCCTGTCATCACAGCAAAGACCCATCACAATGAGCAAATCATTACAAAAGCCAGTCATTCTGAATGTTGAAACCGTCGCGCGCTCTCGGTTATTCAATGTCGAAAGTGTGGATCTGGAGTTCAGCAACGGCGTGCGCCGCGTATACGAGCGTATGCGCCCCTCCACCCGGGAAGCGGTAATGATTGTTCCCATTGTTGACGATCACCTGATCCTTATCCGTGAATATGCCGTCGGCACCGAATCTTACGAGCTGGGTTTCTCGAAAGGATTGATTGATCCGGGCGAAAACGTCTATGAGGCCGCGAACCGCGAGCTGAAAGAGGAAGTGGGGTTTGGTGCGAACAGCCTGACTTTTCTGAAGAAGCTCAGCATGGCACCCTCTTATTTCTCCAGCAAAATGAACATCGTGGTGGCGGAAGATTTATATCCGGAATCGCTGCCAGGCGATGAACCCGAGCCGCTGCCGCAGGAGCGTTGGCCGCTGGCGCATCTGATGGACCTGCTGGAAGAGCCTGATTTCCACGAAGCACGCAACGTGAGTGCGCTGTTCCTGGTGCGTGAATGGTTGAAAGGACAGGGACGGCTGTAACGTTCCCCGACAGAAAGAAAAAAGGCGCCAGAGGCGCCTTTTTGTTTAGAACAGTTCGTGTGACTCGCCATTATCAATAATGGTGGTCCCCACCTCGTGCACCGCCTGCTGCGTTGGCTGCGTGCCCTCGATGAAGTATTCGGCACGGCTGTTGCCGCCGTTGGCGAGCTGGCCGGTACTGCGGTCGATATTGATGGTGACCACGCCCGGCGGTGGCGTCAGTGGTTGCTGAGGAACGCCTGCCAGTACGGCTTTCATGAAATCATCCCATGCAGGCTGCGCGCTCTTGGCCCCGCCTTCGTAACCGGAAATCTGGTCCTTAATCGCACCAGATGCGGTTGTACGGCCCAGGTCGCGGCGGTGATCGTCGAAACCAATCCACACCGACGTTACTACATCCGGGCCATACCCTGAGAACCACGCATCTTTCGAGCTGTTGGTGGTCCCGGTTTTACCCCCGATGTCATTACGCTGCAGGTCACGGCCCGCACGCCAGCCGGTACCCTGCCAGCCTGGTTCACCGAAGATGTTGGTGTTCAGCGCGCTCTTAATCAGGAATGCCAGCGGTGTGCCAATGACGTGCGGCGCATACTCCTGGCTGCCGGTCTGGGCGACGAGCGACTGGTTTGCCTGTTCCAGCTGCGGCATCGGGACGTTTGAATTCTGCGGCTCCTGAGAAATGGCAACGTCTTCGACGTCTTTGTTCTCGAGTACGTCAGATTTTGGCGTATCACCGTAGATCACCGGCAGGTTGCAGCTCGGGCATGCGATTTTGGGCTTCGCTTCAAACAGAACGCCGCCCTGGTCATTTTCTATTTTGGCAATGTAGTACGGGTCAACAAGGAACCCACCGTTTGCCATAACCGAATACCCACGAGCCACCTGCAGCGGGGTAAACGAAGCCGAGCCCAGCGCCAGCGATTCGGTGTGCACGATGTTCTGTGCCGGGAAACCGAAGCGCTGCAGATATTCTGCGGCATAGTCAACGCCCATCGCGCGCATCGCGCGGACCATCACCACGTTTTTCGATTGACCCAGACCCTGACGTAACCGAATAGGGCCTGCGTATTGCGCCGGGGAGTTCTTCGGTCGCCAGTCAGAACCCGCACCGGCATCCCAGCGAGAGATAGGCACGTCGTTCAGGATGCTGGCGAGCGTCAGACCTTTGTCCATAGCGGCGGTATAGAGGAATGGTTTGATATTGGAACCGACCTGGCGCAGCGCCTGGGTAGCACGGTTAAACTTGCTCTGGTTGAAGTCAAAACCGCCCACCAGTGCGATGATGGCACCGTTCTGCGGATTGATGGAGACCAGCGCTGAGTTCACATCAGGAACCTGGGAGAGCCACCAGGCGTCGCCCACGCGGCGAACCCACACCTGCTGACCGGCCTGCACGACATCGGTCACTTTACGCGGCGTTGCCCCCTGCAGGGTATCGGAACGGTACGGACGCGCCCAGCGCATGCCGTCCATTTTGAGCGAGACGGAAGTACCGTCTGACAGCATCGCGGTGGCTTCCTGCGGGTTTGCGGCGGTGATCACGGCCGCAGCCAGCGGGCCATAGCTCGGTAAACTCTTCAGCGAATCGGTGATTTGTTTGCTGCCCCACGGCGTTTCACCCACTTTCCACAGCACGTTGGAAGGGCCCCGATAGCCGTGACGCATATCGTAATCCATCACGTTTTTACGCACCGCATCCTGCGCCGCAAGCTGCGATTTACGGGTGATGGTGGTGTAAACACGATAGCCGTCTTCATAGGCCTGTTCGCCGTAGCGACCAACCAGATCCTGGCGCACCATTTCTGTCAGGTACGGCGCGGAGAAGGCGATTTCTGGTGCATGGTAGCGTGCATCAATCGGCTGACGAATGGCTTCGTCGTACTGCGTCTGCGTGATGTAGCCTTCGCTCTGCATACGCGACAGCACCACGTTGCGGCGGGCGGTTGCGCGATCCATGGAGTACAGCGGGTTAAAGGTTGACGGTGCCTTTGGCAGACCGGCAATCACCGCCATTTCGCTGAGCGTTAGCTGATCGACCGTTTTACCGAAGTAAACCTGTGCGGCTGCCCCCACGCCGTAAGCGCGGTAGCCGAGGTAGATCTTGTTCAGGTACAGCTCAAGGATTTCATCTTTATTCAACAGCTGCTCGATGCGGATCGCGAGGAAGGCCTCTTTGATCTTACGCATCAGGGTCTTTTCCGGGCTCAGGAAGAAGTTACGCGCCAGCTGCTGGGTAATGGTGCTGGCACCCTGAGAGGCGTGACCGGAGAACAGCGCGACGCTTGCCGCACGGAAGATCCCCACCGGATCGACGCCGTGATGCTCGTAGAAGCGGCTGTCTTCGGTAGCAATAAAGGCCTTCACCAGCTGCGGGGGCATCTGGTTCAGGGTGACAGGAATGCGTCGCTTCTCGCCGTACTGAGCAATTAGCTCACCGTCGGCGCTGTATACCTGCATCGGGATCTGCAGACGCACGTCCTTGAGCGTGGCAACGTCAGGGAGTTGCGGCTCAATATACTTGTAGAGGCCATAAATCGAGCCTGCTCCCAGCAGAATGCAACAGACTGCAAGGATCAATAAATACTTTACGAACTTCACCGGAGATTTCCCATTTAGTGTCATTTGGGCAGTTTATAAACAAACGCGCGGTAGTATAAAGGCAAGCCTGATGCATTGATATAGCCGCAAATGTTACGGCTGATAAGGAGATCGGAAATATGGCATTCAGGTGCTGGCAGGTTGGTGTGCATATTCAGGAGCACCACGTCGCGATTGTGGCACTCTCGCAGGAGAAGATGGGGTGGGCATTGCGGCGCTGGTGGTGGATTTCGCTGCGAGAGGGTAAGACCCTGGTGGAGACGCTGCGCGGCTGGCGTCGTGAACTCCCGTATTGGCATAACGTGGCCATGGCGTTTCCCGCCAATCGAACGCTGCAAAAGCGAGTCCCTCAACCTTCGGCAGCACTGCGTGAGACTGAGCGCGAACAGTGGATGGCGCATGCTGTTGCACAGCGTCTGGAAATGGCGTCTGAAGACCTCTGCTTTGACTACAAACTTGCCGAGCCTGCCGGTGAATACTGCGTGACGGCCGTGCGGCGCCGCGAGGTCGAAGCACTTCGCCAGACCGCGCGCTCCCTGAACCTACAGCTTTCTGTTGTTTCACCAGATGCCAGTGCGCTGCAGAATTTCTTTCCTTTTTTATCGGCGCAGGAGCCGTGCATCATCTGGCAGGGGGAGGAACACTGGCTGTGGGCAACCCGCGAGGCCTGGGGAACCACGCCGCGTGCCCAATCCACGTCCGTCTCGAGCTTACTGGAGCATATCCCGGGGCAACCCGCGAGTGCCGCGTTGTGCTCCTCGGAAAGCGGGCAGTTCGATCCATGGACCCTCCTGAGTCAACAACAGCCGCCGCTGCCCGCCTGCGGCACGCCGTTTGCCGTCGCCATTGCGCTGGCGCTGGGAGCGTGAGCATGGCAGTCGTGAATTTTCTCCCCTGGCGTGAAAACCAGCGACAACAGTGCATGCGTCTGTGGGGACTTCTCTTTGGCGGTACCGTACTGGTCACGATATTGCTGTGGTTTGCGCTGGGTGTTGAACAGAGAACCCTGCTGGCCGTTACCCATGTTCACAAAGCCTCGCAGGCTCTGCTTACAAAGGCGCTAACGCAGCGTGAGGCAGAACTCCGGCTTGGGTTGAAAAAACAAGAAGTACACCAGCACCTGCAATGGCGCAGGGAACAGACCCGGGCTTGGCAACAGCGGTTTTCGGTCATTGCGGAACGCTGCCCGCAGCCGGTATGGCTCACGGAAATAGACTGGCACAAGGGCCGCCTGATCCTCGACGGCTTTAGCGTGAGCTTCCCCGCATTGGCTTCACTCACGTCTGCATTACGGGATATTCCTGGCCTCTCAGCGGCGACCATGGGGAAAACCCACAGGGATAATACCCGCTGGCAGTTTCGACTGTATATGGAGGGGAAGGATGAGAGCTCTCACTGAGCGCTGGTGCGCGCTGTCGATGAAAGCACGTTTCTCGCTTTGGCTGATTTTTACTTTCGTTCTGTTATCGCTCATTGGGATTATCCGGCGGGATGTCCCCTCTTTTAGTTCGGCGAGTCCACAGATAGCCGAACGGTGGCGGGAGCTTCGTCAGCTGCAGGCGCAACCGGCAATACCGTTAGTGCAAACACCTGTACTCGTCTTCACGCCGCTTGAATATCAATTTGCCGGTACTCAACTGGTGGACTGGCAGCCGGAGGGCTCCGGTGGGGAGATGGTGCTTGATACGCACTGGCAGCAGATTGCAGAGATCTTCGCTCTTTTGGGTACACAGAATATGTCGGTGAGGGCGTTTAACCTGAAACCCTTCGCTAAAGCATTGCGCCTGACGCTGCAGCTGGAACACATCAATGACACCCGCTAACCGGCTGCTCATGGTGTTGCTGTTGCCAGCACTTCTTGGGATGCGCGATCCGTTCATGCCGCCGGAGGATAAATGTCAGTCAGAACAGCTCACACAGTGGCGATATCAGGGGGTTGTCATGAACAAGCAGCGTGCTTTAGCACTACTTCGCGACGGAGATAACAAATGGCACCGCGTTGCGGTGGACGACCTTCTTGCGCCTGGCTGGCGGGTGCTGCGCTTTGATGCCGGAGAGCTTGAGGTGAAAACGGGTCCCGGGTGCGAACCTGAGCGCTGGGCCTGGAACAGAAAAAAGGAGAATAACAATGAGATGGATAACGCTGCTGCTGGCAGTCATGATGTTCCGGGCGCAGGCAGAACAAAAGGTGACGCTGGTGGTGGATGAGGTACCGGTTGTTCAGGTACTGCAGAGCCTGGCGGCGCTGGAGTCACGAAACCTGGTGGTAGGGCCTGACGTCAGCGGTACTATCTCGCTACAGCTTAATGAGGTCCCCTGGAAGCAGGCGCTGCAGACGGTGGTGAACAGTGCTTCACTGGTGACATCACAGGAGGGACGTGTACTGTTTGTTCATTCCCGGGCCTGGCAAAAAGAGAGGCAGACGCTGCGTGAGGCGGAACGAGAAAAACAGCAGCAAGCTTTGCCGCTACTCGGCAAAAGTGTGCCGTTGCACTATGCGGATGCCGAAGCGTTGTTGAAAGCCGGGGAAAAACTGTTGTCACCCCGTGGGAACCTGACCATCGACAAACGAACCAACCGTATTTTGATTCGTGATGATAACCCGCATATTTCTGATTTTGAGCGCTGGGCAGCTGAAATGGATATCCCGGTCGGGCAGGTGGAGTTGATGGCCTACATCGTTACCATCAACGAGAAGAGCCTGCGCGAGCTTGGTGTGAAATGGACGCTGGCGGATGCCGAAGGTGCCGTCGGCAGCGGCCAATTGACCACGCTCAGCAGCGATTTGTCCGTTGCCAGTGCCAGCACCCGCGCGGGATTTAACATTGGGCGCATTAATGGTCGCCTGCTTGAGCTGGAGCTCTCGGCGCTGGAGCAAAAGCAAAAAGTCGATATCATTGCCAGCCCCCGACTGCTCGCATCTCACCTGCAGCCCGCCAGTATCAAGCAGGGCAGCGAGATCCCTTATCAGGTGTCCAGCGGCGAAAGCGGTGCGACCTCTGTCGAATTTAAAGAAGCGGTGTTGGGAATGGAAGTGACCCCCACGGTGCTACAGAACCAGCGAGTCCGTCTGAAATTGCGCATTAGTGAGAATATGCCTGGGCAGGTTTTGCAGCAGTCTGACGGTGAGGTACTTACCATCGACAAGCAGGAGATTGAAACTCAGGTTGAAGTTAAGAGCGGAGAAACGCTGGCGCTGGGGGGAATTTTTTCACAAAAAAATAAATCAGCGCGCGACGCCATTCCTTTTCTGGGGGCCATTCCCGGTATAGGTCAGTTATTCCGCCACGACGGGAAGGATAACGAACGACGTGAACTGGTGGTATTCATCACGCCGCGTATTATTTCTGTACAGTAATCGCTTCTTACCGCTGGGTTTTTTACGCTGAACACGTTTCAGGTGTTTGACGCGAGGGAGGATTTAGCATACAAGGAGTACCGATTTGAGAGTCAGTAGCGTGCTTACTACCAAAATGGGTCCGCCAGAGGCCCGGCGATCTTTACTGTTGCCAAACACGCTGGAGTATTGAGATAATTTTTAGTCTGACTCTCGCTCTATCGCATATGAGGTTTCAGTTCATGTCCTGCGGCGCCGCTGAAAGGCGACGTGGGTTTACCATTAACGAATAGTCTTAGTAGTACCGAAAAAATGGCAGAGAAACGCAATATCTTTCTGGTTGGGCCTATGGGTGCCGGCAAAAGCACTATTGGGCGCCAGTTAGCCCAACAACTCAGCATGGAATTTTACGATTCTGATCAAGAGATTGAGAAACGTACTGGTGCAGATGTAGGTTGGGTCTTTGACGTCGAAGGCGAAGAAGGTTTCCGCGATCGTGAAGAAAAGATCATCAACGAACTCACGGAAAAGCAGGGTATTGTGCTGGCTACTGGCGGCGGCTCTGTAAAATCCCGGGAAACTCGCAATCGCCTTTCTGCGCGCGGTGTCGTGGTGTATCTGGAAACCACAATCGAAAAACAGCTGGCTCGTACCCAACGTGACAAAAAACGTCCTCTGCTGCAGGTAGAGACACCGCCGCGTGAAGTGCTGGAAGCATTGGCTGGCGAACGCAATCCGCTGTATGAGGAAATTGCAGACGTCACCATTCGCACCGACGATCAAAGCGCGAAAGTCGTCGCAAACCAGATTATTCATATGCTGGAAAGCAACTGATTCTGGATAACCAGAACACCGGCGTTTAAGCGACATTAAGCTAATAAGGTGGATGCGCGTTATGGAGAGACTCACAGTCACTCTCGGGGAACGTAGTTACCCGATCACCATCGCGGTGGGTTTGTTCAATGAGCCCGCGTCTTTCTGGCCGCTGAAATCAGGTGACCAGGTCATGTTGGTGACCAACGAGACGCTGGCGCCGCTGTATCTGGAAAAAGTGCGCTCCGTTCTGGAGCAGGCCGGAGTGAAGGTTGACAGCGTCATCCTTCCTGACGGCGAACAGCACAAAAGCCTGGCGGTGATGGATACCGTTTTCACTGCCTTGCTACAAAAACCGCATGGTCGCGATACGACGCTGGTTGCCCTTGGCGGCGGCGTGGTGGGCGATTTGACCGGTTTTGCCGCCGCCAGCTATCAGCGTGGTGTGCGTTTTATTCAGGTGCCCACGACGTTGCTCTCGCAGGTCGACTCCTCCGTTGGCGGTAAAACTGCCGTCAATCATCCTCTTGGCAAAAACATGATCGGTGCATTCTGGCAGCCCGCCTCCGTGGTGGTGGACCTGGATTGCCTGAAAACTTTGCCTACCCGTGAGCTCTCATCGGGTCTTGCTGAAGTCATTAAGTACGGCATCATTCTGGATGGCGAGTTCTTTAGCTGGCTTGAGCAGAACATCGATGCGCTGATGGCGCTGGATGAAAAAGCGATGGCGTATTGCATCCGCCGTTGTTGTGAGCTGAAAGCCGAAGTTGTGGCCGCCGACGAGCGCGAATCCGGCTTACGTGCTTTACTGAATCTTGGACATACGTTTGGTCATGCCATTGAAGCCGAAATGGGTTACGGCAACTGGCTTCACGGCGAAGCCGTGGCGGCTGGGATGGTGATGGCGGCGCATGCATCTGAACGTTTAGGGCAGTTTGCTGCCAAAGATACACAGCGCATTATTGCGCTGCTCAAGCGGGCAGGGCTTCCGGTAACGGGGCCACGGGAAATGTCTGCTGATTCTTATCTGCCTCATATGATGCGTGATAAGAAAGTTTTAGCTGGTGAGCTACGCTTAGTGCTGCCGCTGGCGATAGGGAAGAGCGAAGTTCGCGGCGGAGTGTCGCATGAAGTGGTTCTTGAAGCGATTGCTGATACTCAGCAGGAGCAACAATAAGAAAGGTCAGTCCGCGTTGATGCGGCAGTATAACTTCAGGTGACGTGCAATTGTCGTTGGCATAAGCCTTTTAGTGGGGTGTTAAATGGATGAATATAAACCAGAAGACGAGCTGAAACCCGATCCCAGCGATCGTCGTGCTGGTCGCTCACGTCAATCTTCCGATCGTGAAAACGAGCCACAGATCAATTTTGATGAGCTGGATCTCGATGCTGAAGAACGTCGCCCGACGCGCACCCGCAACGCGCGTGACGATGAAGAAGAAGAGTACGAGTCGGACGATGAGTCCGAAGCGCCGGTTGAACGCCGCCCGCGTAAACGTAAAAGTGCTGCTTCCGGTAAACCGGCTTCTCGTCAGTATATGATGATGGGGCTTGGCATCCTGGTACTGCTGCTGCTGATCGTCGGTATCGGTTCTGCGCTGAAAGCGCCGTCTTCGCCGTCGACTGAACAACAAACCGCATCTTCTGAACGTAGCATTGACCTTTCTGGTAATGCCAGCGAGCAAACCAACGGTGCGCAGCCAGCACCGGGTGCAGCTGCAGGCCAGACAGCGGCGAATAACGAACCTCAGGGTGTGACGGTACCGCCTATCTCTTCTACCCCAACGCAGGGCCAGGCAACGACAGCTCCGGAAGGTCAGCAGCGCGTTGAAGTTCAGGGCGACCTGAATAATGCGCTGACGCAGCAGCAGGGTCAGGTTGATAATGCCGTGGTGAACTCCACTCTGCCGACCGAACCGGCTACCGTTGCTCCGGTACGTAACGGTGCCGCTGGCGCTGCTACGACGGCTCCGCGTCAGGTGGCGACTACGGAAACCGCACCGCGTCAGGCCACACCGGCTCCGCGTCCGGAACGTAAGCACACCGTGATTGAATCTAAACCGCAGACTGTTGCTAAAGCGCCGGTCAGCGAGCCGAAAGCGGTGACTCAGCCAAAACGCACGGAAACCGTTGCGACACCAGCGCCAGAAAAAGCGCCAGTGACCGCCACCCCAGCTAAGCCTGCGGCGACCACTACCGCACCGGCTGCGACGGCTACCGCTTCTGCTGCCGCCCCGAGCGCAGCGGCTGCATCTTCTGCCGGAAAATCGGCGGGTGACGTGGGCGCACTGAAGACCGCTCCAGCCAGTCACTATACGCTCCAGTTAAGCAGCTCCTCTAACTACGACAACCTGAACGGTTGGGCGAAGAAAGAGAACCTGAAAAACTACGTGGTGTATCAGACAACGCGTAACGGTCAACCGTGGTACGTGCTGGTCAGTGGTGTTTACGCATCGAAAGATGACGCGAAGCGTGCAGTTGCCACGCTGCCTGCAGATGTACAGGCGAAAAACCCTTGGGCAAAACCACTTCATCAGGTCCAGACGGATCTGAAGTAATGCCTGGGCAAATTGCCTCGAGCGCAGGATGCTGTCGGAGCCATTCTCCACAGCCGGAGAACGTGTAAGTAGTCAGACAGCATGAAAAAAAATCGCGCTTTTTTGAAATGGGCAGGGGGGAAATACCCCCTGCTCGATGATATACGTAAGCATTTGCCGAAAGGGGAATGCCTGATTGAGCCCTTCGTGGGCGCCGGGTCGGTGTTCCTGAACACCGACTTTTCTCGTTATATCCTCGCGGATATCAACAGCGATTTGATAAGCCTCTATAACATCGTCAAAACACAGACGGATGAATACGTGGTAGCTGCGCGTGAGATGTTTACGCCCGCGACCAACACATCAGAGGCGTACTATCAGTTCCGTGAAGAGTTCAACAAGTGCCAGGACCCGCTGCGTCGTGCGGTTCTGTTTTTGTATATGAACCGACATGGTTACAATGGTCTTTGTCGCTACAACCTGAAAGGCGAATTTAACGTGCCGTTTGGCCGTTACAAAAAGCCTTACTTCCCGGAAGCGGAGTTGTACCATTTTGCGCAAAAAGCGCAGAATGCCTTTTTCTACTGCGAGTCTTACGCCGATAGCCTGGCGCGTGCTGATAACTCGACCGTTGTGTATTGCGATCCGCCGTATGCGCCGCTTTCAGCGACCGCGAATTTTACGGCTTATCACACCAACAGTTTTAGCCTGGAACAGCAGGCGCATCTGGCGCAGCTGGCGGAAGGACTGGTAGATAAACATATCCCGGTGCTGATTTCTAACCATGATACGGCGCTTACGCGTGAGTGGTATCAGTTAGCCAAACTGCACGTCGTCAAAGTTCGGCGCAGTATCAGCAGCAACGGCGGCACACGTAAAAAGGTGGACGAACTGCTGGCTCTGTACCGCCCAGGAGTCGTTTCCCCCGCGAAAAAATAAATGTGAGCCTGGCTTGCCAGGCATCTTAGGAGAAGCGGATGAAACAGTATTTGATTGCCCCCTCAATTCTGTCGGCTGATTTTGCCCGCCTGGGTGAAGATACGGCGAAGGTGCTGGCTGCCGGCACGGACGTCGTACATTTCGACGTAATGGATAACCACTACGTACCGAACCTGACTATCGGCCCGATGGTCCTGAAATCTCTGCGTAAGTACGGCATTACCGCCCCGATTGATGTGCACCTGATGGTGAAACCGGTTGATCGCATTATTCCCGATTTCGCGGCGGCGGGTGCCAGCATCATCACTTTCCATCCGGAAGCGTCAGAACACGTCGATCGCTCCCTGCAACTCATCAAAGAGCATGGTTGTAAAGCGGGTCTGGTGTTTAACCCGGCGACCCCGCTGACGTATCTCGATCACGTGATGGATAAGCTGGATGTGATTTTGCTGATGTCGGTAAACCCGGGCTTTGGCGGTCAGTCCTTTATTCCGCACACGCTGGAGAAACTGCGTGAAGTGCGCCGTCGTATTGATGAATCCGGTTATGACATTCGTCTGGAAGTTGACGGTGGGGTGAAGGTGAGCAACATCGCCGAAATCGCGGCTGCCGGGGCGGATATGTTTGTCGCGGGCTCCGCTATTTTCGAGCAGCCGGATTACAAAAAAGTGGTCGATGAGATGCGCCGTGAACTGGCAAAGGTAACTCATGGCTAAGTTAGAGAATATAAAAGCGGTAGCTTTCGATCTGGACGGCACGCTGGTTGACAGCGCGCCGGGGCTGACAGCGGCCGTTGATAACGCATTATACGCGCTGGAACTGCCGGTTGCAGGTGAAGAACGCGTTGTCACCTGGATTGGCAACGGTGCCGATGTGCTGATGCAGCGTGCGCTGACCTGGGCTCGTCAGGAGCGCACTGCGCTGCGCGCGCAGCAGGGCAAACCCTCTGTTGACCACGACGACATCCCGCAGAACGAACAGGTTGCCATTTTACGTAAACTGTTTGATCGCTATTACGCCGACTTTGCCGAAGAGGGGAGCTATCTGTTCCCGTCTGTTGCCGAAACGCTGGGCGTACTGCATACCAAAGGGCTGCCGTTGGCGCTGGTCACCAACAAGCCGACGCCGTTTGTGGCGCCGATCCTCGAAGCGCTGGGCATTGCACATTTGTTCGACGTTATCATCGGTGGCGATGATGTGCAGAACAAAAAGCCGCACCCGGAGCCACTGCTGCTGGTGGCTGAACGCTTAAGCGTTGTACCTTCATCGTTGCTGTTTGTCGGTGATTCCCGCAACGATATCCAGGCCGCGAAAGCCGCGGGCTGCTGCTCTGTAGGTTTGACCTACGGCTATAACTATGGCGAATCGATCGAACTCAGCGAGCCTGATTATATTTTCGATCGCTTCGATGAACTACTGCCCGCACTTGGGCTTCCGTACAGTGAACATCAGGAATTGAATAATGACTAAGCCCGTTGTTTTTAGTGGCGCACAGCCGTCAGGTGAATTGACCATTGGCAACTATATGGGTGCGCTGCGTCAGTGGGTGAACATGCAGGATGACTATCACTGTATTTACTGCATCGTTGACCAGCATGCGATCACCGTTCGCCAGGACGCTCAGCAGCTGCGCAAAGCCACGCTGGATACGCTGGCGCTGTATCTGGCCTGTGGCATCGATCCGGAAAAGAGCACCATTTTCGTGCAGTCTCACGTGCCAGAGCACGCGCAGCTGGGTTGGGCACTGAACTGTTACACCTATTTCGGCGAACTGAGCCGTATGACCCAGTTCAAGGACAAATCTGCCCGCTATGCGGAAAACATCAACGCTGGCCTGTTTGACTACCCGGTGCTGATGGCAGCGGATATCCTGCTGTATCAGACCAATCAGGTACCGGTGGGTGAAGACCAGAAACAGCATCTGGAGCTGAGCCGCGACATCGCTCAGCGCTTCAACTCGCTGTATGGCGATATCTTCAAAGTGCCGGAGCCGTTTATTCCGAAATCCGGCGCTCGCGTGATGTCGCTGCTGGAGCCGACCAAAAAGATGTCCAAGTCGGACGATAACCGCAACAACGTGATTGGCCTGCTGGAAGATCCAAAATCGGTCGTGAAGAAGATCAAACGTGCAATGACCGACGGCGACGAGCCGCCGGTGGTACGTTATGACGTGCAGAACAAAGCCGGGGTTGCCAACCTGCTGGATATTCTTTCCGGTGTTACCGGCAAAACTATTCCGGAGCTTGAGCAGCACTTCGAAGGCAAAATGTACGGTCATCTGAAGACCGAAGTTGCCGAAGCGGTTTCTGGCATGCTGACCGAGCTACAGGAACGTTATCACCGCTATCGCAATGACGAAGCCTTCCTGCAGAAAGTGATGAAGGAAGGAGCGGAGAAAGCGCGTGCGCGTGCATCGGTGACGCTGAAGGCGGTATATGAAGCCATTGGCTTTGTCGCCCATCCGTAAGTGATAAAAAAACCGGGGAAACCCGGTTTTTTTACAGCTAGATTCGTTGGTTAGTGGTTCGAGAACCAGTTGAGCTTGTCGCGTAGCGCCACTACCCGGCCGACGATGATAAGCGCCGGGCTTTCCATTTGTGTTGCAAGCGCAGCAAGCTCCGTTAATGCACCATCGACCACGCGTTGCTTAATGGCGGTACCATTTTCGACTATCGCTACCGGCATATCCGACGGCATGCCGTGCTCCAGCAGCTTTTGTTGAATAGCGGCGGCCTGGTTCAGTCCCATGTAAAACACCAGTGTTTGCTTTTCTGCGGCAAGGTTTTGCCAGTCGAGCTCACCGCCGGTTTTCAGGTGACCGGTAACCAGACGAACGCTCTGGGCGTAGTCCCGGTGAGTCAATGGGATCCCGGCATACGCCGAGCAGCCAGAGGCAGCGGTAATTCCTGGCACGACGGAAAACGGAATTCCCGCCTGACACAGGGTTTCCAGCTCTTCACCGCCACGTCCAAAGATAAAGGGATCGCCCCCTTTTAAGCGCACCACGCGCTTGCCCTTCTGCGCTTCACGCAGCAGGATCTGGTTGATCTCTTCCTGGGGAACGCAGTGGTAGCCTGCGCGTTTACCGACGAACACCCGGTCAGCATCGCGTCGCACCAGGTTCATGATATCGTCAGAAACCAGACGGTCATACACCACGATGTCTGCTTGCTGGATTTGCTGGAGCCCTTTTAAGGTCAACAATCCGGCGTCACCCGGGCCGGCACCGACCAGCACCACTTCTCCACGGTTGTCGAGGTCTTCCTCCAGCAACTGCTCGGTGGTTTCGTGGATCGCTTTCTCGTCCTGATTCGCGAGCGACTGCGCCAGGCGGTCGTTGACAAAGAGCTTCTCCCAGAAGCGGCGGCGTTCACTTATTGTGGCAAACCGTTGTTTCACCCGTGAGCGCAGCTGCCCGGCAAAGTGGGCGAGCTGACCTAGATGCTGAGGCAAACTGGCTTCCAGTTTCTCACGTAGCAAACGGGCCAGCACCGGAGAGGTGCCTCCGGAGGAGACGGCAACCATCAGCGGAGAGCGGTCGATGATCGACGGCATGATGAAGCTCGCCTGTTTTGGCGCATCCACCACGTTACAAAAAATACGTCGTGCTTCCGCAGCCTGGCTGACCTGTCCGTTCACTTCTTCATTGTCGGTGGCGGCAATCACCAGCCAGCAAGGGTCAAGTAGCGATTCATCAAAGTGACCTTTAACCAGAGTGAGCAGGCCAGCGTCTGCCCAGACAGAGAACTGAGGTACAACGTCGAGCGCGTTAACGGTGAGGCGCGCGCCGGCATCCAGCAGCAAGCGCGCTTTACGCTCGGCAACATCTCCGCCGCCGACCAGCAAACAGTCACGATCGCGCAGTTGGCAAAAGATAGGTAAGTGATCCACGGGGTAACCTCACGGCGTTAACAGGCGCAACTGGGGGATAAATAGTGCGGGTAAGGATAACAGCAGTCATCGTATGGAATATACGATTTTTCCCGCTGTTATCCCTTTCAGGTCATAAGTTTTTGGTATTACTTATTCCCAAAACGATCAGGCTTTCAACTGCACCTGGCCGTCTTTTACGCGCGCATCGAAATGTGCAATGGAGTGGCTTTCGTCTTCCATGCACAGGCCATCGCGCAGGCGGAAGCGCTGCTTTTTCAGCGGGCTTGCCACCCACAGATCGCCGTTGTGTTCGGCAATCAGACCGCGCGACAGAACGCTCGCTTCAAAGAACGGGTCGATGTTACTAATGGCGAAGACCTGCTCATCGTGGTGCGGACGGAAAATAGCCACCTGCTGTTGACCCAGCAGGGCGCAAACGCCCGTTTGCGGCAGAATATCGTCGATGCTGCAGATGTTTACCCACTGGCTCATACGTTTTCCTCCACCAGAGTTACAGGAATGCGTTCGTACGGTGTTGCCGGGCGATGCTGCTCACGTTCAGGCACAACCTGTACGTTCGGATCGCGTTGAGCGCTGTTGATGAAGTGTTTGAAGCGAACCTGGGCGGCCGGGTTGTTTACCGTCTCGGTCCATTCGCAGGCAAACGCGGCACGCAGACGTTCCAGCTCTGCTTCCAGTTGTTCATTCAGACCCAGTTTGTCGTCGATAATGACGGCGCGCAGGTAGTCAATACCGCCTTCCATCGCGTCCAGCCATGGCGCGGTACGCGTCAGTTTGTCGGCGGTGCGGATATAGAACATCATGAAGCGGTCGAGGTACTTAATCAGCGTTTCGCTGTCGAGATCGGCGGCGAGCAGATCGGCGTGACGTGGTTTCATCCCGCCGTTACCACAGACATACAGGTTCCAGCCCTTCTCGGTGGCGATGATACCGACGTCTTTCCCCTGGGCTTCCGCACATTCGCGGGTACAGCCCGACACGCCGAACTTCATTTTGTGCGGAGTACGAATACCTTTGTAGCGGTTTTCCAGCTCAACGCCAAAGCCGACGCTATCGCCCACGCCGTAGCGGCACCAGGTGCTGCCGACGCAGGTTTTCGCCATACGCAGCGCTTTGGCATAGGCGTGGCCGGTTTCGAACCCGGCTTCAATCAGCTGACGCCAGATCTCCGGCAAGTCATCTTTCTGTGCGCCAAAGAGGCCGATACGCTGGGAGCCGGTGATTTTGGTATACAGATTGAATTCAGCCGCAATACGACCTACAGCCATCAGGCCTTCCGGCGTAATTTCGCCGCCCGCAGAGCGAGGGATGACCGAGTAGGTACCGTCTTTCTGAATGTTAGCCAGGAAGTTGTCGTTGGTATCCTGCAGCGGCGTCAGCTGCGGCTTCAGGATGTAGTCATTCCAGCAGGAAGCCAGCAGAGAGCCGACGGTCGGCTTACAGACTTCACAACCGTAGCCCTTGCCGTGTTTTTCCAGCAGCTCGTCGAAGGTTTTGATGCCTTCCACGCGAATGAGGTGATACAGCTCCTGACGAGAGTAGGCAAAGTGTTCACACAGATTGTGGTTCACTTCGATACCCTGTTTCGCAAGCTCCGCGTTCAGCACCTGGGTGACCAGCGGGATACAGCCGCCGCAGCCGGTACCGGCTTTGGTTTCGGCCTTCAGCGCTGCCACAGTGTGGCAACCCTTGTTGATAGCTGAGATCAGGTCGCCTTTGGTGACGTCGAAGCAGGAGCAAATTTGCGCGCTGTCGGGCAGTTTGTCTACGCCGATCGCCGGTTTGCCGCCTGCGGCATGCGCCGGGAGAATAAGCGCATCCGGGTTTTCCGGTAGCTCAATGGCGTTCAGCACCAGCTGCAGCAGGTTGCCGTAGTCGCTGGTGTCGCCGACCAGTACCGCACCGAGCAGCGTTTTGTTGTCCGGGCTAACGATAAGGCGTTTGTAGACCTCTTTGTTTTCATCGAGGTAGACGTAACTGCGGGCGTTAGGGGTGCGACCATGCGCATCGCCGATGCCGCCAACGTCAACGCCCAGCAGCTTCAGCTTGGCGCTGAGGTCAGCGCCTTCAAAGGCGTTTTCGCTGCCAAGAATGTGGTCAACTGCCACCTGTGCCATTTTGTAGCCAGGGGCGACCAGGCCGTAAACGCGGTTATTCCAGCTCGCACATTCACCGATAGCATAGATATCAGGGTCAGACGTCTGGCAACTGTCGTTAATCATAATACCGCCGCGCTGGGCAACGGCCAGGCCACACTGGGTGGCGAGTTTGTCACGCGGGCGGATACCGGTGGAGAAGACGATGAAATCGACTTCCAGCGCGCTGCCATCGGCGAAATGCATGGTTTTACGCGCTTCGGTGCCTTCCTGGACAATCTCTTTGGTGTTTTTGCTGGTGTGCACACGCACGCCCATGCTTTCAATTTTGCGCTTTAGCTGCTCGCCGCCCATCTGGTCGAGCTGCTCGGCCATCAGCATAGGGGCAAACTCAATCACATGAGTTTCAACGCCTAGGTTTTTCAGTGCACCGGCGGCTTCGAGGCCCAGCAGGCCACCGCCAACCACGGCTCCACGCTTGCTGCGACGGGCGCAGGCTTCAATGGCGTTGAGATCTTCGATGGTACGGTAAACGAACGTATCCTGGGTTTCAGAACCTTTGATTGGCGGGATCCACGGATAGGAGCCGGTCGCCATAATCAGTTTGTCGTAAAATACAGTACGGCCCGCGCTGGAGTGGATAACCTTCTCCTGGCGGTTGATGGTGATAGCGCGCTCGCCGACCAGCACCTTAATGCCATGCTTCTCATAAAATCCTTCGCGGACCAGCGAAAGTTCTTCCGCTGTGTGGTGGGAGAAGTAAGATGACAGGTGGACGCGGTCGTAGGCGATGCGGGGTTCTTCACAGAACACGGTAATGTCGAACTGGTCAGCAGAGGCTTTATCGAGGAGATCCTCAATAAAACGGTGGCCGACCATGCCATTACCGATGATAGCGAGTCTGACTTTGCTCATTATTGCCTCGATTTCTTTTCTATTACCGCCTACCTTAACGATTCAGCACCCGCTGTTATTGATACAAATCAAATACGCCTTTAACTACCCCCTAATGGGTATGCATATGATTTGGCAGTAATTTTATAAGTAATGGAAAACGCTGGCTTTTTTGTTGTGCTGATTTTATGTACAAAATAAGATGAAATAACGCACAGAGTGCGAGCTGCAGCGTGAGCCCGCCATCGCAGGAGATAAGCAATGACGACCACACCACTTTGGTTAATTCAAAATGTCCGCCTGGCGGATCGCGAAGGGTTATGGCAAATCGCGATTGATAAGGGGCGTTTTGGCGCAATTACTCCTATGGGAGAGGGCGGTAGTGAAAGCTACGAGGTGCTCAACGCGCGCGGCGGGCTTGCTATTCCCCCGTTTATTGAGCCGCACATTCATCTGGATACCACGCAAACAGCCGGGGAACCGCACTGGAATCAGTCTGGTACGCTGTTTGAAGGCATTGAGCGCTGGGCCGAACGTAAAGCGCTGCTGAGCCATGAGGACGTAAAGCAACGAGCCTGGAAAACCCTGAAGTGGCAGATTGCTAACGGCATTCAGTTCGTCCGTACCCATGTCGATGTTTCTGACCCAACGCTTACCGCGCTGAAGGCGATGCTGGAAGTGAAGCAGGAGGTCGCGCCGTGGATTGAACTGCAGATTGTGGCATTCCCGCAGGAGGGCATTTTGTCCTACCCCAACGGCGAGGCGTTGCTGGAAGAGGCGCTGCGGCTGGGCGCAGACGTGGTAGGCGCCATTCCACACTTTGAATTCACTCGTGAATATGGTGTGGAGTCTTTGCACGTAGCGTTCGCGTTGGCGAAGAAATACGACAAGCCGCTCGATATCCATTGCGATGAAATCGATGATGAGCAGTCGCGTTTTGTTGAAACCGTTGCCGCGCTGGCGCTCAAAGAGGGGTTGGGTGCGCGTGTGACCGCCAGCCACACCACGGCAATGCACTCGTACAACGGGGCGTACACCTCGCGTCTGTTTCGCCTGTTGAAGCTCTCTGGTATCAACTTTGTCGCTAACCCGCTGGTGAATATTCACCTGCAGGGACGCTTTGACGATTATCCAAAACGCCGTGGGATCACGCGGGTGAAAGAGCTTCTGGCGGCGGATATTAACGTCTGCTTTGGTCATGACGATGTGTTTGACCCGTGGTATCCGCTGGGCACTGGCAATATGCTGCAGGTGCTGCATATGGGGCTACATGTGTGCCAGATGATGGGCTATGGGCAAATCAATGACAGCCTGAAGCTCATCACCGATAACAGCGCCCGGACGTTTGGGGTGGCTGAATATGGCATCGCGACGGGGCTTCCGGCCAACTTTATCATTCTGCCAGCAGAGAACGGTTTTGAAGCGGTGCGGGCGCAGGTGCCGGTACGCTGGTCGATTCGTCAGGGAAGAGTGATTGCGACCACGCAACTGGCGCAAACCTGGGTGCAGACGGATAGCGGTGGAGAAGAGGTTTTCTTTACGCAAAACAGCCCCTTTGCCAGCGACAAAGGGGCGTAAGGCTTAGTGAGCTGCCGTCGTCTCGTTATGCTGACGGTGGCGGGTCACGAACCCCAGAATGAAGCACATGACAAACACCACGGCATAGAGTCCGTTAGCAGTATGCAGCGCTGCCAGCGGGCCGCTGTGGGCAACGATCGGGCCGGTCACTACGAAGGTGAGCATGGTACCGATGGTGCCGCAGGTCAGGACGAAATTCACCAGCTTCGGTGAAGCGACTTTGGTCTGCAGTGAGCCGAGCGTGATAATCGAGGTGTAGATAGCGCTTGAGAAGAAGCCTAAGGTCAGAATGAACCATGGCATATGGTCTGGTGAACCGTTGATGAAGAAGTACATCAGCACGGTTGCCAGGCCCGCCAGCACGGTCAGAATACGCTGCAGATCGAAGAAGCGCAGAATGAAGCTGAACGCCCACATGCCAAACATATAAGACATCCAGAAGTCGCTCACCAGCTTACCGGCATCGTTCAGGCTCATGCCAAGCCCCTTGGCATATTCCGGTACCCAGGAGATGAAACCCAGCTGACCGAGGATGTAGCACAGCGCGGCAACGGACAGGAACAGCACGCCGATCCCCCACTTCTCTTTCACGACCGGCTCATCGCTGGTCTGTGCTTTTTTACCCAGAACCGGGAATTCACAGCCGAAAGTCAGCAGGAAAATAGCGACGTAAACCAGGCCGATGCAGGCGTATACCCAGTACCATTCGATATGGCGCGCCAGCAGTACGGCGGCGACAATCGGGAAAATCATCCCGGCCATGCTGAAGAAGGAGTCGGTAAACAGCAAACGTGCACCGCGCTGACGTCCTTCGTACATGTGGGTGATGAGGAAGGTACCGATGGACATCGTGATACCGCTAACCAGGCCCAGCACGAACATGGCCACGGAGAACAACGCCAGGCTGTGGCTGAACATCAAACCGGCGACTGCCAGCACCATCAACACGAAGCCAAAACGCAGCTGGGTTCTCAGAGGCACAATTTCCATCAGCCAGGCGTTCAGGAAAATGGAAATCAGGATCCCGGCGTTCAGGAAGGTGAAGGTGTTGCTCATGCTGGAAACCGGCAGATGGAAGTAGTCTGCAATGTTTCCCATCACCATCCCGGTGACGATCACCAGCGCACCGGTGAGTGCGTAGGAGAAAAAGCTGATCCATGTCAGTTTGATACGGTTGCTGTTAGTCATTGACTGGCCTGTGAATAGAAATGAAAGCGCAAATACGCTCTAATATTGAGCGTATTGACAGCGCGTCTTGGCGGGCAGATTTTATTCTCTCACGTGATGTATTCATACGATTTATGTGAAACAGATCTCATTTTGCAAACGCTTTCGTGATCACAATCACGTTTTTTAGCCTGATAAAACCGGGCTGCGACTGGTTACATCTGTTTCAAATTCGTAAAATTAAGTAAACCTCTGGCCTGTGTCTGGAAGCCTCTTTAGAATCAAGGCACTCGTTCTTTTTACTGCACCCGTTAAGGAATTCTCATGCTCAAATCAACACTGGCGGCGGTCGCTGTCGTCTTCGCATTCTCAGCTGTTTCTCCTGCGGCTCTGGCAGCAAAGGGCGACCCGCATGTACTGCTGACGACCTCCGCGGGGAACATTGAGCTGGAACTGAACAGCCAGAAGGCGCCGATTTCGGTGAAAAACTTCCTGGATTACGTGAATAATGGTTTTTATAACAACACCACTTTCCATCGTGTGATCCCGGGTTTCATGATTCAGGGCGGCGGCTTTAACGAGCAGATGCAGCAGAAGCAGCCAAACCCACCGATTAAAAACGAAGCGGATAATGGACTGCGTAACACCCGTGGCACCATCGCGATGGCGCGTACTGCAGATCAGGACAGCGCAACCAGCCAGTTCTTCATCAACGTTGCTGACAATGCCTTCCTCGACCACGGCCAGCGTGACTTTGGCTACGCGGTATTTGGTAAAGTGGTGAAAGGCATGGACGTGGCGGATAAAATCTCTCAGGTGCAGAGCCATAACGTCGGTCCTTACCAGAATGTCCCGACAAAACCTGTCGTTATCCTGTCTGCGAAGGTCCTGCCGTAATCACTCCTTGCGCGGGTTACCTCCCGCGCTTCTGTGGCCTTTCTGCGTAACCGTCAATTGCTGCTTATACTTGTGGCAAATGCGGGACTCTCAGGGAGGCCATCATGCAAAAACTCACCGATAAGCAAAAATCGCACCTCTGGGTGCAGAGCCGTAACGCGAATTTTCAGGCCAGCCGTCGTCTGGAGGGCGTTGATGTGCCGCTGGTCGTTCTTGAAAATGCGCAGGTGGTAGCGCGTCTTGAGGAACTCAGGAGGCACTATGAGCGATAAATACGGTGATGATCGCGATCCCTACCTGTACCCTGGCCTGAATGTCATGCGCAACCGACTGGGTATTCACCAGACGCAGCGCCTGGAGCAGGCGGCGTATGAGCTGACCTCACTGCGCGCGGCGACTTTAGCGCTGGGCCCGCCCGCTCGTGGTTTGCCGCACCTCTGCGCCATTCACCATCATCTTTACCAGGATGTTTTTGACTGGGCTGGCGCATTTCGCCAGGTGGATATTTACCAGGGGGACACCCGCTTCTGCCACTTTGCTTATATCGAGAAAGAGGGCAATGCGCTGATGAAGCATCTTGAGGAGGAAGCGTATCTCGCCGGGCTGGGGCGTAGTGATTTTATTTCTCGCCTGAGTCACTACTATTGTGAAATCAATGTGCTGCATCCTTTCCGGATCGGTAATGGCATTGCGCAGCGGATCTTCTTCGAGCAGCTGGCGCTGCATGCCGGGTATCTGCTCGACTGGCGAGGGATCGAGCCTGACGTCTGGGCGCAGGCGAACCAGAGCGGCGCGATGGGAGATTTGCGCGCACTTAGCGCCATCTTCAGCAAAGTAGTAAGCGAAGCGCGGGAATCTGAGTAGAATAGAGCGGATTTTTGTTCTGGAGCCGCCATGATTCTGCTGATTGATAACTACGATTCGTTCACCTGGAACCTGTACCAGTACTTTTGCGAGCTGGGGGCCGAGGTGGTGGTGAAGCGAAACGATGAAATAACTCTGGCAGAGATTGACCGCCTGGCGCCGGAAAAAATCGTTATCTCTCCGGGGCCCTGTACCCCGGATGAGTCCGGAATTTCTCTCGACGTCATTCGTCATTATGCCGGAAAACTCCCCATTCTTGGCGTGTGCCTTGGACACCAGGCGCTGGCTCAGGTCTTTGGTGCAACCATCGTGCGGGCGGCAAAGGTCATGCACGGCAAAACGTCACCCGTTACTCACACCGGGCAGGGGGTGTTCCGGGGTCTGAACAACCCGTTGACCGTGACCCGCTATCACTCACTGGTGATCGATCCCGCCACGCTGCCTGCCTGTTTTGACGTCACGGCGCAAAGTGACACCGGTGAAATCATGGGTATTCGACACCGCGAATGGGCACTGGAAGGGGTTCAGTTCCATCCGGAAAGTATCCTCAGCGAGCAGGGGCATCAGCTTCTGGCGAATTTCCTGCATGGCTGAATAGTGGTTGCCATTAACTGATTTTTTATGCATATTTCGTGATTATATTCTCATAATCACTGCTGCATAGAAGGTGGTCAAGACATGGCAACGGAACAACCTGCAATTACCCGCGCGACGTTTGATGATGTGATAGTGCCAATTTATTCACCCGCGGAATTTATCCCGGTGAAAGGGAAAGGCAGTCGCGTGTGGGATCAGCAGGGCAACGAGTATGTTGATTTTGCGGGCGGCATCGCTGTGACCGCGCTGGGTCATTGTCATCCGGCGCTGGTGGCGGCGCTGCATGCTCAGGGGGAAATGCTCTGGCATACCAGCAACGTCTTCACTAATGAACCAGCGTTACGCCTGGGACGTAAGCTTATTGACGCCACTTTCGCTGAACGCGTGGTGTTCATGAACTCGGGAACGGAAGCCAACGAAACCGCCTTCAAGCTGGCGCGCTATTACGCTGCCACACGCCACAGCCCTTACAAAAGCAAAATCATTGCCTTCCATAACGCGTTCCATGGTCGTTCGCTGTTTACGGTGTCCGTTGGCGGACAACCAAAATACTCCGACGGCTTTGGCCCGAAGCCGGCCGATATTATCCATGTGCCGTTTAACGATCTTCATGCTGTCGCGGCGGTGATGGATGATCACACCTGCGCGGTGGTGGTAGAGCCAATTCAGGGCGAAGGCGGTCTGACGGCGGCTACGCCGGAGTTTTTACAGGGGCTGCGTGAGCTTTGCGATAAACATCAGGCGCTGTTGGTGTTTGATGAAGTGCAGTGCGGCATGGGGCGCACCGGCTCGCTGTTTGCCTATCAGCATTACGGCGTGACGCCGGATATTTTAACCAGCGCCAAAGCGTTAGGCGGCGGATTCCCGGTGAGCGCGATGCTGACTACCGAAGACATTGCCAGCGCCTTCCACGTGGGGAGCCACGGTTCAACCTATGGCGGGAATCCGCTAGCCTGCGCGGTTGCGGAAGCCGCATTCGATGTTATCAACACCCCGGAGGTGCTCAACGGGGTGAAGGCGAAGCGAGAACTATTTGTGCAGCAATTGCAGCAAATCGATGCCCGCTTTGATGTATTCAGCGACATTCGCGGCATGGGGCTGCTGATTGGCGCGCAGCTGAAACCGCAGTACAAAGGCCGCGCCCGTGATTTCCTGCACGCTGCGGCGCGTGCGGGGGTGATGGTGCTCAACGCCGGGCCGGACGTGATGCGCTTTGCCCCATCGTTGGTGGTGGAAGAGGCGGATATCACCGAAGGGATGGCGCGCTTCGCTGAAGCGGTGAAGGCTATCGTTAACGGCTAGCTTTACTCAGTCGTCGGGTCAGCCAGATACCGTGATGCGGTCGCTGGCGCCAGGCCACTGACGAAATGGTGTACATGGCGCTAAGATGCCCCAGTACGCGCTGAAATTGCTGTTCCATGGTGCTCGACGGCTCGTGGGACAGCATATCCTGTGATTCCATGATATTCGTCTCCCCGCTGCTTCCTGGCTCATCATATTCCAGTCGCTGTTGACAACGCTGCAGTGCAATTTCACAGGATTGCAGATAACGTTCGGTCAGCTCTGGCGTCAGGCAGTTATGCTCGCGGGCAAGCGTCGTCATGGCATTGATGTGCTCGACGATAAACTGGCTATGGGTTACCCACAGTTTCATATCTTCCAGATATTGAGTGTTAAAACCGGGCTCGTGCATGGCCTGATTGAGCGAGTTGAACAGCGCATTGTGCGCCTGATTGACCCGCATTCGCTGGTAGGCGAGCGCCGGTGCCTGCGGATCGTCGCTCAGGATCAAGCGAATGGCTTCCTGATCGGCCTCCAGCGCATCCTGGGCGTTTTTACGTAGCAGGCCGGTCTGCCACTGTGGCCACAGCCACACCATGCCGCCGAAGGCTATCAGACAGCCAATGATGGTATCGATGAAGCGAGCGACAATAAACTGCTCACCGTTCAGGGTCAGAAGCTGGATGGTGTATACCGCGGTCACCGTAAAGCCCACCGTCGCCCAACCGTAGTTCTTACGAATAATCAGATAGCTGACCAGCGTGATGATGAGCATCGCACTTAGCGTATAGCCTTCCGGGACGTGGAAGTGCAGGGTACTTCCCACAATCACCAGTCCGGCGAGGGTACCGATTGCACGGTGGACGATCCTCACCCGCGTCGCGCCATAACCGTTCTGGGTGACCAGCAGGATGGTCATCAGGATCCAGTACGGTTTTGGCAGGTGCAGGGCGGCACCCATCAGGCTCGCGATGCTCAGCATCACGCTGATACGTGCGGCGCTGCGCAGCGCCGACGACTTCAGCGACAGATAGCTTCTCAGTGCCGGAATAACCGGCAGGCGACGCTCTTTGTCAGCCATCAGATTACGAGGGTAGAGCGGGCGCTGGGTGCGAAGAACGCGCGCGATACGGCTGAAATGCCAGGCGCAGAACTGGCCTACCGGATTGTCCGGATGCTGGCGTGCGATTTTCTCCAGCGCGCCAAGCTGCTTATCCATCGTGAAGCGGTGCGGGTAGCGGTGATAAAGAATATCGTCAGCAAGCTCGCGCAGCCGCGCTGCAATGGTCTGGGCATTCCAGCGGATAACCGCTTCGGCGTGGCTGCGCTCCACCAGTTTCTGCACCTCTTCCGGCTGATGCAGGCTGACGGAGATATGCTCTTGTAAATCGAGCCCCATCTGGAATACCCGCAGCAGCCGTTTGTAATCGCGATTTTTGTTGGCTGCCAGCATGTGCAATTGCTGGTAACACTGGCTTATCAGATCGACCGCTTTTTGCTGGCGGTTGAGCAGCGGCGGCAGCGCGGTGGTCGGGTCGGTGTGCTGGGTAAGCAGGCTGTACTTCGCTTCACAGTAGTCGGCAAGCTGGCGATACAGCAGGCTCAGGGATTCACGCAGCGGCTGCTCTTTCCACATCCAGAACCAGAACCAGTTAAAGAGCCCGTACCACAGAGTACCCAGCGCATACAGCAGCAGCGGCTGCCAGACCGGCATATTTCCAGCCAGGCTTAGGGTGAAGATGGAGGCAATCAGCGACGCGGGCAGCAGGCGGGCGTGCAGGGCGCTAATCTCAGCCGTCACGCCAAGTATCATCGTCAAGCCGGTCAGGATGAGCGGCAGGGGGATGTCTTTTGCCAGCAGGAGCTGGACTATCAGGCTGCAAACGGCAAACAGCGTGCCGCCGACGACCAGGCGTTTAAAAAAGCGTTTATGCGGCGTGTCGAGGCCGGCAATGTTGCAGCAGGCAGGAACGAGGGAGAACAGCAGACCCTGCTGGAGATGGCCGAGAATCAGACCCACAGCCACAGGAAGACACAACACCAGCGTTTGCCGCAGTGCGTAGTTAACTTCCGGGTGATAGATAAGCCTGCGCCACATGGGTGATAAAACAAAAACGGCGCGCGAGGTAGGTTGCGCGCCGTCTGGCATGATTTAGCGGGTACCGTAAACCACGATGGTTTTACCGTGTGCGGAGATCAGATTCTGATCTTCCAGCATTTTCAGAATACGACCCACGGTTTCACGGGAGCAGCCCACGATCTGACCGATTTCCTGACGAGTGATTTTGATCTGCATCCCGTCCGGGTGAGTCATGGCGTCCGGCTGTTTCGCCAGGTTCAGCAGCGTCTGCGCGATGCGGCCCGTTACGTCCAGGAAGGCGAGGTTGCCCACTTTCTCAGACGTTACCTGCAGACGGCGAGCCATCTGAGAAGAGAGACGCATCAGGATGTCCGGGTTTACCTGGATCAGCTGACGGAATTTTTTGTATGAAATTTCAGCGACTTCACAAGCCGTTTTAGCACGCACCCAGGCGCTACGTTCCTGGCCTTCTTCAAACAGGCCTAATTCACCGATGAAATCGCCCTGGTTGAGGTAAGAGAGGATCATCTCTTTACCTTCTTCATCCTTGATGAGTACAGCCACGGAGCCTTTCACGATGTAATACAACGTTTCTGCTTTTTCACCCTGGTGAATAAGCGTGCTCTTCGACGGGTACTTATGAATGTGGCAATGAGACAAGAACCATTCGAGAGTCGGGTCTGTTTGCGGTTTGCCAAGCACCATGCGCGATTATCCTCTGTTATAAGCTGTCTCCAGCGGCATTAGTCTTTCTGCCCCTGGGTTGCAATCGAATTCTTCCCGCTACCTGGGAAGTGGGCTGACGGTATATTCAGCAGCCTTATGTGATGTCCTCTGCAGACATGTCATTTATCAATGTAACACTGTTGCATCCCGAATGTTTTAGCATAGCTTTCGCCGCATGTCTCCTGGTGTCTCGCTTCAGCATGATGCACGTCGCCTTCCATTGCGAGAAATGTTATGTGCGCGTAATCTGTGAAGAAAATTGCAACTCAGGAGTTAAAAAATATGCAAGCGCGTGTGAAATGGGTTGAAGGGTTAACCTTCCTTGGTGAGTCGGCTTCGGGTCATCAGATTTTGATGGATGGCAACTCTGGAGATAAAGCACCAAGCCCGATGGAAATGGTGCTGATGGCGGCGGGCGGATGCAGCGCCATCGACGTGGTCTCTATTCTGCAAAAAGGCCGCCAGGCCGTGACGGATTGTGAAGTGAAGCTGACTTCTGAGCGCCGTGATGAGGCTCCGCGCCTGTTCACCCACATCAATCTGCACTTCATCGTGACCGGTAAAGATCTGAAAGATGCAACCGTCTCTCGCGCGGTGGATCTGTCTGCTGAGAAGTATTGCTCGGTGGCATTGATGCTGGAAAAAGCCGTCAACATCACGCATTCCTATGAGGTTGTTGAAGGCTGATGTTAATACGGGTGGTCACTCACCCCCTTCCCGGCGGAAGAGGGGTGAGGTTTATCCGATTTTTTTCCCTTCCATGATTCGCTGTACCAACGGCGCCATGATCAGCTCCATCGCCAGCCCCATTTTCCCGCCCGGTACCACCAGAGTATTCATATGTGAAATGAACGAGCCCTGCAGCATAGCCAACAGCCATGGGTAGTCGATTCCCGCCAGATTACGGAAATGAATGACCACGAAGCTCTCATCAAGCGAAGGAATCCCTTTTGCGGCAAACGGGTTCGAGGTATCGACGGTCGGGACGCGCTGGAAGTTAATGTGGGTGCGGGAAAACTGCGGAGTAATGAAGTTGATGTAGTCCTCCATTGAGCGCACCACGGAATCCATCACTGCCTCACGCGAATGACCGCGCTCGCCGGTGTCGCGCACCAGCTTTTGGATCCACTCAAGGTTGACGATGGGCACCACGCCGACCAGCAGATCGACATGACGGGCGACATCCTGATCCTTTGTCACTACGCCGCCGTGCAGGCCTTCATAGAACAAGACGTCGGTAGGTTCGGGCAACGGCTGCCACGGCGTGAAGGTGCCTGGCACCTGGTCCCAGGGGACCGCTTCATCATAGGTATGCAGGTATTTACGCGACTGGCCTTTACCGCTCAGGCCGTACTCGTGGAAGGTTTGTTCGAGCAGGCTAAAGTCATTGGCTTCCGGGCCAAAATAGCTGATGTGCTTTCCCAGGTCGCGCGCCTTACGGATAGCCATATCCATTTCCGGCCGCGTGTAGCGATGAAAGCTGTCGCCCTCAACCTCCGCGGCGCGGAGCTTGAGCTGGGAGAAAATCTTACGAAATGCGAGGCTGGTGGTTGTGGTTCCGGCACCGCTGGAGCCCGTGACTGCAATAACCGGGTGTTTGGCCGACATAGCGAACAGCTCCCTGAGTCAATGGTGATGGAGGGTCAGCCGTTAAACTGCTTGCGCGACATAATATTGACGGTCTCGTGCAGTTCGGACCACACCAGCACGGCCTCACCGCTTTGCAGCTGTTGTTTAACGTCGGCGACCTTATCTTTTAATGAACGTTCATGTTCACCATAGTCGGTGCCTTCGCGCAAGACAAAACTTTCGATCAGGTTTTCGAGCGCTTCCGGGCTCAGGTCCTGCCAGGGGATCATCATGCTTGTGCCCTCAGCCAGCGGGTTAACCAGTCGGGAATGCGCTTTTCGAGCCACATTTCCGGTTTACGCAGGGTGCCACCCACAAAGCCGACGTGGCCGCCGTGCTCCGTCAGTTGATACTCAACGTTTGGCGGCAGCTGTTCCTGAGGAGGAATGGAGTGGTGATCCATAAACGGATCGTCCTTCGCATGGATGATAAGCGTAGGAATTTTGATTTCACTCAGGACCGGCATAGCGCTGCACTGACGGTAGTAGTCGATAGCATCCGCGAAACCGTGGATTTTCGAGGTGATAAGATCATCGAATTCACGGATACGACGCACGCTTTTCAACTGCCGCAGGTTAATCGGCAGGGTTCCAGGGTAGGCCTTGAGCTTGCGGGCGGCGTTACCCTTGAGCAGGTTTAGCAGATAACGCTGATAAACCCGGGAAAAACCCTTATCCATATGATAGCTACAGGCTTCCAGCATGAAGGGGGCGGACACAATAACTGCGGCGTTCAGCGGCACGTCGGCGCCTTCTTTCGCCAGCAGACAGCCGAGCATATTCCCGCCGAGCGAATACCCTACCGCTGCCGTAGGTGCGTTGCCAAACTGGCGTTGCAGCCAGTTGAGGAACCAGGTGCCGTCTTCGGTTTCCCCGGAGTGGTAAATACGTTCGTTACGATTAGGCTCACCGCTACAGCCGCGAAAATGCATCACTACGCCGAGCCAGCCGCGCTGCTGCGCCGCGTGGATCAGGCCGTGGGCATAGGGGCTGTAAAGGCTGCCTTCTAACCCGTGAAAGACCACCAGGCGCGGTTTATGGCGCGCCTGTTCGGGATCTTCACTCCAGGCAAGATCGACAAAATCACCGTCGGGTAGCTCAAGACGCTGCCAGTGCGGAGTGAACTGCAGCTTGCGGCGAATTAGCCGCGGCAGCATGGTCTGCAGGTGGCAGTTCTTAACGCCTCGCATCGGTACGAAGGAGGCATCATCTTCCGGTGGTAATTCGAAATCTACGGGGGTTATCTGAGTCATTGCGCTCTACTATACCGCCCGGCCGGTTTCATGTTTATGAATTCGAGCCACATTACCCCTCCTGCAGCATCTGTTCGAGTTGCTCCTGCGCCTCAAGCCACGCCATTTCGCACTCTTCAAGCCCGGATTTCGCGCTGGCCTGCTGTTGCAGGCAGGCGGTCAGCTCTGCTTTGCGCGCCTGATCGTACAGGCCGCTATCGCCAAGCGTTTCTTCCGCCTGTGCCAGCTCGGCATTAAGTTTCTCCATCTCTTTTTCGAGACGAGTAATCTCTTTGCGCAGCGGCTGCGTCTGAGTACGCAGTTCTGCTTCGCGGCGTTTCTGATCTTTACGCGCCTGGGCGCTGTTGGCGTTGTCCTTCGACGCTTCCGTTGGCTGGTTTTCCTGCTTCTGCACGTCGGTCAGCCACTGCTGATAGTCGTCCAGATCGCCGTCGAACGGTTCGACTTTACCATCATGAACCAGATACAGATCGTCAGTGGTGGAACGCAGAAGGTGACGGTCGTGCGAAACCACCACTAATGCACCTTCAAATTCGATCAGCGCTTCGGTCAACGCCTGGCGCATGTCGAGATCGAGGTGGTTAGTTGGTTCATCGAGCAGCAGCAGGTTCGGGCGCTGCCAGACGATCAGCGCCAGCACCAGGCGCGCTTTTTCGCCGCCGGAGAAACGTGCCGTGTGTTCGGTGACTTTATCACCCTGGAAGCCAAAGCCGCCCAGATAGTCGCGCAGCTTCTGCTCAAGCTCCTGCGGTGCAAGGCGTGCCAGGTGCTGAATCGGTGATTCATCTGCCCGTAAGAATTCCAGCTGATGCTGAGCAAAATAGCCAAGCTTGATGCCTTTCGCCAGACCGATATCACCGCTGATGGGCGCCAGTTCGCCTGCCAGCATTTTGATAAGCGTTGATTTACCAGCACCGTTGCGGCCGAGCAGGCCGATACGCGAGCCCGGCACCAGGTTGAGCTTGATGGAGTCGAGAATGACGCGTTCGCCATAGCCTGCGCTGACCTTTTCCATCTTCAGCAGCGGGTTTGGCAGGCTTTCCGGCGCGCGGAAGCTAAAGTGGAACGGGTTATCGACGTGCGCCGGGGCAATCATCTCCATGCGCTCAAGCATTTTTACCCGGCTTTGGGCCTGCTTGGCTTTTGAGGCTTTTGCTTTAAAGCGGTCGATGAAGCTTTGCAGGTGCGCGACTTTTTGCTGTTGGCTTTCAAACATCGACTGCTGCTGAGCAAGCCGGGTCGAACGCTGAATTTCGAACGACGAGTAGTTGCCGGTGTATTCGAACATGGTTTCCTGTTCGATATGAATAATTTTGCCCACTACCGGGTCGAGGAAGTCGCGGTCGTGGGAAATCAGAATCAGAGTGCCCTGATAGCTTTTCAGCCACTTCTCAAGCCAGATAACGGCATCAAGATCGAGGTGGTTGGTCGGTTCATCGAGCAGCAGCAGATCAGAACGGCAAATCAGCGCCTGCGCCAGGTTAAGGCGCATTCGCCATCCACCGGAGAAGTCGCTTACCGGGCGTTCGAGCTGTTCATTGCTGAAGCCTAAACCGTGTAGCAGGCTTGAAGCGCGGGAGCGAATAGTCCATGCATCAATCGCGTCCAGTTTGCCGTGAACGGTCGCGATAGCGTGGCCGTCGTCGCGCTCGTTGGCGCGCTGCAGCTCGGCTTCCAGTTGACGGTATTCGCGGTCACCGTCGATGACATAGTCTAAAGCGGGCACCTTCAGGGCGGGGGTTTCCTGATTTACCCAGGCGAGCTGCCAGTTACCCGGGTAGGTGAAACTTCCACCGTCGGCGCTGATTTCATTTTTCAGCAGGGCCAGCAGCGTGGATTTACCGCAGCCGTTTTTACCCACCAGGCCGACTTTCTGCCCGGGGTTGATGGTAGCGGTAGCGTTATCCAACAGGACGCGAACGCCGCGACGAATTTGTAATGAGGAGAAAACAATCATAAGGCGCCGTATGTTCAGACTATGTTAATTTGTCATTATGATAATGTAATGTGCGGGCAATTTTCCGCACCGGGCCGCCATGGTAGCCCAAAACGATAACGATAGACAAAACCGGGAGGGGGATGATGTCTCAGACAGCGAAAGTTTTGCTGCTGTATGCCCATCCGGAATCTCAGGACTCGGCGGCTAACCGGGTTTTGCTTAAGCCGGCGTTGCAACTGCAGAATGTGACCGTGCATGACCTTTATGCACACTATCCAGACTTCTTTATTGATATTCAGCGCGAGCAGGCTCTGCTTCGTGAGCATGATGTTATCGTTTTCCAGCATCCGCTATATACCTATAGCTGTCCGGCGTTGCTCAAAGAGTGGATGGACAGGGTATTGAGCCGGGGGTTTGCCAGCGGGGTGGGGGGCAACCAGCTGGCGGGAAAGTACTGGCGGAGCGTCATCACGACCGGCGAGCCGGAAGCAGCCTACCGTCATGATGGGTTAAACCGCTACCCGATGAGCGATATTTTACGTCCCTTCGAACTCACCGCCGCCATGTGCCACATGCACTGGATGACGCCTATCATCGTTTACTGGGCGCGCCGTCAGCCTCCTGAGGAGCTGGCGAGTCACGCCCGCGCCTATGGTGACTGGCTGGCCTCTCCCGTGATTGTCGGAGGCCGCTGATGGAAGCTTCCAATTTGCTGCTGGCTGGCGTGCTGTTCCTGTTTGCCGCCGTCGTTGCGGTTCCGTTGGCCGCGCGGATAGGTATTGGCGCGGTGCTGGGCTATCTGTTGGCCGGGATCGCTATTGGCCCGTGGGGGTTAGGTTTCATCAGCGATGTTGATGAGATTTTGCATTTCTCCGAGCTGGGCGTTGTGTTTCTGATGTTCATCATCGGCCTTGAGCTGAACCCGGCGAAACTCTGGCAACTGCGGCGCTCCATCTTTGGCGTTGGGGCGGCTCAGGTTGGCCTCAGTGCGGCTATTCTGGCGGGGCTTTTGATGCTGACGGATTTCTCGTGGCAGGCCGCCGTCGTAGGTGGGATTGGGCTTGCTATGTCTTCGACCGCGATGGCGCTGCAGTTGATGCGGGAAAAAGGTATGAACCGCAGTGAGGCAGGGCAGCTTGGTTTTTCGGTGCTGCTGTTCCAGGACCTGGCGGTGATCCCGGCGCTGGCGCTGGTACCGTTGCTGGCCGGTGCCGGGGATGAACACCCGGACTGGTTCAAAATCGGTCTGAAGGTTCTGGCTTTCGCGGGCGTACTGGTGGGGGGCCGTTACCTGTTGCGACCCGTTTTCCGCTTCATTGCTGGCTCTGGCGTGCGGGAAGTGTTCACCGCCGCCACGCTGTTGCTGGTGCTGGGTTCGGCGTTGTTTATGGATGCGCTGGGGCTGTCGATGGCGCTCGGTACGTTCATCGCCGGGGTGTTGCTGGCAGAAAGTGAGTATCGACACGAGCTGGAAATTGCTATCGAGCCGTTCAAAGGTCTGCTGCTGGGGCTGTTCTTTATCTCCGTTGGCATGGCGCTCAATCTTGGCGTGCTTTACACCCACTTACTGTGGGTGGTGATTAGCGTCGCGGTGCTGGTGGCGGTGAAAACGCTGGTGCTGTACGTGCTGGCGCGGCTGTACCAGTTACGCAGTTCTGAGCGGATGCAGTTTGCCGGAGTGCTGAGCCAGGGCGGCGAGTTTGCTTTCGTGTTGTTTTCAACGGCCTCATCGCAGCGTCTGTTCCAGCACGATCAGATGGCACTTTTGCTGGTGGCGGTCACACTGTCGATGATGACCACGCCGCTGTTGATGAAAGTGATTGATAGGGTGTTGTCGCACCGCTTTAATGGCCCTGAAGCCGAGGACGAAGCGCCATGGGTAGAAGATGATAAGCCGCAGGTGATTGTGGTGGGCTTCGGGCGTTTTGGTCAGGTGATTGGTCGCTTGCTGATGGCGAATAAAATGCGCATTACCGTGCTGGAGCGCGATATCAGCGCTGTGAACCTGATGCGTAAATACGGCTACAAGGTGTATTACGGTGATGCTACACAGGTGGAGTTGCTGCGTTCTGCCGGTGCTGAGGATGCGCAGTCGATTGTTATCACCTGCAACGAGCCAGAAGACACCATGAAGCTGGTGGAGATCTGCCAGCAGCACTTCCCGCATCTGCATATTCTGGCGCGGGCGCGAGGTCGAGTAGAAGCACATGAGCTTTTACAGGCCGGGGTGAAACAGTTCTCGCGTGAGACCTTCTCCAGTGCGCTGGAGCTGGGGCGCAAAGCGCTGGTCACGCTCGGGATGCACCCGCATCAGGCCCAGCGTGCGCAGCTACACTTCCGCCGTCTTGATATGCGTATGTTACGTGAGCTCATGCCGGTGCATACCGACACCCAACAGATTTCTCGCGTCAGAGAGGCGCGACGCGAGCTGGAGGATATCTTCCAGCGTGAGATGCAGCAGGAACGACGCCAGCTGGATGGCTGGGATGAATTCGAATAGAAGGTGAAAAATGGCAGTACGTAAACGTTTTATTGCTGGGGCGAAATGCCCGGCGTGCCAGGCTCAGGATTCAATGGCCATGTGGCGCGAGAATAATGTCGATATTGTTGAGTGTGTTAAGTGCGGTCACCAGATGCGCGAGGCCGATAAAGAGGTTCGCGATCATGTGCGAAAAGAAGAGCAAGTGATCGGGATTTTTCATCCGGAGTAGCGATCCGTGCTGTCTTTTTTTAAGCTAGTGGGTACACGGGTGCAGAATTCCGCTACAATCTGCGCCACTAATCTTTCCATGCTCAGGAGATATCATGAAAGTAGCAAAAGACCTGGTGGTCAGCCTGGCCTATCAGGTACGTACAGAAGACGGTGTGTTGGTTGATGAGTCTCCGGTGAGTGCGCCGCTGGACTACCTGCATGGTCACGGTTCCCTGATTTCTGGCCTGGAAAACGCGCTGGAAGGTCACGACGTTGGTGATAAATTCGACGTTGCGGTCACTGCGAACGACGCTTACGGTCAGTACGACGAGAACCTGGTTCAGCGTGTTCCGAAAGAAGTTTTCATGGGCGTTGACGAGCTGCAGGTTGGCATGCGTTTCCTGGCTGAAACCGACCAGGGTCCGGTTCCGGTTGAGATCACCGAAGTTGAAGACGACCACGTTGTGGTTGATGGCAACCACATGCTGGCTGGCCAGAACCTGAAGTTCAACGTTGAAGTTGTGGCTATCCGTGAAGCAACCGAAGAAGAACTGGCTCATGGCCACGTTCACGGTGCACACGACCATCACCACGATCACGACCATGGCCACGACGGTTGCTGTGGTGGTCACGGCCACGGTCATGACCACGAACACGGTAAAGGCGGTTGCGGCGGTAATGGCGGCTGCGGTTGCCACTAACCGATTCGTATCGGGTATAAAAAAAGCGGGAATATCCCGCTTTTTTTTCGCCTCAATAGTGGGGAGGCGGCGTCTCTTCAGACGGTGACGCCATCTGTGAAGGCTGGCTGGCTTTGAGCTTTTCAGCCATCAGGCGAAGATGATCGCGCATTTTCGCCATTTCCATTTCGTGGGCGGTGACGGTCTGGTTGAGATCCTCAATGGTTATCTCCTGAAAGGCCAGCCGGCTTTCCAGTTCCGCCAGTCGCGCTTCCATCGTTTTCTCGTGCATTGTTCACCTCATCACGGTTATCTGCGGGCGGATTCTACTCAACTTTCCCTGTCGCCGCAGCTTCTTAACCGCGCTGAGGAAACTTATTTACACAAAAAGAGTCTGAAAAGATCTGTTATTAGGGAGAGTCTATATGTTGATTTCTTCCACAAGGCTTTATAGTACGCTACTCATTTACGTTAACCCTGGGGTGAGATGCCCCGGCCCTGGAGAAATGGATGAAATCACTGTTTAAAGTAACGCTTCTGGCAACCACCATGGCCGTTGCGCTGAACGCGCCGCTGTCTTTCGCCGCTGATGCCGCTAAACCAGCTGCTGCAGCCGACAGCAAAGCCGCTTTCAAAAACGACGACCAGAAATCCGCATATGCGCTGGGTGCTTCGCTGGGCCGTTACATGGAAAACTCCCTGAAGGAACAGGAAAAACTGGGCATCAAACTGGATAAAGATCAGCTGATCGCTGGCGTCCAGGATGCATTTGCCGATAAGAGCAAACTGTCAGATCAGGAAATCGAGCAAACGCTGCAGGCGTTTGAAACCCGCGTGAAGACTTCTGCACAGCAGAAGATGGAAAAAGACGCTGCTGATAACGAAGCGAAAGGCAAAGCCTTCCGTGACGCTTTTGCCAAAGAGAAGGGTGTGAAAACCTCTTCTACCGGTCTGCTGTACAAAGTAGAGAAAGCCGGTACTGGTGAAGCACCGAAAGATACCGACACCGTGGTGGTGAACTACAAAGGCACCCTGATTGACGGTAAAGAGTTTGATAACTCCTACACCCGCGGTGAGCCGCTGACCTTCCGTCTGGATGGTGTTATCCCGGGCTGGACCGAAGGCCTGAAGAACATCAAGAAAGGTGGCAAGATCAAGATGGTCATTCCACCGGATCTGGCATACGGTAAAACCGGCGTTCCGGGCATCCCGGCTAACTCCACGCTGGTATTCGACGTCGAGCTGCTGGATGTGAAACCAGCGCCGAAAGCTGATGCTAAGCCGGACGCTGCCGCAGACAATAAAGCGGCAGACGCCAGTAAAAAATAAGGCTGATGAAGCCGCCGCCTGCAAGGGCGGCGGTTTTTTTATTTTGGGGCAGATATAATTAACACTGGAAAGCGCCTTATGCGCTGTATTACCTTAGATGCCCCTATCTTTATAATGATGATGCTGAGCCTGCCCTGACCATCTAACGACAGGCTCCTGAAAAGGAGTGCTTTTTTTCATGTCCAGGTCGCTATTAACCAATGAAACCAGTGAGCTAGATTTACTGGATCAACGTCCTTTCGATCAAACCGATTTCGCTATTCTAAAATCATACGAAGCGGTTGTGGACGGGTTAGCGATGCTCATCGGCTCTCACTGTGAAATTGTATTGCACTCGTTGCAGGACCTTAAGTGTTCCGCGATTCGAATTGCAAACGGTGAACACACCGGGCGAAAAATCGGCTCTCCAATAACCGATCTTGCTCTGCGCATGCTGCACGATATGACTGGTGCAGACAGCAGCGTTTCCAAATGTTATTTCACTCGCGCCAAAAGTGGCGTATTGATGAAGTCGCTGACCATTGCCATCCGCAATCGCGAACACCGCGTGATTGGCCTGCTGTGCATCAACATGAACCTTGATGTACCGTTCTCGCAGATTATGGGCACCTTTATTCCACCGGAAACCCCGGAAGTGAACTCGCAGGTGAACTTTGCTTCGTCCGTCGAAGATCTCGTGACCCAGACGCTGGAATTCACCATTGAAGAGGTGAATGCCGATCGCAACGTTTCAAATAATGCTAAAAACCGTCAGATCGTTCTCAATCTCTATGAAAAAGGCATCTTCGATATCAAAGATGCGATTAACCAGGTTGCTGACCGTCTGAACATCTCTAAGCACACCGTGTATCTCTACATTCGTCAGTTCAAAAGCGGCGATTTCCAGGGGCAAGATAAGTAATGCGTTTTGCCCTGATGGTCACTGGCCCGGCTTATGGTACGCAGCAGGCAAGCAGCGCGCTGCAGTTCGCTCAGGCGCTGCTCAAAGAGAATCATCAGCTGGAGAGCGTCTTCTTTTATCGTGAAGGCGTGTACAACGCCAATCAGCTGACTTCTCCGGCAAGCGATGAGTTTGACCTTGTGCGTGCCTGGCAGGCGTTGCATGAAGAACATGGTGTCGCGTTGCATATTTGTGTTGCCGCGGCGCTGCGCCGTGGCGTGACCGATGAAACCGAAGCGGGACAGCTTGGCCTTGCCAGCTTTAATCTGCAGCCTGGGTTTACGCTCAGTGGCCTGGGTGCGCTCGCCGAAGCAGCGTTAACCTGCGATCGAATGGTGCAGTTCTGATGAAACGTGTCGCTTTTGTGTTTTCCAGCGCCCCGCACGGTAGCACCTCAGGCCGGGAAGGGCTGGATGCTTTACTTGCTACCTCCGCACTGACCGACGAAATTGGCGTCTTTTTTGTTGGCGACGGTGTTTTCCAGTTGCTCTGTGGGCAACATCCGCAAGCCATACTCGCCCGTGACTACATCTCTACTTTCAAGTTGCTGCCGCTTTACGATATTGAGCAGTGCTGGGTCTGTTCTGCCGCGCTGCGTGAGCGTGGGCTTGCGACCAAAACCGAATTTGTCATCGATGCCGAGGTGCTGGAGCCAGATGCCCTGCGCCAGAAGCTCGATAGTTTCGACGTTATTCTGAGGTTCTGAGACTGCTATGTTGCATACACTGAGTACTTCCCCCTGGCATGCTGACCTGCATACGTTGTGCCGTATGTTGAAAGCAGGGGATGAAGTGGTGATGCTCTCCGATGGTGTGCTGGCGGCGCTTAACGGCAACCCGTTTCTTGAATTGCTGGCAGATGCCCCCATATCGCTTTATGTCTTAAAGGAAGACCTTGACGCCCGGGGTCTTTCTGGTCAAATTTCGAGCGCTGTCGTCAGGGTTGACTATACTGATTTCGTCAGACTGGCGGTAAAACACCCTGGCCAGTTGGCCTGGTAGCCACGCGATCGTTGTATATTTCTTGACACCTTTTCGGCGTAGCCCTAAAATTTCGCGTCCTCATATTGTATGAGGTCGTTTTATTACGTGTTTACGAAGCAAAAGCTAAAACCAGGAGCTATTTAATGGCAACAGTTAACCAGCTGGTACGCAAACCACGTGCACGCAAAGTTGCGAAAAGCAACGTGCCTGCGCTGGAAGCATGCCCGCAGAAACGTGGCGTATGTACTCGTGTATATACCACCACTCCTAAGAAACCAAACTCCGCACTGCGTAAAGTTTGCCGTGTGCGTCTGACTAACGGTTTCGAAGTCACCTCCTACATCGGTGGTGAAGGTCACAACCTGCAGGAGCACTCCGTGATCCTGATCCGTGGCGGTCGTGTTAAAGACCTCCCGGGTGTTCGTTACCACACCGTTCGTGGTGCGCTTGACTGCTCCGGCGTTAAAGACCGTAAGCAGGCTCGCTCCAAGTACGGCGTGAAGCGTCCTAAGGCTTAATGGTTCTCCGTTAAGTAAGGCCAAACGTTTTATATTAATGTCAAACTTAACTCTTTGAGTTTTGGACAATCCTGAATTAACAACGGAGTATTTCCATGCCACGTCGTCGCGTCATTGGTCAGCGTAAAATTCTGCCGGATCCTAAGTTCGGATCAGAACTGCTGGCTAAATTTGTGAACATCCTGATGGTAGATGGTAAAAAATCTACTGCAGAAACAATCGTATACAGTGCTCTTGAGACCCTGGCTCAGCGCTCTGGTAAAAATGAACTGGAAGCATTCGAAGTTGCGCTCGAAAACGTGCGCCCGACTGTCGAAGTTAAGTCCCGCCGCGTAGGTGGTTCTACTTATCAGGTTCCAGTTGAAGTCCGTCCGGTTCGTCGTAATGCTCTGGCAATGCGTTGGATCGTTGAAGCTGCTCGTAAACGCGGTGATAAATCTATGGCCCTGCGTCTGGCGAACGAACTCACTGATGCTGCAGACAACAAAGGTACTGCAGTTAAGAAACGTGAAGACGTTCACCGTATGGCAGAAGCCAACAAGGCGTTCGCACACTACCGTTGGTAATCCCTTCGGAGTTTTAGTCACCAGGCGGGCGCTTCAGAGAAGCCGCCCGCTCTGGGTTACTTAATCTGAGCGCCTAAAGAGACAAACGAGGAATCAAATGGCTCGTACAACACCCATCGCACGCTACCGTAACATCGGTATCAGTGCGCACATCGACGCCGGTAAAACCACTACTACCGAACGTATTCTGTTCTACACCGGTGTAAACCACAAAATCGGTGAAGTTCATGACGGCGCGGCTACCATGGACTGGATGGAGCAGGAGCAGGAACGTGGTATCACCATCACTTCCGCTGCGACTACTGCATTCTGGTCTGGTATGGCTAAGCAGTATGAACCGCATCGCGTAAACATCATCGACACCCCGGGCCACGTTGACTTCACTATCGAAGTAGAACGTTCCATGCGTGTTCTTGATGGTGCGGTAATGGTTTACTGCGCAGTTGGTGGTGTTCAGCCGCAGTCTGAAACCGTATGGCGTCAGGCAAACAAATATAAAGTTCCACGCATTGCGTTCGTTAACAAAATGGACCGCATGGGCGCGAACTTCCTGAAAGTTGTTGGTCAGATCAAATCCCGTCTGGGCGCGAACCCGGTTCCGCTGCAGCTGGCGATTGGTGCTGAAGAAGGTTTCACCGGTGTTGTTGACCTGGTGAAAATGAAAGCCATCAACTGGAACGATGCAGACCAGGGCGTTACCTTCGAATACGAAGATATCCCGGCTGACATGCAGGAACTGGCTGAAGAATGGCACCAGAACCTGATCGAATCCGCAGCTGAAGCTTCTGAAGAGCTGATGGAGAAATACCTGGGTGGTGAAGAACTGACTGAAGAAGAGATCAAAAAAGCTCTGCGTCAGCGCGTTCTGAACAACGAAATCATCCTGGTAACCTGTGGTTCTGCATTCAAGAACAAAGGTGTTCAGGCGATGCTGGATGCGGTAATTGATTACCTGCCATCCCCGACTGACGTTCCTGCGATCAACGGTATGCTGGACGACGGTAAAGATACTCCGGCTGAGCGTCACGCTAGCGATGAAGAGCCGTTTGCTGCTCTGGCATTCAAAATCGCTACCGACCCGTTTGTGGGTAACCTGACCTTCTTCCGCGTGTATTCTGGTGTGGTTAACTCCGGTGACACCATCCTGAACTCCGTGAAAGCTGCTCGTGAGCGTTTCGGCCGTATCGTACAGATGCACGCTAACAAACGTGAAGAGATCAAAGAAGTTCGCGCAGGCGACATCGCTGCAGCGATCGGTCTGAAAGACGTGACCACAGGTGATACCCTGTGTGATCCGAACGCACCGATCATTCTGGAGCGTATGGAATTCCCGGAACCGGTAATCTCCATCGCCGTTGAACCGAAAACCAAAGCTGACCAGGAAAAAATGGGTCTGGCTCTGGGCCGTCTGGCTAAAGAAGACCCGTCATTCCGCGTATGGACTGACGAAGAATCTAACCAGACCATCATCGCTGGTATGGGCGAACTGCACCTCGACATCATCGTTGACCGCATGAAGCGTGAATTCAACGTTGAAGCTAACGTGGGTAAACCTCAGGTTGCTTACCGCGAAGCGATTCGCGCGAAAGTTACCGACATTGAAGGTAAACACGCTAAGCAGTCTGGTGGTCGTGGTCAGTACGGTCATGTTGTTATCGACATGTACCCGCTGGAGCCGGGCTCTAACCCGAAAGGTTACGAGTTCATCAACGACATTAAAGGTGGTGTAATTCCTGGCGAATACATCCCAGCCGTTGATAAAGGTATCCAGGAACAGCTGAAATCAGGTCCGTTGGCTGGTTACCCTGTGGTAGATCTCGGCGTGCGTCTGCACTTCGGTTCTTACCACGACGTTGACTCCTCTGAGCTGGCGTTTAAACTGGCAGCTTCTATTGCCTTTAAAGATGGCTTCAAGAAAGCAAAACCTGTTCTGCTTGAGCCAATCATGAAGGTTGAAGTAGAAACTCCGGAAGAGAACACCGGTGACGTTATCGGTGACTTGAGCCGTCGCCGCGGCATGCTGCGCGGTCAGGAATCTGAAGTAACTGGCGTTAAGATCCACGCTGAAGTTCCGCTGTCCGAAATGTTCGGTTATGCAACTCAGCTGCGTTCTCTGACCAAAGGTCGTGCATCATACACCATGGAATTCCTGAAGTATGATGATGCGCCGAACAACGTTGCTCAGGCCGTTATTGAAGCCCGTGGCAAATAAGCCGCAGGGTTAAAACCAAAGTCCCGTGCTCTCTCCACGAGGGGAGAGCACTATAGTAAGGAATATAGCCGTGTCTAAAGAAAAATTTGAACGTACAAAACCGCACGTTAACGTCGGCACCATCGGCCACGTTGACCACGGTAAAACTACCCTGACCGCTGCAATCACTACCGTACTGGCTAAAACCTACGGTGGTTCTGCTCGTGCATTCGACCAGATCGATAACGCGCCGGAAGAAAAAGCTCGTGGTATCACCATCAACACTTCTCACGTTGAATATGACACCCCGACTCGCCACTACGCACACGTAGACTGCCCGGGCCACGCCGACTATGTTAAAAACATGATCACCGGTGCTGCGCA